>NZ_OBMP01000002.1:0-658958 GCF_900217725.1 Rhodobacter sp. JA431
ACCGCGTTCAAGCGCAGTGTCGGGCTTACCCCGCGGCCCTATTTTGGCCCGCTCACCGAGGCCGCGCTGATGGGCGGCGCGCAGCAACGTGCGCGGGCCGATATTCCCTGGATGGCCGAGGCCTCCCGGATGCTCGGCATTCATGAGGCCCGCGACACGGCACGGCTCAAGGCGTGGTTTGATAAGGCGGTCAACTGGATCGACCCACGCGAGATCCCCTGGTGCGGGGCGTTTGTGGCGACCTGCATTCGCTCGGCGCTGCCCGGTGAGGTGCTGCCCGACAATCCGCTTGGTGCGCGCGCTTGGGGCGGCTTTGGCAAGGCCTGTGCGCCGGTCTTTGGCTCTGTGCTGACCTTTTGGCGTGGGTCGCGCGCGGGTTGGCAGGGGCATGTCGGCTTTTACTGGGGCGAGGAGGCCGGCGCCTATCACGTGCTTGGCGGCAATCAATCGAACGCGGTGAGCGTCACGCGGATCTCCAAGGCGCGTCTGCTCACGGCGCGCTGGCCAGACGCTCTCCCCGTCACCGGAAAACCTATTGAGCTCTCCGCGTCTGGCGGGCCGCTCTCGCACAACGAAGCCTGAAAGGAGGCTGATCATGGAAAATATCGTTTGGGCGCGCGTGGTGTTTTACGCGCTCTCGTCGCTCCTCGCCGCGATGCCCGCAGCTTGGGCGGGCTGGGGGCTCAGCTATGACGCGGCCACCGGCATTCTCTCGATCAATATCGAGACGCTGGCGGGCGTCTTTGTCGGCGCGCTCGTCGCCTCCGGGGGCGTGATGGCGCTCTGGGGCAAGAAATAAGGGGGGCCGATCATGTCTGATCCGTTTGCATTCCATGACCCCGGCATCAATGGCCCCTCACTGGGGGCGGCGCCGATTGTGCCGAGTGACACCGAAGATCTGGCGGTGCCGGTGCGCGCCGTCACCATCGGCGTGAATGGCGGCACGGTGCGCTACACCCATGCCCGCACCGGCGCGATCTGCACCACCGGCGCCTTGCCGATCGGGCAGCATTCGATCTGGGCGCGCCGCATCTGGTTCACCGGCACCACGGCCGAGGGCCTGACGGGGTGGCAGTGATGATGGGGCTGATGGGACTTGGCGGGCTTGGGCTCGTCAGCATCGGCGGTGGCTTGGTGGCGGCGCGGCCAAGCTACCGCGTCGGCGATCTGCAGCCCTGCCTCGGGCTCGACTTCAGAAACGAAGTCTACGTCGCGGATGAGACCTGGTGGTATCCCTCCTACACCTCTGGCGATGATCCGCCCTGTCTCGTGCTCGACTTCGCGCGCGAGACGTATCTGGCAGATGTGGATTGGTGGAAAGAGCCGCCGGTCCTGCCAGCCACCCCTGCGCTGATCTTGGACTTCACAAACGAAAGGTATGCGGCATGAGCCTGCAAACGAAATCTTTTGCCGATCTGATCACGCTCTCCCGCGCCAGCACGGCAACCTACGTGGGCGCGGATGGCACGATCAAAACCGCCGCGGTCGATGTGCCGCGCTTTGACTTCTCGACAGGGAAGAAGGCGCTGTTGTTGGAGAATAGCGCGACGAACTTTCTTTTGCATTCAGAGGCATTTGATAATGCGGTGTGGGTGCGACAGGCAAACGCCACTGTTGCATCGCAGGACGGCGCGTGGCGCATTGGTTGTACCGATGCAACCCTAAGATTTGTCACCCAGACCCCTGCTCTAGCTGGCGACGAGGTGGCTACCCTAAGCATCGACATTAAAGACATCGACGCCGGGACGGCGATGGTTGAACTCGTCAGCACTATCGGGGCGTCCGGGGGGCGTTTCAGTCTCTCTCTCGCTAGCGGGGCCGTAACCGCTACCTCTATCGGAACACCGAACGGTTCCGCTGTTGTTGTGAGCGTTTCACCACCAGATGTAGACGGATACAGACGGTACGTTCTGCGATCTACTCCCGGTAGTACAGGTAATACGAGCAGGCGCGTGTTGATTGGGTCTGAGGGCGCTTCCGGAACAGGAATACTGGTTCGTAGGCCGCAACTCGAAATTGGGGCCGGCGCAACAAGCTACATCCCCACCACAACTGTCGCCGTCACCCGCGCCGCAGATAACATCGCGGCGATTGATCTCAGCGGGTTCTATCTCGGAGATGGCTATACGGTTGTCGTGAAGGGGCAGTTTGACGCGGCGAATGGGTTGTATGATCGAGTTGTGCAGCTTGATGGCGGCACCGATGCAAGCCGGCAGGCGGTCATCTATGCAGCACCCGAGGCTAAAATCTACGCATCAATGTATTCAGGCGGGATAAGCCAAGGGGCTACCGAAGCGGCTTATCTGCTCGGGGATAGTTTCGCGGTCGCCTCCGCACTCGGCCTAAATTACCGCCAAGCTGCGATCAACGGCGTGGCTGGGTCACTCGATACGGATGCAGAGTTCATCACGCCCAACGCCCTACGCCTCGCGCAGTCATTCGGCGGGGGCAGTAAGCCCGCCCGCCTCTTGCTCGAAAGCATCATGATCTACCCATACCTCCTGACCGAGGCCCAGCTGATCGAGGTGACGGCATGATCTACCTGACCTTTACCGATGAAGCCGAAGCGATGGCCGCTCTCTATGAAACCGACGGGGAAACCCCGCGCTATCCGGGGCTGGAAATCCTCAACCCGTGCCCGATGCCGGTGAGCGAGGCCACGGGCGAAATGGATGCTGAAGGCGCGCCGATCAGTGCGGCGGTGCCCGGCTATCACGTCAACTGCGTCTGCCCGATGGGAACCTGTCCGCCGGAGCTGGACCCGTGGCGGGTCTATCCGGTGACGCCCTTTGCGGTGCTGGCGACATGACCCTACGCGCGATGCTGCGGCTCTGGTGGCTTTGGCTCGCCATGGCCGCAGCACTCGGCGGCGCGCTGGCTTGGGGGCATTACACCCGCCTGCGCGCTGACCTCGCCGCCACGCGGGCCGATCTGGCGGCGGCGCAGGGCATGGTCACCGCCTATGCCGAGGCGGCCGAGATCCGGCGCCGGTCGGATGAAGAACAGACGCGGCTGCGAGAGGAAGCCGCCGCGCTTGATCATCAGCTTGAAAGCATGGAGGGGGGCGATGCGCCGCTTAGCGATTACCTGCGCACTGCTGCTGGCCGCCTGTGGCCCTGACCCCGTGCCGCCGCCACTGGCGGGGTTGGATCTCGCGCCTTGTGCGGGTTGGACCGGTGTGCGACCAAAGGACGAGGGCGATTTTGCGCGAGCGGCGGCGGCCGAGAAGTCCGGGCGGCTCTGTGCGAATGCGAAGTTGGTCGCCCTACAGCAAAATGAGGCTATGGATGCTCGCTGATCCTAATAGTTAATAGCAGTATCTCTTGCATGGCTTGATCTTTTTTTAATTGCGGACGCTGGGGACCTTACGCAAGGACAACTTGCCCGTCAGCGGGCTTGCCCATTGGGTTGACTGAACGATTTCGCGGCTCTGCGGAACAACCCAGTAGTAGTTAAAGAACTCGGCCAATCCGCCGCGGCAATGCTCGGTCACCATGCGCGTCGACACCGGAGTGTCGCCAACGAACACGCTATCCGTCCCTCCGGGATAGATGTCGCATTTGAAAGCGCGCGTCTCGGTGTTGTCGTTGCCATTGATGAAGGTCATCAGCCGCGTTGCAACGCCAGAGCCAAGAGACTGGATTAAGATGGTGCTTTCAGAGACCTCGGCCGCCATAAGATCGTTCCCGAAGCCCCGGGTTCCGACCAAAACACCGCTCTTGAGCATCAATTGCGATCCGTCAGCGGCAATCATCGTGTCAACGCCGCTCACATCGGAGCGGGCCTGCCGCAGCAAAACAGCGATCGCGCTCGTGTTTTGTTCGGTGACCGCCGCAACGCCGGGCGCATCGGCCTCGTAGGCAGCCAAGAAAAGCGGGTTCGCAGTGGCAGGCGCCCTTTTTTGAAACGGGATCGCGCCTTTTAGCACTTGTTGGGTCTGAGGATCAGACGAGCAGGCCGTCAGACTGGCGATAATCGCCACGGCGGGGAGAAGCGCTTTGAGCATAAGGATCTGTCTCATCTCCAGAACTTGCCCCAACCGTGTTCGAGATCGCTCGCATTGCTGCTGCGGACCTCTTCATAAAGCCGATGTGCAATGCCCACCCGGGCGCCGCCATCCCGCAAAATCGGACGGATCGTTTGGGAGAAGCCCGTCCGGGTCGGCTCGCCAGTGATCCAATCGAGCGGAATGGTGAAGCTGATCCCCTTGTCGAAGGAGCCTTCGCCGAAGTCGTCGAAGGGGACATCGGTCAGCGTCATGAAGGCACCAATTCTGAAGCCGTTGTCGAATTCCCTAGAAAGGGTCAGTGTGCCGCCCCAATCGCCCGCAAGATAGCGCCCCACATCAAGTTGGCCCCGGTAGCTGTTGCCGAAATCATAGTAGGCCGAGGCATGGCCGGTGGCGATGCGGTAATCCGTGAAGCCCATGCGCGATCCGGGTTCGCGCTGTGCCACATAGTTCAGTTCGGCTCCCAGTGCGAGGCTGCTGCCTTGAGGGTACCACAGAACTTCGCTCGAGACCCCGCCGTACATTTGCTCAAAAATGCCAGCCGATACACGCCCATAAAGGTTGTTCCCCGGACGGAACAGGTAATCGGCGGTCAGCAGCGTGATCTCGGGGCCCTGAAGCTTATCGTAAAGCGGGGCATCCGAGCGCACATGCGGCAGAATAGAATTCGAAAGCCGGGTGGATTGATCAAGGGTGCCAATGACTTTTTGCCGAACCACGGCATTGAGCGAGAAGCCCGGCGCGATTTTGTAAGACGCGCTCGCCGCCAGCCCGACATCCATACGCACCGGATCGTCGGGGTCAAAAAGCGACGATCGGAAGTAAGGCAAAATATCCCAACCAAGTTGCGGATAGACCCCGGGCGCGGGGGGGAGCCTGTCCGGTGCATCCGAAATATCTGCACGCACGAAGCTCTGCCAACTGCCGTCCCAGGCGTGCTCCATCTCGTGCAGATCGGCGCGGCGGATCACCGTGCGCGAGGTCGGCATACCGCCCTTAGCAAGGGTGATCTCAAATGTGTCGATCTCGGCCGGTAGCGTATTCGCCATCTCGCGCGCGGCGCGCCCCAACGCCTCTGCCTCGGCTCGATAACTCGGGTTCTGCATCACGATCTGCGCGGTACTGCCGCTTTGGGCATAGCTTTGCAGATCAAGCTTCTGGCGACGCAATGCGGCCTCAAGCCGGGTATTGCTTGCATTCAAATTTTCAAGCGACCAGCCGAGAGCAGCAATTTCTGCTTGCGGCATCAACACAGGTGCGGGGCGCTCCGTTCCCCCCGGCGCCCGTGGCGCGCGCGGGTCAAGCATGTAGGTGAAGCCGAGTTCAGCCTGCGCGCCGCCAATCACAGCAGCGTTCAACGTTAGATGATCATTGTAGCGATAATTGAGGCCGACGTTGATCGGGGTGCGATGCTTGAAGCCCATAGTGGCGACTTCTTGCATATAAGCGTCCGAGGAATACTCCAGAACCAGTCGCGTTTGATCATTTGCTTGATACTCGATCCCCCCAAAGAACGCAGCATCGCCGCGGAAGAAGCGATCAAACGACACACGGCCGGTATCGTTGATGTCCCAGCCATAAACTGGGCGATTTTTGAAGCCAGCTCCCAAAACCGACAGTGGATTTCGAAACTCGCCAAAACTCGCAAGCCGGCCCCAACCGATGCCGCCAGTAACGGTTAGGCGGTTACCCATAAAGTGCTTCGATGCAACCAGATATTCAGAGGCAAATACTTCTGTGCCGCCGAAATCACGCAAACCGAAGGCAATTGCCGGAAAATGCTGACGCTCGTCACGAAGCAAATAGTGGAGGTCAAAACTGCGGTCGTAGAGGTCTGTATTATAACCATCAAACTTGCGCAAAATCGAATATCGAAATACCCCTGATAGTCGCGGAGTAATCTGGAAGTGAAGGCTGTTACGTGTGTGACCATCCATCAATGATGTGGTCCAGTTAAGCGTTCCATCTGCTGTGGCCGTTGCGCTTGGCATATCAAGTAGGCCGGGGGATCCATAGCTCGCCAAGCCATCAGCCTGTGCGATAAGGGCAGGAGCCCAAAAACACAAAATAGCGCCAGACTGAAGTGTATGTTTGAAATACTTCCGTTGCATTAGGATGTCGATGTTTCTGTGAAGTTAAGGGCAAGACACGCTGAGCGCTTTGGTTGGTCAATTGCTTTCATGCTGCAGGGACGCATGCAAGCGAGAAGCGAGCAAATTATACGAAATCTCGCAAAGGGATGCCATTGTGTCACATAAAGCGACACAATGGTGAACTTTCAACTTTTTAAGTGTTCAGTCGGCGTTGTTGCAGAACTCGGACGTGAGGCGTCGTCTCACATCTTCCCACTTCTGTCAGGCCGCGCGAACGTTCTCGGCCGTCCCGAGTGCATTGAAGCGGTTGATGAGGGCAATTCCGATCTGGATTTTGGGTGGTGGTCGGGGTCTTTGCGGCGGGATGTTCGCCGAAGGCCTTTGGGTTGCGCATCTTTGCCTCGATGCGGTTGCGGGCGCCCGGGATGGCCTTGATGTTGTGCGTGCCAAGCCATCTCTTGCCCAGCCAGATCAGCAAGGATCCGCGATTGCGCAGCGCAGTATTGTAGGCTGACTAGTTGGTGGCGCGATACTTGACGGGCTTTGGCATGCTCATGCCTGCGGTCTAACCGTATCGATTCGTGATATGAAGCCTTCGCAGTTTGAGTTCCGCAGCAACCCCCTATGACACGCGCAGAACGACAGGGCCCCGCACCCACCGTATCGACGGCACGACCCCGGTGCGGGATCGGCATCTCGCCCTGCCAGGATTCGGTCGGCCATGGCTTCGATCTGGTCATGTTTGGCATTGATTGAAAGCTCAAAGAAGTCTACGACGTGCCTCGTCGTCGCAATCTTATAAAGATACTTCAATAAAATCTCACAGGAATCGCAACCTTGCATCTCAATATTATTGGCACTCGTGGCGTCCCTGCCGCTCATGGTGGCTTCGAGACTTTTGCCGATCACTTGTCCCGTTATCTTGTAAAGAAGGGTTGGTCGGTGAATGTGTATTGTCAGGATGACGACGGGGTCTTCTCAGATGGCGAGCAAGATATGTGGGAGGGCGTGAAAAGAACCCATTTTCAGGCAAAGCGAAGCGGCCCGGTCGGGACGATGGCGTTTGACTTAAAATGTATCAAACACGTATTGAAAGAGCCGGGGATCGACCTCGTTCTTGGATATAACACAGCCATCTTTTGCGTGTTCGAGCGCTTTAAAGGTCGCCGAATTCTGATGAATATGGACGGTATCGAATGGAAACGGTCCAAATGGGGGATCGTACCGAAAGTCTGGTTTTACCTGAACGAGCTTATTGGCGCTAATATTGCCCATCTGCCAATTGCAGATCATCCTGAAATTGCCAGGCATGTGCGGTCAAGGTGCATCAAGAACCCTGTAATGATCCCTTATGGCAGCGATGAAATCACCAGTGCTCCGACAGAGTGCCTGAAGGCACACGATCTTGAGCCCAATCGTTACTTTGTTTCGATTGCACGTATCGAACCTGAAAACTCTATTCTGGAGTTGGTACAGGGCGCAAAATCCCTGCCCGACGGCTTCAAGATGATGGTGCTGGGGAAGTTCAAACAGGAAAACGCTTATCATAACGCCGTCAAGGCCGCCGCCGGCCCTGCGGTAGTGTTCCCAGGTGCGATCTACGACCCAGAGATTGTACAGGCGCTACGTTATCATGCCCGCGCCTATTTGCACGGCCATCAGGTCGGGGGAACCAATCCATCCCTTGTGGAGGCGCTCGGGGCCGGAAACGCTGTTTTGGCCCATGACAACAAGTTCAACCGCTGGACCGCAGGACCGGAGCAGTTCTTTTTCTCGACGGCACTTGATGCCGCACAGCACATGATCCGTATGTGCCAAGATTCCGATGCCGTTCAAGCCGCGCAAAGGGCCGCGCGCGCGAGGCATCAGGCCCATTTCACCTGGGAGCATATCCTGGGTACCTATGAAGAGGTTCTCATGGAGCAAATGCACAAAGCTTGAGCCGAACGCCTGTTGTCTCATCCGAATTGAAGCATGGTTGTTGCACTAGCTTTCTATCCATCCCCTGAAACCGCAAAGCCGCTTCTCGATCCACATCATGCGTTGTGTTCATAATCATAATTTCGCATTCTGCACATCGATCGCCCCGTCGTATCGCAAGGCTAAAACATCATGATAACAAAGACCGCGCTTTCGGGCGTTTACCTCATTGCTCCGCCGCGGTTCGGCGATCATCGCGGTTTTTTTTCCGAAAGCTGGAACAAGAAGAAACTGACCGAGGCCGGGCTCGATTTGCCGGAATTCGTGCAGGACAATCATTCGCTATCGCGTGAGGTCGGCACCGTGCGGGGCCTGCACTTCCAAAGTCCACCCCATGCTCAGGGAAAGCTTGTCCGCTGTGGCCGGGGCCGGATTTTCGACGTAGCCGTGGATGCCCGCAAGGGATCGGACACCTATGGTCAATGGGTGGGCGAGGAGCTGTCTTTCGAGAACGGCAAGCAGCTATGGATTCCGGCGGGTTTCCTGCACGGGTTTATGACCCTCGAGCCGGACAGCGAGATCGTCTACAAATGCACCGATTACTACACACCGGAATGCGACGGAGCGGTGAAATGGGACAGTTGCGGCATCGACTGGCCGCTTGAGGGGGTAACATCGGTGATCTCGGAGAAAGACGAAAAGGCTCAGCTTTTCGCTGCTTTCGAGACACCTTTCACGAAGGACGAACAATGAAACTTCTTGTGACCGGCGGGGCGGGGTTCATTGGCTCTGCCGTGGTGCGGCTTGCGGTGTCTCGGGGGCATGAGGTGGTCAATCTCGATGCGCTGACCTATGCAGCCTGTCTCGACAACGTGGCCTCCGTGGCCGACAGCCCGCTTTACGCGTTCGAGAGGGCCGATATTCGGGATCGTCTGGCTCTGGATGCCGTCTTCGCTAAGCACCGGCCCGAAGCGGTGATGCACCTGGCCGCAGAAAGCCATGTCGACCGCTCTATCGACGGGCCGGGCGATTTCATCGAGACCAACATAACCGGCACGTTCAACATGCTGGAAGCGGCGCGGAAATACTGGATCGAGGCGGGACGGCCGGACGGGTTCCGGTTCCATCATATCTCGACCGACGAAGTGTTCGGGTCGCTGCCGAACGACCTATCTGTGCGGTTCACCGAAGATACGCCCTATGATCCGCGATCACCCTATTCGGCTTCGAAGGCCAGCTCTGACCATCTGGTGCGGGCCTGGCACGAAACCTATGGGTTGCCGGTGGTCCTGACTAACTGCTCGAACAATTACGGGCCCTTCCATTTTCCTGAAAAGCTGATCCCGGTCATTATTCTCAACGCTCTGGCGGGCAAGCCCCTACCGATCTATGGCGATGGGTCGAATATCCGCGATTGGCTCTATGTCGAGGATCACGCCGACGCGCTCATGCTTGTAGTGGAAAAGGGCGAGATCGGGCGCAGCTACAATATAGGCGGCGAGAACGAGCGCACCAATCTGGAACTGGTCCAGACGCTCTGTGCCATTCTCGACCGGAAAAGACCGAAAGCCAGCGGCAGCTATACCGACCAGATCACCTTTGTAATGGACCGCCCAGGTCACGATGCGCGCTATGCCATCGACCCCGGTCGCATCCGCGATGAACTCGGCTGGCGGCCCTCTGTAACCGTCGAGGAAGGACTGGCGACAACCGTAGACTGGTATCTCGACAACGAAGCATGGTGGCGGGCCTTGCAGGACAGGCACGGGGTCGGGAAACGACTGGGAGTGAAGGCATGATCCTTGTCTTCGGCAAAACGGGCCAAGTCGCGAGGGAGCTGAAAAAGCTTCTGCCGGAGGCGACATTTCTCGGACGAGACGAAGCCGATTTGACCGATCCGTTGGTTTGTGGTCGGAAAATCCGCGATCTGATCCCGGAGGCGGTGATCAACGCTGCCGCTTACACGGCGGTCGACAAGGCTGAAGATGAGCGCGACACGGCTACACAGATCAATGCGCATGCGCCAACGGAGATGGCCCAAGCTTGTGCGGAGCTGGTCATTCCATTCGTGCACATCTCGACCGATTACGTGTTCGACGGGGCGGGCGATAGGCCCTTTGCCCCGGATCATCCCACGGGTCCTTTAGGTGTATATGGCGCGACCAAACTTGACGGTGAGAACGGCGTGCGCGCGGCGGGCGGGGCCTTTGCGATCCTACGCACATCCTGGGTGTTCTCGGCTCATGGGGGCAACTTCGTGAAGACTATGCTGCGGCTGGCCGAGGCTCGCGACAAGCTGACGGTCGTGGCCGATCAGATTGGCGGACCGACCCCGGCCAGCGCTATCGCCACGGCATGCATCGAGATAGCTGAACAGCTGAAGGCCGATCCGGCCAAGGCCGGGACCTATCACTTCTCCGGCAAGCCGGATGTCAGCTGGGCTGGGTTTGCTCGCGAGATCTTTGCGCAGGCGGGCAAGTCGATGGCTGTCGAGGACATCCCGAGTTCCGCCTATCCGACCCCGGCCGCACGCCCCGCCAACAGCCGAATGAACTGCGACACGACGAAAGCGGTGTTCGGCATCGAACGCCCGGACTGGCGGACCGAGTTGGCAGAAGTGCTGAACGAATTGGAGATCTCGACATGACCGCACGCAAAGGCATCATTCTCGCAGGCGGCTCGGGCACGCGGCTCTATCCGCTGACCATGGCGGTGTCCAAGCAACTCATGCCGATCTATGACAAGCCAATGATCTATTACCCGCTGTCCGTGCTGATGCTGTCCGGGATCCAAGAGATCGCCATAATCACCACCCCTGAGGATCAGAGCCAGTTCAAGCACTTGCTTCGCGACGGGTCGCAATGGGGGCTGTCGCTGACCTATATCACGCAGCCATCGCCCGATGGCCTCGCCCAGGCCTACATACTGGCCGAGGATTTTCTTGACGGGGCGCCATCCGCGATGGTGCTGGGGGACAACATCTTCTTCGGCCATGGCCTGCCAGAGATGCTTGCCGCAGCCGATTCCAAGCAGTATGGCGGCACCGTGTTCGGCTATCACGTCGCCGACCCCGAACGTTACGGAGTGGTGAAATTCGATGCCGATGGCACGGTGGAGCAGATCATCGAGAAACCCGAGGTCCCGCCATCGAATTACGCCGTGACGGGGCTTTATTTTCTCGATGGCGATGCGCCACGACGTGCGAAAGAGGTGAAACCCTCGCCGCGTGGTGAGCTTGAGATCGTCACGCTTTTGGAGAGCTATCTCAATGACGGGACCCTGTCCGTCGAACGCATGGGGCGCGGTTATGCTTGGCTCGATACCGGCACGCATGGCTCTTTGTTGGATGCGGGCAATTTCGTGCGCACCCTGTCCCTGCGTCAGGGGATGCAATCGGGTTGCCCAGAAGAAATCGCGTATCAGAGGGGCTGGATCGACGACGATCGGCTGCGCCAGCATGCCGAGACTTTCAGAAAGACGGAATATGGAAAGTACCTCAAGGGCCTGATGCGCGGTGCAGAGGCAAGCTGACCGGTTAGTTGAAGACGTAACAGCATGACACATAAACAAAGACGAAATGGCTTGGGGGCTTCTTTTGGATTGGCCCTGGTGAAGTTCGGTGCGCTGCCGATCAGCTTGTTGACTGCCGTTTATCTCGCGCGCACGCTTGGCCCTTCTGGGTTCGGGACTTACTCTTTGGCCGTTTCACTGGCAACGGTTGCCGCCATCCTTCTGGGTGCCGGCTATAATCAGTTTTTGCTGCGGGAGACCGCCCAAAGCCTGCAGTTCGGACATCTAGGGATGTTGCACGGGTTGCTGCGGCGTATGCGTCTAATCTGGATGTCCGGCACAGCCCTGCTGGCCCTGCTGGCTCTCGGCATTTTTTTTGTTCTGCGCGCCATCGGTCATGACGTGCCTTTCAGCCTCGTGCTGGGCGTTGTACTTCTCGCGCCGATGCTTGGGGCGCTGGCGACACTGACCGGCCTGCTTCAGGCCCTGAAAAGCCCCGTTGTCGCGCAGTTTTCAAATCTGTTTCTCAAACCCGCCGCCGGGCTTCTGATCGCTTTCGCGATCGGGCTCGTGGCGCATCTGACAGCATTACAGGCGCTGATCGCGCAAGCTCTCGGAGCTCTGTCTGCGATTGTGTTGAGCGCGGCCTTTTTTTTACGGAAGTTTCCCAAAGAGGTCTGGGATGCACCGGCTGAATATAACGATCGGGTATGGGCATATGCCTTTTTGCCCTTTGCCCTTCTGACGTTGACCAGTTCGTTCAACAATGAACTCGGCATCATCATGCTTGGGTGGATGGGAGAACCCTCTGAGGTGGGTGGCTTGCGTGCTGCGCAAAGCGCGGCGCAGCTGGTCAGTTTTCCGCTTATCATCGGCAATATGTTGCTGGCCCCTCAGGTCGCAGTTCTGTCCAAAGAGAACAACATCGACGAGATGCGCCGCATTTTCGTCCTGTCCGCCCGGCTTGCATTCCTTACCGCCCTTTGTATCGGTCTGCCGATGATCCTGTGGGGGAAAGAGCTGATCAATCTGATCTTTGGTCCCGAATTCTCCGACCTTGCGTTCCTGCCACTCATCATTCTGGTCGGCGCACAGCTGATCAACGTGTTTTTTGGCCAGACCGGCATGTATCTCACTATGTCCGGATATGAAAAAGAAACCCTCAAAGGCCAAATTTTAGCCCTAGTCCTCCTCTTTCTCTCCGCTCTGGGTCTCATTCCCTCCTTTGGGGTCATAGGGGCCGCCCTGAGTGTGGCAATCGGGCTCATCGCGTGGAACGCTGTTCTGGGCTGGAAGCTTTATCAGAAACTCCGCATTCGGCCGACGGTCTTTTAGGGGAAAAGTAATATGATCATCAGTGACATGTATCAATTTGCCTTCATTCACATTCCGAAATGTGCTGGCACCACGGTACGCAACATGCTCTTGGACTATGATGACTTAAAGGGGGCACATACCAGTCGCATCGACACGCATCCTGTGCTCGGCCACTTGGATTATGTGCATATCCCATTATTTACCCTCAGAGAGCATTTTCCGGACCTGTTCGCCAAAGTCACCGCATATCAGTCGTTCACCATCGTGCGAGATCCCTACAGCCGCTTTACCTCCGCCCTGTTTCAACGCATCGATCGCAACTGCCCGACCCCGGCTCGGCTGATGACGCAGGATGAGCTGGAACACGAAGCGTGCAAAGTGATGGAGTTTCTGCGGGAAAACGGCGGCCAGAACGTTTTACTCCCCCCGGAATATATCCATTTCCAGAGGCAGAGCGATTTCATCTTTCTGAACGGCGAAAAAGTCTTGGATGCAATCTACACGACACAACAGATCGATCTGTTGCAAACGGTATTAGAACAGAAGATCGGTCAGACTCTCCGTGTTCCGCAAAACGACACCATCAAAAACAACAAAAGCCAAGTGTTCAAAAATGACACGCTGAGGGTGTTGTTCCGCTATCTGAGTCCCCTCCAAAAACGGCTCGTTCCCTTGTTGCCCGCATCGTTCAAAGCTATGACCAAACAACTGGTCTTCAAGGAACGAAAGTCGGGAGGGGTCGATCTGGCTAAGCTCGACGATGTCAGGGCTTTCGTGGAGGAGTATTACGCAGAGGATCTTCTCATCATGAGATCGCTCGAAAACGACTAAGATCACCAAAGGATCCAAGTTACTGAACATGCAGCTAGCCGCAACGTTAACGATGATACACACAAGAGTGCTATAGTGGAATTGTTTGCCTTTCTGATCGTTGTAGGTTTTTACATATATGCAGCCGCAGCAGCATATTGGGCATATCCGCTGTTCGTAGCATTCTATGCCTTTTTTATCATTTTTAACGATTTTTTATTGCTTCAGTTTTTTTACGAGGTGAACAGCCCATACGCGCTGCTTATGCAGGCTTGGCAAGAAATTTTCTTGGTTATTGGCTTCACTCGGCTGCTGTTTCTGCGGCATCAAATCGAACAACGTATTGGGAAAGATTTCATATGGATTTCCATAATCGCAATTATCGGGATTGGCGTCGCCTTTCTGAATGGTGACGGGCTTTCCGAAATCTACGGTACAACGCGACGCTACATCTTTCCGTTTTTACTGCCTTGTATATTTTTCATGCCAAAGAGTTCTGCCACGAAAAATTATACCTTTGTGTTCACAGTCATTCTGTGTGCCTCCGCGTTTTCCATTTTCTATGCAATATGGATAGAATGGCGGATTGGTACCAATTATAAAGAATTATGGTTCTATGATTTCGTCGCAGAACGCAAACTCGCGCTGAATACAGCCGAGCGGTTGATCCAATACCAGTTTCTGAGAGACGGCTCATTGCGCGCAACCGGCGTTCTCATTTCTTCCGTTGAATACAGTTTTTTGAGTGCACTCATGGCCATCGTGGCTTTTATCGGCTTGGTGCGCAGCAAAAATAATTTACAGGTACTGCTTTTGCTCTGCGTCCTGATGGCGAACATCTGTGCAATTTTCATGTCACAAACACGCTCTGGGCTCATTTTGTTCATATTTGCTACTGCACTGTATGCTCTGGCTCGAATTTTCGATCTGAAAAATATGATTAAGCTTGCGTGGATACCTGGGCTGTTTGCCGGTCTGTTTTTAATGATCGTCGCGGCATCTCCCGGGATGTGGGACGCGTCAACTCGGGGGCGGATCATTCAATATTTTTCAGTGTTGACCGAATTCCGACCGCAGGGCTATGGCACAGGCGCGATCTCTAACAACTCCCCCACATATCGCGATACTTTGTATGTTTCTGTCCTCAATACTTACGGGATCTTCTCAGTCATATATTTTGGCCTAATCTTTCGCCCCCTGCGTATTTTGTCCGACGGCTTCCGCCAACAGATGCTGCGGCGCGAAACGCGGATCTGGTCTGAAATCACGGTCTATCTGATCCTCGCCTCCATTTTTGTGTATGCGTTCCACTATTCGGTTGGCGGCAAACCGTATTATCTGACATTTCTGTTCGCCTACATTGCCAGAGCTAAACTCACAAATGAAAAGCCGATATGAAACCTGACGAGGCCATACAATGAACATGTTCGTTTTAGTCGTTCTCTACAAAACTGAGATGCGCGAGAGCGGCACGCTTCAGTCTCTGGCGCGCCAAACGGTCGATGGTTCAGACGTTTCACTGCTGATCTGGGACAACAGTCCGAGCTCCATGTGGGATGCGGCCACCGCAGCGGCCTTGGAGGACCGGTTTGCCAAAGTGGACTACCGGCACACGCCAGAGAACACCCCGCTCTCCACGCTCTACAACACGGCCATTCGTGACAGCTCCGAAGCGCTTATCGTTCTGCTCGATCAAGATTCCGATCTGTCGGCGAGCTATCTGCAAACGGCACAGGACAGCGCGGCGGCGGCTCCGGACCTTTTTCTCTTTGCGCCCAAGGTCTATGCCAACGGCGGGGTCATGTCGCCGGGGTGCTTCAATAGCTATAAGGGTTGGCAGCCGACCACGCTGACTGCAGGTCGACAGTCGACGGCACAACGCACAGTGGTGACAAGTGGTCTTGTGATTCGTCGGAGCCTGTTTGAAGCGCACGATATTCGCTTTAATGAGGCGCTGTGGCTATACTCCATCGACACGGATTTCTTTTTGGCATTCCGGGATCTCGAACGCGAGTTTTTCATTCTTGAGGAGAGTATTGCCCATGAGTCTGCTCTGCGGGAGGACCTGTCTTTGGAGCAAAGGTTGTTTCGGTTCAGAAACCTCAGGTGGTCCTATCTTACAATGATGCGTGAACGCGGATGTGTAAGCTATGGAAAGGCGTGTCTTTACATGCTGGGAATGTCGCTTTCACGTAGTCTGAAATTCCAGTCACCAAAGTTTCTACAGGGCTGGTCTCATTCCAGATAAGTCTGCCGCCCCCCCCCCCGAAACAACCCTCTCTCAGCGGATACTTTCAATGAAAAAACACCTGAATCGATTGCTTGCCGCCGCAGGCAAGGATGTCAAAATCAGCGAAGATATCCCACTTATGTTCTTGGTTTCAGAGATTTTGACGCGTTCAGTCTCTTTGCTTCGCGGCTTCATACGCCTCCAGAAACCCGTGTTCATCTATCGCAATGTACAAATCCGTGGTCGCAATCTGAAGATCGGAAAATTCGTTTCTCTTGAACGCGGAGTTGTTTTGAACACCTATGCACAAACTCCCATTGAAATCGGCACACATTCACGGATTGGCGCGCATACTATTATATCTGCGTCCAACAACTTTACGAACTTAGGAAAAGGCGTCAAAATTGGCGCGAACTCAGGCATTGGCCAGTTTGGTTTCATCGGTGCGTCGGGCGGAGTGACGATCGGCTCCAAAGTCATCATGGGCCAATTTGTTTCGTTCCACGCCTCAAATCATGTCTTCAGCGACCTTGAATGCCCGATCAAAGATCAGGGAACAACGGCTGTTGGGATTATCGTTGAAGACGATGTTTGGGTCGGTGCCAAAGTCACTTTCCTGGACGGCGCTATCGTGCGCGAACATTCTGTCGTTGCCGCTGGGGCTGTTGTATCCGGGGAGTTTCCACCAAATGTTGTGATCGGCGGGGTTCCGGCCCGGGTTATCAAGACCCTTGATTGAATGCAGGCTGGCGCGCGAACATCGCCACCAGATTTTCATCTGACCGAGCCTGCGTGAACACCTGAGCAAAGCGATGCTGCCCTGCCGTGCCTTGCCGGGCCACAGAGGCAGGATTGTGCAAAGCGGCTCTCAACGCCTCCGCCAGAGGTTCAGGGTCTCCCGGAAGCACCAAAGATCCTGTTTCGCCATCCACAACAATCTCACTGAGCCCGCCATTATCGGAGGCAATGACGGAACATCCATAGGCCATGCCTTCGATTGCTACGCGTCCGAAAGGCTCGGGCAAGGTCGAGGGAACAACTACGATATCTGCCTTGCGATACTCTTCGGCCGGATCATCCACGAAATCTTGCATAACAATCGTGTCAGACAGTTCTGATGTCGTAATTTGGGTCTCGAGAGCGGTCCGGAAGTGGGTCTGATCCTTGTAGACACCACCAACGATCCGCAACCGAAGTTTGCTGCGCTCATCATCGGAAAGCAGAGTGCAAGCCCGCACAAGCACCTCCTGCCCTTTCCAGGCATTCAGGCGCCCGATACAGAGAACACGTAAGGCTCGCGTGCCATCATACGCGTCTTTAGTAAACGGTTCCGGCGTTTCAAACCCGTTATACACCACGACCTGCTGTTGGCCTTTCGGCAAATTAAAGGCCTGAGCCGTTGCATGAGAATTGAAAATCACCTGTGACTTCGCAAGGATGAGAAGCTTGCGAATGACGTTCATCGCTATCCCCACGGGGATTTCCCGCACATGCACAATCACCCTTCGACGTGTGAGAATGGAGGCGAACAGAAAATCAACAATGACTGCCGTGTTGACATACACTAGGTCATACTTTTTTAAATCCCGGATGGCTCTGAAAAGCGCAATAAGATTGCGCGGCAAACCAAGGGTCATGGACTTCACGAAACCAGCTTTGCGCAAAACCCAAAGATAGCGTGATCGGGCAGGGCGCAGATTTGCGCCGCGGATCAGATCGTCGATGCTTCCTTCACCAGGCAGCAAAATTTGGGTGTCGACATCTAGGGAAGCCTGCAATGCAGAAACAGCGGCGACAAAACTCTTGTCTGATCCATATTTTTCCACGCCCTGATGGACGCAAAGTATTGTCAGCATTGCCAAACTCGTTTTCGTCTGCCGTCAGGGGCAACCTATCACCCCGGGCTGCTGATTTCCATCCAGAACTAAGTCGGGTTTTCAATTGAGGAGTGAGGCGCCCCTAATTATGGATCTTTCGTCAGTTATGGGGCAGGGACGGGTTTCACTCCTTCTTTTTGCGGATTGCGGCGGCTGATCTGGCCTTGAAGCTCATACCTTCGCCCCATGCCCCCTAGCGTAGACGTCGTCGTAGCGAATGATGTCGTCCTCGCCCAGGTAGGACCCCGTCTGAACCTCGATCAGCACCATAGGCACCTTGCCGGGGTTTTCCATCCGGTGGACCGCCCCGAGCGGGATGTAGACGGATTGGTTTTCAGTCACCAGCTGCACCCTGTCGTCAATCGTGACTTTCGCCGTGCCCTGAACAACGATCCAGTGTTCCGAGCGGTGATGGTGGCTTTGCAGGCTGAGCGCCGCGCCGGGATGCACGACGATGCGTTTGACTTGAAATCGGTCGGCAAGCGCCAGCGTCTCGAACCAGCCCCAAGGGCGGTGGTCTTTCGGGAATTGTACCGCTTGCGGGGCCTTGCGCGTTTTCAGCGCATCCACCGCCTTTTTTACATCCTGCGCGCGCGACATGTCGGCCACCAGAACAGCATCGTTCATCGCGATAGCGATCACGTTTTTTAGCCCTATTCCAACGAGTTCCACGCCGTCGCTTTCAGAACGAAGCAAGCTTTCCTCACAGTCGATCGCTGTGGCGCCGCTCGACGTCGCAACCCCAGCTTCATCTTGTGCCTGTGCGGCCCAGACCGCATCCCAGCCGCCCAAGTCCGACCATTCTTCGCTGAAGGGTATGGCGGCAAGGTTTGTTGCCCGCTCCATAACCGCGTAATCAAGAGAGATATCGGGAGCATCAGCCCAAGCCACAGGGTCAAGCCGCAGGAAGCCAAGATCCGCCTGCGCTTTCTCGACCGCGGCGTGAACAGGGGTCAATACCTCTGGGGCATGGGCTTCGAATGCGGCAACCATATCGGCGGCGCGGAACAGAAAGATCCCCGCATTCCAAAGGAAGTTCCCCGCAGTAAGCATCGCCTCGGCCCGAGCTAAGTCTGGCTTTTCAACGAAGCGGGTTAGGGCGACCGGGGAACCGTTGCTGTCTGGCTGTGCGGAAAGCTCAAGGTAGCCATAGCCCGTTTCCGGGCGCGACGGCGTGATCCCAAAGGTGACGATCTGCCCCGCTGCGACTGCTGCAAGACCGCGCTCGACCGCTGCGCGGAAGGCGGCCGCATCGGGGATCGCATGATCTGAGGGCGCGACGAGCAACACCGCATCGGGGTCGGATGCCATCAGTTGAAGCGCAGCGGCCAAAACCGCCGGCGCGGTGTTGCGCCCTTCAGGTTCGATCAAGATCGCGCCTGGATCAATCCCGATTTCGGAGAGTTGCTCTGTGACGATGAAGCGAAAATCGCTGTTCGTCAGTATCACAGGTGCCGCAAACTCATCCCCGCGCAACCGTAGCGCAGACGCCTGAAACAGCGTCTGATCGCCGAGCAGGGGAACGAATTGCTTGGGGTAGCTCTTGCGCGATAGCGGCCACAGCCGCGTACCAGAACCTCCGCAAAGGATTGTCGGATAGATCATCAAAAAGCTCCCTCGTACGGATTCGTATCGAAACACAAATGCTGCGCTGCCGCAATTTCAAAGGCCGCGAAACTTCAGCCTGATCGTGTTCATCGCCTGTTCGAGCAAATTTGCTGCAGCGTCAAGGGTTTCTGCCTCGGTGTAGATGCGAAACTCCGGTGCATTTCCGGAAGGGCGAAGATGAAGGACGTTGCCATCAGCAAGCGTCATCCGTAGCCCGTCCGCGCGATCGAGCGCCTGTTCTTGGCCAAATGGTGCAAGAAATTCTGCGCGGGCGCTCGCATCTTTAGACAGGTGCGAGAGAAACGTCGCGCTGGCCTCAGTTGGGATTTCCGTCAGCCGATCAGAGGCTGTCGCGCGGGCGGGCAGGGCGGCGACTAGCTCCGCGAGGACCTGGCCTTTGGCCTGGGCGAGAACCAGAGGTGCGACAATAGGCAAAACCGCGTCGCGGGTCATGAGCGCGGGCAGCGGACCCGCCGGACCCTCGGCCGCGAAGCCAAGGAGAAAGCCGCCATTCGCCTCGAACCCCACAACTTTTGCGCTGGGGTCTTGCGCCAAGGCTTCTTCCATCGCCGCAATGACAAAGGGCGAACCGATCTTAGTGCGCGTCACCGCGGCGAAATCGGGCAGCATATCCACCATCGAATTGGAGGAAACCGGGGTGCAGATCACCTTCGCGCCTAGCGCAATCGAGGTCAGCACGCCCAGCACGTCGCCCGCGATCACCCGGCCCGTCGCATCGGTCAGCATAGGCCGATCTGCGTCGCCATCGGTCGAGAGCACCGCATCCAGCCGATACGCAGCGCACCATTCCGACAGTTGCTCCCGCGTGGCCGGATCGACCGCCTCTGTATCGACAGGAATGAAAATGTCCGAGCGGGCAAGCCGTACCACCTCAGCCCCCAAGGCGAGGAGTATGTAATGCAACAGATCGCGCGCCACCGAGGAATGCTCGTAAAGACCTAGGCGCAAACCCGAGAGCGCTGCGTTTCCAAAGGCCGTGCGATAGCGCGCAAGATAATCTGCCCCGGCCTCCGCGTAATATTGCAGGGTGCCTCGGGTTGCGGCTTTGGGCGCATGACCGAGCTTGGCTAGGATCGCAGCCTCATCGGTTTTGGAAATCTCGCCCGTGGGAAGGTAGAACTTGAGCCCGTTTCGGTCCGACGGTATGTGGCTGCCCGTCACCATAACCGCCGCCGCGCCCGCCGACATGGCGATCTGCGCAAGTGCCGGGGTCGGCAGCGCGCCACAATAGGTAACATTTAGACCCGCATCCCGCGCAGCCGCGATCACAACCGCGGCAATGCGCTGCGAAGAAGGGCGCAGATCTTCTCCGACGAAAAGCCTAGGCCCGGTCGGGCACGCCAAAATAAAGGCCGAGACATAGTCGCTGATCAATTCAGGCGTCAGTTCGACCACCAGACCGCGCAAACCGCTTGTACCAAATTTGGGGGCCATGAAATGCTCCTTGGTCCTCTGCGCAACCTGTCTAGGCCAGCGAAGGGAGAGGTGTCGAGACCGTGATTAGCCGCAGTTGTGAAAAGTTTCACGACACTCTGCGTCATCGCAATCAACGTCGGCGTGTCAGCGTGAGAGGCGCTTGTGTTATCCCGATTTCTGCGTCTGTGCGACCCGGGCCTCACAGAACTTTTCGCGAAAGGAAATCGGCATAGGCATTGGAGATCCCGTCTTTCAGTTGCCTTCCTCCTCTCCAGCCCATCGCTTGCAGTAGCCTTGAATCCATCAGCTTACGCGGTGTGCCATCTGGTTTGGTAGTGTCGAAGGTCAGTTTCGCATCGTACCCCACGACCTCGGCGATCGTCTCGGCCAATTCGCGGATTGTCACCTCGATGCCCGATCCGACATTGATATGCTTATAGCCAGAATACGCCTTCAGAAGGAACACCAGCGCATCGGCCAGATCATCACAATGCAGAAACTCTCGCCGGGGAGAGCCTGTGCCCCAGACGACCACCTCCTTCGAGCCAGACACCTTGGCCTCGTGAAACTTCCGCAACAGCGCCGGCAACACGTGGCTGGAGTTCAGGTCGTAGTTATCACCCGGCCCGTATAGGTTTGTCGGCATCGCCGAGATCCAGTCGCGGCCATATTGGGTGCGATAGGCCTGTGTCAGCTTGATCCCGGCTATTTTTGCGATCGCATACCGTTCGTTGGTTGGCTCTAGGGGGCCCGTGAGCAGCGCCTCCTCTGGGATCGGTTGGGGTGTGAGTTTCGGGTAGATGCAGGACGAGCCCAGAAACAGAACTCGCTCCACGTCAGCCTCATGCGCAGCCTGCAGGATGTTCGCTTCGATCATCAGGTTTTGATAAAGGAAATCGACCGGAAAATCGTTGTTAGCCTTGATGCCGCCGACCTTGGCCGCCGCCAGCACGATCGCGTCAGGGCGGTTAGCCGCCATCCAGGCTCGAACCGCCGCCTGATCGACAAGATCGACAACATCACGCCCGGCAGTAATTACCTCGCAACGCTCGGAAGCTAGACGGCGCACGACTGCGCTGCCTACCATACCGCGATGGCCGGCAACCCAGATGCGTTTCCCGGTCAGATCATATGGCATCTTACCCCTCCACGCTCACCGGCACATCAAGACAATGCGCCTTAAGCAGCTTCAGCCGCTTCGCCGATTTTAGATCCTCGGTCACCATCTCGGCGCACATTTCCTGCGCGGTGATCTCGGGCACCCAGCCGAGCTTTTGTTTGGCCTTTGACGGATCGCCGAGAAGCGTCTCTACTTCAGCGGGGCGGAAATAGCGCGGGTCGATGCGCATGATCACATCGCCAACTTTGAGGGCAGGGGCCATCTCTCCCTCGATGGCAGTCACGATCGCAATCTCGTCCGCCCCAGAGCCACGGAACTCCAGCGTCAGCCCCAGTTCCTCTGCCGTCCAACTGATGAACTCGCGCACGGAATACTGAATGCCCGTCGCAATCACGAAATCTTCGGCCTCGTCTTGTTGCAGCATCATCCACTGCATCCGGACATAGTCCTTGGCATGTCCCCAGTCCCGTAGGCTGTCGATGTTGCCCATGTAAAGGCAGGGCTCGAGGCCCTGGGCAATGTTGCACAGACCCCGCGTGATCTTACGCGTCACGAAGGTCTCGCCGCGCCGCGGGCTCTCGTGGTTGAAGAGGATACCGTTGCACGCGTAGAGGCCATAGCTCTCACGATAGTTCACGGTGATCCAATAGGCGTAGAGCTTCGCGACGGCATACGGGCTGCGCGGGTAGAAAGGCGTCGTTTCACGCTGCGGCGTTTCCTGCACAAGGCCGAAAAGCTCTGAGGTGGATGCCTGATAAAAGCGGGTTTTCTGCTCAAGGCCTAAGAAGCGAATGGCCTCCAGAAGCCGCAGCGTGCCGGTGCCGTCGACATCGGCAGTATATTCCGGTGCTTCGAAGCTCACCGCCACATGGCTCTGTGCGCCGAGGTTGTAGACCTCGTCCGGCTCGACTTCGCGCAGGATGCGCGTGAGGTTCGAGGTGTCCGTCAGATCGCCGTAGTGCAGGCGGAAGTTCTGGTTGCTGACGTGAGGGTCTTGATAGATGTGATCGACGCGGCCGGTATTGAACAGAGACGCACGGCGCTTGATGCCATGAACCTCATAGCCTTTTTCCAGCAAGAGTTCGGCGAGATAAGAACCATCCTGACCGGTAATGCCGGTAATCAGTGCTTTTTTCATTTCAATTTCCCGCTTTTTCATGCTGTCGGTAATTGATTGTATCGACGCCGCTACATCACGCAGCGCAGACCGCCTTTGCCAAATTCCAAGGCCATCTCATGCGTCTTGATCTTGTTCGCAGTTGATCTGTGGCCGCGAACGGAAGCGTATTGTGTCTTTAATTATCGGAGGTTGCCAAGCATTTTGCAACACACGCAAAGATTGTGCGTCACCTTGGCGCGCCATCGATCGTAGCGATACAGTTAGGAGTTCTGGGCGCGGATTCCCCGCTTCCCACGTTCTCCCTGCGTTCGTGTTTTGTCCTTGGGACAAAATTCGCCCAAGTACTTGGCGGTACTGGGACTTCTAAAAAATTCAAAAACCTATGCTAAGAGGAACCTACGTTGGGTCGGAGAGTATTGGCATGATCACGTCTGCCAGCGCACCAGCGGCGTCTCCCTTTCTCGTCTCCAACGGCCGCATCTGACACTGCCGCTTATCCGGAGCCGATCAGTGCAGTTCAGTGCGCGAAGACAAGATTCCAAAAAATGCTGTCACCTCAGCCACTGCTTGTGGCGGACAGTTTGCGATAACTGAAATGATACGCGACATGCGTTTTCATTAATATTCATTAATCCCGCCGCTAAATCTTTTAAAATTTATGAAATGATTTAAGGGGGTGCGCTAAAGGTTGCGCCGATTGCGCCTAAAGGATATGCACCCCACACCTTTTAACAAATTCTACAGCACGTTCTCACAAAGATGCTCCTTTTAGCAAGCCTAAGCACTCTAGGGTCAGGATTCATAACCAGTAAATGACGAGAGCCGCGAGGGCGATGGCTGAGAGGAACACCTTTGGGCATCGGTCATAGCGGGTCGCGACGCGCCTCCAGTCCTTGAGCCTGCCGAACATGATCTCGATGCGGTTGCGCCGCTTGTATCTCCGTTTTTCATATTTGACCGGCGTCTTGCGTTTTTTCCGGCCAGGGATGCAGGCGCGTATCCCCTTGTCCCGCAACGCTTCTCTGAACCAGTCCGCGTCATAGCCACGATCCCCGAGTAGCCATTTGACGTTTGGCAGGCCACTGAGCAGCGCCCGTGCGCCGATATAATCGCTAACCTGTCCAGCGGTGACGAACAGGTCGATCGGTCGTCCCTGACTGTCGCAGATGGCGTGAAGCTTGGTGTTCATACCGCCTTTGGTTCGACCAATCAGGCGACCACGCCCCCCTTTTTGGCGGCCATGCTGGTCGCCGTTCGGTGGGCCTTGAGGTATGTCGCGTCGATCATCACGGTCGTCTTCTCGCCGTGTTCCGCCGCCAGCCCGGCCATCATCCGCGCGAAGAGGCCCTTTTCGCTCCAACGCTTCCAGCGGCTGTAAAGTGTTTTGTGGGGGCCATATGCAGCAGGAGCATCACGCCAACGCAAGCCATTGCGATTGATGAAGATAATCCCGCTCAACACCCGCTTGTCATCAACCCGAGGCTTCCCGTGTGACTTGGGAAAGAAGGGAGCCAGACGCGCCATCTGCGCGTCGGTCAGCCAGAAGAGATCGCTCATGTCATCGCTCCGTTTTCGGAGGCGTGAATCACGCAGCGAAACTGAAATCAATGCATCCTGACCCTAGTTAATAGTTGGACAACACACAGGCGTGTTAACTTTTAAAGGCTGATAAACCCCGAAATGACGAATCACCTCAGAGTTGTATCTCTTGAGTGTGCCCCATGACTTTCGGCGACATCCTTCGCACGGTCACAAAGATGGCCTTCCCCCACACGGCACAAAAAAGCCCCCGCTTGGTCTAACCAGAACCAAGCGGGGGCGTTCGTCGCTTATGCGCTTACGGGATCAGCCGGTCAATGATCGCATCGGCCGCTTCCTCTGCGGTCATAGTTGTGGTGTCGATGCGCAGCTCGGCATTGTCGGGCGCCTCGTAGGGGCTGTCGATGCCGGTGAAGTTTTTCAACTGCCCCGCGCGCGCTTTGGCATAAAGCCCTTTGACATCACGCTCTTCGGCCACTTCCAGCGGTGTATCCACAAACACCTCAACAAACTCGCCCGGCTGCATCATCGAGCGCACCATGTCCCGCTCGGCCCGGAAGGGCGAGATGAAGGCGGTGATCACAATCAACCCCGCATCGGTCATCAACTTCGCCACTTCGCCCACACGGCGGATGTTTTCCACCCGATCGGCCTCGGTGAAGCCAAGGTCTTTGTTCAGCCCGTGGCGGACGTTGTCACCATCCAGCAAGAAGGTGTGGCGGTTCATCCGCGCAAGTTTCTTCTCCAGCACATTGGCGATGGTCGATTTGCCAGAGCCCGAAAGCCCCGTCAGCCAAACCACGGCAGGCTTTTGGTTCTTCATCGAAGCATGGGCTTCGCGGCCAATTTCCAGCGCTTGCCAATGGATATTGCTCGCCCGACGCAGCGCAAAATGGATCATGCCCGCCGCAACCGTGCGATTGGTCAGCTTGTCGATCAGAATGAAGCCACCCAGATCGCGGTTCTCGCTATAGGGCGCAAAAGGGATCTCGCGGTCGGTCGTCACATTGGCGACCCCGATCGCATTCAGATCCAGCGTCTTCGCCGCCAGATGGTCTTGGGTGTTCACATCCACTTCGTATTTCGGCTGATGCACCGTTGCCGAAACCGTCTGCGCGCCGATTTTCAGCCAATAGGCGCGCCCCGGTACGAGTGAGCTATCATCCATCCACACAAGCGTGGTCTCAAACTGATCCGCCACTTCCAGCGGCGATTGTGCCGCCACAATCACCTGCCCGCGCGAGCAGTCGATCTCGTCTTTCAGCGTCAGGGTGATGCTTTCACCGGCCACTGCCTCGTCACGGTCGCCATCCAGCGTTACAATCCGCGCCACTTCCGAGGTTTTGCCCGAGGGCAGCACCCGCACCTGATCGCCCGGCGCCACAGTGCCCGAGGCGACAAGCCCCGAGAAACCGCGGAAATCGAGATTGGGGCGGTTCACCCATTGCACCGGCATCCGGAAGGCGCGGCGCTGGTCCGAGGCGCTGTCAAGTTCGACCTCTTCAAGATGCGGCAAGAGCGAAGGGCCTTGATACCAAAGGGTATTATCGCTCGGCCCAAGGATGTTGTCCCCCGCAAGCCCCGAGATCGGGATCGGCGTGAACTTCGAAATTCCGATGCCGCGGGCAAAGCTGTCGTAATCGGCGACGATCTTGTTGAAGATGTCTTCGTCGTAATCGACCAGATCCATCTTGTTGATCGCCAGCACGACGTGACGAATGCCAAGCAAGTTCACCAAATAGCTATGGCGGCGGGTCTGCGTCAGCACGCCTTTGCGCGCATCAATCAAAATTACGGCCAAATCGGCGGTCGAGGCGCCGGTGACCATGTTGCGGGTGTATTGCTCGTGGCCGGGGGTGTCGGCAACGATGAACTTACGCCGCTCGGTGGCAAAGAAGCGATAGGCGACATCAATGGTGATGCCCTGTTCGCGCTCCGCCGCGAGGCCATCGACCAAAAGCGCGAAATCAATGTTTCCGCCTTGGGTGCCGACGCGTTTGCTGTCGGCCTCAAGCGTCGCAAGCTGGTCTTCAAAGATCATCTTGCTGTCATAAAGCAGCCGCCCAATCAGGGTGGATTTGCCATCATCGACCGAGCCGCAGGTGATGAAACGCAGCATGGTTTTGTGCTGGTGCGCTTCAAGGTAGGCGTCGATATCTTCGGCAATCAGGGCGTCGGTTTTGTAAATCGGGTCGGTCATGTCACGGGTCCGTTGTGATCTTGGCGCAGGAGGGGCGGGCAGGGGCTCAGAAGTAGCCTTCTTGCTTCTTCTTCTCCATCGAGGCGGCTTGATCGTGATCGATCGCACGGCCCTGACGCTCAGATGTGGTGGTCAGCAGCATTTCCTGAATGACCTCAGGCAGGGTTTTCGCATCGCTTTCAACGGCGCCGGTGAGCGGGTAGCAACCCAGCGTGCGGAACCGCACAGAGCGCATTTGCGGGGTTTCACCGTCGCGCAGCGGGAAGCGCTCATCATCCACCATCAAAATCAGCCCGTCACGCTCCACTGTCGGACGCGGGGCCGAGAAGTAAAGCGGCACGATTTCAATGCCTTCAAGGTGGATGTATTGCCAGATATCAAGCTCGGTCCAGTTCGAGATCGGGAACACCCGCACGCTTTCACCCTTCGCCTTACGGGCGTTGTAAAGGCGCCAAAGTTCGGGGCGTTGGTTCTTTGGGTCCCAACGGTGATTGGCCGAGCGGAACGAGAAAACGCGTTCCTTGGCGCGGCTTTTCTCTTCATCGCGGCGCGCGCCCCCAAAAGCCACATCGAACCCGTATTTGTCGAGCGCCTGTTTCAGACCCTCGGTCTTCCACATATCGGTGTGCAGCGCACCGTGATCGAACGGGTTGATCCCACGCTCCAGTGCCTCGGGGTTTTGGTAGACCAAAAGCTCCATCCCGGCGGCTTTCGCGGCTTTGTCACGCAAAGCATACATGTCTTTGAACTTCCACGTTGTATCGACATGCAACAGCGGGAAGGGCGGCGGCGAAGGATAAAACGCCTTCTTCGCCAGATGCAGCATCACCGCACTGTCTTTGCCGACCGAATAAAGCATCACGGGGTTTTCGGCTTCCGCCACCACCTCGCGCAGAATGTGGATGCTCTCGGCTTCGAGGCGTTGCAGATGCGTCAGCGTTTTCATGGGCACTACCAGATCGTCGTTTCCAGGGTTTTCCCAAGCCTTATCAATCTGCGCTCTTGGCGAACCCCCCATTTGGGGGGTATATCTTGAAAATGTTCTACGTTGACGACCAAACCCGTCTCTTGAATACACTTTTTTCCTGCGCCGCCGCTTCGGAGGGGCCGGAAAAGGGCCAATGGCAGCCGTTTTTGGCGCGGTTACGCGATCTGGCGCGGGCGGATGGCGTGTCTTTGTGTCTTGCGCAGGGGCGGGCACAGCGGCGCTCATGGTCGGTAGGCCAAGCGCCAAATGTCGCGCCAGAGGCGCTTGAGCCCTTGCGGTTTCAGCGCGTCTATGAGCAAAGCGAGGTGCTGGGCGAGGCGGCTGAGAGCGGCTTTTTACGCCTGATCAAAGTGCGCAGTGGCCCCAACATGCAGGCGGTTTTGAGCTTGTTTCGCGGGGCCGAGAAATCGGATTTTCGCGCCATAGACGGGCAAAGCCTCGATCTGGTCGCGGGGTATCTGGCCCAAGCGGTGTCAATCTGGGCCGCGCTTGAGGAAGAACGAAGCCTTGCCGCACTCAATGCGCAAACCGCGCAGCTTTTGGGCGCGGGCTGGCTTTTGATCGATAGTGGCGGCGTGATCACCCATCTCTCCCCGCTTGCCAAAGACCTTGCGGAAGAAGCGGGTTTACCTTTCGCAACGCGGCGCCGGTTTGAGCCTTCTGACCCGGCGCTTGCATCGGCCTATCGTGCGGCGCTCTCTGCCTGTCTTACCCATGGTCGCCCGCAGTCGGTTCTGTTGTCCCATGAGCCGCTGATTGAAATGGTCTTGCAACGCGATGTGCAAAGCTCGGCAGGGGGGCTGCGCGCTGCGTTGCGCCACGCGCCGCAGCTTCGGTCCATTGATCCAGCCAGATTGGCCACGCATTTTGGCCTGACCCCAAGCGAAGCGCGGCTCGCCGCGCGGCTTTGTGATGGGCAAAGCCTGCGCGATGCGGCGCAAGATTTGGGCTGGACCGAACAAACCGCGCGCAGTTGCTCGAAAGCGATCTTCGCCCGGCTTGGGGTTTCTGGCCAGCCCGCGCTTGTTCGGCATATCCTCAGTAGTGGCGTCTTTTTAATAGCTTAGGCTGCGAAGTTACACCCAACCCGTCAGCCCTGTCGCGCTTGTGCCGGTGGCCCAAATGCGGCGCGCCCAAACCGAATGCTGCCCAAGAGGGAGCGGCCCGGTCGTGCAAATCTCGCCTGTCCGCGCATGGGTGTAACGGAGTGTGCCGCCTGTCGTGCCAATCGTCACAGCCCGCACTGGCCGCGCCAAATCCACGGTATCATTGGGGGTGATCGCCCCAGCCCCAAGGCTTGGCCCCTCAAGGCTGACCTCTTGCGCTTTAAACGGATCTGTCATCATGCTTCCCTTTCCAACGGAATGCGCGAAACTCTCCATGATCAGCGTCAAAGCCCCGTTAGGGAGCCGTGCGCTGTCTTCGCCCGGCAAGGACCACTTGGCGCGGCCAGTCGCATCCGCTACGAAGAGAGCGATAAAACGGCAAGGATAGATGATGAAAATTGCAGTTGCAGGGCTTGGTTATGTGGGGCTGTCGAATGCGGTTTTGCTTGCGCAACACCATCAGGTCATGGCGGTCGATGTTTCCGCCGACCGGGTGGACGCCGTCAATGCGGGGCGCTGCCCGATCATCGACGCCGAGCTTGAAGATTATCTTGCGCGCGGCAACCTCAACCTGACCGCGACCTTGGATGCAACGGCGGCCTATTCGGACGCTGATTTCGTGATCATCGCTACGCCCACGAATTACGATCCGGTCACAAACTACTTTGACACCTCAAGCGTTGAAGCCGTGATCGCGCAGGTGATTGCGCTGAACCTCAGCGCGGCGATCGTTGTCAAATCCACCATTCCGGTCGGCTTTATTGAGCGTATCCGCGCCGAGATGAACACCGAACAGGTGATCTTCAGCCCGGAATTCCTGCGCGAGGGCCGCGCACTTTACGACAACCTGCACCCGTCTCGGATCATCGTGGGCGAACGCTCGGAACGGGCAAAGGTCTTTGCTGAGCTTTTGCGTGAAGGCGCGATTGGAAAAGATGCGCCCGTGCTCTTTACCGACCCCGCAGAGGCCGAAGCCATCAAGCTTTTCGCCAATACCTTCCTTGCGATGCGGGTCGCGTTCTTCAACGAACTCGACAGCTATGCGATGGCGCGCGGCATGGATACGCGCCAAATCATCGAAGGTGTCGGCCTCGATCCGCGGATCGGCAGCCATTACAACAACCCGTCCTTCGGCTATGGCGGCTACTGTTTGCCCAAAGATACCAAGCAGCTTTTGGCAAACTATTCGGAAGTGCCGCAAAACCTGATTGCCGCGATTGTGGATGCGAACCGCACCCGTAAAGACTTCCTGTCCGATCAGATCATTGCCCGCCGACCGAAGACGGTCGGCGTCTACCGGCTTGTGATGAAAGCCGGCTCAGACAATTTCCGTCACAGCGCGGTGCAGGGCATCATGAAGCGGATCAAGGCGAAGGGGATCGAGGTGATCGTTTTCGAACCCGCGCTGGCAGAGGATCAATTCTTCGGTTCACGCGTGCTGCGTGACCTTGAGGCCTTCAAGGCCGAGGCCGATTTGATCATCGCAAACCGGATTGTTGAGGAGCTGGAAGACGTGCGCTCGAAAATCTTCTCGCGCGATCTGTTCGGCGCGGACTGATCTCTCAAACAGCCACAGCGGCGAACGCATATCAAAAACGCCAAATCTGGCACATCGGCTCGGCCCTTTTGATAGGGTCGGGCCGTCGTCTTTTGGTGCGACGATGCGGCCTCTGGAATTTCTCGGCACCCGCGCGGAACCCCCGCTCAGTTCCCTGTGTAGGGCCTATCTTCCCAACATAGTTACCGAAAAGTGATTCGGCTCACATCCGGTGCAGTGACGAACAAAAATGCGCAAAAGGTCATTTTGGCGTCAAACAAGGAACAATTAACCCTGCCCAATTGTTCGCTTCCGGGCGCAAGATTGATGCGAAAACGGAAACTGCGCCACGGCGAGATTGTCGCAAAAATGGAAACGCTGAGCCCGTTCTTGCCCCCCGTCAACAATCGCTTTCGCCCGATGGCTCTGGTTAATCCAACGTAAACATTAAACTTTTCAGGGAATTCTTCGTACCTCTGATGCGGTAGCCTGAAACAATCGCGCAGCCATCGCGGCGCTTTTAGGGCGAAACAACTGCGCTTGCGGAAAGCGCGCGGCGAAATCTTGGCGAGATTTGGGCAAATTCCCGTTCCAAGGGCCTGCGACGCTTGGTATCTATTGGATAGCCCGACTGGGGGGCTTCTGGCCGTGGGGGCGGCCAAATGTGTGTGCGCCATCCGAAAGGATGTGTGGGAAGGTTGTGTGGTGCTGCTGTCGGCGAGATGATCTGCGATCTCGTCACATTTACGAACCGGGACTTAGGGAAAACCGCCTTTTGGGCGGCTTGGTTCGTGCATCCTCAGTCGTCCTACAATCCTTGACGCATGCGTGAAGTTCGTTGGCGGGTCTGTGACCTGTCGCTGGGTGTCGCTGGCGCTGCCAAGGCGCGCCGCTCGAAAGATAGGCGCGTGGGCCAGTGGTCCGCAGGCGGTTTAAGGAGAGGCTGCTATGACGTGGTTAAATTTGTTTAATTCTGATCCGACGGCGCGGGATGATTGCGCGACAACGGCTTACAATACTTCTGTGACGATCAATGTCTTGGCCAATGATACCGATCCGAACTGCGACAAGCTTTCGATCTGTGGCACGCCCACCTCTGACCAAGGGACTGTCACCGTCAATTCTGACGGCACGCTTACCTTTACCCCCAGCACGAATTTCACCGGCGCGGCGTCCATCTCCTACACCGTGACCGATGGCCATGGCGGCTATGACACCGCCACCGTGCGTATTACTGTCGAAGAACCTCCGCGCGACTACATCGTTGAAGGCACCGCCGACGATGACCTGATCGACTACGCCTATACCGGCGATCCGGAAGGCGACAAAATCGACCATAACGACAATGCCACCTGCGATAATGATGATGTCGTGGTTGCGGGTGCAGGCAATGACACCATTCTCTCGGGTGCGGGCAATGACACCGTTTACGGTGAAGATGGCAACGACCTGATCGACGGCGGCGCAGGCGACGACAATCTTGTTGGCGGCGCGGGCGATGACACCTTTGTGGGTGGCGCGGGCAATGACACCTTCACCGGTGGCACTGGCCTCGACATGATCGACTATTCCGCCTCCACCTCGGGCGTGAGCGTCAACCTCAGCACCGGTGCGCTTTCGGGCGGCGATGCGGCGGGCGATTTGATCTCCAGTGGCGTGGATGGCGTGATCGGCACCGATTATGCCGACAGCCTCGTGGGCTTCGATCACCAAGGCACCAACCCCGCCGATACCTATACTAACGTCTTTTACGGCGGTGCGGGCGATGACACGATCATGGGTCTTGGCTCGGACGACAGCCTTTACGGCGGCGCCGATAATGACAGCATCGAAGGCGGCGCGGGCGATGACTACATCGAGGGCGATGGCGAATTGGCCACGGCTGCCCCTGCGAAAGCGCTGACCGTCGATTGGCAGCAGTTCAACGAAAACTGCGGCACGATCGTCGATGGTTCTTCCTATGATATGGGCGGCGTCTCGGTCACTTTCGACTTCACCGCGCAAGATTACGGGGCAACGGCGACCTCTTATACCGGTGCGCAATATGTCGAAGCGGGTGACGGGCTCGAAGGCACCGGCGGTCTGCGCCTTTACGGCTGCGGCGGCGAAGGTGGCATCGACAACACCTCGACCACCACGCTGACCTTTGCCTCCACCGATGAAGATTACGCCTCGGCGGTCACCGATGTGACCTTCCGCATCAACGACGTCGATATCGGCAATAGCTCGGATTACCACGAAGATATCGTCACCGTCCGCGCCTATGATGCCGATGGCAATCTGCTGGACGTCACCTATGAGGTCGGCGGCAGCCAAACCGTTTCGGGCAACACCGTCACCGGCCAAGATGTCGATAACGGTTCGCTTTCGACCACCAGCGAGACGGGCTCTGTCTTGGTGCATATCTCGGGCGCTGTGGCCCGGATCGAGATCGACTATGACAATGGTGGCGATACTGACCAAGCCATCACGCTGACCGATCTGACCTGCACCACCGTCTCGGCTGAAGACGATGAAATCGCGGGCGATGATACGCTTTTGGGCGGCGATGGGGATGACACGATCCTTGGCCAAGGTGGCGATGACATCATCACCGGCGGCGAAGGCGATGACGTGCTTTCCGGCGGCGATGACCGCGACGTGATCTATGGCGCGACGGGCGACACCGTTGATGGTGGCGCGGGCGGCGACGATTGGGACGTGCTCGACATCACCGGCCAAGGTGACTGGCGCGTGGTCAATCAAACGACCGACAGCAATGGCAACGGGACCGATGGCACCGTTGAGTTCCTCGACAGCGATGGCAATGTCACCGGCACGCTCGATTTCACCGAGATCGAAGAGATCCGTGGCGATGATGTGAACCATGCGCCCGAAGCGTCGGATGATACGCTGACTTTGGCCGAAGACACGACCAAGTCGATCAACGTGCTCGCCAATGACAGCGATCCCGATGGCGACACGCTCGAAATCATCTCGGCCAGCGCGCAGCATGGCACCGTCAGCTTTGATGCCTTGGGCAATCTCACCTACACGCCGGACGCCAATTACAATGGCGCCGACACGATTACCTACACCGTAAAAGATCCCGATGGGGCGACCGATACCGCCGAAGTCGCGGTGACGGTGACCCCGGTGAACGATGACCCGGTGGCAAATGACGATATGGCGACCGGCGATGCGAGCACGCAGATTGTCATTTCGGTGCTCGACAACGACACCGATGTGGATGGCGATCCGCTTACCGTGACCTCGGCCTCGAGCCCCGATGGCACCGTGACGATTGACCCGACGACGGGCGAATTGACCTTCACGCCGACGGCCGGTTTCTCGGGCAACACGACGATCAGCTACGAAATTTCGGACGGTCAAGGCGGCACCGATACCGCGACCGTGCAGGTGACGGTGCTCTACACCCCGCCGCCGCAAGATGGCTATGTCGATGGCACCGATGATGCCGATCTGATCGACTATGACTACACCGGCGACCCGGAAGGCGACCTGATCGACCATGGCGACGCGATCTTGGGCGATGACGAACCCAATGACGACCGCGTTCTGGCCGGTGCGGGCAATGACACCGTTTTGGCGGGCGAGGGCGATGATACCGTCTGGGCTGGCGAAGGGGATGACTCGGTCGAAGGGGATGTCGGCAACGACAGCCTGCTCGGCGAAGCTGGCAATGACACGCTGCGCGGCGGCGTCGGCGATGACACGCTTGAAGGTGGTCTTGGCGACGATAGCCTGATTGGCGGCGTCGGCGATGACAGCCTGCTTGGCGGTGACGGCAACGACACGATCAGCGGCGTTGGCGGCGATGACATCGTTTATGGCGGCGCGGGCAATGACTCGATCACCACCGGCGCGGGCAGCGATGCGGTCGATGGCGGCGATGGCGATGATTACATCAACACCCGCAATTCCGTGGCTTCGCCCGACATCGGCTATCCGGGGCTCTACCCCTCGGACACCGATCCGACCGATGATATGGATACGGTCTCGGGCGGCGCGGGCAATGACACGATCCTGACCGGTGATGATGCCGATTACATCTTGGGCGGCGACGGCGATGATGTGATTGATGCGGGCGTTGACCGCGACACCATCCTGGGCGGCGACGGCAATGATCTGATCACCGCAGGCGAAGGCGATGACTGGGTCGAAGGCGGCGCGGGCAATGACACCATCTATGGTGGCCTTGGTCCGAGCTACCCCGATGCGATCAACATTCCCGATGATACCGACCTTGTGCAAAACAATGGCCGCGATGTCATCAGCGCGGGCGACGGCGATGACGTTGTCTATGGCGAAGATGATGACGACCAGATCGCGGGCGGTGCGGGCAACGACTACCTTGATGGCGGCATCGACGAAGACACGATTGCCGGTGATGAGGGCGATGACACGATCATCGGCGGTGCGGGTGCCGACTATCTGATGGGCGGCGATGACCAAGACACCTTCTTGGTTGGCTCTGCGGATGAGGGCATCGGTGATGTGATTGATGGCAACGAGGGCGGCGTGGACTATGACACGCTCGACCTCACCGGCGCGGGCCCGGTGTCGATCGCTTATGATCCGGCGAACCCGGAAAACGGCACCGTCAGCTTCCTCGATACCGATGGCAACGTGCTTGGCACGCTCGACTTCACCAATATCGAGAACATCATCTACGACGAAGGTGATGGCTGGGTTGAGGGCACCGACGGCGCCGATCTGATCGACTATGATTACACCGGCGACCCCGAAGGCGACATGATCGACCACGCCGACGCGATCTTGCCGGGCGACGCGGCCAATGATGACCGCGTGTTGGCCGGGGCCGGCGATGACACCGTGCTGGCGGGCGAAGGCGATGACACCGTTTGGTCTGGCGCGGGCGATGACTCCGTCCAAGGCGGCAATGGCAACGACAGCCTTTTGGGCGAGGAGGGTGCCGATACGCTGGAGGGCGGCGATGGCAATGACACGCTGGAAGGTGGCGAAGGCAATGACCTGCTGGATGGCGGCCAATCTTCCGACACGCTCTCGGGCGGGGAGGGCGACGACACGCTGATCGGCGGCGAAGGCGAAGACCTTCTGAACGGCGATGCGGGCGATGACAGCCTCTCGGGCGGCAATGGCCAAGACACGCTTTATGGCGGCGACGGCAATGATACGCTCGATGGCGGCGACGGCGATGATCGTCTTTATGGAGAGGATGGCGACGATGTGCTGACCGGCGGGCAGGGCCAAGACCTGCTGGACGGCGGCGCGGGCAATGACACGCTTTCGGGCGGTGACGGCGTCGATACGCTTCTGGGCGGCGATGATCGTGACTGGTTCGAAGTGCGCACCGCTGCCGATGGCAACAACGACTTCATCGACGGCAACGAAGGCGGCGACGACTGGGATACGCTCGATCTGCGCGGCGCAGGCCCGTTTGACGTTGTTTACGATCCGACGAACGACGAAAACGGTACCGTCAACTTCCTCGATAGCAACGGCAATGTCACCGGCACGCTGACCTTCCGCAACATCGAGAACGTGATCCCCTGCTTTACGCCGGGCACGATGGTAGCAACGCCGCGCGGCGAACGCCGGGTGGAAGAGCTGCGCGAAGGCGACAAAATCCTGACCCGTGACAACGGCATTCAGGAAATCCGTTGGGTTGGCCGCCGCGACATGAGCCGCGCCGAGCTGATCGCTGCGCCGCATCTGCGTCCGGTGTTGATCAAGGCGGGCAGCCTTGGCAACGGCCTGCCCGAGCAAGACATGCTGGTCTCGCCGAACCACCGGATGCTGGTCGCCAATGAACGCACCGCGCTCTACTTTGAAGAGCACGAAGTTCTGGTCGCGGCCAAGCACCTGGTCGACAATGCGGGCGTGAAACCGGTGGAAACGCTGGGCACCAGCTACATCCACTTCATGTTCGACCGTCACGAAGTGGTTCTGGCCAACGGCGCTTGGACCGAGAGCTTCCAACCGGGCGACCAAACGCTGGGCGGCATGGGCAATGCCCAACGCTCGGAAATCTTTGAACTCTTCCCGGAACTCAAAACCCGCGAAGGGATCGACCACTACACGGCAGCGCGCAAAACGCTGAAGAAACACGAAGCCGCGCTGCTGCGGGGCTAAGTCAGGGGCTGACGCAAGTCAGTGGGGGCTGTGGGGCGCCCGGGGCAGAAGCTCCGGGCGTCTTGCGGCGAAACTGTGATCGTGAGGGCCGGGGTATGGCTCAATCTCGTCTGTTTCATGGCGAGAAACGGTCAGTTTTTGCCTTATGGGGCAAAAATGAGGCAGTTAATCTTTCTTAAAGCGGTGTTCTGCATTATCCTTTTACCCGGGGGCGTTCTGAAGTTTCCGGGCAATCGCCGGACAGGACGTGTGGAATGGCTGCTGAAGACGAAATATCTGCCGCATTGCGCGGAACGAACACGGCGCAAGCCGGTGCTGAGGGGGTCTCAGTCGTCGAAATGCGTTTGTGTTTCGGGTGCTTTGACGGCAATTCCGGGCGCCTTGAGGGGCGCAACGGAGCAGGTCAGCAGCTATTCGCCGCCGATATTGCGCAGGTGCTGGGATCGATTCCCTGTTTCACCGCGCAGTCATTGGTCGCCACCGGGTCTGGTCTCGTGCAGGTCGGGTCTCTGACCCCCGGCCTGCGCGTGATCACCCGCGATCACGGCATGCAAGAGTTGCGCTGGGTCGGGAAACGGACCTTTGGCTGGAAAGATCTCGGGCTGAACCCGCTGCTGCGCCCGGTGCGCATTGCGGCTGGCGCGCTGGGGAATGGATTGCCGGAGCGCGATATGGTCGTTTCGCCAAACCACCATTTCCTGACCAGCAAATCCGGCGAAGGCGAGGGCGGTGAACGCCTGACAATGGCGCGCGATATGGTCGGGCGTCCGGGGATCACCACCGAGATTTGCAGCAGCATTGAGTATTGGCAGCTTCTTTTCGACAAACATGAATTGGTTCTGTCGGATGGCTGCTGGTCGGAAACCTTCCTGCCCACGACACGAAATCTGGCCGCTTTGGATGATGACGGGCGGCAATCTGCGCTCATTGCGGTGCCGGATCTGCAAGGCGGGGAAAGCGCTTCCTATGAAGCGGCGCGCCCTTTCGCCAAAGTTGGCTCTGCCGCGTAACCCCCTTATAACCCGCGACATTTCAACGCGCCCTTAGGTTGCAATAGCCTTTTCTTCGCCACAATCTCGCAGCTTTATTGTCGTTAACGCGGCCTTAATCTGCCATGCCAAGCGGGCATTCTCTCTGTGACGGCCATCACATCGGCCTCTGCAGAGAAGACTATGGCAACTTATAACGGCAGCTCGCGAAACAACTCTTACACTGGCACCGCGGGCAGTGATCAGATCTATGGCAATGACGGCAACGACACGCTCAACGGGGCGGGTGGCGATGACCTGATCGACGGCGGCACCGGCAATGATCTGATTTACGGCGGCGATGGCGCAGATACGCTTTCGGGCGGGTCTGGCTACAACACGGTCTATGCGGGCGCGGGCAATGACGTTTGGCTCGGCGGCACGAATGAGGCGCAAAGCGCCGGCACCGATGCGGTCTATCTAGAAGACGGCGACGATTTCGCGACCCTTGGCTGGTTTTACACCGGTAATGCCGACACGCTTGATGGCGGCACTGGCAATGACACGCTGTCGATGGAAAACTTTCCCGACACGCTGAATTCCGGGATCACGTTGAATGACGATGGCTCTTCCACGACCATCGCCTTTGGCACGGTCGTCCGCAATTTTGAAAATGTCATCGGCAATGGCGGCAATAACGCGCTCACGGGGAATTCGAGCGCCAACATGCTCGATGGCGGGGCCGGCGATGACACGCTCGCGGGCAATGCAGGCGATGACAGCCTTTATGGTGGTGCGGGCACCGACCTTTTGGATGGCGGCAGCGGCGTCGATACGCTCGACGGTGGCACCGGCAATGATACGCTTTATGGCGGGGCGGGTGACGACACGCTGAACGGCGGGGCAGGGGCCGACCAACTCGATGGCGGCACCGGCATGGATTATGTCGATTACACCGACTCCGACGCCGGCGTGAACGTCAATTTGGCCAGCGGCTCGGGTACGGGGGGCGACGCTCAAGGCGATACGCTCGGGGGCATAGATGGCATCTATGGTTCCGACTATGACGACACGCTGATTGGCTTTGACCTCGCGGATTACTCCGACAGCGAATACGCTTTCACCAACGTCTTCTACGGCAACGGCGGCAACGATTATATTGATGGCGCTGGCGCCGATGACAGCCTTTACGGTGGCACGGGCAATGACACTGTGCTGGGCGGCTCGGGCAATGACCTCGTCGATGGTGGTGAGGGCGACGACAGCCTTGATGGTGGCGACGGCAATGACACCGTTTTGGGCGGTGCTGGCGATGACACGCTTTATGGTGGCGCGGGGGATGACTACCTTGATGCGGGCACCGGCTCGGCCACGATCAATGGCGGGGCAGGGTCTGACACGATCTATGTTCATGCCAATGAGAACACCACGGTCATCGGCTCTGAGGATGCGGGCGATACCGACACCGATGTTTTGATCCTTGAGCGCGATACCGGCGCGACCATTGTCTATAATGAAAACGATCCGGAATCGGGCACGATCCTGTGGGCCAATGGCACCACGACCACCTTTGAAAATATTGAAAACATTCAATATGTGCCCTGTTTTACACCGGGCACCCTGATCGAAACAAAGCGCGGTCTCGTGCCGGTGGAGCGGCTCAATCTGGGCGACAGGGTGCTGACGCGTGACAATGGCTATCAACCGATCCGCTGGATCGGGCGGCGGGCGCTTGGGGCCCATGCGCTGGCCGCACGGCCACAATTGCAACCGGTGCAGATTGCCCAAGGCGCGCTTGGCGAAGGTCTGCCCGAGGCGGATATGCTGGTCAGCCCGCAACACCGGATGTTGATTTCGGGCACCCGCGCCGAGCTTTTGTTTGGCGAGGGCGAGGTTTTGGCCGCCGCGCTGCATATGGTCGGCCTGCCCGGGATCACCCGTGCAACGCGCAGCGCCATCACCTATTTGCACCTGATGTTCGACGCGCATGAAATCATCCGCGCCGATGGGGCTTGGACCGAAAGCTTCCAGCCGGGCGATCACACGCTTGCCGGGCTGGAAACGCCGCAACGCGATGAGCTTTTTGAACTTTTTCCGCAATTGCGGCAGGCGCATCGGCGCGGACAATGGGCGGCCGCGCGGCTTTCGCTCAAGCCGCATGAGGTGCGCGTTCTGCTGGCGGCCTGATCTTTTGGTAACACCCGCCACGCAAAAGATGTCTCACGCGTGCGTGTCTTGACCGGGGCATGGTTTCGGCGCATCTGCTCGTTAACCGATACCAATAAAAACCTCGGGCAGTATCATGGCATATTCCGGCTTCTCCCGCCCCGACAGCGGGTTTGATTTCATTGCGTTGCGCCGTCGCAAGGGCGTAACCGAAATCGTCTATGACGATGGCGTGGCGCGCCGCCTTGTATGGCGGGTGCAGGGCGCGGCCAACGAAGGCAGCCTGACCGAGGCTTTGGCCCATGCGCGCCGCGAAGTTCGGGTTTTGCCCGCTCTTTATGCCGAATTGCGCAAACGCTCGATTGCGATTGAGGCGATCGCAGGCTGATTTTCAGATTTCGAAAAACAAAAAAGGCCGGATGCGCACATCCGGCCTAAGGAAGAGGCCGCGACAGGGGGAAGCGGCACTCGGGAAAGAAGCAGATCAGAAGCCCGCGAACGTATGGGGCAGGGTCGGCGGCTCAAGCCGTTCGCCCAGACCGATATCGCGGCGCATGTGGTCATCCAGACGGTCCATCGCGCGGGCCGTGGTGCGCAGGGTCATCCAGTCCAGAACCAATCGCAAAACGGCAGCGCCGGGGCGCAACGCAGCGGGGCGGTGCGACAGCGTGAGGCTCGGATACGACAGGGCGGCGGCGGTAGACAGACCCGACATGGGACACCTTTCAGGACGAAGTTCTGTATTGATACAATCCAGCCTTTGCTGGTATTGATACCCTACAAAATCCGCACAATCCGCGCGAGAGAAACATTGTGACTGATACAAGTTGGAAGCCAGACCTGCCCGTTCAGTCGGGTCCGAAGTATTTGGCGCTGGTGCGCGCGCTGCGTGATGGCGTGCGTCGCGGCGATTTGGCGCCCGGTTCGCGGCTGCCCACAGTCCGAGATTTGGCGTGGAAACTAGGGGTTACGCCCGGAACGGTGGCGCGCGCCTATCAATTGGCGACGCAAGAGGGGCTTTTGGAAGCCGCCGTCGGACGTGGAACATTTGTATCAAAACAATCACGTCGTCTTGGTCCGACCGAATCGCTTTATCAACAACCGCTCTCTGACCCCGCCGATGACGGGCTGATCGACCTGCGCTCGCCGCAATTGCCCGATGTGGGGCAGTCGCAAGCGTTGTCGCAAGCAATGGTCGGCGCGGCCGAGGAACTGGGCGAGCATTATCTGGAATATCCCGGCCTGCGGCGCGACCGCTATTGCCGGGTGGCGGCGCTTGACTGGTTCTCGAACTGCTCGCTGGAGCATATGATCGACGCCGATGATCTGGTGCTGACGCATGGCGGGCAAAACGGCATCAACATTGTGCTGCAATGCTGCTTGCGCGGTGACCGGCCCGTGGTGCTGTGCGAGGAACTGGCTTACCCCGGCTTTCGCCATGCCGCGCGGCTCACGCGTGCCGAGGTGGTGGCGGTGAAGCTTGACGACGAAGGCATGATCCCTGAGGCGCTGGATGCCGCGTGCCGCCGCTATGGCGGGCAGGTGGTTTGTGTCACGCCCGATGCGCAAAACCCGACTACGGCGCGGATGTCGAACGAACGCCGTCACGCCATTGCCGAGGTGGCGCGGCGCCATGATCTGCAAATCATTGAAGATGATTGCTACACCGCGCCGGTGTCCGGGCTGGATGCGTTGCGCGCTATCGCGCCGGAACGCACCTGGCATGTGACCTCGCTTTCGAAAACCATCTCGGCGGGGATGCGCTTTGGCATTGTCATCGCGCCCGAGGGGATGGGCGAGGCAGGGCGGCTCACCGCGCAGCACAGCTTCTTTGGCCTGCCGCGCCCGGTGACCGATATCATCACCCGGCTTTTTAAAAGCGGCGAGGCGATGCGGCTGCGCCATGATGCGCAAGAGGTGATGAGCCGCCGTCTGCAAATGGTGGTCGAAGCGCTTGAGGGCCATGACATCGCTTGGCAACCGGGGTTGAGCTTCATCTGGCTGCGGCTTCCCTTTGGCTGGCGTGCCTCCACCTTCGCCCGCGTGGCCGAGGCGGAAGGGGTGCTGGTGCGCTCGGCTGATGAATATGTGCTCTATGATGGCCATGCGCCGAATGCCGTGCGGCTTGCCCTTTCGGGCGGTGTGCCGGAGGAACGGTTGATGCGCGCCATCGCCAAGCTGCGCGATCTGCTCAAGAATCCGCCCGGCGATCTGCCCGTCTAGGCCGCAAATTCGCGCCCTAGTTGAGCCGCTTGGGCGGGCTGCACAAATCTTTGGCATTTGCCGCTTGTGGCTGCGTTTGCCTGCCCGCGCGCGCACCGCCCCCCCTTTTCTCTGCCGATGGCCTGTGCAAATTTGGCCAAAGCTGCGCGCATTTGCCTGCAGCGCGTGCCTTCGGGCCAGAGGGAGAATTTCATGTCGGCATCCCCCTTGCGGCGGCTGGCGCGTTCAGAAACGGCCAATGGCTATTTGATGGTCAGCCCTACGCTGATCTATGCCGTGCTGCTGCTGGCGGCGCCGCTGGTGATCATCTTTGCCTATTCCTTCTTCAAGGATGGCTATCTGGAGGTGATCCACGAATTCACCACCGCCAACTATATCGAGGCGTGGAGCGACCCGATCTTTCGCGCGATCTTGCTGCGCTCGGTGACGGTGTCGGCGATCGTGACCTTTGTCACCGTGGTGTTGGCGTTTCCGATTGCCTATTTCATCTCGTTCAATGTGCCTGCGGCCAATAAATCGCGCTGGCTGTTTTTGATCACCATCCCGTTTTGGACGTCCTATTTGATCCGGGTGTTTCAGTGGAAGGTGATCCTTGGCTACAATGGGGTGATCAACTCGGTGCTGATGGGGCTCGGCATCACCGATGACCCGCTGCAAATGCTCAACACCATCGGCGCGATTGCGATCACGCTCGCCCATGCCTACGCGCCCTTCGCGATTTTGCCGATCTTTGTGAGCCTTGAGAAAATCGACCGCTCGCTTTTGGAAGCAGGCCAAGACCTTGGCGAAAGCCGCTTGATGACCTTTTGGCGCGTGACGCTGCCCTTGGCGATGCCGGGGGTGATTGGCGCGGTGATGATTGTCTTCATCCCGACGATTGGCGATTACGTCACCCCCGTCATCATCGGCGGCGGTAAGTTGCCCATGGTCGCCAATATGATCCAGATGGATATGCTGAAGATCGACAATAAGCCGCTTGGCTCGGCGATTGCGGTTTCCTCGATGTTCGTTGTGGCGGCGATTTCGCTGATCTTCCTCTTCCTCAACCGCCGCTTCCTGAGGGGGCCGAAATGAAATTCTCTGGCCTGCGGCTCTACGCGCTCCTCTATCTGCTTTTCCTGTATGCACCGATCCTGCTTTTGCCGGTCTTTGCCTTCAATGACGGCACGGTGATTGCCTTCCCGCTCAAGGGCTTCACGCTTGAGTGGTTTGGGCAAATGGCTTCGAATGACACGCTGGGCCGCGCGCTGGTGAATTCGCTGATCATTGCGCTTTCGACCGCGATCCTGTCCACGACGCTTGGGATTTTCGCCGCCCGCTCCGCCACCCGCTACCATTACGCAGGCAAAGCAGGGGTGATGGGGCTGATCATGCTGCCGCTGGTCCTGCCCGAGATCATCGTGGCAGTGTCTTTGCTCGTCGTGCTTTTGGGCATGGGGATGACGCTCTCCATTTTCACCGTGATCTTGGGCCATGTGCTGATTGCCACGCCCTATGCGATTGCGGTGCTGAACGCGGCGTTTTCGACGCTCGATCAATCGCTCGAAGAAGCCGCCTATGATCTGGGAGAGACGAAATGGTCCACCTTCCGGCTGATCATTCTGCCGCTGGTTACGCCGGGCATCATTTCCTCGGCGTTGATGGCTTTCACCATCTCGCTCGATGAGTTCATCATCGCCTTCTTCCTTGCGGGCGAGCAGGTGACGCTGCCGACCTATATTTACTCGCAGTTGCGCTTCCCGAAACAAATCCCGATGATCATGGCGCTTGGCACGGTTTTGGTGCTGGCCTCGGTCATCTTGCTCACCTTGGCCGAATATTTCCGCCGTCGCGGTCTTGCGAAAACCGGCGCCAAAGATACCGGAGGTTTCCTGTGAACCAACCCGCCCCGAAAGCCGCGCCCGCGCCGCTCGAAAGCCGCCGCAAGATGATCGAATTCGATCAGGTGCACAAATATTACGGCGATTACCACGCGCTGCGCGGCATTTCTGCGGTGATCCGCGAGGGGGAGTTCTTCTCGCTCCTTGGCCCCTCGGGCTGTGGCAAGACCACACTCCTGCGGACGATTGCGGGGTTTGAAGACATTTCATCCGGCGCTGTGCTGATCGACGGCAAGCATATGGAAGATGTGCCGCCGAACAAACGCCCCACCAATATGGTGTTCCAATCCTACGCGATTTTCCCGCATTTGACGGTGGGCGAAAACGTGGGCTTTGGCCTGCGCCGCGACCCGCGCCCGGCGGCGGAAAAGGCGCAAGCGGTGGAACAAGCGCTCGAAATGGTGGGGCTGAAGGGCTATGGCGCCCGCGCAGCCCATGCGCTTTCGGGCGGGCAACGCCAACGGGTGGCTTTGGCCCGCGCGCTGATCCTCAAGCCCAAGGTGCTGCTCCTTGATGAGCCGCTTTCCGCGCTGGATAAAAAGATCCGCGAGCAGATGCAGGTCGAGCTGATCAAGCTGCAACGCGAGGTGGGCATCACCTTCGTTCTGGTCACCCACGACCAAGAAGAAGCGCTTGTCATGTCTGACCGGATCGCAGTGATGTTTGAAGGCGAGATCGCACAACTCGCCGACCCCGAAACGCTTTACCGGCGCCCCGCCTCGCGCCGGGTGGCGGATTTCATCGGCGTGATGAACTTCCTGCCCGCGACGGTGCTGGGCGAGGGCAATGGCCATGTACAATTGGAGGTCGCGGGGCTTGGCCCGGTGGATATCACCGATGATCAAGCGCAGGCCATCCCCACGGGCGAGCCTGCGGCGGTGGGCTTCCGCCCCGAAACGCTGACAATCTTGTATGAAGGCCAAACCGCGACCGACCGCGAAGCGCCGGGCGTGATTGATGAGGTCGTCTATTACGGCGACATGACCTATTACGATGTGAAGCTGGATGGCGTTGAAAAGCCGGTGCGGATTTCCATGCGCAACGTCTTTGGCCGCGAGGTGCTCGATGTGGGCACCCGCACCCGCGTGGCGTGGTCGCCCGGTGCGCTGGTGCTTTTCCGCTAAAAGGGCAGGGCGGTTCACCGCAATGCAAAAGGGCGCTCTGAACGGGCGCCCTTCGACTTTGTGCAAATATCCCGGGGCGTGAATTTTGTGCGGCACGCACAAAAGAGGGGGGCAGCGCCCCCCTTCTTCCTCTTAGCCTTCGGTACGCGCGGCGCGTTTGCGCTCATGCGGATCCAGCAGGCGCTTGCGCAGGCGCACGATTTTCGGCGTCACTTCCACAAGCTCATCATCGTCGATGTAAGCGATGGCCTCCTCAAGGCTCATCCGCACCGGGGGCGTCAGCCGCACGGCTTCATCGGTGCCCGAGGCGCGCACGTTCGTCAGCTTCTTGCCTTTGAGCGGGTTCACCTCAAGATCGTTGTCGCGCGAATGCTCGCCAATGATCATGCCTTGATAGACCTGCTCTTGCGCACCGATGAAGAGCTTACCGCGCTCTTCCAGGTTCCACAGCGCATAGGCTACCGAAACGCCGTTCTCCATCGAGATCAGCACGCCTTGGCGACGGCCCGCGATCGGGCCTTTGTAGGCGGCCCAGCCGTGGAAGATGCGGTTCAAGACGCCGTTGCCGCGCGTGTCGGTCATGAACTCGCCTTGGTAGCCAATGAGCCCGCGCGAGGGCACATGGGCGACGATCCGGGTCTTGCCATGGCCCGCCGGGCGCATCTCGACAAGATCGCCTTTGCGCGGGCCGGTCAGCTTTTCGATCACCGCGCCGGAATATTCATCATCCACATCGACGATGACTTCTTCAATCGGCTCCATCCGCTCGCCGTTCTCTTCGCGGAAGATCACGCGCGGGCGCGAGATGGAAAGTTCAAAGCCTTCGCGGCGCATGTTCTCGATCAGCACGCCCATTTGAAGTTCGCCCCGGCCCGAGACAACGAAAGCCTCCCCGCCCGGCGTGTCTTCAACGCGGATCGCCACGTTCACCTCGGCCTCTTTCATCAGACGCTCGCGGATCACGCGCGATTGCACCTTATTGCCGTCTTTGCCGGCCAAGGGGCTGTCGTTGATGCCAAAGGTGACCGAGATCGTCGGCGGGTCGATCGGCTGGGCCGGGATCGGCGCTTCGATGTCGAGCGCGCAGAGCGTATCGGCCACGGTGGCTTTGGTCATGCCCGCGATGGTGACAATGTCGCCCGCTTCGGCCACGTCAATCGGCTGCTGCGTCAGGCCACGGAAGGCGAGGATTTTGGTGCAGCGGAATTGTTCAATCCGTTCACCGGTGCGGCTCAGCGCTTTCAGCGTATCGCCCACTTTCAAACGGCCCGCTTCCACACGCCCCGTCAGAATGCGGCCAATGAACGGGTCGGCCGAAAGCGTCGTCGCCAGCATTTGGAACGGCTCGTCGGCGCGGAATTCTTGTTTCGGCGGCTCAACGTGCTTGAGGATCAGGTCAAACAGCGCCGAAAGGTCTTGGCGCGGGCCATCCAGTTCCAGATCCGCCCAGCCACCAATGCCCGAAGCATAGACATGCGGGAAATCAAGCTGCTCGTCGGTCGCGCCAAGGTTGGCAAAGAGGTCGAACACTTCGTTCAGCGCGTTTTCCGGGTCGGCGGCGGGTTTGTCGACCTTGTTGAGCACGACAATCGGCTTGAGCCCCAGCGCCAACGCTTTCGAGGTCACAAACTTGGTTTGCGGCATCGGCCCTTCGGCGGCGTCGACCAGCAAGCAAACGCCATCGACCATCGACAGGATGCGCTCCACTTCGCCGCCAAAGTCGGCGTGGCCGGGGGTGTCAACGATGTTGATGCGCGTGCCTTTCCACTCGACCGAGGTACATTTGGCCAAGATGGTGATGCCGCGTTCGCGCTCAATATCGTTGCTGTCCATCGCCCGTTCGGCAATGGCTTGGTTTTCACGGAAAGCACCTGATTGGCTCAGGAGCTTGTCGACAAGAGTGGTCTTGCCGTGGTCAACGTGTGCGATGATCGCAATATTGCGAATGTCCATGGGGTCCGCCTGTTCGAGATTTGAGTGCCGCATAAGCGAAAAGCACCCGTTTGGCCAGCGTTAAGCGCGCCCTCAATGGCTGGCAGACGAAAACAGGTTTATGACAAGGATGCCCGAAAGGATCAGACCGATGCCGAAAACGGCGGGAAGATCAAGTTTTTGGCCAAAAATCAGCCACCCGGACAGGGCGATGAGAATGATTCCAAGCCCGGACCAAAGTGCATAGGTGATGCCAAGCGGCAGTTCACGCAGCACCAAAGTAAAGAACCAAAACGCAAAACCAAAGCTGATGATCACGCCCACGGTCGGCCAGAACCGGGTGAATTGTTGCGATGCTTGCAGGCAGTTGGAGCCAAAGATTTCAAACAAAACCGCAATGATTAAAAGGAGATAAGTCTTGATCATGAGACGATGTACCAATCCCTTCGGTGGTTAAAGGCAATCACAAAGTTCAAAACCAATGCCCCCAGAAGGGACCAACCCACCCGGTCGAGCGGCAAAAGCCAAACGGCAAAGGCAAACAGACACAGGTCATGTCCAAGTTGCACATATCCGGCGCGCCAGCCAAGTTTATCTTGCAAAATGAGCGCGACAATCGACACGCCGCCCAAAGACCCGGAGTGACGGAAGAGCCCCAAAAGCCCAACGCCCGCCGCCGCGCCAAACAAAAGCGCCGCTGCAGCGGGGTGGATGCTTTGGAGCACGACGAAGGGTTTGAGCGCCTCGGCCATCAATGACACCAGCGTCACCGTGGCGAGTGATTTGAAGCAAAAGATCGGACCGCGCGCCCACCAAGCGAGCGCGTAAAACGGGATGTTGAGGCCAAAGAACAGCGCCGAGAAGTTCCAGCCCGTCGCGTAAGACAGAATGAGCGCCATCCCCGCCGTGCCGCCCGTCACCAGCCCGGCGGCACGCAACAGGTGGATGCCAAGCGCGGCCTGCGCGGAGGCAATCACGAGGCCCTGAATGTCCTCGAAAAACGTGTAACGGCGGGGCGGGACATTTGCGTCAACACTCATGACCTAAATATAGGCCTGATGCGACATTCCGTCAAGAAAACTAAAGGAAGGTCAGCTTGCCACGTAGCGATCACGGCGGTGGTTGATGAGAATAATGGCATTCAGCACCATTGCGCCCAAAAGCGACCACAAAACCTTATCGAAGGGCAGCACGAAGACAGCGAGCAAAAACACGCCGCAATCGAAGATGACTTGGGTCTTGCCCGCTTTGAACCCGGTCTTGTCTTGCAGATAAAGCGCAACGATGCCCACGCCGCCAAGGCTGGCGCCGTGACGAAACAGCATCAAAAGCCCCGCGCCCGAGATCACGCCCGACAGCACCGCCGCCGCCGCGATATTGAGCGAGGCAAAGTCGATAAGATGCGGCGCCAGCAACGAAAAGCCGGACATCAGTGCAATGGCGATGAAGGTTTTGAGCGTGAACTTTAGCCCCATACGCCGGAAGGCGAGCCAGTAAAACGGCAGGTTGAGGCAAAAGAAGATCGCGCCAAAGGTCCAGCCGGTGATGTAGCTCAGCACCAGCGAAAGCCCCGCGATTTGGCCCGTAAACAGCCCCGAGCCGTGCAAGAACACCACCGAAAGCGCGGTGAGCATGGTGCCAGACACCAGCCCTTGCGCATCGTCAAGGGGGCTGTGGCGGGCGGCGGGAGGGGCGTCAGGTGTCATCATGGCGCGCTTCTGGCACGGGTATGAAAAAGGGGCAAGAGGGGCTGTTGCAGCGCTATCATCCGCCTGTGGCCGGCGTGCCACGGCCTGCGGGGCTTTGCGCGGCAAAGGACATTTTGCTGGCCCGAATCCCTTTGCCATGCATTTTTACGGGCATCCGGCAATTTCAGACAAGGAGGGCGGATCATGACCAACGTTACGACCACTCTCCGAACCGGTGGGTTTAAGACTTGGGCGGCCCAGACCGTCCCAGCAGGCGTTTATTCGCGCGCACGCGCCTAAACCCCGCAAGAGCCCCGGTGCCTTTGCACCAATCGTCTGACCTTTGACCGGATCTTCCCCAGTTTCCCGCGTGCTGCGCAGGCCCTTGGCCGGGTCCGGTCTTTTCCAACCCAAACCAGAAGGCCGGTTTCGACCGGGAAATCTATGACACGGACCGATGATCCGGAGCTTGCGCTCCATCTCCATCTTGAAACTTTGATCGCCCTGCATGGGGCACGCCGCGTGGTTTTGGCGGCTTTGGCTGCGCTGATGCGGCCACGCGCGCGCGCGCCCTTGGCGGAAAAATTCGCGGAGCTTGATGACCATATGCGGCGCGACATCGGCTTGCCGCCGCGGGGGCATTCACCGCCGATGCCGCATTGGACCCATTTCGGCTGGTGAAGTTTTGCCTCTAACAAATTGAAAAGGGCCGGGAAACCCCGGCCCTTTCTTTGTGTGCGCGGTGGGCCGCTTAGCCTGCGAGCGCTTTGTTGAGATATTCGTCGACCTTTTCGAGATAGCCCATGGTGGTGAGCCATTTCTGATCGGGGCCAACCAAGAGCGCGAGGTCTTTGGTCATGAACCCGTCTTCGACGGTCTGCACGCAGACTTTTTCAAGCGTCGCGGCAAAGTTCGCCAGCGCCTCGTTGCCATCGAGTTTGGCACGGTGCTTCAGGCCGCCCGTCCAAGCAAAGATCGAGGCGATCGAGTTGGTGGAGGTCTCTTTGCCGGCTTGGTGCTGGCGGTAGTGACGCGTCACGGTGCCATGCGCGGCTTCGGCCTCAACCGTTTTCCCATCGGGCGTCATCAGCACCGAGGTCATCAGACCAAGCGAGCCAAAGCCCTGCGCCACGGTATCGGACTGCACGTCGCCATCGTAGTTTTTGCACGCCCAGATATAGCCGCCGGACCATTTCAGCGCCGAGGCGACCATATCGTCGATCAGGCGGTGCTCGTAATGGATACCGGCTTTTTTGAACTCGGCCTCGAACTCTTCCTCATAGACCTTCTGGAACAGATCCTTGAAGCGGCCATCATAGGCTTTGAGGATGGTGTTCTTGGTCGACAGGTACACCGGCCAGCCTTTGAGCAAGCCATAGTTCATCGACGAACGGGCGAAATCGATGATCGACTGATCAAGGTTATACATGCCCATCGCCACGCCCGCAGCCGGGGCGTCGAACACGTCGCGCTCGATCACGGTGCCATCTTCGCCAACGAATTTCATCGTCAGCTTGCCTTTGCCCGGGAACAGGAAGTCAGTGGCGCGATATTGGTCGCCAAAGGCGTGACGGCCAACCACGATCGGCTGGGTCCAGCCCGGCACAAGGCGCGGCACGTTTTTGCAGATGATCGGCTCGCGGAAGATCACGCCGCCAAGGATGTTGCGGATCGTGCCGTTGGGCGAGCGCCACATTTGCTTGAGGCCAAACTCTTCCACACGGGCTTCGTCGGGCGTGATGGTGGCGCATTTCACCGCAACGCCAACCTCTTTCGTCTTCATCGCGGAATCGATGGTGATTTGGTCGTTGGTGCGGTCACGCTCTTCGATGCCCAGATCATAGTAGAGCAGATCGATATCGAGATAGGGCAGGATCAGTTTCTTCTTGATGAAATCCCAGATGATCCGGGTCATCTCGTCGCCGTCCATCTCGACGATGGGATTGTCTACCTTGATCTTGGTCATAAGGGCCTCACGGGTTGGTGACTCGTTGCCCGTCTTTTAACCGCTTCTGTTTGGCTTGGCTAGTAGTGTATGCGGTTGTATACCGATTTCATCTGCGGCTCTGCGCCCCAGAGCGGCGCGCGCCCCAAACTGTGCTTAGCACCGTCAGCGCCATCGCCGGAACCGCCGCAAAAATCGTTAAGAGCGGAACAAGACCAAACGTGAGCCTCACGCCGTTGCTGTCGCAGTGATGCGTAGTCGCAGGCGGCAGCATCAAAATGTATAACAGCACAACCCCCAAGACCGCGATGGCAAAGATCACTTTGGTCGCGCGCTGCCGTGCGAGGCCAATCGGCAGCGCGAGCCCAAAGATGGGCAGGTAATAACCCGCCATAGCGATGCCCCAACGCGCCCCAAAGCCACTGCGCCAAATCGCTTGTGGCGTGTCTGCCATATGGCCGACGAAAAGCCAGAAAACCTCTGTCAACGAGCGTTCGGCGATCCGGGGTGGGCCAAGCGCGCTGCCATCTGAATGGGCAAGGCAGGCGATCCAATCCGCCTGCGCCAAACCTTCAAGACCATCAAAGAGCGCCCCCGCCAACAGCGCAACAAACGCCGCCACGACGAGCGCCCGCTGTCTACGCCCCAAAACGGGGGGCTTCGGCGACATGCTCTCCGTCACACCGCCCGCTTACGGGCTTTGCGCCAAGTGTAAAGCGCCAGCGCGATCATTGTGCCCGCGCCTGCGCAGATCATCCAACTGGCGATCAGCGCTCCCGCTCCCATGCCGAAATCAACCACCTTCGCTTGCGGGAAAAGGAGCAAGACCCCAAACAGGCCGACCCAAGCGGTCGTGAGCAGGGACAGAAAATGCCGATCCCCGCGCCGTGGCGCGGCGATCCCCCCAACCAAGGCAAGGGGGACAAGCAGCGCAGAAAATCCAAGGGCGGTATCGGCGAAATAGATCCAACGGTCCGCATCGGCACCAAAAAATGCCTCGCGCCCGCCTTGCATGTAACGGGACAACGACTCCTTAGCGCGTGCGGAAACGAAAGGATGCCAAAACGCCTGCATCGGTAGCGCAAAGCCAAAGGGCAGAAAGAAAACCAGCATATGCCAGCCCAATCGCTTCAGCTTTTCTTTCAGCCCCGGTGCTTTTGAAACCACGGGCGGATCCTCGCCTGAACCCAGTCCCACACACCGGGAAGGCCGCGCGCGATTTTGGAGCCGACGCGGGTCTCTAGCTGGTCCCATGTCACATCATAATCTATCCACGACCCGCCACCCGATTGGTGGTTGAGCAGCACTGGCTGCGCGCGGTCGAGCGATTTGGCATAGATCGCGGTCGGTGTCTCAGCCGCTTCAAACTCTTCCCAGAGCGCTTGAAATTCGTCAGCCATGTCTTTGGGAAGAAGGCTAAAAATGCGCTTCGCCGCGGCAAGTTCGGCGGCTTGAATATCGGCGGAGCTATGTGCCGTGCCGCCTGCCGAATGGATTGGCACATCGCCCACGTCAATTTCGACAATGTCGTGGATAAGCAGCATTTTCACGGCGCGGAGCGCATCGACCCCCGGCGCGGCTTGATCGGCCAGCACCAGCGCGTAAAGCGCCAGCGTCCAGCTATGTTCGGCAGAGTTTTCGGGCCGCGAGGCATCATGGATCGGCGTCGCGCGGGTCACCGATTTGAGCTTTTCCACCTCGCGCAGGAAGGCGAATTGTTGCTCCAGCCGGTCGGTCATTCCTCGCGCAGCGTCTTTAGTCGCGCTTCAAAGAAATCGCGCCCGCGCTCGGCGGCCATGTGCAGACGACAGGCCGTCATGAAGGCTTCTTGGAACGAGGGCGACGAGGTGCCGATGTGATTGCCCACTTCCATGAACAACCGGTCGGCTTTGGGGCCCAGAGCTTTCTGGGCCTCCATCACCTCGGTGGCCAGTGCCTCGGCTAACTCGTCGATCAGCGCCATCTTAACGCGAACCCTCGGTCAGGCGGCGCTTCACGTAAGATTGCACCGTCTCGATCATCGGCTTCATATGCGCCTCATCATCTTTGAAGAAGTGATCGGCACCTTCGATCTCTTCATGGGTGATGGTGATGCCTTTTTGCTCACGCAGTTTGGCAACGAGCGTATGCGTGTCTTTGGGCGGGGCCACGCGGTCGGCGGTGCCGTTGATGATCAGCCCCGAAGACGGGCAGGGCGCAAGGAACGAAAAGTCATACATATTCGCGGGCGGCGCGACCGAGATGAAACCGGTGATCTCGGGGCGGCGCATCAAAAGCTGCATGCCGATCCACGCGCCAAAGGAGAAGCCCGCGACCCAGCAATGCTTGGAGTTCGGGTTCATCGCTTGCAGGTAATCGAGCGCCGAGGCGGCATCGGACAATTCGCCAATGCCCTGATCGTACTCGCCTTGGCTGCGGCCCACGCCACGGAAGTTGAACCGCAACACCGTGAAGCCGATTTTGTGAAACGCGTAATGCAGGTTGTAAACAACCCGGTTGTTCATCGTGCCGCCGTATTGCGGATCGGGATGCAGGAAAATCGCGATCGGCGCATCGGGGGCAGGCTGCGGGTGGTAGCGACCTTCAAGGCGACCTTCGGGACCGGGAAAAATAACTTCGGGCATGCTCACTCGCTTGGGCTTTTGCCGTTTCGGCCCCCGGGGTTGGGCTTTGCGAAAACTTGACGCAGAAAGCCCAAAACCCTAGGACGAAACCAACCCGGCACAATGCCGGGCATTCGGATGACCCCGAGTTAAGCGGCCCGGGGCGCGGCGTCAATGCTTCGCCCATTTTCCCTTGCGTTGTGTGGCGCAACTGTGGCGGGAATATCGGCTGCAAAAAGGGGCGCGCAGGAGAGAGCGGATGAAACTTTCGACCAAAGGGCGTTACGCGATGGTGGCGCTGGCCGATCTGGCAACGATCGGCCCTGCGCAGATGACCTCGCTCGCCGAAATCTCCAAACGACAAGATATTTCGCTGCCCTATCTCGAGCAGCTTTTTGTGCGGCTGCGGCGCGCGGGGCTTGTGGCCTCGGTGCGGGGGCCGGGTGGCGGCTACAAACTCGCCAAAGCGCCTGCGGATATCCGTATCTCAGAAGTGTTTGAGGCGGTGGATGAAACGGTCTCGGCTTTGCATGTGGGGGCAGGGGCCTCGGGCGGTGTGTCGGGGAGCCGCGCGCAATCGCTCGCCAACCGTTTGTGGGAAAGCCTCTCGGCGCAGGTTTTTGTGTTTTTGCATCAGACCACCTTGGAAGATGTGGTGAAAAACACGCTCAAACCCTGCCCGGCGGTGCCGAACCTGTTTTCGGTTGTGGACGAGTAAACCCGCAAGGTTGCAACGCTGCGCAATTTCTCGGACAAGGATCAAAAGGTTCCTTGATGCGCGCCACGCGCCCGGGCGGAAATGACACGACTTTACCTAGACTGGAATGCCACAACCCCGCTGCGCGCCGAGGCGCGCGCGGCGATGGTTGCGGCGATGGAGATCACCGGCAACCCGTCGTCGGTGCATGCCGAAGGGCGCGCAGCGAAAGCGGCGATTGAAACCGCCCGCGCGCAGATCGCAGCGGCGCTTGGGGCCGAGGGGGCGGATATCATCTTTACCTCTGGCGCGACCGAAGCCGCCGCGCTCGCGCTTGCGGGCCGGGGCGTCGCTTGCGCAGAGGTCGAACATGATGCCGTTTCGGCATGGTGCGACAATCGGCTCAGCGTGGATGGTTGGGGCCGGGTGACAGTGAGCGACCCTGCAAGCGCCGCGCTGCAACTCGCCAATTCCGAAACCGGGGTGATTCAGGTGCTGCCCGAGGGGCTTTGGGCGGCGGATCTGACCCAAGCTTTTGGCAAGATTCCCTTTGCCTTCAACTGGCTGGGCGTGACTTGCGGTTTTATTTCCGCCCATAAATTAGGCGGACCGAAGGGAATTGGGGCCTTGGTGGTGAAGCGTGGCACGGAAATTGCAGCGCAGCTGAAAGGCGGCGGGCAAGAGATGGGGCGGCGCGCAGGCACTGAAAACTTGATCGGAATCGTTGGTTTCGGCGCTGCTGCACAGGCTGCGGCGTCCGATTTGGCCCAAGGAATGTGGGCGGAAATCGCCGAGATTAGAAATATTCTAAAAGAGGCTCTGGAATTCCCGACGAAAGAAGTCTATTTTCCCGGATGGGAGACGCCGCTAGAGTGTAAAGCGACGGGTGAGGGGCCGCTGGAGGTTCTGCCCAACACGCTTTCGGTGGTCGCGCCGGGCTGGAAGGGCGAGACGCAGGTGATGCGGATGGACCTTGCAGGCTTTGCGATCTCGGCGGGCTCGGCCTGTTCTTCCGGCAAGGTGCGCGCAAGTCGCGTGCTGCGCGCGATGGGATGGGGCGAAGAAGATGCGGGTTCGGCGATACGCATATCGTTGGGTCCGGGAGTGACACGGGATGAGGTGCTGCGCTTTGCCGATACATGGCGCGCAGCCTATCAAAAGCACCGCGGCAGGCGCTGACGCGGGCAAAGGCGGAGAGGGAACGAAGGTGACGCAGGAAACGGACATCCGCGAGGGCGTGGACCGCGAAACGGTCGAAACCGTCCAGAACATGGGCTCCTACAAATATGGGTGGGAGACCGAGATCGAAATGGAATATGCCCCCAAAGGCATTTCCGAAGAGATCGTGCGTCTGATTTCGCAAAAGAATGATGAGCCGGAATGGATGCTGGAATGGCGTCTTCAGGCTTACGCGCGCTGGGTCGAGATGAAAGAGCCGGAATGGGCTTTGCTCGATCTGCCGAAGATCGACTACCAAGACCTGTATTATTACGCGCGCCCCAAAAGCATGGTGGAAAAGCCGAAGTCGCTGGACGAGGTGGACCCCAAACTGCTCGCCACCTACGAAAAACTCGGCATTCCGCTGAAGGAACAGATGATCCTTGCGGGCGTTGAAGGGGCCGAGAATATCAACCTTGAAGAACGTCAGGTCGCCGTGGATGCGGTGTTTGATAGTGTCTCGGTTGGCACGACCTTTAAGGAAAAGCTGGCCGAAGCGGGCGTGATCTTTTGCTCGATCTCGGAAGCGATCAAAGAGCATCCGGAACTCGTCAAGAAATACCTTGGCTCGGTGGTGCCGCAAACCGACAACTACTTTGCCACGCTCAACAGCGCCTGCTTCTCGGATGGCTCGTTCGTTTATGTGCCGCCGGGCACCCGCTGCCCGATGGAGCTTTCCACCTATTTCCGCATCAACGCGGAAAACACCGGGCAGTTTGAGCGCACGCTGATCGTCTGCGACAAGGGCGCTTATGTCAGCTACCTTGAAGGCTGCACCGCGCCGAAGCGTGATACCGCGCAACTCCATGCCGCCGTTGTGGAAATTGTCATCTTGGAAGATGCCGAGGTGAAATATTCCACCGTGCAAAACTGGTTCCCCGGCGACGAGGAAGGCAAAGGCGGGATCTACAACTTCGTCACCAAACGCGCCGATTGCCGTGAGCCGCGCGCCAAGGTGATGTGGACGCAGGTGGAAACCGGCTCGGCGATCACCTGGAAATATCCGTCGTGCATTTTGCGCGGCGATGACAGCTCGGGCGAGTTTTACTCGATCGCGATTGCCAACAACTACCAGCAAGCCGACACCGGCACCAAAATGGTGCACCTTGGCAAAAACACCCGTTCGCGGATTGTGTCCAAGGGTATCTCCGCAGGCCAAGCGCAAAACACCTATCGCGGCCTTGTGTCGATGCACCCGCGCGCCAAAAACTCGCGCAACTACACGCAATGCGACAGCTTGCTGATTGGCGATAAATGCGGCGCCCACACCGTGCCTTACATTGAGGTGAAGAATAACTCCTCGCGCGTCGAACACGAGGCGACCACCTCCAAGGTCGATGATGATCAACTCTTCTACTGCCGTGCGCGTGGCGTGGGCGAAGAAGAGGCCGTGGCGCTGGTTGTGAACGGTTTCTGCCGCGACGTGTTGCAGGCGCTCCCGATGGAATTTGCCATGGAAGCCCAATCGCTCGTTGCCATTTCGCTTGAAGGGTCGGTGGGCTGATGCCCGCCACCCAATTCTTTTCCCTTTCCTGCGCGCGGCCTGCGCACCGCTGACCCCAAGGACAAAAACATGCTTGAAATCAAGAACCTGCACGTCAAACTTGAAGACGAGGACAAGGTGATCCTGAAGGGGATGAACCTGACGGTCGAAACAGGCAAAGTGCATGCAATCATGGGGCCGAACGGCTCTGGCAAATCCACCATGAGCTATGTGCTTTCGGGTCGCGATGGCTATGAAGTAACCGATGGCTCGGCCAAGCTGGGCGATACCGAATTGCTCGACCTTGAGCCCGAAGAGCGTGCGGCGGCGGGCCTGTTTCTGGCGTTCCAATACCCGGTCGAGATCCCGGGCGTCGGCAACATGACCTTCCTGCGCACCGCGCTCAATGCGCAGCGCAAAGCGCGCGGCGAAGAAGAGCTTTCGGCGGGCGAATTCCTCAAGCTTGTGCGCGCGAAAGCGAAAACGTTGAAGATTGATGCCGATATGCTGAAGCGTCCGGTGAACGTTGGTTTCTCGGGCGGCGAGAAAAAGCGCAACGAGATCCTGCAAATGGCGATGCTTGAGCCGAAGATGTGCATCCTTGATGAGACCGACTCCGGGCTCGATGTGGATGCGATGCGTCTTGTGGCCGATGGCGTGAACGCGCTGCGCTCGCCCGACCGCAGCTTCTTGGTGATCACCCACTACCAACGCCTGCTCGATCATATCAAACCCGATGTCGTGCATATCATGGCCGATGGCCGCATTTTGCAAACCGGCGGGCCGGAGCTGGCGCTGGAAGTCGAGAAGAACGGCTATGCCGAGATCCTCGCGGCGCATGGGCTGACGGAGGCGAAGTGATGGCGGCGAGCGAAGCTTTGAGCGCGCGGCTTGCGGCGCAGCCCGCCGGGCCGGGCTTTGATGCGGGCCGCCAAGCGGCGGCGGATCGGCTGGCCGCGATGGGCCTGCCCGGTCGGCGCGATGAATATTGGCGCTGGACCGACCCGACCCCGTTTAACGCCGAAACCGCAACCCCGGCCGCGCCGGGCGAGGCAGAAGCGCCGCTGTTTGCCGAGGTGAACAGCCTCAAGGTCGTGTTTGTCGATGGTGTCTTTGATGCCGAAGCCTCAGACGATCTGGCGATGGGCGGGGTGGAAATCTCGCGCCTTGCGGCCTCGGAGCCGGCTTGGGCGACGGGTCTCTATGGCACGCTTGAAGCGGTGGGCCAAAACCCGGTGAAACGCCCCTTTGCCGCGCTCAATACCGCGCAGGCCTCGGATGGGCTTTTGATCCGTGTTACGGCCCAGGCCGAAAAAGCCATCAATCTGGTTTATGTCCACAAATCAGAGGCTTCCGACCCGGTGTTGCACCATCTGATCAAGATGGAAGAGGGCGCAGAACTCACCATTTTGGAAACAGGCCCGGCCGGGGCGCGCTTCAACAAAGCGATGGAAGTGGATGTCGCCAAGGGCGCGCGCTTCCACCACATCCGCGTGCAAGGGGCCGAACAAGACCGTCGTGCCGTGACGCATATCTTTGCGCGCGTCGCCAGCGAGGCTCTGTTCAAAAGCTTCACGCTGACGGTGAATGGCCAGCTCACCCGCAACGAAGCCTATATCGACATGGTCGGCGACGATGCGGTGGCCCATATCGCCGGTGCGGCACTGGGCGATGGCAAAGACGGCAAATTCCACCATGATGACACGGTCTTTGTGACGCATGGGGCGCTGCGCGGTGAAAGCCGCCAAGTCTTCAAAAAAGTGCTCAAAAACGGGGCCTTGGGTACGTTTCAAGGCAAAATCTGGGTCAAACCCGGCGCGCAAAAGACCGATGGCTATCAAATCAGCCAGTCGCTCTTGCTGGATGAGGACAGCCAGTTCCTTGCCAAGCCCGAACTCGAGATTTATGCCGATGACGTAAAGTGCTCGCATGGTTCCACAACCGGGGCCATTGACGACACGGCGCTGTTTTATCTGCGCTCGCGCGGCGTGCCGGAAGAGGAAGCCAAGGGCCTGTTGGTGCTGAGCTTCCTTGCCGATGCGATCGACGAGATCGAGGATGAGGCGCTGAAAGAGGAAATCGTCGCCCGGCTCGAAGATTGGCTGGCGCGGCACCGCAGCTAAGGAGCGCCTTATGGCCGCCGTGGACGATATCTGGCGCAGCTACCGCAGCCCCCGCAAGGTGGTGCGGCAACACTTTTCCCGCGCACGATCTGAACCACGGCTTTTCACCCTGCTCGTCGCGGCCATGATCGTGATCTTCACGGCACAATGGCCGCGCCTTGCCCGCGAACAGTTTGAAAACCCCGATGTGCCAATGGCCGGGTTGATGCTGGGCACGGCAATGGCCTTGGCGGCGGTGACGCCTTTCATCTACCTACTGGCGTGGCTTGTCGCCCAAGCCTTGCGGCTCGTCGGTGGGCGCGGCGATGGTTATGGCGGGCGGCTTGCGCTGTTCTGGGCGCTGCTTTCGGTCTCGCCTTTGATGTTGCTGCAAGGGCTGGTCACCGGGATGATTGGTCCGGGACTGCAAGCCAATGTGATCGGCGGGATCGTCTTTGCGGTCTTTGTGCTCTTTTGGGGCATGGGGATCAAAGTGACCCAATTTGAGCCGGTGCAAACCGGGACCCCAGAATGACCTTTTCGGCCTATCTTGCGCTGGTGCGACTGAGCCTGTCCAATCCGACAGCGGCCACGCAAATGGTGCAGAGCCTGCTGAATACCGCCTCCGCACGGTGGCTGGCATTGGCGGCGGTGATCACCTCGGGGGCCGCTTTGGGCGCCTTGGGCGAGATTTTGTTTTCGCTCGTGACGGGCATCGACCTTGGCCCGACCGCTTCGCCGGTCCGGCTTGGGCTCGTGCAAGCGGGGCTGATGCTTTACGCGGCGGCCGCGCTGACGATCTTTGGCCGCCAATTCGGTGGGCAGGGCAATTTTGCGGGCGCCTTTGCGGTGATCATCTGGATCCAAGCGATCTTGGTGGGCGCGCAAGCGGTGCAGGTGGTGGTGCTGACGCTGTTCCCGGTGATTGGCGTTTTGATGACGCTGACCATCTTCGTGCTGATGATCTGGCTCTTGATCCAATTTACTGCCGCGCTGCATGGGTTCACCAATATGTGGCTGACCGGGGCAGGGGTTCTGGCCGTCTTATTTGGCTCGGCGGTGATGCTGGGCTCTGTGTTTCTATCGCTTGGCCTTACGCCGCCATTCATGACCGAAAGCTGAAAGGGCTTGCCGATGTTCGATGTCGAAAAGATCCGCGCCGATTTTCCGATCCTGTCGCGGCAGGTGCATGGAAAGCCGCTGGTCTATCTCGACAATGGGGCCTCGGCGCAAAAGCCTTTGTGTGTGATCGACGCGATGGATCAGATGTATCGCGAAGATTATGCCAATGTGCACAGGGGTTTGCACACGCTTTCGAATATCTCGACCGAGCGGTATGAGGCGGTGCGGGGCACGGTGGCAAAGTTCCTCAACGCCCCCGATGAAGAAGAGATCGTCTTCACCACCGGCTCGACCGAGGGGATCAACCTTGTCTCCTACGCTTGGGCCGCGCCGCGACTGCAACCGGGCGATGAGATCGTGCTTTCGATCATGGAGCACCATGCCAATATCGTGCCGTGGCATTTTCTGCGCGAACGCCAAGGTGTGGTGCTGAAATGGGTCGAGATTGAGCCCGATGGCAGCCTGCCCGCTGAAAAGGTGCTGGAGGCGATTGGCCCGCGCACGAAGCTGGTGGCGATCACGCAAATGTCGAACGTGCTCGGCACGGCGGTGGATGTGAAAACCATTTGCACTGGCGCGCATGAAAAAGGCGTTCCGGTTCTGGTCGATGGCTCGCAAGGCTCGGTGCATGGGCCGGTCGATGTCGCCGATATTGGCTGTGATTTCTACGCGATCACCGGGCACAAGCTTTACGGGCCAAGCGGCTCTGGCGCGATCTATATCAAGCGTGACCGGATGGATGAGATGCGCCCGTTCTTTGGCGGCGGCGATATGATCGACACGGTCACCCGCGACACCGTCACCTATGCCAAACCGCCGATGCGGTTTGAGGCGGGCACGCCGGGCATTGTGCAGCAAATCGGGCTGGGTGTGGCGCTTGAATACCTGATGCAGATCGGCATGGAAAACGTGGCCCGGCACGAGGCCGACTTGCGCACCTATGCGGAAGAAAAGCTCTTTGGGCTCAACTGGCTGCAGGTGCAGGGGCAGGCGAAGGACAAAGGCGCGATCTTTTCCTTCACGCTTGATGGCGCGGCCCATGCCCATGATATTTCAACGATTTTGGACCAACGAGGCGTAGCGGTGCGGGCTGGCAGCCATTGCGCTATGCCGCTGATGCAGCACTTGGGGCTTTCGGCCACCGCGCGCGCGTCTTTTGCGATGTACAACACCCGCGCCGAGGTGGATGCGCTCGTTTCTGCGCTTGACCTGTGCCACGATCTTCTGGGCTAAGGCGCAAACAAATCGCGCGCGAAATCATTGGTGGGCTGCACAGAGCGGTTGCAGCCCCCAAATTTTCCGGCTATCACCCACGCAAGCTGCACCCGTAGCTCAGCTGGATAGAGTACTGCCCTCCGAAGGCAGGGGTCACAGGTTCGAATCCTGTCGGGTGCGCCATTTCTCCCCAGGTTTTTTTATTCTTTCATACGTTTGGGGTAGACTGGGCGAGTAAGCCGCCCAGTCTTTGTTCTTACGGGAAAAGTCGCCGCAATGCCTCAGTGTGGCTGCCGCGGTGCCGTTTCTCTGTATTGATCTCACTGATCCGCCCTTGGTTCACGCCGTAAAGCGCTGCAATGCTGTGCTGCATCTCCCCCTGAATGATCAGGGTTTGGATGTTAACGGCATCAGCAAAAGTGAGGATGCGAGTAGTTCTGCGTTTGGCCATTTTGACCACCTTCCTGCCCCTTGGGCATTCGAGGGCCTTCCGGCTTGAAAAGCAACGTCACAAATGGCACGATTGCCACATGATGTGAGCCGAAAGGCGAGTTTCATGAGACGCCCGAGAAACATGATTTGAACCCAGCGTTTCTCGGGCTCCGACTTTCATCCGTTCGATGCAAAGCTTTTTTCATCTCCACGGGTGTTAGCGTCGTGGAGATATGGTGGCTTCCCGAAACCCGGACGTCAATATCTAGTCGGGCAAACCGTTGTTATGGCGCTTTAGCCGTGATCTGCAGCTTACACCAAAATCACCAAAAACAGATTTTCAGCACGCCGGCATTATCGCCTAAGCCTGTGTCATTGATCCGAAAATCAAACAGCGGATCATTGCCAAAGTCCCAACTGGTCCCACCGGGGTCTTCGCGCATCAAAGCGCGGGTGGTGCCATCTTTGTAGCGCAGCAATAGCGCGCCGAACGGGTAGGACTGGTCGTATTTATAGCCATCATAAGGGGAGAGCGCGCGGGCGTCCGCTCCGGTATGCCCGCCATTTAGCACCCGCGCATAGCGCGCCTTGTCGACCGTCCAGCCCTCTTGATCGGCGGAAATGGTCATATTGTAGAAATCATGTCCATAGAGGCCCGGTTCATGCGGTGGCACATAGCGTTGCCAGCCCATGGTTGAGGAGATCTGGATGCATTCCCAGGAATCGCCCTCATACATCATGTTTCCGGTGGAATAGATCCGCGCCATCGGCACGTTTTCCGCCGCCGCTGGCAGCGCCAAACAGATCAAAAGCCCCGCAATTTTCATCCGCATTCACTCGGCCCCCTTGCCCGTTCCTCTCGCTACGATCACCCGCGAAGACCGTCGGATCAACAAGCTTTTGTTTATTCTTAGAAGATCTTTAGCTTGGCGCAGGTCGGCAACAGGCGGCGCCTGCCAAAAGGCTTTGCGTCCCTGTGCGGCGATCCACCACATGCGGCGCGGCGCCCTCCTGCGGCACTCTTTCTCTGCGGCTGTGTGACACAGTCACTTATTCGCATTCACGGATGCGTGTATCGGAATATGAACGGAGACTTATCGCATTTAACGACTGACGATTGGGGGAGGGATCATGAAACTGTCCGCTTTGCGGGGCACGGCCAGCCTAACGGCGGCATGGCTCGCTTTGGGGCCTGCATGGGCGCAAGATGCGCCTACGGCTCCGCAAGAAACCCCGGAGGCGTCCTCAGAGGCCCCAATGATGGGCGTACAATCGCGCCCCGATCCGGCCACCCTTGCCGCGAATGCGGCCCTGATCACCGATCCGGTGGCGGGGCTGACCGCCGATCACTCCAAATTCGATATTCTCAAAGGGCCCTTCGCATCGGGGCCAGAGGTCACGGCGGCTTGTTTGAGCTGCCACACCGAAGCCTCCAACCAAGTGATGCATTCGGTCCACTGGACCTGGACCTATGAAAACGCCACCACTGGGCAAACGCTTGGGAAGGCGCACGAGTTGAACGCCTTTTGCGGCAATGTGGCCTCGAACGAGGTGCGCTGCACCTCGTGCCACGTCGGCTATGGTTGGGACGATGTGCGCGAACCGGCGCCGACCGACCCGACCGCGGTCGATTGCCTTGTCTGCCATGACAGCTCTGGCCAATATGCCAAGCAAGACAACCTTGCCGGTCACCCGCCGCTGGGCCCGGTGGCAGAGGGTGCCAAGACCATCACCGGGGCCAAAGCCACGCCGGTGGATCTAGTCAAAGCCGCGCTGTCGGTGGGCCAACCCACGCGTGAAAACTGCGGCAATTGCCACTTTTACGGTGGCGGCGGCGATAACGTGAAACACGGCGATCTGTCCTCGGTGTTGTTTGACCCGCCGCGCGCGGTCGATGTGCACATGTCGCAAGATGGCGCGAATATGACCTGCGAAAGCTGCCACGTGTCGGACAAGCACGTTCTGGCGGGCTCGCGGTATGAGGGCGATGTGATCGACCCGCATGGCGCGGACCGGATGCCGGGGGCCGAGCGCGACACCGCAAGCTGCACCTCGTGCCACACGGATGCGCCGCACAAAGGGCCGAACCCGCTTTTGGCGATGAAGCTCAATGACCACACCGACAGCTTGGCCTGCCAAAGCTGCCATATCCCGTCTTTTGCGCGCGGTGGCGTGGCGACCAAAACCTTCTGGGATTGGTCCACCGCCGGCCGGATGGATGAAAACGGCAAACCGATCAAGGAACATGGCTATACCCAAGGCAATGGCGCGGAACTGCACACCTACCTTTCCACCAAGGGCGATTTTGCTTGGGGCGAAAACGTTGTGCCGCATTACGCTTGGTCGAATGGGGTGATGCGCTACACGCTGCCGGAAACGGAGATCGACCCGAGTCAAGTGGTGGAAATCAACCAGATCCAAGGCGAAGCCGGTGCGCCCGATGCCCGCATCTTTCCGTTCAAACGGATGGAAGGGCGGCAAGCCTATGACACGGTGCGCAATGTGCTTTTGTTCAACCACGTCTATGGCCCGGGCGATGGCACGGCGCTTTGGTCCTATTTCGATTGGGAAAAATCGCTCAAAGCGGGCATGGACTATGTCGGGCTTGAGTATTCGGGCAATTACGACTTCGTCGATACCTATATGTACTGGCCGATTGCCCACCAAGTTGCGCCGAAGGAAGACGCGCTCGATTGCGCGGCCTGCCACGCAGAAAACGGCCGCATGGCCGGGATCACCGGCATCTATGTGCCCGGCGGTCTGAACATCGGCGGCAAGATCGGCATGGTGCTGTTGGCGCTTGCCGCGCTTGGGGTCGCGGGTCATGGCGTGCTGCGCCTTGTGGGCCGCAAACCGAACGGAGGTCATCATGGTTGAGCGCTGCGTAAAAGTTTACAGCCGGTTCAATCGGCTTTGGCACTGGTCCCAAGCGGGCTCGATCATGCTGCTGTTCTTCACCGGCGCGCGGATCATGGGGCTGCATGAGGTGATGCCCTTTGGCCTCGCCGTGACGGTCCATTCGCTGGTGGCGATTGCGCTGTTGGTGCTGTGGGTTTTCGCCACCTTTTGGCTTTTCACCACGCATGGCTGGAAACAGTTCATTCCGCGGCTGACGGGCTTTTTGCAGGTGGCGCGGTTCTATGCCTATGGCGTGTTTAAGGGCGAGGCACATCCCTATTCCAAAACTTTGGAGCGTCGCCACAACCCGCTGCAAGCCGGATCCTATTTCGCGCTGAAAATGGCGCTCTTCCCGGCGATCTGGGTGACGGGGCTCGCCTATCTGTCTTATGGCTTTTGGGATGGGGCAGACGGGCAGGGGTTCTGGCTCACGATCATCGCCAATCTGCATGTGCTGGCCGCCTTTGCGATTGGCTCCTTCGTGGTCGCGCACCTTTATTTGCTGACCATCGGGCATGGGTTCAAACGCCACGTGCAACCGATGATCACCGGCTATGACCGCATTGATCTGAATGCCGAGGAAGAAGCCTATCTCGAACAAAAAGGCCTCGTCCGCGCAACCCCGCTTTACAAAGACTGAGGCGGGATGAGAGAGATGAGAAAGCCCCCGGTGACGGGGGCTTTTTTGTTTGGGTAGGATGCAATGAGCCGGTTTTGATCACGGTTGTTGACCGCAGGCCATTCTGTGCGCCATCATCCCAAAAGAAACATTTTCGCGGAAGGATATTCCTTTGGGAAAAGACACTGAGCCAAATCCGTTCAACGGCCCTCAGATGCAAGCTGCGCACTTTGAACGTGCCGATATGGAAGGCGCGCACTTCGACGGTGTGAATCTTGCGGGCTCAAAGTTCTTTGCCGTTCTTTCGAAAGCGACGTTTCATAATACCAATCTGAGCGAAGCGGATTTTGATGACGTCAACCTCGCGCGGTCGCGGTTTCACAATGTGACCCTCGCCGAAACGCAGATTTCAAATGCGAACCTCTCCAAGCTGAAAATCAGCGGCGTAACTCTGGCCGATACCGAAATTTCAGACGCAGATCTCACTGGGATGCGGATCAACGGAGTTCTGGTGAGCGATCTTTTTGACGCCTATGAAAAGCAACGGGACTAAACCTCCGTTTCCGCGTGATCTTCGGCGATCAGAGCGACAGCTTGTAACCGATATGGCTCGGCTCAAAGCCTAGACGATCGTAAAAGCGATGCGCATCTGGGCGGGCTTTGTCTGTGGTCAGTTGCACCAAGCTGCAGCCATGCGCGCGGCAGGTCTCAATCGCCCAAGCAAACATCGCCTCGCCAAGCTTTTCTCCGCGACGGTCGCGTGCAATTCGCACCGCTTCGATCTGACCGCGTTTGGCCCCCTGCCGCGATAGGCCGGGGATAAAGGTCAGTTGCAGGGTGCCGACAATGCACCCGTTATCCTCGACCACACACAGAAACTGGTTCGGATCAGCCTCGATCTCGGCAAAGGCTCGGCTGTAGCATTCGGCCAACTCTGGCGATGCGCTTTCACGCGCAGCGCCAAGGGTGTCATCGGCGAGCAGTGCGACAACCGCCTCAACATCTGCGGCGGTTGCGCGACGGAAGTGCAATTCGTCCATGGTTGGTCTCCCTTTTACCCAAGAAAACCAGCATATTGCGAGCTGGCCTTAAAAGATACTCAGACCCAAAAACAAAAGGCGCCGCAGATGCAGCGCCCTTTTGCAAATGCTCGTTGGAAGACTCAGCCGTTCCAGGTGCGGACTTGGCCGCAATCCATATGCACGAAGTTGGAACGCATGTAGCGGCCCACGCCGCCCGCATGGCAGGCCGTTGCGGCGGCATAGATTTGCGGGACCGAGCGGGATTTGAGGCGCAGGTCCGCCGCCATCCCTTGCATGTGGAGTGAGTTCTTCGCCACACCGCGCGAGCGCGAGCGCAGCATCGCATTGGTGGCGGGCGAACGATAGCCCGAGAGCATCATGTAAGGCTCGTTCGTATCCATCAAGCGGTGCGAGGCAGCCGCGATGTCAATCGTGCGGGCGTCGATCTTTTTCACCTGATCGGTGCGCCAGTCGCGCATGAACAGATTGATCTCTTTAAGCGCCTCGGGGATGTAGTTGCCTTCGATCCAGTAGATCGTGTCGATGCTTTCGCCGGTACGACCGGAGTACATACGGATACGTCGAATGTCACCGGCCCCGCGCAGAATGCCAAAAGCGTTGCTCATCGTGGGCGCCGCAACCACCATCGTGGAAGCAAAGGCCGCAAGAAGCCCGCGACGGGATGTCGTGATCATGCTCATCGGTTTGCCTGTCCCTCGGTTTTTTGCCGCCTATAGAGCGGCTTTAACCACTTTCTAACCGTATTCCGTGGCAAAGTTATGGCACAGGCCCGTGAGTGATTCAAATTTTCATTTATCTAAGGGTGGGGATTTCCATACCTTTCGGCAATTTTCTGCTCAAAGGGGGCGCGCTGTGGCCCGCTTGCATCGCTTCACGGGGCATCGTGACGGCAAAAAGCCCTTGTTTTTCTGCATCGTCTGGACAGTTGGCGGTTTTTCCAACAGGGTGCGGGCGGGGACTTTCAGGGGTGAAAGCATATGATTGGACGGGACATGCGGGATTTTGGCCGCAAATTTGTTGTGGCATGCCTTCTGGCAGGAACGGCGGCTTTGCCGCTGGTGGGGGCAACCCCGAGTGTCGTGCAGGCACAAGAAATCTCGGGTTTCGCCCAAGCGGTGGCGGAAACTGCCGCGGCCAACCCCGCGCTTGGCGCGTTCTACGCTGAGCGGAGTTATAAACCGATCTGGACCACGGCAGAGGCCGCCCCGCGTCGCGCCGCTTTCTTTGCGGCGCTCGACCAAGCGGGCGCGCATGGGCTGCCGGTGGCGCGTTACGGTGCCGAGGATCTGCGCAACCGCTTTGCGACGATTGAGACCGAGCGCGAGCGCGGCCAGTTGGAAGCGGCAGTCTCTCTCGCTTACCTTGCTTGGGCGCGCGATATTTCCTCCGGTGCTCTGGAGCCGCAAAAGATTGATGCGGGCATCGTGCGCGAGATCATCCGCCCCGACCCCGTCGCCCTGCTGAATGGGCTGCTGAACGCCCCGGTTCCCGCGCATTACCTGCGTGGCCTTGCGCCCCACACTCCCCAATATGCCAACCTTCTGCGCGCGCGCCTGCATTTGTCCGAACAAATCGCCAATGGCGGTTGGGGCGCGCCGGTGCCCGCCAAACACCTTGGCCCGGGCGATACCGGCGCTGCGGTGGTGGCACTGCGCGACCGGATGATGGCGATGGGCTATATGGGCCGCTCGATCTCGGGCAGCTACGATGCGGCGCTGCAAAAGGCGGTGCAAAGCTATCAATTCGATCTGGGCATGAAAGCCGATGGCGTCGCGGGCGAAGCGACAATGGCCGAGATCAACACCGCCCCCGAAGAGCGTCTGAAATCGGTGTTGGTGGCGCTTGAACGGGCGCGCTGGCTCAATGGCCGCGACCTTGGGCAACGCCATATCTGGGTGAATATCACCGATTTCACGGCCCGGATTTTTGACGACGGCAAGATGACCTTTGAATCGGTCACTGTGGTTGGCCAAAACCGTTCAGACCGCCGCACGCCGGAATTTTCCGACGAGATGGAGTTGATGGTGATCAACCCGAGCTGGTCTGTGCCGCGCTCGATCACCGTGAAAGAATATCTGCCGATGATGCAGCGCAATCCGGGCGCGGCGGGGCATATCCAACTGGTCGATAGCCGGGGTCGCACCGTTTCGCGCGGCTCTGTGGATTTTTCGGCGTATAATGCGCGCAACTTCCCCTTTGCGATGCGTCAACCGCCCTCCAGCGGCAATGCTTTGGGGCTGGTGAAGTTCCTGTTCCCGAACAAATACAACATCTACCTGCACGACACGCCGTCGAAATCGCTGTTCCAGCGCGATGTGCGCGCGTTCAGCCACGGCTGCATCCGGGTCGGGCGTCCGTTTGACCTTGCCTATGCGCTGCTCGCCAAACAGGTCGACAATCCGGAAGATTACTTCCAATCAATCCTGCGCACCGGGGCGGAAACCCGTGTGCCGCTCGATAAGCCGGTGCCGGTGCATTTGGTCTATTTCACCGCTTGGCCCAATGCCCAAGGCCGGATCGAATACCGCCACGATGTCTATGGCCGCGACGGCGCACTTTACAGCGCGCTTGAAAAGGCAGGGGTGGCATTGGCGTCGCTGACGAACTAAATCTTCTCGTGAAGCGCGCTTGGCGCGCGGGTCACGAAGAGGCAAGACATGGCGCAGACGGTCGAAACCATCGCAACAGCACTCGCGGCGCGGGCGGAGGGAGACCTGAGCCTGCCGATCGACAGCGCCTCGGAGCCACAATCGGCCGGGCCGCGCCAAATCGCCCTTGCGATGAGCGAGAAATATATCCCCGGCTTGGCGGCCGGGCAGGCTTTGGCGGCGATTGTGCCCGAAGGCACCGATTGGCAGGCTTTGGGGCTGAAAGCGGCCATCTTCGTTGCGCGGCCACGGCTGGCGATGGCGGGGCTTTCCAAAGCCTTTGACCCGGGGCCAGAGATTGCGCCGGGCATCCACCCCACCGCGGTGATCGACCCCAGCGCGGTGATTGGTGACGGCGCAGCCATTGGCCCCTTTGTGGTGATTGGGCGGGACGTGACGATTGGCGCGCATGCCCGGATTGCCGCTCATGTCTGCATTTCCGAAGCTTCGCAAATTGGCGAAAACGCGCTGATCCTGCACGGCGTCAAGATCGGCGCGCGGGTCAGCATTGGTGACAACTTTATCGCGCAACCCGGTGGGGTTGTAGGCTCGGATGGGTTTTCTTTCGTTACGCCGGAAAAATCGGGCGTTGAGGAAATTCGCGAAACCTTGGGCCAGCGCGAAGGTATTAAGGAACAAAGCTGGACCCGGATTCACAGCCTTGGCACCGTGGAAATTGGCGATGATGTCGAACTGGGCGCCAATGTCGCTATAGACCGTGGCACCGTGCGTGCCACCTCGATTGGTTCGGGCACCAAGCTCGATAACCTCGTCCATATTGGTCACAACGTCCAAGTCGGGCGCGATTGTTTGCTATGCGGGCAGGTTGGCATTGCGGGCTCTTCGCGCATTGGCGACCGGGTGGTGATGGGCGGCCAATGCGGCGTGAACGACAATATCTTTGTCGGCGATGACGTGATCGCGGGCGGCGCCACCAAGATCTTCACCAATGCGCCCGCAGGTCGGGTTTTGCTCGGTTACCCCGCCGTCAAAATGGAAACCCATGTTGAAGCCTGGAAAAACATCCGCCGTCTACCGCGACTCTTTGCGCAAATGGCGGAACTTCGAGAAACTGTTACAAATCTCTCGCAAAAGAAGGGCACGGAGTAACGCCAGATGAGGCCCGATATGCAAGACCAGATTCTTTCGATCATCGCGCGTGAAGCGGCGATGGAACCGAACGAAGTGCGCCCGGATATGACGCTTGAGGACCTTGGCCTCGACAGCCTTGGTCTGGTCGAGATGATCTTCTCGATCGAAGAGACCTTCGGCGTTTCGGTGCCGTTCAACGCCAACGAGCCGAGCCAGAGCGATTTCGACATTTCCTCGGTCGGTGCGATTGTGCGCGCGGTGGAACGCCTGATTTCCTCGCCGCAACCGGAAATGGCCTAACGCATGAGGCGTGTCGTCGTTACCGGGGCCGGGACGGTCAATGCTTTGGCCCCGGATGTTGTCGGCACGCTTGCCGCGATGAAGGAAGGGCGCTGTGGCATCGGCGCCCTCGCGTTTGCCGATGTGGAACGGCTCACCATCCGCATTGGCGCGCAGGTCAAAGACTTCGCGCCCGAAGCGCTGTTTGAAAAGAGCAAGCTCTCGTTTTACGACCGTTTCACGCAGTTTGGCCTTCTGGCCGCGCGCGAGGCGATGGGGCAGGCGGGTCTGACCGAAGTACCCGGCGACCCAACGCGCTGGGGCGCGATCATCGGCACCGCAGGCGGTGGCAATGCCACGGTGAACGAGGCCTATCGCGCCGTTTATGCCGAAAACAAAAACCGCGTGCATCCGTTCACCGTACCGAAGCTGATGAGCAATGCGGCCGCCTCCCATATTTCCATGGACTGGGGGCTGATGGGGCCGAGCTTCGCCGTGGCGACGGCCTGCGCCAGTTCCAACCATGCGATTGGCTTGGCCTATCAAATGATCCGCTCGGGCATGGCCGATGGCATGTTGGCGGGCGGCGCGGAATCGATGCTGAATTTCGGCGGGCTGAAGGCTTGGGAAGGGCTGCGGGTGATGTCGCCCGATGGCTGCCGCCCCTTTGCCGCCAACCGCAACGGGATGGTGCAAGGCGAGGGCGCGGGCGTCTTTGTGCTGGAAAGCTACGACAGCGCGCAGGCGCGTGGCGCGACGATCTTGGCCGAAATCACCGGCTTTGCCATGTGCTCGGATGCGGGCGATATCGTTATGCCCTCGCGCGATGGCGCGGCACGGGCGATGCGCGGCGCGCTGACGGATGCGGGTATCTCTGCCGATCAGGTGGATTACATCAACGCCCACGGCACCGGCACCAACGCCAATGACCGCACCGAAGCGGCGGCGATTTTGGAAGTGTTTGGTGACCGCGGCATGGTGGTGCCTGTGTCCTCCACCAAGGCGATGCACGGCCATTGCATTGGCGCGACCGGCGCGGTGGAACTGCTCGCCTGTTTGATGGCGCTGAATGAAGGCGTCATTGCCCCCACCGTGAACCACGACACCCCCGACCCGGACTGCCCGCTGGATGTGGTGCCCAACACCGCGCGCGAGGCAAAGGTGCAGACCGTGATGTCCAACGCCTTTGCCTTTGGCGGCTTGAACGCGGTCTTGCTGCTTTCTAAAGTATGACGCCGCCCCAAAGGACGGCGTTATCAAGGCTTTACAATGCGATCTTCGCTTACGGCTTGGCCGGTTTCGGCAGCCCGTCAAAGGCAGCGGTAAAGCCTTTGAGCGAGATCGTCAGTTCCACCGGCTTATCGGGCGCGGCGGCAGGGATGATCGTCATCGCGATCTTGTTGCCCTTCTTGAACAGATCAATGTCTTGCGCTTTCAAGAACACGTTCGAGAAGCAGCCGCCTTGCGAGCACACATTGAACGGCAGCTGGATCGGGTTTTGCGCATCGATCTTCAGCTTCACGCCTTGGGTGAGCAGGGTCTCAAGCGGGGTGGTGATCGTCGCGCCAGCAACGGCCTCTTCGCCTTCCGGCAGCGCCATGATCGAGATCGCCGCCGTGCCGTTGCCATCACCGTCTTTGAGAAGTTGGAACATCTCGCACGGATCATTGCCGGTTTCGGTGCGCAGGCATTGCACCTGCCAGTCGTCAAAAGTCTCTTTCACATAGGTCGAGCCGGGGCCTTCCACGGCGGCGGCGGGCGGGGTCGCCTCGGTCGCGGCAGCGGGGGCTTCGGGCGCGGCGGTGTCTTGCGCCCACGCCATCGGCGCAGCGAGACCCATGGCAATCAGAAGAGCAAGGGATTTGGTTTTTTTCATCATCCGGTTTCCTCCAAAGGGGGTGCAGAGGGCTTAGCATGCCGAACCGGGGCTGTCCCGCGGAAATCGGCGATTTGCAGACACGATCTTACCGTAAAAGCTGACAGTTCCGTGAAAAACCACGCCCGAAACGCGGGGCCCAGAAATGGGTGAAGGGCCCCGTTTCCGAAGCCCTTCCTTCCCCCCTGTCGGACCAGCCGACTATGTCATTGAGATGAACGCTAGAGTGGATAAGGGCTCAGGTCAACAGGCAAATATAAAATTGCCAAGGCTTTGTTCGTTAAAAGAAAAATCTTTCGCAAAGAAAAAAGCCGCGCCCAAGGGCGCGGCCAGTCGACAGGGAGGAAGTGTCCCACGGCCAAAGGCACAGGCGGGACAATTCCACTATGGCGCAAAAGGGTTAAGGAAGTATTGTGGCCCTTAACCAAGGGAGGGGCAGCATGACCGGGGTTTTGACCGAGACTGGCATTTTCGTGGGCGGTGGTGGCGAGGGCTATGGGCTGCCGCAGGAATTGCTTCTCAAATACGGCAACCGGCATGGGCTTGTGGCGGGGGCCACCGGCACCGGCAAAACCGTCACCTTGCAAATTCTGGCCGAGGGGTTCTCGGCGGCGGGCGTGCCGGTGTTTATGGCCGATGTGAAGGGCGATTTGGGGGGCATCGCGCTCCCTGGTTCGGCCAATGGCAAACTGCACGAACCGTTCATGGCGCGGGCACAAACCATCGGCTTTGATCTGACCTACCGTGACTATCCGGTGACCTTTTGGGATATGTTTGGCGAACAGGGGCACCCTGTGCGCACGACGATTTCCGAAATGGGGCCGTTGTTGCTCGCCCGGCTTTTGGATCTGAGCGAGGCACAAGAGGGTGTCCTCAATATCGCCTTCCATCTGGCCGATAGCGAGGGGATGGCGCTGCTGGATCTGGATGATCTGCGGGCAATGCTGGTTTACGTTGGCGAAAAGGCCGATGAGCTTTCGCTGCGCTATGGCAATGTAGCGGCGCAATCGGTCGGCGCGATCCAGCGTCGCTTGTTGGTGCTGGAAAACCAAGGCGCGGCGCAGTTCTTTGGCGAACCCGCGCTCGATCTGGCCGATATGATGCGCCTTGCGCCGGATGGGCGCGGCCAGATCAACATTTTGGCGGCGGATAAGCTGATGTCCTCGCCGCGGCTTTACGCGACCTTCCTTTTGTGGCTGCTGTCTGAGCTTTTCGAAGAACTGCCCGAGGTGGGCGACCCCGACAAACCCCGGTTTGTCTTCTTCTTCGATGAAGCGCATTTGCTGTTTGACGATGCGCCCAAAGCGCTGGTCGATAAGGTCGAACAGGTCGCGCGGCTCATTCGCTCCAAAGGCGTCGGCATCTATTTCATCACGCAAAACCCCGCCGATGTGCCCGAGGATATTTTGGGCCAATTGGGCAACCGGGTGCAGCATGCCCTGCGCGCCTTCACCGCCAAAGATCAAAAAGACCTGCGCCGCGCGTCGGAAAACTATCGCCCGAACCCAAGGTTTGAAACCGAAACCGCCATCAAAGAAGTGAGCACCGGCGAGGCGGTGACTTCTTTCTTGCAAAACAAAGGTGTACCGGGCGTTGTTGAGCGCACGTTGGTGCGTCCGCCGCAGTCGCGGCTTGGGCCGATCACGCCCGAAGAACGGCAGATCATTGTGAAGGCGTCGCCCTATGGGGTAAAATACGACCAGATGATCGACCGGCATTCTGCAGCGGAAATTCTGGCGGCCCGCGCGCAAAAAGCGGCGGCAGAAGCGGAAGCGGCGGAGCCGGAAGAAGCCGCAGAACCCGCTGCTGCGAAGCTGGAGTTCAACCGCGCGCGGCGCTTCACGCCGATCAAGAGCGCGAAGGTGGAAAAAGCCCCCCGATCCGCCAGCACACGGCGCAGTTCCCGCTCTGACAGCATTGCCGAGGTCTTTGGCAAATCGCTCGCCCGGCAATTGGGCTCCAAAGCGGGCAAAGAACTGGTGCGCGGGGTGCTTGGTTCGCTTTTCAAGTCGCGCTAGCGGCGGGCGGATTGGGGCAGGGCGCGAGCAACCGCGCCTCCGCCATCACCGCAATCAGCACCTCGATATGGCGCAAGAAGCTATAGGCGGCGGTTCCGTTCAGGCGCGCCTCTTCCAGCGTCGCTTCCAGCTCCAAAAGGGCGCGCAGGGCAGATGCGGGCGGTGGCAGTTCTGCCTGCGCCAAAAGCCGTTTCATATCCCGTCGGCGGTTGTAATCGCTTTGGCCAAACCACGCCGCACGGATCAAAAGCTTGGGGCGGCGCAACCGCGCCATCTGCTCTAATAGTTCGGACATGGGACCCTCCCGCAAGAACGTCCCAAATCAAACACAACCTAAGCGGGTGTTGCGTGGCGCACGATTCCACCGTGCGATGTATTTACAGGTCTTTAGAATTTTTGAAGAATTTTCGGTATCAGCCCGTTTCTTAATGAACGGGTAACCAAACCAACCCACGCTTGGAAGTGCATTCGGCGCCGTCCCACGCGGCGCGAACGGGAAAGAACACATGATCAAGACCACGACAGCCTGGGAGGGGCTGCCCGACTGGTTGCCCGATTGTGCGCGCACCTATTTGCGCCATGTCGAGGAGGGTGTCCCGATCCGCCAATTGGCCCGCGCCGAGGGCTGTGCCGCCTCAACGATCTTGCGCCGCGTGCGCCGGATCGAGGCGCGCCGCGATGACCCTTTGGTGGATGAGGCGCTCACCCGCCTTGGCCGCTCAGGGGCATCGCTGGCCCAAACCGCATGTGCCAGCGTGCCGATGAGGGAACCAGACCCGATGACAGCCCCGATCCGCTCTGTGAAAGCCACGCTGGAAGATGATCTGCTGGCCCGCGAGGCGCAACGCGTGTTGCGACGGCTTGCCGAACCCGGCGCGGTTTTGGTCGTCTCGAAAGATATGGAGAAGGCCGTTGTGCTGCGCGGCACCGTGCGCACAGCGGTGATAAGCCGTGAGGTTGCGCAGGGGTTCGCGCTGAAAGACTGGATCAGCGTCGCCCATAGCGGCCGGGTGACAAGCTACCAGATCACCAGCACCGGGCGCGCCGCGCTTAAGCGACTGCTGGCGGAAGAACAAGCTGCAGCTGGGCTTGCACCGGATGCGACACAAAATCCACATGGCGCGCAGCATCGAGACGAGGTGGACCGCGCCACCGGGCGAGGACCGCGCCTGCGGATGAATTTGGCCGAAAGCCCGCTCGGTGTTTTGGCGCGGCGCCGCGATGCCGATGGCAAACCCTTCTTGGCACCGGACTTGGTGGCGGCGGGCGAACGGCTGCGCGAAGATTTTGAACTGGCGCAGATGGGCCCGTGCGTTGCGCAAAACTGGGAACGGTTCATGACCGGCGGCGCGCGTGGCGACTACCGACCCGATTTGGGCACCGGCGGCCCTGGCGGGTCAGACCGCGCACGCGAACGCGTGGCCGCGGCGCTGTCCGACCTTGGCCCCGGTTTGGGCGATATGGTGCTGCGGTGCTGCTGTTTTCTGGAAGGTCTGGAAGCAGCGGAAAAACGCATGGGTTGGTCCGCGCGCTCGGGCAAGATTGTCCTGCGCATCGCGCTGATGCGGCTCAAGCGCCATTATGACGAGACCTATGGCGGGGCCGCGCCGCTGATTGGGTAAGGCGCGCTCCGTGCGGGCAGAGCGAGAAAATCTTGCCTCTGCAGCGCGTTGCCCGCACAATTGCGCAGAGCTTTGTCAGATATGATATGCAAGACCGAACCGATTTTTCGCCCCAGAACCCGCTGCCCGTCACCCTCAAGCCGCGCTGGAGTTTTGGCACTTGGGCGGCCATGGGGCTCATGCTTCTCCTTGGCGGTTTTCTGGCTTTTGAGACTGCGCCAGAGGAATGGGCGCGTGGCAACCGTGCCGATGCCGTTTTCGCAGGGCTGTGCGGCCTCCTTCTTGTTGCCATGGTGGGCGCGGGTCTGGTTGGGCGCGCCTTTGGGCGCCCCGAATTGACGATTGCGCCGAGGCGGGTGGTGTTTTCGGGGTTTTGGAACCGTGGCACCGAGGTGGTGTTGAGCGGCTACGCGCCAGCGGAGCTGGTGCATCGGCGTTTGCGCGGCGGCTATGCGCCGGAACTTCACTTTGCGCCCCACGATCCGGTGCAAAAGCCGCGTATCTTGTGGATCAAACCCTTCGCCCCCAATAGACGCGCGGCGGAGGCTGTGCTGGCGCAAGTCCGACGCGCGGCGGGTGACCACGCGCCAATCACGCAAGAGCAGGAAAACCGCCGCCTGAACTTTACCTGCAAACCGACTCTCTATTTGTTGCTGCTCATGCTGATCGGCGCACCAGTGCTGCTTGGGCTCATGATCTGGCTCGACAAATAGGCGCGAGGTGCGCCGCGACATATTTGCATCGTCCGGCCTTTCACTCTAATTATGCGCTATGCCAGATGAAAGGACATCTCCTTGCGCGATCTGAAACTTCCCGGCCAGCGTCACCCCGAAAAAGCGCATCGCCCCGACAATGCGCAGCCTAAAAAACCGAACTGGATCCGGGTCAAGGCGCCCACCTCGCAAGGGTATAAAGACACGCGCGAGATATTGAAAACGAACAAGCTTGTGACGGTCTGTGAAGAAGCCGGCTGCCCGAATGTTGGCGAATGCTGGAGCCACGGCCACGCCACGATGATGATCATGGGCGAGATTTGCACCCGTGGTTGCAGCTTTTGCAACGTTGCGACGGGCAAGCCGAGCGCTTTGGATGCGTTTGAGCCGGGGCGCGTCGCCCATGCGGTGGAAACGCTGGGGCTCAAGCACGTCGTCATCACCTCGGTCGACCGCGACGATCTGGACGATGGCGGGGCCGAGCATTTCGCGCAAACGATCCGCGCCGTGCGCCACCGCGCGCCCGAAACGACGATTGAGGTTTTGACCCCAGACTTTCTCAAGTGTGACGCGAAAGCCCTTGAAATTGTTGTGGAAGCCAAGCCCGATGTGTTCAACCACAACCTTGAAACCGTGCCGGGCCTTTACCCGACCGTGCGCCCCGGCGCGCGCTATTTCCATTCGCTGCGGCTGTTGCAACGGGTGAAAGAACTCGACCCGAGCATGTTCACCAAATCGGGCATCATGGTCGGCCTTGGCGAAAACCGCCAAGAAGTGCTGCAGGTGATGGATGATATGCGCTCCGCCGATATCGACTTTCTGACCATCGGCCAATATTTGCAGCCCACGCCCAAACACCATGCGGTGGACCGGTTTGTGACGCCCGAAGAATTCGCAGATTATGAAAAATCGGCCTATGGCAAAGGCTTTGGCATGGTTTCGGCGACACCGCTCACGCGTTCCAGCTACCATGCAGGAGATGATTTCGCGCAATTGCGCGCAGCGCGGCTGAAAAAACTGGGGCAAACTCAATGAGCGCACAACGCACCGCCCTTGTCACTGGGGCTTCGGGCTTCATTGGCTACCACCTGTGTCAAAAGCTTTTGGATGAAGGCTGGCGGGTGATCGGGATCGACAACCTGTCGGACTATTATGACGTGAAGCTCAAAGAGCGCCGTCAGGCGATGCTTTGCCAAAACCCCGGCTTTGCGATTGTGAACGACAGCATCCAGACGCCCGGCGTGATGATGGGGCTGTTTGAAGACCATCGCCCGGATGTGGTGATCCATCTCGCGGCGCAAGCAGGCGTGCGCTACTCGATTGAAAACCCACGCTCTTATCTGGAAAGCAACATCACCGGCACATTTGAAATTTTGGAAGCTGCGCGCGCCTTTCCGCCCGCGCATATGCTCTTGGCCTCGACTTCGTCGGCCTATGGCGCGAACACCGTGATGCCCTATGCTGAGGTGGCGAAGGCCGACCATCAGATGAGCTTCTACGCTGCCACTAAAAAGGCCACGGAATCGATGGCGCATAGCTATGCGCATCTGTTTGGCCTGCCGGTGACGATGTTCCGCTTTTTCACCGTCTATGGCCCGTGGGGGCGGCCCGATATGGCGCTTTTCAAGTTCACCAAGGCGATTTTGGCGGGTGAACCTATCGACGTTTATAACCACGGCGATATGAAGCGAGACTTCACTTATGTCACCGATTTGGTCGCCGCGATCCGGCTCTTGATTGATGCGGTGCCCGTGCGCTCCGCAGATGGGGTGGTGGAAGAGGGCGACAGCCTGTCGCCCGTCGCGCCCTTCCGCGTCGTGAACATTGGCAATTCCGAACCGGTGCAGCTCACTGATTTCATTGCCGCGATTGAGGAGGCAACGGGGCAGGTGGCAACGCGCAATCTGATGGATATGCAGCCCGGTGACGTGCCCGCCACTTGGGCCGATGCGGAACTGCTCCAACGGCTCACCGGTTATGCGCCGCAAACCCGCGTGCCCGAAGGCGTGAAAGCTTTTGTGGAGTGGTATCGCGGCTATTACGCTGTCTAATAAGCGCCAGAAATCAATCCTCTAACGCGTCAAAGGGGGCCGCGTAACGCAAGGCCCCCTTGGGCAGCGTGGCGTCATTTAACGCGAGCATCTGGAAATAGGGGCCCGCATAGGGGCACTCATAGCCCTGCGCGGCACCAACCGAAAAACCAAACCGATCATAATAGGCCGGGTCGCCAAGCACAAAGACCGCCTTGATCCCACGCGCGCGCGCCTGCGCTAGCCCCGCTCGGACAAGCGCCGCAGCAAGGCCTTGCTGGCGCACCGCATCGCGCACCGCGACAGGTGCCAATGCCCAAGCGGGGAAGGGGGCGGCAATCGGTGAAAAGGCGATATGGCCAAGATAGGCCCGGCCAAACCGCGCCACGAGCGAGAGCGCCAAATCGCCCGACGCGCGCAAAGCATCGACCAATTCCGCCTCTCCGGTGCCGCCGAAAGCCGCGCGGTTCAAAAGGTAAAGCGCGCGCAGATCGGCAGGGGTTTCTGGCGTGATCTGTGGCTGGACCTCTCGGATCTCTGCGCTTTGGTGTAGCCGCAAGGTGACCTGCCCCCAAGTCGATTTTGCCGTGCGCGCCTCATAATCGGCATGGGCCGCGCGCGAGGCAAACCCGGCGTCGATTTGCCAGCGCATCGGGTCATCTGCCTGCTTGAGGTCAAAGAACAAACAGCCCGGGTCGCGCAGGCTTTGACGCAAATGCATCGGCAAAAGCGCCAAGACATCGCGCCGCTCTTGCGGCGTGCGACAGGTTACCTGCCCTTGAAGATGGATCAGCGCCACGTCGCCCTCTTTTCACGCGGGGTCACATCGGCTTTCGCAGCCGAAGTCACAGATTTCCCCGTTTTGCGCGCCCCGCACTTTGGATGCAAGTCTCATGCCAATCCGCCCCCCTAAGGCGCTGAGGTTATCTGATCCGGCGACCTTCCTTGATGCCATGATCCAGATAATGCTGACGCGGATCGACCCCGGCGGCTTTCACATCCTTATTGTATTTCAGATAAAGATCGGGATCGAATAACGCATCTATGGCCACAGGCGTCTCGCTCAGCGTGGTCCCGGCGAAAGTTTCTTCGTAGCTGTAGCCAAAAAGCTGAACATCGCGCGCATAAATCGCGCCGATCAGCTTGGCGGTTTCGACGTCGTAATAGTCTTTGAAACTGATCTGGCTGGGCGAACTGGTTGTCGGGGCATGTTCCAGCGTCACGTGCCAATGGCGCCTGGCAGATAATTCCGCGAACGCGTTACGCAAATCTTCAAACCGCAGCAGATGATCGACAAGGAGCGCCCCCTCCTCGTCGCAGATATATTTGTATTGCTCGACATTGTGGCCGACCTCAAAAATATGGATCGTGCGATTGATCTTCAAACGATGCGGCAAAGACTGCGCCCATTCGGAAAATGACACCGAAGGCCCGTATTTGAGATACCAATTGTATTCCGAAACGGCTTTCGACCACGGGTTGCGGACGATCGCAAATTTGAAATAGCGATCCCAGACCTCGGCCGTGCAGAAATTATCGCGCAATTCCAAAGCGGTATAGTGCTGTAGCACCACATTGTTGCCGATGATCCCCCACGCCGTTTCTGCAGGGTTTCCGCCATAGATCCCAAGCGTGCGCTCAACGGATTCCCCTGCATTCTTGGGAATGTGAACGAAGATCGCTTGATGACGGCGAGAAACGGGCATTGTGCATTCCTTACTTTACGAAGCGCGCCTTGCAACTCGCGTCAAGGAGATCGCTTTCGTCATAAAACGAGAACCGTGAGAGAACCGTTTACGATGAAAAAGTTAGGGTGCGAAAAGCGCCGCTCATAGGCTGAGCCTGCGCTCGGACCGCCGGATTGCCGCGATTTAATCCATAGGTTTAGCGAAAAGCGGCAAGAGGCCCAATCACTCGGGCCTCAATGCAGGGCAATTCGAAACAGACCCTTCAGGTCAAAGTGTACACCAAAGAGGATTATTGCTCTTTGGTGCATAGCTCGCGCTTATTCCCACTCGATCGTGCCGGGCGGTTTCGAGGTGATGTCATAGGTCACCCGGTTGATGCCCTTCACCTCGTTGATGATCCGCGTCGCGGTCTCACCCAGGAATTCATGGCTAAACGGGTAGTAATCCGCCGTCATGCCATCGACCGAGGTCACCGCGCGCAAAGCGCAGGCGTAATCATAGGTGCGGCCATCGCCCATCACGCCCACAGTGCGCACCGGCAAGATCGCCACGAAGGCTTGCCAGATTTCGTCATAAAGCCCGTGCTTGCGGATTTGGTCGATGTAAACCGCATCGGCCTTGCGCAGGATTTCGAGCTTTTCGCGGGTGATTTCGCCCGGGCAGCGGATCGCAAGGCCCGGCCCCGGGAAGGGGTGACGGCCAATGAAGCTGTCGGGCAGGCCGAGTTCGCGGCCAAGCGCGCGGACTTCGTCTTTGAAGAGTTCGCGCAGCGGCTCAACCAGCTTGAGGCCCATTTTTTCCGGCAGACCGCCCACATTGTGGTGCGATTTGATCGTCACCGAAGGACCGCCCGAGAACGAAACCGATTCAATCACATCGGGGTAGAGCGTGCCTTGCGCCAAGAACTCGGCATTCTCAATCTCATTGGCGTATTTCTGGAACACGTCGATGAAGAGCTTGCCAATCGTTTTGCGCTTCACCTCGGGGTCCGAAACGCCCTCAAGCGCGCCAAGGAAAAGATCGCTCTCATCCGCGGCAATCAGCTTGATGTTGTAATTGTCGCGGAACATCGACACGACCTGCTCGGCTTCGCCCAAGCGCAAAAGCCCGTGGTCGACGAAGACGCAGGTAAGTTGCTCACCAATCGCTTCATGCAGCAAGATCGCGGTGACAGAGCTATCCACCCCGCCTGAAAGCCCGCAGATCACATGGGCGTCGCCCACTTGCGCGCGGATTTGCTCGATCGCTTGCTGGCGGTAGCCCGCCATCGTCCAGTCACCCGTAAAGCCCGCAAGCCGGACGAAGTTTTCATAAAGCTTCGCGCCACGCGGGGTGTGATGCACCTCGGGGTGGAACTGTACAGCATAGAAATTGCGGCTCACATCGGCGGTGATCGCAAAGGGCGCGCCGGGCGATGTGCCATAAACCTCAAAGCCCGGGGCAATGCGGCTCACATGGTCGCCATGGCTCATCCAGACTTGCTCGGTGCCCTCAGAGAACCAGCCCTCCAGAAGCGGCAGCTTCTTGTCCGAAGGGGTCACGAAAGCGCGGCCAAATTCGGCGGTGCCGTGGCCGCTTTCAACCAAGCCGCCCAGCTCTTGCATCATCACCTGCTGGCCGTAGCAGATGCCAAGGATCGGCACGCCAAGGGTGAAGGCGGATGCGGGCGGACGGGGCGAGCCTTCCCGAGTGACCGAATCCGGGCCGCCCGAGAAGATGATGGCTTGAGGCGCGAAATCGGCCAAGAACGCATCGGTGACGTTCTGATAGGGGTGGATTTCGCAATAGACATTCAACTCGCGCAGACGCCGCGCGATGAGCTGCGTCACCTGAGAGCCGAAGTCGATGATGAGAAGGCGCTGATTCTGGGTCATGCAAGCCCGATAGCCGGGGTTGGGCATGAAAGCAAGAGGCGGGCGGCAGGGTAGGCAGCTTGCGCGCGGGTTCTCGGGGCGAAGCGCCGCAGGGCTACACCTGAGGGGTGGGTTGCTGCGCGCGAAAGCGAGGTGTAGCTGAACCGGATCATTCTGTTTTGAGTCTCGATTTAGGAGCTTGATTTGAAGCGCTTTTCCGTTTTCATACTTGCCGCAAGCCTCGTTTGGGCCAGCCCGCTCACGGCACAAGAAAGCCCCGTGGTCGATGCCCCGCAAAGCGAAGCAGAACACGCGCTTTCGGTCTTGCAGCGCGAAGGCACCCCCACCGTCTCGGCCTATTGCTGCAAACATTGCCACAAGGGCAAAGCTTGCGGAAATAGCTGCATCAGCCGTTCCTACACTTGCCACAAAGGACCGGGCTGCGCCTGTGATGGGTAACCCGCTTGAGCAAGACATAAAAAGGGCGCCCGCGCGGCGCCCCTTTTGATCTTCGATTTTGTGGAAATACCCCGGGGGTTCCGGGGGCAGCGCCCCCGTGCTTACCGTTCCGGCAGCAGGCCCCTTGGGCTGAAGCGCAGCACCAGAAGCAAGATCACCCCCATGATCACCAGCCGCATATGCGGGGCGGCGTCCAGAAGGTGCTCTTTCACCGCGCCATCGCCAAGGCCCGTGGCGAGAAGGTCCATCATCAGCGGGCCCCATTCGCCCGCTTTGATCCAGACGAACCAGATCAGCAATCCGCCCAGAACCGCGCCCCAGTTGTTGCCAGAGCCGCCCACGATCACCATCACCCAAATCAGGAAGGTGTAGCGCAGTGGGTTGTAGCTGGAGGGCGTCATCTGTCCATCGAGCGAGATCATCATCGCGCCCGCAAGGCCGAGCACCGAACAGCCCAAAATGAAAATCTGCAAATGCCGCCCGGTGACGTTTTTGCCCATCGCGCTGGCGGCGACTTCGTTGTCGCGGATCGCGCGCATCATTCGGCCCCACGGCGAGTTGAGCGCAAGCTGTGCCGCCCACATCAACATTGCCAGCACGCCGACGAAAAGCGCCACGTAAAGCAGCTTCACCAGCACTGTCGAACCGACCATCGGGTCGGTGCCAAGGTTCGCCATGCGTTCCATGAAGGCGGGATCTTGCTGCAGATCGGTTTCATAGGGCACCGGCCACGGGCGGGGAATGCCGTTGACGTTCAGCACGCCGCGCGCGAGCCATTCTTCGTTCTTCAAGATTGCGACGATGATCTCGCCAATGCCGAGCGTGGCAATGGAAAGGTAATCAGAGCGCAGCCCCAAAGCGGTTTTGCCAACGATCCACGCAGCCCCCGCTGCGAGCACCATGCCCACGGGCCAAGAAATCAGCGTCGGCAGCGACAGCCCGCCAAGATAGCCCGTGGCGGCCGGGTTGATCGCCTGAATGGCCTCAACCGCCGGGTCAAAGAGCGCGCGATAGCTGAAGAAGCCCAAGACCAGAACCGCCGCCACAACCCAGCCACGGGCCTTGCCGGTCATTTTTTGATGCAGCGCGACCGCGATCACCAGCGTAACAATCGCCACGGCAAAGGCAAACAAAATGCCCCAGCCGCCCGCTTCAAACGCGCCTTCGGTTGGCGGCATCGCCACCAGCACCGGGGCGAGCCCGCCAAGCGCCAAAAAGCCCACGACGCCGGCGTTGAAAAGCCCCGCATAGCCCCATTGGATGTTGATCCCCAGCGCGAGGATGGCCGAAATCAGCCCAACGCGCAGGATACCCAAAGCGTTGTCCCAATGGCCCGAGAACATGGCATTTGATACCGTGCCCTCAAGAATGAACAAAACGGCCAATGCGCCAAAAAGGGCGGGCGCGCGCCATTTGCCGCCTTTCGCGGCCCCCGGTTGATGCGTGCTCATACCGATTTCCCCTTGAAGAGCCCGGTGGGCTTAAACAGCAACACGATGATCAAGATCGCAAAGCTGACGGCAAATTTGTATTCGGTGGACAAAAGCTGCAGCAGCCCCTCGGGCTCCCAGCCGGGCACCAGATACATCGCCACTTTCTTCCATGCATAGGTGACGGCCACTTCCGAATAGGCAATCACGAAGCCGCCTGCGATGGCGCCCAAAGGGTTGCCCAAACCGCCCACGATGGCGGCTGCAAAGATCGGAAGAAGGAGCTGGAAGTAGTTGAAAGCCTTGAAGGATTTATCAAGGCCGTAGAGCGTGCCCGCGATTGTGGCGAGCGCCGCTGCAATGATCCATGTGACCATCACCACTTTGTTCGGGTCGATGCCCGACAAAAGCGCCAGATCTTCGTTATCCGAATAGGCGCGCATGGATTTGCCGGTGCGGGTCTTGGCCAAGAACCAAAACAGCGCCCAAACCACCAGCCCCGCCGTGACCAGCGTGATCGCTTGGGTCGAGCGGATGGCGAGCGGCTCGGCCAGCCCGGTGATGGTTTTGAACTCGCGCGCGGAAATCAAGAAGCGCTCGCCATCGGCAAAGCGGATTTCATCCACGCCAATCAGCACGCGGGTGAGGCCGTTCATCACGAACATCACGCCGACCGAGACCATGGTGATGTAAACCGGCGCGGCGCGCACCTTGCGATAGTAGCGGTAAACCACCCGGTCGGTGCCCAGAACAAACAGCGCGGTGAGCGCGATGCCAAAGGGCAGGGCCAAAAGCGCGGTGGGCAGCGGGCCAAAGCTGATGCCCATCGCCTGCAAGCCCCAAGTGACCAAGATCGTCAGCCCGGTGCCAAAGGCCATTGTGTCGCCATGGGCGAAGTTCGAAAACCGCAAGATGCCATAGATCAGCGTCACGCCCAGCGCGCCCAGCGCGAGCTGCGCGCCATAAGCGGTGGCCGGAACGATGACGTAATTCAGCACCGCGATGAAAGCGTTGAGAAGGTCCATCATTTCACCTCTTCGCAGGTGCCTTGGTAATAAAATGCAATCGCCTCAAGCGGCTTATGCACCGAGTAGCGCGCCGTGCCATCGGGCGCGATGGTCAGCAAGCGCTGCACCGCGTCGTTGTTGAAGGCGATAAAGCCCTGCATCGGCCCGCGCAGCTTGCCACCCGTGAGCGGCACCGCGTTGAAGCTATCGGTTTCCTCTTGCACCGCCACGGTGAACGGGTCGGGCGGCACCATGGTTGGGTCCGCCGGGATCATCGCAGTATCGGTGCCGGGGTTATAGATCAGTTGGATCACAGCGCCGGTGTCGTGGCAGGCTTGCAGATCAATGCATTCTTGCGTGAAGGCGCAGCTGAGTTCTTGCACCTGCGGCGCGGCTTGCGCTTGCAGCGGCAAGAGCAAGGGCAAGGCGGCGAGAAGCTGTTTCATGCCTCAGCCCCCCAAGAAGGTGCGGCGCACCTCCGGGTCGGCCATCAGCGCCGCGCCGGTATCGGTGTATTTGTTCGCGCCTTGCACCAGCACATAGCCTTGATCGGCGATCTCCAGCGCTTGGCGGGCGTTTTGTTCCACCATCAGAATCGAAATCCCGGTCCGCGCCACTTCGATGATGCGGTCGAAAAGCTCGTCCATCACGATGGGAGACACACCCGCAGTCGGCTCATCCAGCATCAGGAGTTTGGGCTTGGTCATCAGCGCGCGGCCCACGGCGACTTGCTGGCGCTGCCCGCCGGACAGCTCGCCCGCGTTTTGGTGGCGTTTTTCGCGCAAGATCGGGAACAGCTCATAGACCTGTTCCATCGTGTCCCGAAAATCGTCGGTGCGGATGAAGGCACCCATTTCGAGGTTTTCTTCGACCGACATGGTCGGGAAGACGTTGTTCACCTGCGGCACGAAGCCCATGCCCTTTTTCACCCGCTCTTGCGGGGACAGGCCGGTAATCTCTTCGCCATCCAGCTTCACATGGCCGCCGCGCAGCTTCAGCATGCCAAAGACCGCTTTCATCGCGGTCGATTTGCCCGCGCCATTGGGGCCGACGATCACCGCGATCTGGCCTTTTTCGACCTTGAGCGTGCAACCGTGCAAAATATCGGCGGCACCATAACCGCCCGTCATTTCAGAAGCGTCCAGAAAGCTCATTGCACCGCCCCCCGACAGCCCATGACACCTTGCTTGATCATGAAAAAGCCGCTCATGCCGATGCCCCCGCCTTGATCTTGTTCTTCAGGCCGCGGCCCAAATAGGCCTCGATCACCGCTTCATTTTGCATGATCGTATCGGGGCTGCCTTGGGCGAGCACCTTGCCCTCGGCCATCACAATGACCGGGTCGCACAGCCGACCGATGAAATCCATGTCATGTTCGATCACGCAGAAGGTATAGCCGCGCTCTTTGTTGAGCCGCACAATCGCATCGCCAATCGTGTTGAGAAGGGTGCGGTTCACCCCCGCGCCGACTTCATCCAGAAACACGATCTTGGCTTCCACCATCATCGTGCGGCCCAGCTCCAACAGCTTTTTCTGCCCGCCCGAAAGGTTGCCTGCACGCTCATTCTTGAGGTGAGAAATCGTCAAGAAATCAAGAACTTCATCGGCTTTCTTTAGAAGCGCCGCTTCTTCTTCGGCGATCCGGCCCCGGCCAAACCACGCCTTCCACAAATGCTCGCCCGATTGGCCCCCCGGCACCATCATCAGGTTTTCACGCACCGTCATTGTGGGGAATTCATGCGCAATCTGGAACGTGCGCAACAGCCCCTTATGAAACAACTCGTGCGGCTTTAGCCCTGTGATGTCCTCGCCATCCATCGTCACACGGCCAGAGGTGGGTGTGTGCACCCCGGCGATAACGTTGAACAGCGTGGATTTTCCCGCGCCATTCGGCCCGATCAACCCGGTGATCGAGCCGGTGGCGATATCTAGCGAGGCACCATCGACAGCATGAAAGCCGCCGAAGTGCTTGTGCAGGTTCTCGACCCGGATCATGTTTCCCCTTGGTGGGCGGTGGCCCGCCCCTTTGCGCCATTTTCGGCTTGTTTTCAAAGGAAACAGCCCGGAATGCTCCGGGCTGCTTCGGTCTTGCTGTCGCGCTTAGCGGTAGCGGACGGTTTCGATTTTGTCGTCTTTGACTTCGATTTCGCGGAAGGTGCCAGCGGATTCGCCCGCGCCGATCAGCTCAACCGAGGTCGCGCCTTGGTAGTCGATCTCTTCGCCAGCCGCGATCAGATCCAGCGCTTTGCCCAGTTCACCCGGAAGGATCGGGGTGCCCGGCGCGTTCGCCACATCCATCACCTTCTCTTTGTAAACATTGGGGTCGGTGCTGTTGGAAGCGGCCATCGCCAGCATGATCAGCGCCGCCGCGTCATAGGCTTCCGCCGAATAGACGCCGGTGCCATCAAAGCCAGCGGCTTCAGCCGCAGCCAAGAACTTCTCTTTGCCTTCGCCTTCCGAAGAGGGCATTTGGCCAAACGAGCCGTTCACTTCCGGGCCGAAGTTTTCTTCGAGCGCGCCGCCGACCATCCCATCGGGGAAGACGAAGGTTTCGAAGGCACCGGTGTCAAGCGCGCCGCGCAGGATCCCCGAGCCGCCTTGGTCGACATAGCCCGCGATCACCAGCGCATCGCCACCCGCCGAAGCAAGCGCCGCAACTTCCGCCGAATAATCCGGTTTGCCGTCGTCATGCGCGGTGTTGATGGTGACAGTGCCGCCTTTGGCTTCAAACGCCGCTTGGAAGCTGTCGGCCAGGCCTTTGCCATAGTCGTTGTTGGTGTAGGTCACGGCGACCGAATTGATGCCGTGTTCCATGATGATATCGGTCATCACTTCCGACTGACGCGCATCAGACGGCGAGGTGCGGAAGAAGAGGCCGTTGTCATCCAACGTCGACAGCGCGGGCGAGGTGGCCGAGGGCGAGATCATCACCATGCCTTTGGGCATGGCCACGTTTTGCAAAGAAGCCGTGGTTTCGCCCGAGCACATGCCGCCAACGATGCCTTTGACGCCATCGGCCGTGATCAGTTTTTCAACGGTGGCCGAAGCGGCGGCCGAGTCGATGCAGGTGCTGTCGCCGCGCACCGGGGTGACAGAAGCGCCGCCCATGAATTTGCCCGAGGCGGTCACTTCCGCCATCGCCAGTTCCGCGCCATCGGCCATTGCCGGCGACATCGATTCCAGCGGGCCGGTGAAGCCAAGCGAGATACCAAGTTTGATGTCTTCGGCAAAAGCACCGCCAGCCGTCAGGGCGAGGGCGGCGCTGGCCATCAGAAGCTTCTTCATATGTTCACTCCCATATTGGAACATCGTTATTGGGTGAATGTTCTGGGGGCGCAGGTTAGGACCAGAAACTGGAAAAGAAAATAGGCCAGTTGGTCAAGTTTCCGCCTGAAACCGCCGCAAAGACGCGCGTTTTCGCCACGTCAGCCAACATTCGCCTTAGTCCAGCAGATCGTCCGAGAAGTCCTCGCCCAGATCCATCTCCAGCCCATCCACGAAGGCTTCGCCCTCGGGCGCACCAGCCCCAGAGGTGCCACGCTCGCGATAGGGCGTGGTGCGGTAATGCGCGCGATAGCATTTGGAGAAGTGCGAGGGCGAGGCAAAGCCACAGGCCAACGCCACGTTGATCACGCTCATTTCCGTTTGCATCAAAAGGTTACGCGCCTTTTGCAGGCGGATTTCCATATAATAGCGCTTTGGCGAACGGTTGAGGTAGCGCCGGAACAGCCGTTCCAGCTGCCGGGTCGACATGCCAACCTCTTCGGCAAGCTTCGACGGGCTGATCGGCTCTTCGATATTGGCCTCCATCCGGCCAATCACTTGCGAAAGTTTGGGATGGCGCACCCCGATCCGCGTTGGGATCGACAGCCGTTGGCTGTCTTGGTCGGTGCGGATCGCGTTATAAATGAGCTGATCGGCAACCGTATTGGCGAGCGCTTCGCCATGGTCGCGCGCAATCAGTTTGAGCATCAGGTCAATTGAGGCGATCCCGCCCGCCGAAGTGAGCCGGTTGCCATCAATCACGAACACCGCTTTTGAAAGGTCAACGCCTTCGAAATCTTCAAAGAAGCTGTCTTGGTTTTCCCAGTGGATGGTGGCGCGTTTGCCTTCGAGTAGGCCCGCTTTTGCCACCGCCCAAGTGCCGGTGCACAGCCCGCCCATCGTGGCCCCGCGCCGCGCCTCGCGCCGCAGCCAGTTCAGGATCGGCTTCGAGGTGGCCTCGGCCACATCAATGCCACCACAAACCAAAACGGTGTCGTCGCGCGTCACCTCATCAAGGCCCATATCGACGCGCACCGACGTGCCGTTCGAGCAGTTGACCTCTTTCCCATCTTCGGAGGCCAGCTTCCAATCGTAAAGCTTGTGGCCCGAAACCTGATTGGCCAGCCGCAAAGGTTCGATCGCGCTGGCAAAAGCCATCAGCGTGAACCGATCGAGCAAAAGGAATATAAAGCGCCGTTTTCGTTCGGGCGCTTCAACGCGCACGGTGCCTTGCGAGGGTGCAGGACGGGTGTGGGTACGGGGCGCGGCTGAGGGAAGACGCATTTTACGACCTCTTTTTGTCGTTTGGCGCACCCATACAACCTATTGAGGGCCGCGCAAGCGCTGTGTGGAGCTTAGATGAAATTCTATCCCCGCGCCAGCTTTTTGCTTAAAAATAAGGCAGCAGAAGGCCCAAAAAGCAGTTTGCCTTAGCGGTTATGGGCTTTATAAGCCGTCCGACTGATAGCCTCGAAGGGGAGAGGGACATGGCCAAGGCATGGATGAAATCGGACTGGCGCGCGAAACCGCGGGTGCAGATGCCCGATTATCCGGATCAAGCGGCGGTCTCTGCGGTCGAGGCACAACTCGGACATCTGCCGCCTTTGGTCTTTGCGGGCGAAGCGCGTCGGCTGAAGGCTGACCTTGCCAAAGCCGCCAAGGGCGAGGCCTTCTTGCTGCAAGGCGGCGATTGTGCCGAAAGCTTCACCGAATTTTCGGCTGATAACCTGCGCGACACGTTCAAAGTGATGCTGCAAATGGCCATCGTGCTCACTTGGGGCGCGAAAGTGCCGGTGATCAAGGTGGGCCGGATGGCCGGGCAATTTGCCAAGCCGCGTTCGGCGCCGACTGAAATGATTGGCGGCGTGGAATACCCGAGCTACCGCGGTGACATCATCAACGGTTTTGAAGCGACCACCGCCGCGCGCACGCCCGACCCGACGCGGATGCTGACCGCTTACACCCAAGCGGCAGCCTCGCTGAACCTGTTGCGCGCCTTCTCGACCGGGGGCTTTGCCGACATTCACCGCGTGCAAAGCTGGATCGCCGGCTTCACCGATGAAGATGAAGCCGCGCGCTACCGCGAAGTGGCTGAGCGCATTTCCGATGCGATGGAATTCATGGCCGCTGCGGGCGTGACCTCGGAAACCGCACATGAACTGGCGGCGGTCGATTTTTACACCAGTCACGAAGCGCTGCTGTTGGAATATGAAGAAGCGATGTGCCGGATCGACAGCACCACCGGGCTGCCGGTGGCGGGCTCGGGCCACATGCTTTGGATCGGTGACCGCACCCGTCAAGTGGATGGCGCGCATGTCGAATTCTGCCGCGGCGTGCAAAACCCGATCGGCCTGAAATGCGGCCCCTCGACCACCGAGGAAGACCTTAAGGTCTTGATGGCGAAGCTGAACCCGGAAAACGAAGCCGGGCGGCTGACGCTGATCGCGCGCTTTGGCGCGGGCAAGGTGGAAGACCATCTGCCGCGCCTGATCCGCACGGTGGAGGCCGAGGGCGCGGAAGTGGTTTGGTCTTGCGACCCGATGCATGGCAACACGATCAAATCGGCCAGCGGTTTCAAAACCCGCCCGTTTGAAAGCGTGCTGCGCGAAGTGCGCGAGTTCTTCGCGGTGCATAAAGCCGAGGGTACGATCCCGGGCGGTGTGCATTTCGAGATGACCGGCAAAGACGTGACCGAATGCACCGGCGGCGTGCGCGCTGTCTCGGATGAAGATCTGTCGAGCCGCTATCACACCGCTTGCGACCCGCGCCTGAACGCCAGCCAATCGCTGGAACTGGCCTTCTTGGTGGCCGAAGAGTTGCAAGACCGTCGCGCGATGAAGAAATCGGCTGCGGCGGCGGTTTAACACCGCCCTGCAACTTATTGCAGAACAACAAAAAGCCCGGGCAATTGCCCGGGCTCTTTCATTTCCCCCACCCAGGCGGAAATCTTAGTCGTTCGTGACAACCCGGAACATCGCGCGGCGCTCTTCGGGCGTGCGGGCGGCAAAGGCCGGGCGCGCCGGTTTCACGGCGGTGAAGGGTTGCGGCGCGGTGGCTGGCTTGGGCGCATCTGCGCCAAATTTCGGCAAGCGGGCACCAAGGCCAAACGCCTCCGGGCGCACCGGCGAGGGCATTTTCGCGGGCGTCGGCTGGCCTTGTTTGACCGGCTCAACATGCACCGCATCCACCACAAAGCGGCGCGGCGTGCGGCCAATGCCAGCCCCTTCGGCCACGAGGCAGCCAAGGATGCGGGTCACATCGCCCATGTCCGATTTCATCGGCAGCAAGATCAAACGCGCGGTCATCGCGGGTTTGCCGATCCCGGCTTCGGCGGTCAGAACCAGTTCGGCCACCGACGGGCCCGAGAAAACCGCCTCGGTCGCATCGGCAACGCGCTTGCGGCCTTCGGGCGTGAAGAGGGCGGTGAGCGGCATGCCGCGCACTTCCATGCCCATCAGATCATTGAGATGCATCCCCGCGAGGCGGAAGCGGCCCATGCCGGGCGCCACACGCTCAAGGATGAACGCATATTCCAGCGCGCTTTCCAAACCACGGGGGTCGATTTCGGCGCGGGCAGGCACATCACGGCCCTTGCGCAGGCCTTCCCAGTAGGCGCGCATCTGCGCCACCACACGACGGCTCACACCCGTATCGCCGAGCCGGGCCACTTTATCTTGAATGTCGAAGTCGCGGTCCATCGTATCCACCCCGGTCTGTGCCCCGTCACCATCCGGGGTCCTTCGCGTCTTGAACACTCCTGCCTTCGGCCAAATCGGGTCTTTCTGTTGACCCCGGGAGCGAAATCCTTACTGAACTCTTAATACGCCTTTTTTCCGCCTTATGGAGAACTAAACCGTTAAATGGTTAAATCAAGCGCTTCCCCCCGCATGCAAAACGGCCCCCTTTCGATGACCGGATTCGCCTCCTTGAGCGGCTCTGGACTGGGCTATGATTGGAGTTGGGAAATCCGCTCGGTGAATGGCAAAGGGCTCGATCTGCGGCTGCGCATGCCCGAGGTGGAAGGATTGGAAGCGCAGGTGCGCGCGGCCGTGTCGCGCGCGGCCACGCGAGGGAATGTTCAGCTAAATCTGAAGCTTACGCCGACAAGTGGAAGTGAAAAACTGCGCCTGTCAGACCCCGCCTTAAGCGCCGCGCTGACCGCATTGCGGCAGGTGGAAGAGGCGGCTTCAAACCATGGCGTGACCCTTGCCCCGACCCGCGCAAGCGACCTTCTGAGCCTGCGCGGCGTGGTCGAACAAGGGGGGGCGGAAGTGGTCGATCCGGCGGCTTTGCGCACACTGCTCTTGGCTGATTTGGACTCTCTTTTGGATAGTTTTGTCGCGATGCGCGCGGCGGAAGGCGGCCAGCTTTGTGGCGTAATTGTGGCACAACTCGACAGAATCGCCCAATTGACCGACTCGGCGGCAGAGGTTGCGGAGGCCAGACGCCCAGAAATGGCCACAAATCTGCACGCCGCGCTCGCCCGTGTGATGGAAGATGCCCCCGGCGCCGACCCACAGCGCGTGGCACAAGAGCTCGCTTTACTCGCTGTTAAGGCCGATGTGACCGAAGAGATTGACCGTTTGCGGGCGCATGTGGCTGCTGCACGGGGACTGTTGGAGGAAAATGGCCCCGTGGGGCGCAAGTTCGATTTCTTGACACAGGAATTCGTGCGGGAAGCGAATACTTTGTGTTCCAAGTCGGGCTCGACTGCACTCACGGCCATTGGCCTTGACCTCAAACATGTCATCGACCAGATGCGCGAGCAGATCCAAAACGTGGAGTAAGTCATGGCCGAGATGCGCCGCCGGGGCCTTTTGATCATTCTTTCCTCGCCCTCGGGCGCAGGCAAATCTACCTTGGCCAAAAGGCTGATGGCTTGGGATGGCTCGATGAGCTTTTCCGTTTCGGCCACCACCCGCGCGCCGCGCCCCGGCGAGGTGGATGGGCGCGACTACTTTTTCAAAACGCGCCCAGAGTTTGAGGCGATGGCAGCCGCAGGCGAAATGCTCGAACATGCCGAGGTGTTCGGCAATCTTTACGGCACGCCGCGCGGCCCGGTGGAGGCGCGCTTGGCCGAGGGCCGAGACGTGATCTTGGATATCGACTGGCAAGGCGGCCAACAGGTGCGCCGCTCGGTTTTGGCGCAAGATGTGGTGAGTGTGTTTATTCTCCCGCCCTCGATTGCGGACCTTGAAAGCCGGCTGCGCGGCCGCGCCCAAGATAGTGATGAGGTGATCGCGGGCCGGATGGCAAAAAGCCGTGACGAGATCAGCCATTGGGGCGAATATGATTATGTGGTGATCAACCGCGATGTCGATGTCGCCGAAGAAGAGATTACCACCATCTTGCGCGCCGAACGCGCGCGCGCCGTACGCCAACCGGGGCTGACCGATTTTGTGCGCGGCTTGAACGGGGAGTTTGAGGCACGATGATCTATGCGCTTGATGGCGTGACGCCGATTTTGGGGCAGGGGGCTTGGGTGGCTCCCGATGCGAATCTGATCGGCAAAGTGGTCTTGGAAGATAACGCCTCGGTCTGGTTTGGCTGCACGCTTCGCGGCGACAATGAAGAAATTCGCGTGGGTGCGGGCGCCAACGTGCAAGAAAACGTGATCTGCCATACGGATATGGGTTTTCCGATGGTGATTGGGGCGAATTGCACGATTGGCCATAAAGCGATGCTGCATGGCTGCATTATTGGCGAAGGCTCGCTGATTGGCATGGGCGCGATAGTGCTCAATGGTGCCAAAATTGGGCGCGGCTGTTTGATTGGCGCGGGTGCGCTGATCACCGAGGGGAAGGAAATCCCCGATGGCAGCTTGGTGATGGGCGCGCCGGGCAAGATTGTGCGGCAGCTTGATGAGGCAGCCCAAGCGCGGCTGCGCGAGTCAGCCGCGCATTACCGGGAAAATGCGGTGCGCTTTGCCAAAGGGCTGGTGCCCGTTACCTAATCAATGCGGCTTGGCGGGGATTTCCAGGATTTCAAAATCCCGATCCCCCCAAATCTGCTGCACCTCCGCGCGCACAATCGCGGTGTTGGGCAGCGGTTGCGAATAGGCGCGCAGTGGCCCTTTGTAGCCCACCCGGTCCAGCGTGCGGGCCAGATCCAGAATATCATGATCGGGGCTAAAGAGCGGCGCCAAGACCACGTCGGGGCTGACCCGCAAGATCAGCTCTTCCGAGAGCATCGTCATCCGCGCAATGGTAATTGAGGCCCCTTGGACCCCGCGCAAAGCGCGCGGCAATGCCTGTGACGGGTCCACCACCAAAATGCGGCGGCCTGTCAGCGACATCGCGGCAACCAAAGGTTGCGGCTTACGGTTCGAATCATCGACAGGCGGGGGCATTGCTCCATCCGTTTTCGGGGGTGGATTCTTCCACCTATTTTAAGCCTCTGCTGCCTTTGATGCATCGGTTTAGCCCCCTTACCGATGCAGACAGTCTTGAATGCGTCTATGGTTTCCCCGAAGTTGACGCGGGTCAAGCGTCGGGTGGGTCGAAAAGGAACGGAATTTGCCGGATTCGTCAACAATCACATTCGCGGAAGTGCTTCCGTTTCCAATATTGATCATTTCTCGCGCCCAGCGTGTGGTGCACGCCAATGCGGGGGCCGAGGCGCTTTTGGGCGAAGGGCTTAGAGATCGGGCATTGGTGACCGTTTTGCGACAACCCGCGCTCGTCGATGCGGTGGAAACCGTGTTGGGCGGCGGCGCGCGCCAACAGGTGCGCTTGCGGCTGGGTCCGGCAGGGCGCGAGGGTCTGGTGCAGGTCACGGTGGCCCCGCTCAAGCCCAGCGGCGAAGACGAGGGGGCCTTGCTGCTCGCTTTTGAAGATATCACCGCGGTTGAGAATGCCGAGGCGATGCGGCGCGATTTCGTGGCCAATGTCAGCCATGAATTGCGCACACCGCTGACCGCGCTGATGGGCTTTGTGGAAACATTGCGCGGCGCGGCGAAAGATGACCCGGTCGCACGGGACCGTTTCTTGGCGATTATGGAGCGCGAGGCGGGGCGGATGAACCGTTTGGTGGGCGATCTGCTGTCGCTCTCCCGCGTTGAATCCGAAGAACGGCGCCGCCCGACCGCGCAGGTGGATCTGGGCACGGTGCTGCGCGGCGCGATGCAAGCCTTGGCCCCGGTGGCCGAGGCGCGGCAGGTGGCACTGCTGCGCGAGGGGCTGACCACGGATCTTAAAATCCCCGGCGACCCAGATCAGTTGACACAGGTCTTCACCAATCTGATCGAGAATGCGATCAAATATGGCGGCGCGGGCGGCGAGGTTCGGTTGAATGTGGCACGGCTGGACTATGAGCCGGTGCTGCGCGGCCCGGCACTGCAAGTCACCGTGGCCGATAAGGGCGAGGGGATCGAGGCGATCCACCTGCCAAGGCTCACCGAACGGTTTTACCGCATCGACACGCACCGCTCGCGCGAACAAGGCGGCACCGGGCTAGGGCTGGCGATTGTGAAACACATCATTTCGCGCCACCGCGGGCGGATGCGCGTGGAAAGCGAAAAAGGGCAGGGCAGCCGCTTTATCGTGATCTTGCCATTGGAGTAAGGTGTCGATCAAAACCATGAACTCTTAAGGTGTTACGCGGCGCAGTTGAATACGCCGCGTAACGCTTTTGTGGGGTTTCAGCGCAGCCAGATCGCGCCGTTGGGCCCAAGTTTCACACCTGTTTTCGTCACTTCAGCCGCCAGCACCGGGCCGGTGGGCGTGCCGGTGATCCCGGGCAGATCCACGGGCTCGGAGCCAAGGTTGAAGAGGCAGGTAAGCGTTTCCCCAGCCGCGTCGCGCGTGAAGCCAAGCACGGGCTCAGGCAGATCAAGGAAGGTCGAACGCCCGGCCCGCAGCGCCTCAGACGCACGACGGAAGGCGAGCATGTCGTGGTAATGGGACAGCACCGAGGTGGGATCATTTTCCTGCGCGGCCACATTGCGCGCGGCTTGCGGCGGCTTCACCGGAAGCCAAGGTTTGCCGCTGCTGAAGCCCGCATTTTCACTGCCATCCCAGACCATCGGCGTGCGGCAGCCATCGCGGCCCTTGTTCTCGGGCCAGAACCGCAGGCCGGGCGGGTCGGTCAGCTCTTCGTAAAGAAGATCGGTTTCACTTTGGCCCAGCTCTTCGCCTTGATAGATGCCGATCGTTCCCTCGAACGAGGCGAGCATCGAAATCGCGAGTTTCGCAACCGCCTCAGGCGCGCCGAATTTTGCCCATCGCGTCACATGGCGCTGCACGTCATGGTTCGAAAAGGACCAAGATGGCCAACCATCGGGCGCAGCGTTAAAGAAGCCCATAATCATGTTTTTGAAGTGATCGGGGCTGAATTTCGGCCCGAGCATGTCGAAACTATAGGCCATGTGCAAATGCGCATCGCCCGCCGTATAGGCGCTCATAATCTCAAGCGCGCGATGCGGCACCTCGCCCACTTCTCCAACCAGGCAGCGGTCGTCGAACTCATCTAGCAGGGACCGCATTCGTGCAAGGAAATCAAGGTTTTCGGGGCGGTTCTTATCGAACTCATGGTCTTGCATATCATAGGTGGAAACGGGGGGCCAACGGTCCACATCCGGTTCCATCGCGGGGTTATCGCGCAGCTGATCGTCATGCATATAATAATTGACGGTATCGAGCCGGAAGCCGTCGACGCCGCGTTCGAGCCAGAACCGCAGCACATCCAGCATCTCATCTTGCACCTCGGGATTGCGCAAATTGAGATCGGGCTGAGAGATCAGGAAGTTGTGTAAGTAATATTGTCCGCGTTCCGGCGCCCATTCCCAAGACGAGCCGCCAAACACAGATTGCCAATTGTTTGGGGGTGAACCATCTGGCTTTGGGTCGGCCCAAACATACCAATCCTTCTTCGCGCCGCCTTTTTTGCTGTCGGCAAACCACGGATGCCGGTCGGAGGAATGGCTGAGCACCTGATCAATGATCACTTTGAGGCCCAGTTCATGGGCGCGCGCCACCAAAGCATCGAAATCGGCCAAAGTGCCAAAAACCGGGTCAATGTCGCGATAATCGGCCACGTCATAGCCCATATCGGCCATGGGCGAGGTGAAAATGGGGCTGAGCCAGATCGAATCGGCGCCCAAACGCGCCACATGATCAAGCCGCGCGGTGATGCCTTTCAGATCGCCGATGCCATTTCCGGCGCTATCTTGAAAAGAACGCGGATAAATCTGGTAGATCACCGCACCACGCCACCAATTGCTGCCCATCGTCATCTCCCTGCAAAGATATGAGGCAAGCATAGGGTTATTCCGCGCCGCGGCAATGACCCGAGGGGGTTAGACGCGGGTTCAGCTTGACGGCAGCGGGTGCGCGCCCCATCAAAGGGGAAAGGGATTGGCCGAGGAATAAGAAACGTGAAAGATGTGAACGCCCCCAGTGTAGAGGCCTTCCGGGCAGAAATTCTGCGACATCTGACCTATTCGATGGGCAAGGATCCCGGTCATGCCTCACTTTACGATTGGCGCATGGCGCTCAGCCTCGCGCTGCGAGACCATATTGTGGAGCCGTGGTTCGACGCGACGCGGCAAACCTATGAACAGGGGCGCAAGCGGGTCTACTATCTGTCGATGGAATTCCTGATTGGGCGGATCTTGGAAGATGCCGCGATCAACCTTGGCATGCGGGCCGTGGCGCGCGAGGCGATCGAAGGGCTTGGCCAAGACTGGCACGATGTCGTCGAAGATGAACCCGACGCGGCGCTTGGCAATGGCGGGCTTGGGCGGTTGGCCGCCTGCTACATGGAAAGCATGGCGACGCTTGGTTGTGCGGGCTATGGCTATGGCATTCGCTACGAACATGGCCTTTTTAAACAACGGTTTGAGGGGGGGCGTCAGGTTGAGGCGCCGGAGGATTGGCTCAAACAGCGCCATCCGTGGGAGTTTGAACGCCCCGAGGTGAGCTATGAAATCGGCTTCAAAGGCACGGTTGAAATCACCGATGGCAAGGCCGTCTGGGCCCCCGCAGAAACAGTGCTTGCCGAGGCGTTTGATATGCCGGTGATCGGCTGGCATGGCCGTTGGGGCAATACGTTGCGGCTATGGTCGGCCAAACCGACGACGATGTTTGACCTTGCCCGCTTCAACCACGGGGATTACGCGGCAGCCGCCGAGCCCGAGGCTTTGGCGCGCACGCTCAGCCGCGTGCTTTACCCCGATGATACCACCTTCCAAGGCAAGGAATTGCGGCTCAAGCAGGAATACTTCCTGACCTCTGCGGCGCTGCAAGACATTCTGCGCCGCCATCTGGGGGCGGGCTTTGCGCTCACCGATCTGCCCGACCATGTGGCGATTCAGATGAACGACACCCACCCCGCGATTGCCGGGCCGGAGCTGATCCGGCTGTTGAGCGATGTGCATGGGATCGAATTTGAAGAGGCGATTGATATTGCGATTCAATGCCTTGGCTATACCAACCACACACTTTTGCCAGAGGCGCTGGAACGCTGGGCCACTTACCTCATGGGCTCTGTGCTGCCGCGGCATATGCAGATCATCGAAGCCATTGACGCTTGGCATCTGCGCAACAATCCCTCGCGCCCGCACTATGTTGGAATTGTGAAACATCATGAGGTGCGGATGGGCGAATTGGCTTTCATTACCGCACATAAGGTCAATGGTGTGTCTGCGCTGCACACGGAACTGATCAAAAAGAACCTGTTCCCGGAATTGCACAAATTGCACCCCGACCGGATCATCAACCAGACCAATGGGGTGACCCCGCGGCGTTGGATGCGGATGGCAAACCCGGCGCTTTCCAAGCTGATCACGCAAACCATTGGCGATGGTTGGGAAGCCGATCTGGACCGGCTCAAAAAGCTTGAAAAATTCTGCGAAGACAAAGCCTTCCGCAATGAATTCGCGCGCGCCAAACGGGTGAATAAAGTCGCGCTGGCGGAGTGGATTTTTGAAACGCAAGGCGTGCAGGTGAACCCCGATGCGCTGTTTGATGTGCAGGTGAAGCGCATCCATGAATACAAGCGCCAACTGTTGAATATCTTGCAAACCATCGCCGAATGGCATGCGATCCGTTCGAACCCGACCGCCGATGTCGTGCCGCGGGTGAAGATTTTTGGCGGCAAGGCGGCGCCCGGCTACCAGACCGCGAAAGAGATCATTCGCCTGATCAATGATGTCGCCAAGGTGGTGAACAATGACCCCTATGTCGGCGACCGGCTGAAGATCATCTATCCTGCGAACTACAATGTCTCGATGGCTGAGCGGCTTATTCCGGCGGCGGATCTGAGCGAGCAAATCTCGACCGCGGGCAAGGAAGCCTCTGGCACCGGGAATATGAAATTTGCACTCAACGGCGCGCTGACGATTGGCACGCTGGATGGCGCGAATGTCGAAATTCGCGAAGAGGTCGGCGCGGATAACTTCTTCCTGTTTGGTCTGACCGCCGAGCAGGTGATGGAACGGCGCAAAGACCCCGAACATGCCCGTCATGCGATCTTGCAAAGCCAGCCTTTGCAAGACGTGCTGCAAATGATCGCCGAAGGGCGCTTTAGCCCTGAGGAGCCGACCCGCTACCACGGGCTGGTCCACAATATGTGGCACAGCGATTACTTCCTTGTGGCGTCCGATTTTGAAGCCTACCGTGATGCGCAGACCGAGGTGGATCAAGCCTTTGCCGACCCGGAACGCTGGTGGCGCATGGCCGTGCTGAACACTGCACGGATGGGCTTCTTCTCGTCGGACCGCGCGATCCGTGGTTACATGGCGGATATCTGGGGAACCGATTCCGCGCTGTGAGGGGACGCATGCCGATGATCGAGTTGGACGTGGCGATGGCGCTGGCTGAGGGCCGGCATGAGGATCCGTTTGCCGTGCTGGGGTGGCATGATACGGGCGAGGGCGGGCGGATCGCAGCGCTTGTCCCCGGCGCGGATACGCTGTCTGCAATTACGCCGGATGGCAAAACAGAGGTTCAGCTTGACCACGTAACCCACGGACTTTTTGTGGGAAAATGGAACAAGGGAAAGTATCGTCTGCGCGCGCGCAATGCCCAAGCGACGTGGGATTTTGATGATGCCTACAGCTTTGGCCCGGTGCTGGGCGAGATCGACGAATACCTGATTGGCGAGGGCACGCATCGGCATTTGTGGAAAGTGCTCGGCGCGCATGTGATCACCCATGAGGGGCTGCGTGGCGTGCATTTTGCCGTTTGGGCACCCGCAGCAAAGCGCGTTTCCGTGGTGGGGAATTTCAACACTTGGGACGGGCGGCGCCATCAAATGCGCAAGCGCGGTGCGACCGGGGTGTGGGAGATTTTCATTCCCGGGCTGATGGCGGGCGAGGTCTACAAATACGAGATTTTGGGTGCCGATGGCGTGATCCAGCCGCTCAAGGCCGACCCGGTGGGTTTTGGCGCGGAGCACCCGCCGCAAACCGCCTCGCAGGTGCGCGAATTGGGGCTGCATCTTTGGGGCGATGGCCGTTGGTGCGAAACCCGGCATGAAGCGAACAACATCCACGCGCCGGTCAGCATCTATGAGGTGCATTTGGGCTCGTGGCGGCGCGTCTGGGACGAGGGCGGGCGACCGCTCAGCTACTATGAGCTTGCGGGCCAGCTGATCGACTATGTCGTCGATATGGGATTTACACATATCGAACTTCTGCCGATCACCGAACACCCGTTTGACGGCTCTTGGGGCTATCAACCGGTGGGGCTTTACGCGCCCACGATCCGCCACGGACGGCCCGAAGAGTTCGCTGCCTTTGTCGATGCCGCGCATCAACGCGGTATTGGCGTGATTTTGGACTGGGTGCCGGGGCATTTCCCGACCGATGACCACGGGCTGCGCCATTTCGACGGAACAGCACTTTACGAACATGCGGACCCGAAAGAGGGCTTCCACCAAGACTGGAACACGCTGATTTACAACTACGGGCGGCGCGAGGTGAAAAACTACCTGCTCGCCAATGCGCTGTTCTGGCTGGAGGAATACCACCTTGATGGGCTGCGGGTGGATGCGGTGGCCTCGATGCTCTACCGCGACTACTCGCGCAAAGAGGGGGAATGGGTGCCCAACCAATATGGCGGGCGCGAAAACCTTGAGGCGATCGACTTCCTGAAATCGGTCAATGCCGAGGCTTATGGCGGCGCGCCGGGCATTATGACGGTGGCCGAAGAAAGCACCGCTTTCCCCGGTGTGACGCGGCCCGTGCATATGGATGGCTTGGGCTTTGGGTTCAAATGGAACATGGGCTGGATGAACGACAGCCTGCGCTATTTCCAACGCGACCCGATCCATCGCCGCTGGCATCATAACGAACTTACTTTCGCCTCTTCATATACTTACAGCGAAAACTTTATTTTGCCGATCAGCCATGATGAGGTGGTGCATGGCAAGGGCTCGATGCTGGGCAAGATGCCCGGTGACGGGTTGCAGAAGTTCGCCAACCTGCGCGCCTTCTATGCGTTCCAATGGGCGCATCCGGGCAAGAAGCTTTTGTTCATGGGCCAAGAATTTGCCCAAGGCAAAGAATGGGCGCATGCGGGCGCGCTGGAATGGCAATTGCTTGAGGACCCGCTGCATGCGGGGATGCAGGCGATGATCCGCGATCTGAACAAGCTTTACCGCGAAACGCCCGCGCTGCATTGGGGCGATTGCGACCCGCAAGGGTTTGACTGGATCGAAGCCGATGATGCCGAAGCCTCGGTCTTTGTGTTTGAACGCCGCGCACCGGGGGCCGCGCCCGTCGTCGTGGCGGCCAACCTGACACCCATTGATCGCACCTATCGGATTGGCCTGCCGCAAGACGGGACGTGGTGCGAAATCTTCAATTCTGACAGCGGCTATTATGGTGGGGCGAACTGGGGCAACCTGGGCGCCATTGAAGCCGAAGAAATTGCCACGGCACGACGTCGGGTCAGCGCCGAGGTATACCTGCCACCCCTTGCGGTGGTGATGTTCATGCCGCTGGAGGCAAAGCAATAGGGGAGTGACTATGAAACCGCAACCGAACCAAAGGCTCTCGTCGCAAGCGATGGCGTTCGTTCTGGCGGGGGGCCGTGGGAGCCGCCTGAAAGAACTGACCGATCGGCGCGCGAAGCCCGCGGTCTATTTCGGCGGTAAGACGCGGATTATCGACTTTGCTTTGTCGAACGCGCTGAATTCCGGCATTCGGAAAATGGCAATTGCCACGCAATATAAAGCGCATAGCCTTATTCGGCACATGCAGCGCGGCTGGAACTTCTTCCGCGCAGAGCGCAACGAATATTTGGATATTTTGCCCGCCTCGCAACGGATTGATGAGAGCAAATGGTATTTGGGCACCGCAGACGCTGTCGCGCAAAATATTGATATTATTGAAGATTATGACGTGAAATACGTCATCATTTTGGCTGGCGATCACATCTACAAGATGGATTACGAGGTGATGCTGCGCCAGCATGTGGAAAGCAAAGCCGATGTCACGATTGGCTGCCTGACTGTCCCGCGTGAGGAAGCCACGGCCTTTGGCTGTATGGCGGTGGACAAGACAGGGCGCATCAATGGCTTCATTGAAAAACCCGCCGACCCGCCGGGCCTGCCCGAAGATCCCGAGCATACGCTCGTGTCGATGGGGATTTATGTCTTTGATTGGAAGCTCTTGCGCGAGTTGCTCATCAAGGATGCCGAAGACCCGCATTCGAGCCATGATTTCGGCCATGACCTGATCCCGTCGATTGTGAAGAACGGCAAGGCGATGGCGCATCGGTTTTCGGAAAGCTGCGTCACCTCGGGGCTGGAAACGGAACCCTATTGGCGCGACGTCGGGACGATTGATGCGTTTTGGCAGGCCAATATCGACCTGACCGATTTCACCCCCAAGCTTGACCTTTATGACAATGCTTGGCCGATCTGGACCTATGCCGAGATCGTGCCGCCCGCGAAATTCATCCATGATGAAGACAATCGCCGCGGTTCGGCGGTCAGTTCGCTGATTTCGGGCGATTGCATCGTTTCGGGCTCGGAAGTGCGCAATTCGCTGATGTTCACCGGCGGGCGCTCGCATTCCTATTCGATGCTCGATCATGTGGTCTCGCTGCCTTACGTCGAAATCGGCCGCAAAGCGCAGCTTACGCGCTGTGTGATCGACCGCGGCGTGATCATTCCCGAGGGGCTCGTTGTTGGCGAAGACCCGGAAGAAGATGCGAAGTGGTTCCGCCGCACTGAGGGTGGTATCGTGTTGATTACCCAGCCGATGCTGGATCGGCGCGCGGCGATACTGGGCTAAAACGGCTCGAAAAGGGGGCGTCATGAAACGCGTTCTGTCGGTGGCATCCGAGGCGGTGCCCTTGATCAAAACCGGTGGGCTTGCCGATGTGGTCGGCGCATTGCCCGAGGCATTGGCGGGGCAGGGCTGGCAGATGCGCGTCATGCTGCCCGCCTATCGCGGATTGCTTGAAAAGCTTGGGAAAACCAAGATCGTCTGGGCCGATGACTATCTGTTTGGCGGGCCCGGAAGGTTGCATTTGGGCAAGTTTGGCGAGATGGAGGTGATGGCGCTGGAGGCGCCTCACCTTTATGACCGCGACGGCGGCCCCTATTCGGGCCCACATGGCGATTATTGGGATAATGCCGAGCGGTTTGCCGCGCTGTGCTGGGCGGCGGCCATGGTGGCCCGTGAAGGCGCGGGCGATTGGCGCCCCGATGTTCTGCATGCGCATGATTGGCAAGGGGCCTTGGCGCCCGCGTATTTGCGCTACGCCGGGGCAAGCGTGCCCACTGTGATTACAATCCACAATATGGCGTTTCAAGGTCGCGTTGGCGCCACGAAAATGGGTGCGTTGCGGCTTCCTCCCGAAGCGTATCACCGCGATGGCTTTGAGTTTTGGGGCGATATTTCTACCCTCAAAGCGGGCCTCACCACGGCCGATGCGATCACCACAGTGAGCCCGCGCTACGCCGAAGAACTGATGCGCGGCGAATATGGGCAGGGCTTGGAAGGCGTGATCGCGGCCCGGTCTGGCGTGGTTATGGGAATACTCAACGGTATCGACGAAACCGTATGGGACCCGGAAAACGACCCCGATTGCAAACCGTTTTCCGCCAACAAGCTTGCCGGAAAATCCCATGCGCGCAAAGCCTTGCTGGCCGAGTTTCAACTGGAAAAGAAACTTTCCGGGCCGCTCGCCATTCTTGTTTCGCGGCTGACCGCGCAAAAAGGCATCGACCTTTTGCCCGCCGCGGTGGAGGAGTTGGTGGCTGCGGGCGGGGGCTTGGCGCTTTTGGGCTCGGGCGATCATTGGGCCGAAAATATGGTGCGCGATTTGGCGCTGCGCTATCCGGGCCGGGTGGGCGTGCATATCGGCTATAATGAAAACCTCAGCCATCGGATGTTTGCCGGGGGCGATGCGGTGCTGGTGCCCTCGCGGTTTGAACCTTGCGGGCTGACGCAGCTTTACGGGCTGCGCTATGGCTGCGTGCCGCTGGTGGCGGCGGTGGGCGGTTTGGCCGATACGGTTGTGGGCGCGACCCCGGCCAGCCTTGCCGCAAAGGCCGCGACGGGCGTGGTGTTCCATCCGGTCGATGATTTGGCGCTGCGCCAAGCCACGCGCCAACTTTGCGCGCTTTACGCAGACCGCAAAGGCTGGGCCGCAATGGTCAAACGCGGCATGAAAACCGATCTTGGCTGGGGCGCCTCGGCCGCGCGCTATGCCGCGCTTTACGAGCGGCTCTTGGCGCAATGACGATCCATCCGGGCAGGGCCGAGGTTCTGGGGGCCGTTCCTTCGGGGGGCGGCACGAATTTTGCCGTGTTTTCCACCCATGCCGAAAAGGTGGAACTGTGCCTGTTTGAAGACGGCAAGGAACGCCGTCTGACCTTGCCCGAGCGCGCCGGAGATATTTGGCATGGCTTCGTGCGCGGCGTGGGGCCGGGCACGGAATACGGCTACCGCGTCCATGGCCCATGGGCCCCCGAAATTGGCCATCGGTTCAACCCATCAAAGCTCTTGATCGACCCCTATGCCAGGGCGCTCAACGCTCCGATAATTTGGCATCCTTTGATGCAAGGCGGGGTGGGGACGACCCGCCCCGATCGGCGCGATTCTGGAACCGTTACGCCCAAAAGCGTGGTCTGCGAGATCTTCAAGCCACATTGGGAACGCCCCGCAAGGTCATGGTCTCATACATTTATCTACGAGTGCCACCTGCGCGGCATGACGATGCAACACCCCGAAGTGCCCGAGCATCTGCGGGGCACCTATGAAGGCTTTGCCTGCCCGCCGATCATTGCGCATCTGAAAAAACTCGGCGTGACGGCGGTCGAGTTTTTGCCGGTGATGCCTTTCATTGATGACCGTTTTTTGGTCGAGAAGGGGCTGCGCAATTACTGGGGCTACCAGCCGATTTCCTTCTTCGCGCCCGAGCCGCGTTACGGCACGCGCGAGGGGTTCCGCAGCATGGTCCGCGCACTCCATGCCGCCGGGATCGAGGTGATCTTGGATGTCGTTTTCAACCATTCGGGTGAGGGGGATGGTGCGGGGCCAACGCTGAGCCTGCGAGGCCTTGATAACGGCGCCTATTACCGTTTGGCCGAGGGTGGGCGCACCTATGTCAACGACACTGGCACCGGCAACACGCTGAACCTTGCCCATCCGATGGTGTTGCGCATGGTCACGGACTCCCTGCGCCACTGGGTGGAGGAGATGGGGGTGGACGGGTTCCGCTTTGATTTGGCCGCCACTTTGGGGCGGGGCGCCTCTGGCCGGTTCAAGTCTTGGGCCCCGCTTCTAAGCGCCATTCGCCAAGATCCGGTGCTCGGCGCGGTGAAGCTGATTGCCGAACCTTGGGACATTGGCCCCGGTGGTTATAGGCTTGGTGATTTCCCCTATCCGTTCATCGAATGGAACGACCGTTATCGCGATGGCCTGCGCCAATTCTGGCGCGTCGATGCGGGCCAAATCCCCGAACTTGCGCGCCGCGTTGCAGGCTCGGCAGAGATCTTCGATCACCGTGGAAGGGCTGCCACCAGCTCGCTTAATTTCCTTACCGCCCATGACGGCTTCACGCTACAAGACCTTGTTTCCTTTAATGAAAAGAGAAACGAGGCAAATGGCGAAAACAACCGTGACGGGCATAATGCGAACTATTCCCAAGCCTTAGCCAGCGCAGAAGAACGCGGCAACCGCAAGCGCGCACTGCTCGCCACTTTAATGCTCTCGCAAGGGGTGCCGATGCTCTTGGGAGGCGATGAAATTGGCAATTCGCAACTAGGCAATAACAACGCTTATGCGCAAGACAACCCGATTGGCTGGATCGACTGGAGCAGCACAGATACCGATCTTGTCGACTTTGTCGCGCGGCTTGCGAAGCTACGGCACGACCATCCGGTGCTGCGCCAATCCCGTTTTTTACATGCGAAAGTGCGCGAGCAAGATGGCATCCGCGATCTGATCTGGCGCATGCCCTCTGGCGGCGAGCCGACGCCGCAAGATTGGCATGATGCCAAGGCGCATTGCCTCTGTGCCGAGGTCCGCGGCGCGGCAGAGGGGCCGGCGGGGCAGGTCGCGCATGAGGCCTTTTTCATCATCTTCAATGCGGGGCCGCAGATCGACGTGACCTTGCCCGAGGGGCGCTGGCGCAAAATGCTCGACACGGCCCAACCCAAGGCCCCAGAAAGCCCGCATTCAGACCCCGTCACTTGTGTTTTCGCACAATCTGTTCAACTGTTTATCCGATCGACAGCCCGATAGGAGTCCGCCTATGACCGCCCATGCAACGCAGCCCTTCGAGGGCCAAAAACCCGGCACCTCTGGCCTGCGCAAAAAGACCCCGATCTTTATGCAGCCGGGCTATTTGGAGAACTTTGTGCAAAGCACCTTTGACGCGATCGACGGCGTCGTAGGGAAAACCCTCGTTTTGGGCGGCGACGGGCGCTATTTCGGGGCGGAAGCGGCGCAATGCATCCTAAAGATGGCAGCGGCCAATGGCGCCGCGCGGGTAATTGTGGGGCAGGGCGCTTGGCTCTCGACGCCTGCGGCCTCTAACTTGATCCGCCAGCGCGGCGCCGACGGTGGGCTGATTTTGTCGGCCAGCCACAACCCCGGCGGCCCGAACGAGGACTTCGGGGTCAAGTATAACATGGCGAATGGTGGCCCGGCACCGGAGGCGGTGACCGCCGCGATCTTTGCGCGCACGCAAGAAATCACATCTTATAAGAAAATCACGGCCCCGGATGTGAACCTCGACATGGTCGGAGAAAGCCATCTCGCCCAAATGGTCGTAGAGGTTGTAGACCCGGTCGCGGCTTATGCTGACATGATGGAAGAAATATTCGATTTCAAAGCATTGCGCGGTCTTTTTCATGAAGGCTTCACGATGCGGATGGACAGTATGTGTGCCATCACCGGGCCCTATGCGGTCGAGATTTTTGAAAACCGGCTTGGCGCGCCCAAGGACACGGTGGTGCACGAACAACCGCTGCCCGATTTTGGCGGTATGCACCCCGACCCGAACCCGACTTGGGCGCATGAGTTGATGGCCGAGATGATGGGGCCCGAGGCACCTGATTTCGGCGCGGCCTCGGATGGGGACGGGGACCGTAATATGATCGTCGGTCGGGGGGTCTATGTCTCACCCTCCGATAGCCTCGCCGTGATCGCGGCGAATGCACATCTGGTGCCTGGCTATGCCACGGGGCTGAAGGGGGTGGCGCGGTCTATGCCGACCTCTGCGGCGGTGGACCGGGTGGCGGTCGCGCTAGGCGTCGATTGCTATGAAACCCCGACGGGCTGGAAGTTCTTCGGCAACCTGATGGATGCGGGCCGTGTGAGCCTTTGCGGTGAAGAGAGCTTTGGCACGGGCTCAGACCATGTGCGCGAGAAAGATGGCCTTTGGGCGGTGCTGATGTGGCTCAATATCATCGCGGCGCGGGGCATGGGAGTCGCCGAAATCATGGCCGACCATTGGGAAGAATACGGGCGCAATTACTATTCGCGTCATGATTATGAGGTTCTCCCAACCGATGTGGCCAATGCCATGCTGGGGGATTTGCGTGACCGGCTTGAAAGCCTGAAAGGAACACAGTCCCAAGGTCTTACAGTCGAAAGTGCAGACGAATTCAGCTACACTGACCCGGTCGATGGATCGGTATCCGAGGGCCAAGGATTCCGGATTTTGTTCGAGGGCGGATCGCGCGTTGTGCTGCGCCTTTCAGGCACGGGGACCGAGGGGGCAACGCTGCGCGTCTATCTTGAGCGCTATGAACCGGGCCCCGAGGGTTTGACCGCCGATCCGCAAGAGGCCTTGGCGCCAATCATCGCCGCGACCGAAGAGATTGTCGGTATTCGGGCCCGCACAGGCCGCAAAGGTCCCGATGTCATCACCTGATTGACTTTGACCGGAGCGATAAAGGCGGCGGGAACACCGTCGCCATAGCTGACAATGCCTCGGCTTGACCATTTGCAACATTCCTCCAAATGCGAACGGTCAAGACTTCGTTGCCCGTGACAGGAAAAAGAGCGCGCTCGCAGGCGATCGGTGACATTATCGCAGGCCAATAACCAAGAGGCGCAAGACCTACAGGCTTTATTTCCCTCAGTTTTCGCCAACACAAAAGCCCCATAATCAGTATTATGTAAATTATTTATTATGCCAGAGGTCTTTGCCGTTACGGGATTGTAAGCAGATTATGGGTTTAGCACCGTGCTGCCCGTGGTTTGACGTGCCTCGAGCGCAACATGCGCTTTTGCAACATCAGCCAAGGCAAAGCGTTGCCCAATCTCTACCTTCACCGCACCCGAGCGCAGCATGGCAAAAAGATCAGCGCTCGCCGATTTCAGCCAACCGGGCCGCGCGGTGTGATGGAACAAGGTCGGCCGCGTCAGGCGCAGCGAACCACGCGCCAAATCATTCACGCGGAAATCAAGCGCGGGCCCAGAACTTTGACCAAAGCTCACCAGCGTGCCAAACCGCTCCAACACATCGAGCGATTTCATCAGCGTGACATCGCCAACCGAGTCATAAACCGCCTGCACACCCTTTCCCTCGGTGATGCGCATCACCTCGGCCACAAAATCTTGTTTTCGGTAGTCGATTACGTGGGCATAGCCATGCGCCTTCGCGAGCGCGCATTTCTCTGGTCCACCGGCGGTGCCAATCACCCGCACACCGCGCGCTTTCAGCCATTGGCCCGCCAATAGCCCAACGCCACCCGCGGCGGCATGGAAAAGAACTGTGTCGCCCTCAAGCGCCGGAAACGAGTGCTGGATCAGGTAGTGAACCGTCAGCCCCTTGAGCATCACAGCCGCCGCGACCTCATCGCTGATGTCATCGGGAATGGGCACCAATTGATCGGCGGCAATCACCCGATGGCTGGCATAAGCGCCGTTCGGCAGCGTATAAGCAACGCGCATGCCGGGCTTGAGATCAACGCCATCACCGACCAATTCCACCACGCCAGCGCCTTCTGAACCGGTGATCAAATCGGCTGGCACGGGCCAAGGGTAAAGCCCAGATCGGAAATAAACATCTATATAGTTCAAGCCAATAGCTGTCTGTCTTAATGTAACCTCACCCGGCCCAGGTTGAGGGATCTCGCGCGTCACGCGGCGAAAATTCTCTACACCACCGGGTGCAGAAACGACCATCGCATAGCTCATTCAAACCTCCTTGCGAAAGGCGTCGTCAACGGGAACGCGCAGCGCGTTCAACAGGTGATTGGTCTTGCCCGCCGAGGCGACAACGCGAAAGAAATCCGCAATTTCCGCCTCGTTCGCGCCTTTGGCTCGCGCCGCGGCCAGATGCGAATGGGTGCAGTAGTCACACGCATTGGCGACCGAAACTGCTGCATAGATTAGCTCTTTCACCTTCGGATCGAGCGCCGAAGGTGTGGCCATCACCGCTTTCACATCGGCCCAAGTCGCCTCTAGCAACCCCGGATCAAAGGCCAGATAGCGCCAAATGTTGTTGATGAAATCTGTGCCGCGGGTGGCGCGAATGTCGTCAAAAACGGCTTTGACACGCGGATTGGCTTCCGGATCTTGCGGAGCAGTAACTGTGGCCATGATCTTCCCCTTCACTGCCCAGCATGCCGCCTGCTTACCAGCCCGTCAATTCCCCGGAACGATAGGCAGATAATTGCCTTTTAACGCGCCAATCGCATTCCAAAGCTGAACCGCCACCGGGCGCGGCACCTCATCTTCGCGCCGCACCATGAACCAGTGGCGCACAATCGGCAGCGCGGGCGCGGGCAATTCCACCAGCCGCCCCGAGGCCAATTCTTCCGTCACCGTATGAAGCGATAAAAATGCAATCCCAAGCCCCGCCATCACCGCCTGTTTGATGGTTTCATTGCTGTCCATCTCCAGCGTTTCATAGGCCCGCCCCTCGCCCACGCGATCCAGCCAACGGTTCATCAAAATCCGCGTGCCAGAGCCCTTTTCGCGCGCCAAGAACACCTCTTCAAAAAGCGCATCGAGCCAAAGCCCCTGCCCCGCCAGCGGATGATCCGGCGGCGCCACCAACCCATGCGGGTGCACCCCCAGCGGCTCCGCCGTCACCGGCGGGCGGCGCGGCGGGCGCCCCATAATGGCGATGTCAAAGGCACCGCGCTCCAACCCTTCAATCGTCGTGGCACGGTTGCCGACCCGCAAAGCGACCTCAATATCTGGGTTCGACAGGCTGAGCGCCTTCACGAGTCGCGGCGCAAAATATTTGGCGGTAGAGACAACACCAAGCGTCACACGCCCCGCTTTGCCCCGTGATAGCGCTGCCAGATTGGCGCCCCCCTGTGACAAAGCGTCTTCAATCCGGCGCGCGGTCTCCAAAAGCGTCAATCCGGCCTCTGTTAACTCTGATCCGCCGCCATCGGCCGCGCGCTGCAAAAGCTTGACTTGAACGGCATCCTCCAAGCCTTTGATTTGCGTGTGAATTGCAGGCGTTGTAAGCCCCAAAGCATGGCCCGCAGCGGTTAACGAACCGCCTTTTTCTACGGCTTGTAGGGCGCGCAATTGCTTAAGCGTTATGCTGTCGAGACGGATCATTTTAAAATTTCCTGAAAGCCGCTTGCTGAATTTCAAATTTGCATAAAGCCGCTTCCGGCGCAACGTCCCGGCATCCAACTGGCAGGAGGGGCCATGGCGATCGAATTAGAAGACCTCGGGTTAACCCCGGAAATGGCAGAGGTGATGACACGCCTCGCCACGGTGGGGGCTCAGGTCGCCCGCATCATTTCCCGCAATGGCGTCGAAACCGATCTCGCCGCAGGTGTGGGCACCAACGCTGGCGGCGACGGGCAAAAAGCGCTCGACGTGATTGCCGATGATTTGTTCCGAGAAGCGCTGAGCGATACCGCCGTTGCGTGGTATGCCTCTGAAGAACAAGATGAGGTCGTGAGCCTTGGCGAAGGCAGCTTGGGTCTGGCCATTGACCCGCTCGATGGCTCGTCCAACATTGACGTGAACGTGTCGATTGGCACGATCTTCTCGATCTTCCCGGCGAAAGAAGATGGCGACGCGACGTTCTTGCGCCAAGGCCATGAACAGCTGGCGGGCGGTTACATCATCTATGGGCCGCAATGCGCGCTGGTGTGCACCTTTGGCGATGGCGTGAAGCACTGGGTGCTGGACCTCGACACCAACAGCTTCCGTCGCGTGGCCGATATCAAGCCGCTACCGCAAGACACCACCGAATATGCGATCAACGCTTCGAACTACCGCCACTGGCCCGCGCCGATCCGCGCTTTCATTGACGACCTCGTGGCCGGGGCCGAAGGCCCGCGCGGCAAAAACTTCAACATGCGCTGGATCGCGTCGCTTGTCGCGGAAACCCATCGCATTTTGATGCGCGGCGGCGTGTTCCTTTATCCGGGCGATGACCGCAAGGGCTATGAACGTGGTCGTCTGCGCCATGTGTATGAATGCGCGCCGATTGCGTTTTTGATCGCCCAAGCAGGTGGCGGGGCCACCGATGGCTGTGAAGAGGTGCTGACCGCCCTGCCCGACCGGCTGCATGCGCGCACGCCTTTCGTCTTCGGCTGTGGCGCCAAAGTCGCCCGCGTTGCCGCCTATCACGACCTGCCCGGGGAAGAGACCTCTGCGCTCTTCAACACCCGTGGTCTTTTCCGGAGCTAAGTTCCATGTCGAAAAAATATCCTATCATTTCCGTTGTCGGCTCGTCGGGCGCAGGCACCTCGACCGTGAAAGCCACCTTTGATCAAATCTTCCGCCGCGAAGGTGTGAAAGCGGTTTCCATCGAAGGCGACTCGTTCCACCGCTTCAACCGCGCCGATATGAAAGCGGAACTTGAGCGCCGCTATGCCGAAGGCGATGCCACCTTCTCGCACTTTTCCTATGAGGCGAACGCGCTCGAAGATCTGGAGCGTGTGTTCCGCGAATATGGCGAAACCGGTGCGGGCCGTTCGCGTCACTATGTGCACGACACCAATGAAGCCGCGAAATACGGCGTCGAACCCGGCCTTTTTACCGAATGGGCGCCTTTTGAAGAGCATTCCGATCTGCTTTTCTACGAAGGTCTGCACGGCTGCGTGACCAATGACACGGTCGATATCGCCAAACATGCCGATTTGAAAATTGGCGTGGTGCCGGTGATCAACCTCGAATGGATCCAAAAAATCCACCGCGACCGCGCCAGCCGTGGCTACACCACCGAGGCGGTGACCGACGTGATTTTGCGCCGGATGCATGACTATGTGCATTGCATCGTGCCGCAATTCTCGCAAACCGACATCAACTTCCAACGTGTGCCGGTGGTCGATACCTCGAACCCGTTCATCACCCGCTGGATCCCCACGCCGGATGAAAGCCTGATCGTGATCCGCTTCCGCAACCCGCGCGGGATCGACTTCCCCTATCTGACCTCGATGATCAATGGCTCGTGGATGAGCCGGGCGAACTCGATCGTCATTCCGGGCAACAAGCAAGATCTGGCGATGCAGCTGATCTTGACCCCGCTCATCGAGCGCTTGGTGGCCGAGGGGCGGCGCGCCCGCGCCTAAGGCAAGACACGGAACCAACAAAGTTTTTTGGGCAGGGCCTTTGGGCCCGCCCGTGACGAATGGCATATCAGGGAGGAGTGCCATGAAAGATTTTGAGCTTTCGCAGGAAGTCAAAATGGCAAATGCGCTGCGTGCGCTGGCGATGGATGCGGTCGAAAAAGCCAAATCGGGGCATCCGGGCATGCCGATGGGCATGGCCGATGTGGCCGCCGTTTTGTTCAACCGCTTCATGACCATTGACCCCAAAGCGCCGAAATGGCCCGACCGGGATCGGTTCGTGCTGTCTGCCGGTCACGGCTCGATGCTGCTTTACGGGATCCACCATCTGCTCGGCTATGACGATATGGATATCGAGCAGCTCAAGAATTTCCGCCAGCTTGGCGCGCGCACCGCAGGCCACCCCGAATATGGCCATGCCGATGGCATCGAGGTGACGACCGGGCCGCTCGGCCAAGGGATTGCCACCTCGGTTGGTATGGCGCTTGCTGAGCGCATGAAGAATGCGCGCTATGGCGATGATCTGGTTGATCATTTTACCTATGTGATTGCGGGTGATGGGTGCCTGATGGAAGGCATCAGCCACGAGGCGATTGATATGGCGGGGCACCTTGGCCTTGGCCGTTTGATCGTCATGTGGGACGACAACAAGATCACCATTGATGGCGATACCGACATTTCCACCTCGACCGATCAGATGGCGCGGTTTGCCGCCTCTGGCTGGCATGTGGTGGCCTGTGATGGCCATGCGCCCAATGACATTGCCGCCGCCATCGAAGAAGCGCGCAACGACCCGCGCCCCTCTTTGATCGCCTGCCGCACGATCATCGGCTTTGGCGCGCCCAACAAACAAGGCGGGCATGATGTGCACGGCGCGCCGCTCGGCGCCGAGGAAATCGCCGCTGCGCGCAAAGTGCTGAACTGGTCCTACGAACCTTTCGAGATCCCTTCCGACGTCTATGCAGCCTGGGGCCGGGTTGCGAAACGGGGGGCTTCGGCGCGGGCAGATTGGGAGGCGCGGCTTGCCGGCCACGCGGCCCGCGCCGACTTTTCTAAAGCGGAAGCAGGCGACACCAGTGCCCTGCCCGCCGCGATTGCCGCCTATAAGGCGAAGCTGAGCGCCGACAAACCCAAGGTCGCGACCCGCAAAGCCTCCGAAATGGCGCTTGAGGTGGTCAACACCACCCTGCCCTTCTCGGTTGGCGGCTCCGCGGACTTGACCGGCTCGAACTTGACCCGCTCCAAGGGCATGACCTCGGTCAAGCCGGGCGCGTTTGGCGGCGACTATATCCACTACGGCATCCGTGAACATGGCATGGCGGCGGCGATGAACGGCATCGCGCTGCACGGGGGGCTGCGCCCCTATGGCGGCACCTTCATGGCCTTCGCCGATTACTGCCGCCCCTCGATCCGGCTTTCGGCGTTGATGGGCGTGCCGGTGACTTACGTCATGACCCATGACTCGATTGGTCTGGGCGAAGACGGGCCGACCCACCAGCCGGTGGAACATCTCGCCTCGCTCCGCGCGATCCCGAACCTCAATGTGCTCCGCCCGGCAGATGCCGTGGAAACCGCCGAGGCTTGGGAGATCGCCATGACCGCGAAAGGCACGCCCAACCTGTTGGTGCTTTCACGGCAAAACCTGCCCACGGTGCGCACCGAGCACACCGCCGAAAACCTGACCGCGCGCGGCGCCTACCTGCTGCGCGACCCGGAAAATCGTCAGGTCACGCTGATCGCTACGGGCTCTGAGGTCGAAATAGCGCTTGCCGCAGCGGATCAATTGGAGGCCGAGGGCATTCGCGCGGCTGTGGTCTCTGCCCCCTGCTTTGAGCTCTTTGCCCAACAGTCGCGCGAGTATGTGACCAAAGTGCTGGGCACCGCGCCGCGTGTGGGCTGTGAAGCCGCGCTGCGCATGGGCTGGGATCTGTTCCTTGGCCCCCAAGATGCCTTTGTCGGCATGACGGGTTTTGGCGCCTCTGCGCCCGCGCCCGCGCTTTATGAACACTTCAACATCACCGCCGAAGCCATTGTTGCTGAAGCCAAGAATATGATCTGAGGGAAGAGAATGACTGTTAAAGTTGCTATCAACGGGTTTGGCCGCATTGGCCGCAACGTGCTGCGCGGGATCATTGAATCGGGCCGCACCGATATTGAAGTGGTCGCGATCAACGACCTCGGCCCGGTAGAAACCAACGCGCATCTTCTGCGCTTCGATAGCGTGCATGGCCGCTTCCCCGCGACCGTGACGACGGGCGAAGACTGGATTGATGTGGGCCGTGGCAAAATCAAAGTCACCGCCATTCGCAACCCCGCCGAACTGCCCTGGGGCGATGTCGATATTGCGATGGAATGCACCGGCATTTTCACCACCAAAGAAAAAGCCTCCGCGCATCTGCAAAACGGCTCGAAACGGGTGCTGGTCTCGGCACCTTGCGACGGCGCGGATAAAACCATTGTCTTTGGCGTGAACGACAGCACGCTCACCGCCGAAGACATGGTTGTCTCGAACGCGTCGTGCACCACGAACTGCCTTTCCCCGGTCGCCAAAGCGCTCAACGACGCCATCGGCATCGAAAAGGGCTTCATGACGACGATCCACAGCTACACGGGCGACCAACCGACGCTCGACACGATGCACAAAGACCTCTACCGCGCCCGCGCCGCCGCGCTGAGCATGATCCCGACCTCGACCGGGGCTGCCAAAGCCGTGGGTCTGGTGTTGCCCGAACTCAAAGGCAAACTCGATGGCGTTGCGATCCGCGTGCCCACGCCCAACGTCTCGGTTGTGGATCTGGTGTTTGAAGCGAAACGCGCCACCACGGTTGAGGAAGTCAACGCCGCCGTGCGCGCTGCGGCCGATGGCCCGCTCAAAGGCGTGCTGGGCTACACCGACCTGCCGAATGTGTCGTCGGACTTCAACCACGACCCGCATTCCTCGGTCTTCCACATGGACCAGACCAAGGTCATGGACGGCAAAATGGTCCGCATTCTGAGCTGGTATGACAACGAATGGGGCTTCTCCAACCGTATGGCGGACACCGCCGTCGCGATGGGTAAGCTGATCTGATGAACGCCGGGGGCCCTGGCCGGCCCCCGGACACCAAGACATGTCGGCCCGGACGGGCCACGCATAAAAGGAACACCACATGGCACTGATCACTCTTCGCCAACTGCTTGACCACGCTGCAGAAAATTCCTACGGCGTGCCGGCGTTCAACATCAACAACATGGAACAAGGCCTTGCGATCATGGAGGCGGCCAAAGCCGTCGATGCGCCCGTGATCATCCAAGCCTCGCGCGGGGCGCGCAACTACGCCAACGATATCATGCTGGCGAAAATGATCGAGGCGCTCGCCGCGATCTACCCCGATATTCCGCTGTGTATGCACCAAGACCACGGCAATAACGAAGCCACCTGCATGACCGCGATCCGCCACGGCTTCACCTCGGTGATGATGGACGGCTCGCTTGAAGGCGACGCCAAAACCCCGGCCAGCTACGAATATAACGTCGACATCACCGAACGTGTGGCCAGCATGGCGCATTGGGTCGGTGCTTCGGTCGAAGGTGAATTGGGCGTTTTGGGCAGTTTGGAAACCGGTGAAGGCGAAGCCGAAGATGGCCACGGCGCCGTGGGCAAGCTCGACCACAGCCAACTTCTGACCGACCCCGACCAGGCGGTTGATTTTGTGAAGAAAACTCAAGTGGATGCGCTGGCCATTGCCTGCGGCACCTCGCATGGTGCTTACAAGTTCAGCCGTAAACCCGATGGCGAAATTCTGGCCATGTCGGTGATTGAAGCGATCCACAAAAAACTGCCCGACACCCACCTTGTGATGCACGGCTCCTCCTCGGTGCCGCAAGAGTTGCAAGACATCATCAATGAATTCGGTGGTGCGATGCCGCAAACTTTTGGTGTGCCGGTCGAAGAGATTGTGCGCGGCATCAAAATGGGCGTGCGCAAAGTCAACATCGACACCGATTGCCGGATGGCGATGACCGGCCAGTTCCGCCGCATTGCCGAACAAAACAAAGCCGAGTTTGACCCGCGCAAATTCCTCAAACCCGCGATGGATGCGATGCGCGATCTCTGCCGTGACCGCTTTGAAGCCTTTGGTACGGCGGGCCATGCCTCGAAAATCAAAGTCATCCCGATGGATGACATGGCGAAGCGTTATGCTGACGGTTCGCTTGCGCCCAAAACCAACTGATCGAAAGGACCCTCATCATGGATCAGTCCAACCGTTATGCCCGGCTTGACCTGAACGAAGCCGATCTGATTGCTGGCGGGCGCCACGTTCTGTGCGCCTATATCATGAAGCCCAAGGCGGGCTACGGCTACCTGGAAACGGCCGCCCACTTCGCCGCCGAAAGCTCCACCGGCACCAACGTCGAAGTGTCCACCACCGACGATTTCACCCGTGGCGTTGATGCGCTCGTCTATGAGATCGACCCCGATAAAGAGCTGATGAAAATCGCTTATCCGGTCGAGCTTTTTGACCGCAACATCATCGACGGGCGCGCGATGCTGTGCTCGTTCCTGACGCTGACGATCGGCAACAACCAAGGCATGGGCGATGTGGAATACGCCAAGATGCACGACTTCTACGTGCCGCCCGCCTATCTGCGCCTGTTCGATGGCCCCTCGATGAACATTGCCGATATGTGGCGCGTTCTGGGCCGCGATGTGAATGACGGCGGCATGGTCGTCGGCACGATCATCAAGCCGAAACTCGGCCTGCGCCCGCAGCCCTTTGCCGACGCTTGCTATGAGTTCTGGCTGGGCGGCGATTTCATCAAAAACGACGAACCGCAAGGCAACCAAACCTTTGCGCCGTTGAAAGAAACCATCCGTCTGGTGGCGGATGCGATGAAACGCGCGCAAGATGAAACCGGCGAAGCCAAGCTTTTCTCGGCCAATATCACCGCTGATGACCATTATGAAATGGTGGCACGCGGCGAATATATCCTTGAAACCTTTGGAGAAAACGCCGACCACGTTGCCTTCTTGGTGGATGGTTACGTGACTGGCCCGGCCGCGATCACCACCGCGCGCCGCTCCTTCCCGCGTCAGTTCCTGCACTATCACCGTGCGGGCCACGGCGCGGTGACCTCGCCGCAGTCGATGCGCGGTTACACCGCCTTCGTGCTTTCGAAAATGTCGCGTCTGCAAGGCGCCTCGGGCATCCATACCGGGACAATGGGCTACGGCAAAATGGAAGGCGAAGCGGCCGACAAGATCATGGCCTTCATGCTGACCGATGAGGCCGCGATGGGCCCCTATTACCACCAAGACTGGCTGGGGATGAAAGCGACCACCCCGATCATCTCGGGCGGCATGAACGCGCTGCGTCTGCCGGGCTTCTTTGACAACCTTGGCCACTCGAACGTGATCCAAACCTCGGGCGGCGGCGCCTTTGGTCACCTTGATGGCGGCACCGCGGGCGCGATCTCGCTGCGCCAAGCGCATGATGCGTGGAAAGCTGGGGTCGATCTGGTCACCTATGCCAAAGAGCATAAGGAACTGGCGCGCGCCTTTGAAAGCTTTGCGCATGACTCTGACAAGCTTTATCCGGGCTGGCGCGACGCGCTGGGCGTGGCATAAGCAGCGCACCATCCGGGCGGGGGGAAGCCCCCGCCCCATCCCTTTTGGAGAACCGACATGACCTTCGACCGTTCCATCAAGATCGCGCCGTCGATCCTCTCGGCTGATTTCGCCGATTTTGGCCGTGAAATTCAGGCGATTGAGGCGCAAGGCGCCGATTGGGTGCATGTGGATGTGATGGACGGCCATTTCGTGCCGAACCTCACCTTTGGCCCGCCCGCCGTGGCCGCCTTCCGCAAGCACGTCAAAACCGTGATGGATGTGCACCTGATGATTTCGCCCGTCGACAGCTACATCGACGCCTATGCTCAGGCCGGCGCCGATGTGCTGACGGCCCATGTCGAAGCGGGCCCGCATATTCACCGCACCATGCAGGCCATTCGCGCCGCTGGCATGAAATCGGGCGTCGCAGTGAACCCCGGCACCCCGATTGAGGCGATCGAGCATATTCTCGACATCACCGACCTTGTCTGCATCATGACCGTGAACCCCGGTTTTGGTGGCCAAAAATACATCGACATGACCGCCAAGGTGCGCAAGCTGCGCGCGATGATTGGCGATCGTCCGGTGCATATTGAGATTGATGGCGGCATGGACCCGAAAACCGCGCCGTTGATGGCCGCTGCCGGGGCCGATGTCTTTGTGGCGGGCTCTGCCGTCTTCAAAGGCGGCTCGGTCTCGACGCCCGAGGTTTATGGTGCCAACATCGCCGCGATCCGCGCGGCCGCGACTGCCGCGCTCTAAGCCAAGGAGAACAGCATGGCCGTCCACGCCCCCATCTGCGATTTCGGTTGGAAAGCCCCGCGCTTCACCCTGCCCGATACCAATGGCAAGCTTTGGACACTTGACGAGATCGGCGGGCCGAAAGGCACGCTGATCATGTTTATCTGTAACCACTGCCCCTATGTTCTGGCGGTGCTGGACCGGCTTCAACCCGAGGCTGAGGCGCTGATGGAGCAAGGGATCGGCGTGGCGGCCATCTGTTCAAACGACGCGGAAACCTATCCCGAGGATGGGTTCGATAAAATGGTGGAAATGGCGCAAGCCCGCGGCTTCAAATTCCCCTATCTACATGATGAAAGCCAAGCCGTCGCAAAGGCTTACGATGCGATCTGCACACCGGATTTCTTTGGCTTTAACGCTGATTATGAGCTTCAATACCGTGGGCGACTGGATGCCTCTGGCCGAAACCCGGCCCCGGCAGATGCGAAACGCGAGCTTTATGAGGCGATGCAAATGGTCGCCGCGACAGGCCAAGGCCCGCGCGAACAAGTGCCCGCGATGGGCTGCTCGATCAAATGGAAAAGCTGATGCGCCCAGCCCTGATTTTTGACCTTGATGGCACGCTGATCGACTCTGTTCCCGCGATCCATAGCGTTTCAAATGCGGTTCTGGTGGAACGCGGCTACCCCGCGCTCGGCGTGGATGAAGTGCGCGGCTATGTCGGCAAAGGCGCGCCGCATCTGGTGCGCTGCCTGTTGCAAAGCGCGGGGCAAGACCCGGACGGGCCGCTTTTTGATGAGATTTATGCCGAGCTGGTAAAACGCTATGAGACCGAGGTGGAGGGCAACACACTTTACCCCGGGGTGCGCGAGGCGCTCGAAACGCTCAAGGCAGAGGGCTATAAAATGGCCGTCACCACCAACAAGCCGCTCGCCCCCGCGCTTGCCGCCATTGCGCATGTGGGCTTGGAGGACATGTTCGATCTTGTGCTGGGCGGCGATAGCCTGCCCACCCGCAAGCCCGACCCGGAAATGGTGCACGAAGCGCAGCGCCGTTTGGGAGCTCAACAAGCCGTCTATCTGGGCGATAGCGAAGTCGATGCCGAGACCGCGCAAAACGCGGGCCTGCCCTTTGTGCTTTACACTGAAGGCTATCGCAAAACCCCGGTGCACGACATGCCGCACACCGTAAGCTTCAATGATTTCAAAATGCTTCACGGCATTATTGAGAAGCTCTCATGCCCCTGAAAGCGCTGATCTTTGATGTCGATGGCACTTTGGCGGAAACCGAAGAGGTGCACCGCCAAGCCTTTAACGAGACCTTCGCCGCGCATGGGCTCGACTGGCATTGGAGCCGGGAAGATTACCGCGAACTTCTGCGCACCACGGGCGGCAAGGAACGGATGGCCAAGCATCGCGCCAGCGTTGGCAGCGGCCCGTCTGACGCCGAAATTGCCGATCTGCACAAAGCCAAAACCGCGCGTTATGTCGAGATCATCGCCTCTGGCGCGGTGCCGCTTTTGCCCGGTGTGCAAGACTTGATCGCCCGCGCCCATGCGGCGGGGCTGCGCGTGGCGATTGCCACCACCACCACCCGCGCCAATGTCGATGCGCTGATCCATGCGACATTTGGCAAACCGACGACAGCGGTCTTTGAAGTGGTGGCTGCGGGCGATGAGGTGGCGCAAAAGAAACCCGCGCCCGATGTTTACCTGCGCGCGCTTGATCTGCTGAGCCTGCCGCCCGAAGCGTGCATTGCCTTTGAAGACAGCCGCGCCGGTCTGGCTTCGGCGAAAGCGGCGGGGTTGCGCGTGGTGCTCACCCCCTCGGCCTATACCACGGGCGATGATTTTACCGCCGCCGATTGGTTGCGCGCGGACCTCACGCAAGCGTCACTCCAAGACATCCCCGATCTGCCCTGAGCCGCCCTTGCATCTGCGGCCCGTCTGCGCCATTTTGACGCGATAACGAGGCAGGATGGTGATGGATCTACGGTATCTGGCGCCCGATTTCGCGGTGGCCCCCCAAATCGAGCTTGAAGATGTGGCAAAAGCCGCAGAACTGGGCTTTCGCACGCTGATCAACAATCGACCCGATGATGAAGTGCCCGTCGCCCTACAGCATGAGGCATTTCAAGCTGCGGCAGAAGCGGCCGGTCTGCGCTATGTCTTTTTGCCCTATGAGCCGGGTCTTTTGACTCAAGATTTGGTGGACGGGTTTGAAAGCGCGCTAGAGGGGGCCGAGATGCCGGTTCTGGCGTGGTGCCGCTCTGGCACGCGGTCATCACATCTTTGGGCGCTGTCGCAAGCGGGTCTGCGCCCTACCGAAGAGATTCTGCAGGCTGCCGCACAGGCCGGTTATGACCATTCTGCGCTGCTGCCCCTCCTACGCGGCAAAGCGGCGTCCCGCGCGAAGTTTACGTAAAGATCATCGTGCAAGGTGTTGTTTTGGAAAGCACTTCAACCGACACATAAGATACACTAAACTTATAGGTTTGTGCGACTAAGTGACCGGACGAGGCGGTTTAGCACCGCTTTTTCTTGCCGACATGTCAGGTGCGTGTCACAGTCCTGTTACCAACCACTCTACAGACTAAATCACGCAATGCTTGGGCACCTAGAAAACCTGCTTGCGGTGGAAGATATCGCCGGGCTCTGGTCGCTCCACTGCGATCGGATGGCCAGCTTTGGCTTCGACCGCCTCATCTACGGCTTCACCCGGTTTCGGACGCCGCACATCGAGGGCAACCTTGATGACACCCTCGTTCTCTCCAATCACGACCCAGAATATCTCAAGGCCTTTTTGGGCGATAAGCTGTTCTCGCAGGCGCCGATGGTCAAATGGGCAGCGGAATCAAACGGCGCCCAATCGTGGCGGCTGGTGGCCGAACGCGCAAGCGCTGGCCTGCTCAGCGACGAAGAGAAAAAGGTGATTGCACTAAACCAGCGCTTTGAGGTGCTGGCGGGCTATTCCATTGGTTTTCCAGACACTTCGACACGTGCGAAAGGCGCGATTGGGCTATGCGCACGCCCGGGGTTGAGCCAAGACGAGGTCGATGCGATCTGGAATGAACATGGGCGCGAACTTTGGGTGCTCAATTCGGTGCTGCATCTCAAGATCAGTTCCCTACCGTTCCCGGCGCAGCGGCGCCCCCTCACCGCGCGCCAGCGCGAAGTGCTCGAATGGGTGAGCGACGGCAAAACAACAGCCGATATTGCGCAGATCATGGGGGTGACTCAGGCCACCGTCGAAAAGCACTTGCGGCTCGCGCGCGAGACGCTGGAGGTCGAAACCACCGCGCAAGCGGTGCTGAAAGCCGCGTTACAAAAGCAGCTTTTTCTCACAAAATACTGAGACTTAGCCATTCACGGCAGGTTTACGCCCATCCGCGACCTGCGACAAAATGGTAAAGGTATGGTATTCCATACTCGCCAGCGCAGCAAAAATTGGGTTTAGTGTAGGAGTTCCGTGAGTGGTGGCTTCGGCCAGGAACATGAGCGTAGTCGAAGATTGATCCGGCGAAACTCAAACCGGTTTTCCGGAACGGCCCGGGCAGCTTATATTCGCTGTTCCGGGTCGTTTTTTATTTCCTGACAGGAATTTGGTTCACAAAGCCCGCAGCAAACATTTGGGCGTTGTGCCAAAGAAAAACGCCGCCCCGAAGGGCGGCGCCTTTGCCTTGAAGAATCTGAGGCTTACACGCCAGCCATTTTCGCCACTTCGGCGGCGAAGTCTTCTTCTTTTTTCTCAACGCCTTCACCCACGGCCAGACGCGCAAAGCCGGTGATTTCCACACCCGCTTCGGTCGCGGCTTGCGCCACGGTAATGTCCGGGTTGATGACGAATTTCTGGTTCAGAAGGGTCACTTCTTCCAGGAATTTCTTCATCCGGCCCGGGATGATGTTGTTGTGGATCACTTGCTCGGGCTTCGGCTTCGCGGCGGTGGCGTTTTCTTCCAGCGCTTTTTCGGTCTGCACTTTCAGCTCGCGCGCAACCACGTCTTGATCGAGGCTCGACTCGTCCAGCGCCATCGGCGCGGTGGCGGCGATGTGCATGGCGATTTGCTTGCCAACTTCAGCCGCTTTCGCCGCATCGCCTTTCAGCGCCACGAGCACGCCGATTTTGCCCATTTCGGGCGCGGCAGCGTTGTGGACGTAGGAAACGATGGTGTCGCCTTCGAGCACGTGCAGACGGCGGAAGGTCATGTTTTCGCCGATACGGGCGATCGCTTCACCGATCACTTCGTCAACGGTTTTGCCGTTGAGCGCAGCGGCTTTCACCACTTCGACCGATTCACCGGTTTCCAGCGCCACTTTGGCGACATCGCGCACGAGCGCTTGGAAGTCGTCGTTTTTCGCAACGAAGTCAGTTTCCGAGTTGATCTCGATGGCAACGCCACGGCCGGTCGAAACGGCCACACCGACCAGACCTTCAGCGGCCACACGGTCGGCTTTCTTTGCGGCTTTCGCCAGACCTTTGGTGCGCAGCCAGTCGATCGCGGCTTCCATGTTGCCGTCGGTCTCGGTGAGCGCTTTTTTCGCATCCATCATGCCGGCGCCAGTGGTGTCGCGCAGCTCTTTCACCATCGCAGCGGTGATCGCCATGGGATTTCTCCTCTGAATTGGGTGAGGGCGGGGTTACCCCCGCCCGATGTCAATTGCGTGACGCGGGGCCCGAGCTTCGGGCCCACGCTGCGCAAAATCAGGCCTCGGCGGCTTCTTCGGCGGGCGCTTCTTCAAGCGCGCCAAGGTCCACACCGGCAGCGCCCATTTGCGCGGTCATGCCGTCAAGGGCAGCGCGCGAAACGAGGTCGCAGTAGAGCGCGATAGCGCGGGCCGCGTCGTCGTTGCCCGGGATCACGTAATCCACGCCTTTGGGCGAGCAGTTGGTGTCAACCACGGCCACAACCGGGATGCCCAGCTTTTGCGCTTCGGCAATGGCGAGGTCTTCTTTGTTCACGTCGATGACGAAGAGCAGGTCCGGCAGGCCGCCCATTTCGCGGATGCCGCCGAGCGACGCTTGCAGTTTGGCCTGCTCGCGTTCCATGCCCAGACGCTCTTTCTTGGTCAGGCCTTCAGCGCCCGACGCCATCACTTCGTCAATGTGCTTAAGACGCGCGATCGACTGGGAAACGGTTTTCCAGTTCGTCAGCGTGCCACCGAGCCAGCGGTGGTTCATGTAGTATTGCGCGCATTTTTCAGCGGCTTCGGCGACGGCTTTCGACGCCTGACGCTTGGTGCCAACGAACAGAACACGGCCGCCTTTGGCAACGGTTTCACGCACCACGTTGAGCGCGGCGTCCAGCATCGGGACGGTTTGCGTCAGGTCGATGATGTGGATGCCGTTACGGTCGCCATAGATGAACTCCGCCATACGCGGGTTCCAACGTTGGGTTTGGTGACCATAGTGAACGCCAGCTTCCAAGAGCTGACGCATCGAGAAATCAGGAAGCGCCATGTCCATTTCCTTTCCGGTTTGCGCCTGAGCGGAGGAATTCAGGGTTGCCCCCAACCGGTGGACCAAACGGGGATGTCTCCCGCCGCTGGCCCGCCTCCGCCTGTGAAGTGAGCGCCCTTTAGGGCATTGCCAAAGCTATGGCAAGCCCCCTGCCCCAATTTGCGCGACTTTCCTTTGAAATAGGCGTTTCGCAGGGTTTGAAGCGGGCGCGTGCGGCACGCTTTAAGGGTTTTGGAAGGCAAGCTCCAGATGCGCTCTTGCGCCGCGCGCGCATCCATCGCACCAAAGGGTATGACCACGCATCCAGACATTCTTTGTATCGGCTCCGTTTTGTGGGACATCATTGGCCGTGCGCCCTATCACATGCGCGCAGGCTCTGATGTGCCGGGACGGATCACCCGGCTTCCCGGCGGTGTGGCGATGAATATTGCCATGACGCTCACCCGCTTTGGCCTGCGCCCCGCCATATTGACGGCAATCGGCCGTGATGCGCCGGGCGATGACTTGATCCATGCCGCAGAACTGATGGGGATTGATTGCGGCTACCTCTACCGCTCCGATGACCTCCCGACAGACCGATACATGGCGATTGAGGGGGCGAATGGGCTGATTGCGGCGGTGGCCGATGCCCATAGCCTTGAGGCGGCAGGCGACAAGATCCTGCGCCCGCTCGACGATGGCCGCTTGGGCGATGCGGGCACGCCTTGGGCGGGGCTGGTGGCGCTGGATGGCAACCTCACGCAGCATTTGCTTGCCGAAATCGCGCGTTCGCCGCTTTTTGCGCAGGCCGATCTGCGCGTTGCCCCCGCAAGCCCCGGCAAGGCCGATCGCTTGGCCCCCTTGCTCGCCCACCCGGGGACAACGCTCTATGTCAATTGCGAAGAGGCCGGGATTCTGTGCCAGCAAGATTTTGAGGGTGCAGAGGCCGCGGCCGAGGCGCTTTTGGCGCGCGGGGCGCAGCGTGTTTTGGTGACCAATGGCGGCCAAGCCGCCGCCGATGGCCAAAAAGATCACGGCGTGCTGAGCGCCACCCCGCCGCCTGTGCTTGTCACCCGCGTGACAGGCGCTGGCGATACTTTCATGGCAGCCCATATAGTGGCCGAACGTCAGGGCGCGCCCCGCCCCGACGCCTTGGACCGCGCCTTGGATGCCGCCGCCCGCTACGTTTCCGGAGATAAACACAGATGACGCCCCTCCCCCTCACCTTCGCGCCCGAGGTCCGCAGCGCACTTGATAATGGCGCGCCCGTTGTGGCGCTTGAAAGCACGATCATCACCCACGGCATGCCTTGGCCGCAAAACTACGAAACCGCCAAACAGGTCGAGGCAGAGGTGCGCGCGGCGGGCGCCACGCCTGCGACTATTGCCATTATGGGCGGACAAATTCACATTGGCCTCACCCCGCAAGAGCTTGAAAAACTGGCGCAAACGCCTGATGCAATGAAGCTCTCGCGCGCCGATTTGGCGTTTTGTTTGGCGGCGGGAAAAACCGGGGCCACCACGGTTGCCGCAACGATGATCTGCGCGCATCTGGCGGGGATTTCGGTCTTTGCCACGGGCGGGATTGGCGGCGTGCATCGTGGCGCGGAAGACAGCTTTGATATCTCTGCCGATCTGGCCGAGCTGGGCCTGACCCCGGTCACCGTGGTGGCCGCGGGCGCGAAGGCGATTTTGGACCTGCCCAAAACGCTTGAAGTGCTGGAAACCAATGGCGTGCCGGTGATCGCCTACGGGCAAGACGAACTGCCCGCCTTTTGGTCACGCCAATCGGGGCTGAAAGCGCCGCTACGCGCCGACAGCGCCGCCGAGATTGCAGCCGCCCATCTCATGCGGGCCAAGCTTGGCCTGCACGGCGGGCAATTGGTGGCAAACCCGATCCCAACCGAGGCTGAAATTCCGCGCGAAGAGATTGTTCCCGCGATTGAAGGCGCGCTGGCGGACGCCACCGCGCAAGGCATCGCTGCCAAAGAGGTCACGCCCTTCCTGCTCGCGCGGATTTACGCGCTGACCGAAGGACGGTCTTTGGCGGCGAATATTGCCCTTGTTCTGAACAATGCCCGTCTGGCGAGCGCAATTGCGCGTGAAATCGCCGATGCCCGCAGATGAGCGCATTGCGTTTGCGCAAACGGCTGCCTAACTCATAGGCAGCGCCCCTCCTTTTTTGGATCAAAGATGACCCAACCGAACGAACCCCTTCCGCAGCCTGACCTGCCCCCGCATAAAAAGGGCTTCTTGGCGGGCTTGCGTGCCTCTTTTCTGACCGGGCTTGTGGTGCTGGCCCCCATCGCGCTGACGCTGTGGCTGATGTGGACCATTGCGGGCATGGTGGATGGCTGGGTGCTGCCCTTCATTCCGGCGCATCTGCAACCTGAAACCTATGTTGGCACCAACCTGCGTGGCGTGGGTGTGCTGATCTTCTTGCTCTTCACGCTGATTGTCGGGGCCTTGGCCCGCAACTTCATTGGCCGCGCCATCATTCGCTTTGGCGAAGGGCTGGTGGACCGCACGCCGATTGTGCGCTCGATCTACAATGGCGTGAAGCAAATCGCGGAAACCGTGCTGAGCACCGGGGAGACCAAATTCGACCGCGCCTGCATCATTGAATATCCGCGAAAAGGGCTGCGCGCGATTGCCTTTGTATCGTCGAAAGCCAAGGGTGAGGTGGCCGCGACCGGAGATGAGGGCGACCCACTCGTTTCCGTGTTTTTGCCGACCACGCCCAACCCGACCTCGGGCTTTTTGCTCTTCGTGCCGGAAAGCGAAATCACCTATCTCGACATGAGCGTGGAAGATGCCGCGAAACTGGTGATTTCGGCGGGTCTTGTCTATCCGAGTGATAAGAAGATCGTCGAGCAACGCCTTGGTTGGAAAACAGAAAAGAAGATCGTGATCAAGCCGTCAAAAGACACGGAAGCGGCCTAAAGCCCGCGCGATCACCGTCGTAACCAGGGGGCCTTTCGGCCCCCTTTTTGGATCTTAAAGCGCGGTCCAGCCACCATCGACTGAGATCGTCGTGCCGGTAATTTGCGCCGCCGCATCGGAGCACAGAAACACCGTCGTGCCGCCCAATTGCTCGACTGTGGCGAATTCTTTGGAGGGTTGGCGCGTCAGCATCACCTCACGGATTACCGTCTCCCGATCCATGTCATGCACCTTCATCTGATCGGGGATTTGCGCCTCCACCAAGGGCGTCAGCACATAGCCCGGGCAGATCGCATTGCAGGTGATCGGCTCTTCCGCCGTTTCCAGCGCAACGGTTTTGGTAAAGCCCACCACCCCGTGTTTCGCCGCGACATAGGCGGATTTAAAGGGCGAGGCCGTCAGCCCATGCGCCGAGGCGATATTGACCACCCGGCCCCAGCCCGCTTTGCGCATCATCGGCAGCGCGGCAGCGGTGGTGTGAAAGGCGGAAGACAGGTTGATCGCAATAATCGCATCCCATTTCTCGACAGGAAATTCATCAACAGCGGCAACATGTTGGATCCCCGCATTGTTGACCAAAATGTCGCAGCGCCCGGCTTGTTCGATCAGCGCGCGGCATTCTGCGCCCCTCGACATATCCGCCTTGATGTAGCGCGCGGTCACGCCAAACTCTTTGCCGATCTCGGCCGCGAGCGCATGATCCTCTTCGCGATCGGTGAAGGAATTGAGCACCACATCCGCGCCCGCTCGCGCCAATTCGCGTGCGACCCCCAAACCAATGCCAGAATTCGACCCGGTGATGATCGCCGTCTTGCCCTTCAGGCTCATTCTTCTCTCCCCATTTCTAAAATCCGTTGAGGAAGAAGTAACCCGGGCGCGGCGTCGCGCAATGGTTTGCCAGCCTTCAGGCATAAAAAAAGACGCCCGCGCAAGGCGGGCGTCAAGTCATGAGGCAGGTTTCATACAGGCAAGAAACCTATCGAGCAGTGAGACCTTTATAATCCTGCCGGGCCTCAGTTCCAAGGGAAAAGTTTGCCTCTGCCCCCGGGTCAGGTTAGCTTGAGCGCTGAAAACACAGGAAAACAAGGATTGTTGCGATGAGGGGATCGGTCTTTTTCCACCGGCTGAGTGCGCTAACTCTGGCCGTATCACCGATTCTCGCAAGCCTTGGCGCGCAGGCTGAGCCCGCGCAGGGAATCGGTCCCGGCGCGGGAATCACCCATGGTATCGCCATGTATGGCACCCCTGCCTTGCCCGAAGGTTTCCCCCATCTGCCCTACGCCAACCCGCAAGCGCCGAAGGGCGGCACTTTGCGGATGGGCGAAACCGGCAGCTTCGATTCGCTCAACCCCTGGGTTTTGGCCGGGCGGCCCGCGCAGGGCATTTCCAGCTATGTGACCGAGTCGCTGATGCTGCGCAGCTATGACGAGCCGTTCACGCTTTACGGGCTTTTGGCCGAAAGCGTCACAACAGACCCCGAGCGGACTTGGGTCGAGTTTACGCTCCGCCCCGAGGCGCGCTTTTCCGATGGTGCCCCGGTCACGGTCGAAGATGTGATCTGGTCATATGAAACACTCGGCACCGCGGGCGCGCCGCGCTACCAAAATGCGTGGGGCAAAGTCGCCAAGATCGAACAAACCGGCGAACGTAGCCTGCGCATCACCTTTTCAGAACAAAACCGGGAATTGGCGCTGATCATGGGGCTGCGCCCGGTTCTGGAAAAAGCGCAGTGGCAAGGCCATGATTTTGCAACAGAAACGCAGATGATCCCGGTCGGGTCTGGGCCTTACGTGATTGAGCGCGTCGATATGGGCCGTGTGATCACACTTAAACGCAACGCCGATTGGTGGGCCAAAGATCTGCCCCTGACGCAAGGGCTACAGAACATCGACACGCTGCGGTGGGACTATTTTGGCGACTCGAACGCGATGTTTGAGGCGTTTAAGGCCGGCGATCTGGACCTTTATCGCGAAGGGAACCCGGTCAAATGGGCGCGCGATTACACCTTCCCGGCCATGCTCGAAGGCCTTGTCGTTAAAGAGGAAATTCCCCGCGCGACGCCTTCTGGCATCAAAGGGCTGGTGATGAACACGCGCAAACCGATTTTTGCCGATTGGCGCGTGCGCGAGGCACTGATCCGCGCTTTCAACTTTGAATTCATCAACACGACGCTGACAGGGGGTGTGGAACCGCGCATTTCCTCTTACTTTGGCAATTCACCGCTCGCCCTGCAACCCGGCCCCGCCAGCGGAAAAGTCGCGGCTTTGCTTGAACCCTTTAAGGCTGAACTTTTCCCCGGAACGGTTGAAGGTTATACCTTCCCTGCATCTGATGGTTCACTATCAAACCGTCGCAATGCCCGCGCCGCGTTAAAGCTGTTGGCCGAGGCGGGTTGGGAGGCGGATGCTGCAGGCGTGCTGAAAAACGGCGAAGGCGCCCCCTTCACCTTTGAAATTGTGCTGCCACAAGGCTCAGAGGCGCAAACCATCGTTGATATCTATGTGGAAGCGTTGCGCCCCTTGGGCATCTTCCCAACCATCACAGTGGTGGATGATGCCCAATTTCAGGCCCGCAAAAATGGCTATGACTTTGATATGACATGGTTTTGGGTCGCAACCTCGCTGTCGCCAGGCAATGAGCAATATCTTTATTGGGGATCGCAAGGCGTCACAGAACCCGGTTCACGCAATCTTATGGGCATGAACTCCCCGGCCGCTGAGGCGATGATTGCCGCGATGCTCGATGCGCGCGACACGGATGATTTCACCGCAGCGGTGCGCGCGCTCGACCGTGTCTTGACCGCCGGGCGCTATGTCATTCCGGTTTGGTTTTCGCCGGTTTCGCGCGTGGCCCATACGCGGAACCTTCACAGCCCCACGGTTGTTCCGCTATACGGAGATTGGCCGGGCGTAACGCCCGATGCTTGGTGGATTGAGGCAGAGCAATGAAAAGATTGATCCTTTTGGCCGCAATGGCGCTCACACTCACCGGATGCAACACCGTTGCAGGCATCGGTGACGATGTCTCGGGCGGGGCGCGCACGGTGCAAAGCTGGTTCTAGAAACCGCGCAGCGCCCCCACTGATTTCCCTTTTCACGCCGCGTTTTACGGCGCAAGATCGGCCTGTCCGAAGGCCGTGCGATCAAGGAGAGAGCCATGAAATGGCATCATGTTCAGGAAAATTGGCCCGCGTTTTACGAGGCTATCATCGACCGCTGGCCTGAGGCCGAAGAAGCCGAGCTTGACGAGATTGACGGCGATCAGCGCGCCTTTATCGCCTATATCACGCAAATCACCGAGCAAGAGCCCGAAGAGGCGCGCGCGGAAATTCGCGAATGGCTTACGGGCGAGCTTCCCTCGGATGTTGTGATGGACCCGCGTCACGACAATCACTCGATCGCGCTGAGCCAGAAATACGTCCCCGACGGCGAGGATGAATATGACGATGATTCCCGTTTTGGCGATGACAGTTAAATGAATATCGGCGCGCAAGGCTTTGGTTTTGCGCGCTTATGCCTCATTCGAGCGAAGTGACCCAAAGCACCGTCGCATCCTCTGTGCTGACCGAAATCAGATTGTGGCCCATCGTCGCATCGTAATAAGCACTGTCACCGCGGCGCAGGTCGACAGGTTCATGAAATTCGGTGAAAAGCCGCACGATCCCGGTCAAAACCAGCAAAAATTCTTCGCCGTCATGGCGCACCCACCCCGCGAATTCCTCAAAGCTGCGGGCACGGATGCGCGCGCGATACGGCAGCATTTTCTTCGGTTTGATCCCTGCGGCGAGCAATTCATGCTCATAGGTCGTGGTCGGATGCGTCAGCCCTTCGCCCGCCTTGGTCACCAAAATCCGCCCCGTCGCATCAGCCTGCGCGGGCGGGGTAAACAATTGCGGCACCGTGATTTCTAGCCCTTCGGCAAGCTTGCGCAGCACATCATAGGTGGGCGACATCTGGCCGTTTTCGATCTTGGAAAGGGTCGAGCGGGCCAGCCCCGTGGCGCTTGCAGCACGCTCCAACGTCCAGCCGCGCGCGCGGCGCAATTCCCGAAGCCGATGGCCCAAATCGACCGGCTCGGCGCGTTCCTCCGCCCCGTTTTCGCGCGCGATACGAATGAGCCGTGTCTCGCCTCGTTCTCCCATCGCGCCCTCCGCTTGCAACACATCCTCTCGCGGCGTAGCAGGGGGCATGCTGTCTGTCCATGTATCCTCTTTCCCCGCTCCGCCGGCTGCCTTCAACATGGCAGCCCATGTGCTCGCCCATGCCGACCGGCTAGCCGAGAAATCTGCGCTGCAAATCTTGCGCCCCACAGGGGCCGAGCGCTGGTCTTACGGCCGCCTTGCCGCAGCCGTGCGCGGCGCGGGCACGGGCCTGTTGCGAGCGGGGCTTCTGCCCGGGGACCGGGTACTTTTGCGGCTCGGCAACACGCCCGAATTTCCGGTGGCCTTTTTGGGGGCAATCGCGGCGGGGCTCGTGCCGGTACCGACCTCGGCGCAGTTGACGGAAGAAGAGATCACCAAGATGGCCGCGCAAATTACCCCGGCGGCGGTGATTGCAGGCGAAGGGATTGCGCTGCCCACGCGCGCCACCAAGATCATCCCCGAGGCGGAGCTGCGTGGCTATGAGGCGCTGCCGCGGTGCGATTATCGGATGGGCGCGCCCGATGAGCTCGCCTATATCGTTTTCACCTCCGGCACCTCTGGCACCGCCCGCGCGGTGGCCCATGCGCATCGCGCAATTTGGGCGCGGCAGATGATGCATGCGGGCTGGTATGGTTTGGACGAAACTGATCGGCTTTTGCACGCGGGCGCCTTCAACTGGACCTATACTTTGGGCACCGGATTGATGGATCCGTGGTCGGTTGGGGCCACAGCGCTGATCCCGGCCGATGGCGTTGCACCTGCTACATTGCCATTGTTGCTCAAGCGGTTTGATGCGACGATCTTTGCAGGCGTGCCAGGTGTTTACCGGCAGATGTTGAAGCAACACCCAAAGCTCGACCTGCCCAAATTGCGGCACGGATTGAGTGCGGGGGAAGCGCTGCCTGCGCTGACCCGCGCCCATTGGGCAGAGGCAACAGGCACGGCGATTTATGAAGCGCTTGGCATGTCGGAATGCTCGACCTTCATCTCGTCTTGCCCTGACCATCCCGCCCCCGCAGGCGCAATGGGCTGGCCGCAACCGGGCCGCCATATCGCCGTTTTGGCCGAGGATGGCGCGCCCGTCCCGCGCGGCGCGCCCGGCGAATTGGCGGTGCATCACAGCGACCCGGGCCTGTTCCTGACCTATGTGAGCGCCGAGGCCGAAGCCCGCGCCAAATTCACCGAAGATGGCCAATGGTTCCGCACCGGCGATATGGTACGGATGACGCCCGAAGGCGCGATCGCCTATCAGGGCCGCGATGATGATATGATGAATGCCGGGGGCTTCCGCGTCAGCCCGCTTGAAGTGGAGGCCACAATGACCACCTGCGCGGATGCGGGCGAGGTTGCGGCGGTGGAATTGCGGATCTCGGAAGAGACATCGCTCATCGCCTTGGCCTATACTGGCACGGCCAGCGCCGAGGATTTGGCCGCCCATGCAAGCGCGCATCTGGCGCGTTACAAGCAACCTCGGATCTTACAACACTTCGACCAATTGCCGCACAATCGCAATGGAAAGATCGACCGCAAAAGCCTGCGCAACAGCTGGCCAGAACTTGAACCACGGGGCGCAACCAAATGATCACGCTTGATATTTTTGCCGATCCGACCTGCCCGTTTTGTTACCTTGGCAAAACCTATCTGGACCGCGCGCTAGAGACACGCCCCAATCATCCTTTTGCGATTGAATGGCATCCGTTCCAAATCAACCCAAGCCTGCCGCCCGAAGGGATGGACCGGGGCGCATGGTTGATTGCGCGGTTCGGCCCGGCCGAAGCGAAGCGCGTGGACGTTCCGATAATCGAGGCAGCACAGGCGACGGGGGTGGCGATGAACCTGCCCGCGATCACCCGCATGCCCAACACTCGCGATGCGCAGCGGCTTTTGCATTGGGCGGGGATCGAGGGGCGGCAAAGCCCGGTGATGGCGGCGCTGATGCGCGCCTATTGGCGCGAGGGGCGCGATATTGGCGCCCCCGAGGTGTTGGCAGACATCGCCACCCAAGCCGGGCTTGATGGTTCGTTGATCGCGCGGCTGCTGGACTCAGAGGCCGATGCCGATACCGTGGCGAGCCGCGAAGCGCATGCCCGCGAACGTGGTATTACTGCCGTGCCGAGCTTTATCATCGCCAATCAGCATGTTGTGACGGGTGCACAGAGCACGGAATTCTGGCAAAACGTCATTGACGAAATCTCCGCCGCCTGATCCGGCTCAGCCCGCCCGAAAGGCTCAAAATGACTGACAAAACACCCGCGGCGGAAACAGAAATCCGCCGCCTGCCCGTTTGGGAATTTACCGCGATGATGGCGCTTTTGGCCGCCACCGTCGCCTTTTCCATTGATGCGATGCTGCCCGCACTGCCCGAAATTGCGCAGTCACTTAGCCCCGAGGCGGTGAACCGTGCGCAACTTGTGCTGACCGCTTTCGTGGCGGGCATGGGGGTCGGCACCTTCCTGACGGGGCCGCTTTCGGACGCCATCGGCCGCAAGCCCACGCTGCTGATTGGGGCGGTGTTTTTCATCATTGGTGCCTTTATCGGCGCACAGGCACAAAGCCTCGAAGTGCTTCTAGCGGCACGGTTTTTACAAGGTTTTGGCGCCGCCGCCCCGCGCATTGTGCCGATGGCTTTAGTGCGCGATTTGTTTGCCGGGCGCGAAATGGCAAAGGTCACGGCCTTTATCATGATGGTTTTCATTTTGGTGCCCGCGCTCGCCCCCTCGGCCGGGCAGATGATCATCGGTTTTGCCGGATGGCGCGGCGTCTTTTACGCCTTCATCCTATTCGCGATCATTGGCCTCACATGGCTGAGCCTGCGCCAACCCGAAACGCTTGCGAAAGACAAACGCCGCCCGCTGCACCCGACCTATTTGCTTGCAGGGGCGAAAGAGGTTTTGGGCAACCGCGAGGTGCGGCTTTACATCTTGGTGCTGACGCTCGGCTTTGGGCAGATGTTCGCCATGCTTTCGAGTGCGCAGCAGATCTTTGCCGCTTTTGACGTGGTCGAAAGCTTCCCGCGTTGGTTTGCGCTGATGGCGGTGATTGCCGGCACCGGCAATGCGTTCAACGCGTTTTTCGTGATGCGGCTTGGCATGAAGCGGATCGTGCGCGGGGCCTATTTGCTGCAAGTGGGCTCTTCTGCCACGATGCTGATCTTGATCCTGACCGGGGCCGTGAACCCGCCCACGGGCTTTGTGTTCCTGTTTTTCTGGTCGATCACCGTCTTCATGATGGCGGGGATCACCTTTGGCAACCTGAACGCGCTGGCGATGCAACATATGGGGCATTTGGCAGGAATGACGGCCTCGGTCGTCTCCGCGATTTCGACCGTTGGCGCGGTGGTGATTGCGGTGCCGATTGGGCTGATGTTCAACGGCACACCGCTGCCTTTGGTGATTGCGACGCTCACCTGTTCGGGGCTGGCGTTCCTGATTATGGGTTACACCGACGACCCGAGCTAAGCCCACACGGCACGAAAGAAAAACGGCGCGATCCAGTTAAGGACCGCGCCGTAATACGTATTAAACACGAAACTTTTTAGAACTCACTCAAGGCGCAGCATCATCTGACGGACGCGCTCTTCAAGTTGTTCCATCCGGGCTTGCGTCGCATGCAAGTCTTCGGTCAGACGTTCCAATTCTGCCTCGGCTTGGGCCGCATCATGCGGCGCCGGAATGCCCGGGCCTTCGCCTGTCAGCAGCCAAGCGAGCGACACCCCCAGCATGCCCGACAACATCTGGATCTGGTTGGCGCGCGGCATCGCCGAGTCATCCTCCCAGCTGTCATAGATATCGGGCGCCACGCCCAGTTTTTCGGCCAGCGAGGCGCGGCTGTGCATTGCGGCATCACGCGCCGCAGACAGCCGGTCCCCAAACGTGGCCACCGCCTCGTCAAACCAATGATCGGGATCTTCCGCGTCCATTCTCTAACCTCCCTTCGGTTGAGAAGAAGTCGTTTCGGTGGGTTGCACCATAGCGGCCAGAACGTCCGACACATTCAGCACGCCACGCGGGTTATTCCGTGCCCCCACCACCAAAGCCTCAGATGCACCGGCGGAAATCATCCGACGGGCAGCCTCTTCGAGAACAAGTTTCCCAGACAGCTTCATATCTGGAAGGTTACTCTCGGGAAGAGGCCGTGCAACTGTGGCAGCTTGCAGCACCCTGCCCCGGTTCACTTCGCGCACGAAGGCCGTGACATAGTCATTCGCAGGGTTTTGCACGATCTGCTGGCCTGTACCGACCTGTTCGAGCCGCCCATCTCGCAAGATCGCAATCCGATCGCCAAGGCGAAGCGCCTCGTCAAGGTCGTGGGTGATGAAGACGATGGTCTTCTGCAACTCTTCCTGCAGCTCCAGCAGCACCGCCTGCATATCCAGACGGATCAGCGGATCCAGAGCAGAAAACGCCTCGTCCATCAAGAGGATATCGGCATCGGTCGTGAGCGCACGCGCAAGCCCCACGCGTTGCTGCATCCCGCCCGAAAGCTGCGAGGGGTAATTGTCTTCAAACCCCTTGAGCCCGACACGGTCGATCCAGCGGCGCGCCTCAGGTTCGGATTTGGCACGCGGCACGCCTTGAATATCGAGCCCGTAGCAGGTGTTTTCTAGCACGGCGCGGTGCGGCAAAAGCGCGAACTTTTGGAACACCATTGCCGTGCGCGCCCGGCGGAAATGCCGCAGCTCTTGCTCGGTCATTTGACAGACATCGGCATCATCGCAGATGATTTCGCCCGCCGTGGGCGCGATCAGCCCGTTCACATGGCGAATGAGCGTCGATTTGCCCGAGCCTGAAAGCCCCATGATCACGGTGATTTTGCCCGGCGGCATCGAGAGCGAAATATCGGTCAACCCCAGCACATGGCCGTGCTTTCGGTTGAGCTCTTCTTTGCTCATCCCCTTTTTCACTTCGCCGATCCAGCGTTTAGGATCAGGCCCGAAGATCTTGTAAAGGTTCTTGATTTCGATACCGGGTCCGGCGGGGACGCTGTCGTCCTCGTCCGCGATAGTGACGGTTTGATCAGTCATGGCGCACCTCGCGGTGTTTTTGTAGACGGTGGCCAAAGGCCTGAGAGGCACGGTCAAACACGATCGCAATCGCCACCAGCGCAAAGCCGTTCAGGAAGCCCATCGTGAAGAACTGGTTGTTGATCGCTTGCAACACGTTCTTACCCAAGCCCCCAACGCCCACCATCGAGGCGACAACCACCATCGAGAGCGACATCATGATGGTTTGGTTCACCCCGGTCATCAGCGCGGGCAGCGCGAGCGGCAGTTGCACATTCCACAGCTTTTGCCACGCCGACGAGCCAAAGGCCTCGGCGGCTTCGAGCACCTCGGAATCGACCATGCGAATGCCCAAATTGGTAAGGCGGATCATCGGCGGCACGGCATAAATCACCACGGCGATCATGCCCGGCACTTTGCCGATACCAAAGATCACCACAACCGGAATCAGGTAAACGAAGCTTGGCAGCGTTTGCATCACATCAAGCACGGGGTTGACGATCTTCTGCATCCGGTCCGAGCGGGCCGCGATAATGCCGATCGGCAGACCGATCACCACCGCGATTGCGGTGCAGACCGAGACCATGGCCAGCGTGACCATCGTGTCATCCCACAGGTCCATCCAGCCGATCATCAGCATCGCAAGCGTGGTGCCGACCACAATGCGCCAATCGCGTGAGGCCCCCCAAACGAGCGCCAAAAGCACCACCAGCACCACGATCCACGGCGTGTTGGTGAACGCATCTTCGAGCGTGTTCAGCGCCACCTGCAGCGGCGCAGTCGCGGCATCAATCCAGTCGGAATAGGTTCGGACGAGGTCACGAAACCCCCCGTCAACGGTTTTGCGCATCGTGCGCAATGTGCTGCTTTCCAGCGACGGAAAGTGGCACAGGGCATCGGGTAAGCTCCAACAACCAGAGGCCATCCCGTTCCTTTCTATTTTTCTTTTGGGAGGATCAACCGGGCCCCAACAAGGGCCCGGCCGACAGTCTCAAGCTGCTTTTACAGCGCGTCAGAAACACGTTGGGCGACGTCTTCCGGCACCCAGGTTTTCCAAAGCTCAGGCATGGTTTCGAGGAAGTGGTAGGCCGCATCCTCGTTGGTGCCTTGGTTTTCGTCCATCCACGCAAGGATCTTGCCGACAGTGTCGTTCGACCACTTGCGCTTCGCCACGTAATCCATTGCAACGCCAGCTTTATCCGCAAACTCCTTGGTCACGACGGTAAACACATCTGACACTGGATAGGAGTTCACTTTCGGCTCCGGGCAATCCGGAATTGCGGTGCAGGCATCCCATTCGGCCTTGTCGTTTTCAACGCCGAAGGACAGACGCACCATCTCGTATTTGCCCAAGATCGCGGTCGGCGCCCAGTAGTAGCCAAGCCACCCCGCCTCACGCTCATAAGCATTGGCGATCGAGCCATCGAGCCCCGCAGCCGAGCCGGTATCAATCAGCTCAAAGCCTTTGTCCTCGGCCCCAAGCGCGGCAAAAAGGTTCGCGGTGGAAATCTGGCAGTTCCACCCCGACGGGCAGTTATAGACGCCACCGACCGAAGGGTCTTCCGGCGCAGGGAACAACTCAGGATGTTCAAGCGCAGCCTGAACGCTATCAATTTCCGGATGCGCTTCCGCAATATATTTCGGAATCCACCAGCCTTCGACGCCGCCGTCTTCCAGAATTTCCGCCGCAATCACCAAGCGGCCCTCACCCACAGCCGCATCCAGCGGCGTGCGCACAGCATTCACCCACAATTCGGGCGCCATATCCGGCTCGCCCTTCTCGTTCATCGAGGTAAAGGTCGGCATGGTGTCACCCGCCACCAGCTCAACCGAGCAGCCATAGCCCTGTTCAAGAATGATTTTATCGACCTGTGCCGCGACCCCCGCCGAGGCCCAGTTCATTTCGGCGATACTGACGTTGCCACATTCCTCCGAGGCCCAGGCCGAAGTGGCCAGAGCAGCGAGCGGCATGGCAAGCCAAGCAGAAGCGAAACGCTTCGTCATGGGCTTTCTCCTGTCTTTGCGGCTGTTCTCGACGATGACCGACGCGCCGCTTGCGCCGGAAATCCGTTTGATTTCTTTGGGCCCACCCAAGCACCAAGGGGCGCGGGGCCGCAAAACAACCGGCCACAAGGGCGGCCGGTCACAAGGCGCGCAGAGGCACGCTCACAAGGCCGGCCGAAACCGACATAAAAGTCGTAAATGATACATTCCCGAGGTGCAACCCTATGAGGGTTGACCTTACGTCGGGCTTCGGCGCGCGAAGGAACCGCCTGCTTAGCCCTTCGCGGCCTTCTTGCCGTCGCGCACCTTTTCGGCCAAATCGCGGGCAATCGCAAACGCGCCCTTAATCCGCTCGGCGTCGCTTTTCCAATCGCGCTGAAGCACGACCTTGTTGCCGTTGATTTTGGCAAGCCCCCGCTGATCGGTGAGAAATTCCACCAACCCCGCCGGGTTCGGAAACTTGTCATTATGGAACTGCACCGTGGCGCCTTTGGGCCCGGCATCCATGCGCATAATCATCGCGCGCTTGCACATCGCCTTGATCCGCACCACCAGCAAAAGCGTGTTCACTTCTTTGGGCAGCGGGCCAAAACGGTCAATCAGTTCTGCCGCAAACCCTTCCAATTCCACCTTGGTGGTCAGGCTCGACAAGCGCCGGTAAAGCCCCAAGCGCACATCAAGATCGGGTATATAAGCCTCTGGAATCATGACAGGAACGCCAAGGTTGATTTGTGGCGACCAATCCCCATCATCCCCCGCTTCCGTCAACTCGCCCGATTTCAGCTTGGAGATCGTTTCCTCCAACATCGCTTGGTAAAGCTCGTAGCCGACTTCCTTGATATGGCCCGATTGCTCCTCGCCCAGCAGGTTGCCCGCGCCGCGCAAATCAAGATCCTGACTTGCCAGATTGAAACCTGCGCCAAGGCTGTCGAGGCTGCCCAAAAGCCGCAAGCGCTTGGTGGCCTGCGGCGTCAAGGGCAGGCGCGGTTTGGTGGTCAGATAGCAATAGGCGCGCAATTTGGCCCGCCCCACGCGGCCACGGATTTGGTAGAGCTGTGACAGGCCAAACATATCCGCCCGGTGCACCACCATTGTGTTCGCCGTGGGGATATCGAGCCCGGATTCAACGATGGTCGTGGCCAAAAGCACGTCATATTTGCCGTCGTAGAAGGCGTTCATCCGGTCATCCAGCTCACCCGCCGCCATTTGACCATGCGCGGTGATGAAACTGACCTCGGGCACATGGCTGCGCAGGAACTCTTCCACCTCTGCCAGATCGGAAATTCTTGGCACAACGTAAAAGCTCTGACCGCCCCGATAATGTTCCCGTAGCAAGGCTTCGCGTATCGTAACGGCGTCAAATTCGCTGACATAAGTGCGAATAGCCAACCGATCGACCGGCGGTGTGCCAATAATCGAGAGGTCTCGCACCCCGGTGAGGCTGAGTTGCAGTGTCCGCGGGATCGGTGTGGCGGTGAGAGTCAGCACATGGATTTCAGAGCGCATCTCTTTCAGACGCTCTTTATGCTGAACGCCAAAATGTTGTTCTTCATCAATGACTAGCAAGCCAAGGTTGCGAAACTTTACGCTTTTGGCCAGTACCGCATGCGTTCCAATAACAATATCAACCGTGCCCTCGGCCAACCCCTCGCGGGTCTTGGTCGCCTCCTTGGCGGAGACAAAACGAGACAGCGGCCGCACCGTGAGCGGCGTGCCCCGGAACCTCTCGGCAAAGGTCTTATAATGCTGGCGGGCAAGCAACGTGGTGGGGGCAATCACGGCTACTTGTAAGCCCGAAATCGCGGCAATAAAGGCCGCGCGCATCGCCACCTCGGTCTTGCCAAAGCCCACATCGCCGACCACCAACCGGTCCATCGGGCGCCCCGAGCCAAGGTCGGTGACCACATCTTCGATGGCGGAGAGCTGATCCTCGGTTTCGGTATAGGGGAAACGGGCCGCGAAGGCCTCCCATTCATGATGCGGCGCTTCCAACATAGGGGCCGCGCGCAAGAGCCGCTCGGCCGCGATCCGCATCAGCCGGTCGGCAATTTGGCGGATACGTTCCTTGAGTTTCGCCTTTTTCGCTTGCCAGGCGCCACCGCCGAGCTTGTCCAAAAGCCCTTCTTCATGGCCATAGCGGCTCAGAAGTTCAATGTTTTCAACGGGAAGATAAAGCCGATCCCCGCCCGCATATTCCAAGAGCACACATTCATGCGGCGCGCCAAGGGCGGATACGGTCTCAAGCCCCTTATAGCGACCCACACCGTGGTCCACATGGACCACCAAATCGCCCGGGCTGAGGCTTTGCGCCTCTGTCAGGAAGTTCTCGGCCTTCCGTTTCTTGCGCGGCTTCGCCACCAATCGGTCGCCCAGAACATCTTGTTCCGAGATCACGGTGAGCCCGTCCGCCTCGAACCCAGCATCCAATGCCCAGACCGCAAGGCTCAGCCCTTTGATACCGCGCGCATCGTTTATAAGAACGCTACCACTTAGGCCCTCGTCTTCCAAAAGGCCCTTCAAACGCTCGCGCGCCCCCTCGGACCAGCTTGCCAAAACCACCGGACCAAGCTTCAAACGCGCCTGAATATGATCCTTCAGCGCACTGAAAAGGTTTATATTTTCAAGTTGACGTTCCGGCGCGAAGTTCCGCCCGATCCGCGCCTCGGCATTCAGGATGCCGGGCCCCGGCGGCGCGGGCAACACCTGCAATTTCAACACCCGATGCCCGGTCAGTTCGGCCTCCCAGCCCTTGCTATCGAGGTAGAGCAAATCCGGCGGTGCGGGCTTATAAACCGTGTCGAGCCGGTCGCGCCGGGTCATTGCCTCGCGCCGCGTGTCATACTGATCGGCGATGCCCTCCCAGCGGACAAGGCGTTGCGGCTCGGTCTGGTCATCCAGCATCACCGTCGCCTCGGGCAGGTAACTGAAGAGCGTCTCAAGCCGCTCGTGGAAGAAGCCAAGCCAATGCTCCATCCCGGCATGTTTGCGCCCGGCGCTCACCGCCTCATAGAGCGGGTCTTCTGCCCCACCAGCGCCAAATTCGACACGGTAGTTTTGCCGAAACCGGGTGATCGAGGCATCGTCCAAAATCACCTCGCTCACCGGGGCAAGGTCGATCGCGGTCAGCTTCTCGGTGGTGCGTTGGGAGACCGGGTCAAACCGGCGCGCGCCATCCAGCACATCGCCAAAAAGGTCAAGCCGAACCGGGCCAGACTCACCGGGCGGGTAAATATCAATGATCCCGCCACGGATCGCATAATCACCGGGTTCCGAAACCGTGCCAACCGGTGAAAATCCCATCCGAACAAGGAATTGCTTGAGGGCCTTCTCATCAATTCTCTGCCCAACACGGGCCGAAAAGCTCGCACCGGCCACCAATCCGCGCGCTGGAATCCGCTGCGTTGCCGCCGACAAAGTGGTGAGCAAAACAAACGGCCCCGGCACCGCGCCCGAAGCCAAAGCGGCGAGCGTCGCCATCCGCGCGGCAGAAATATCGGGGTTGGGCGAGACCCGGTCATAGGGCAAACAATCCCATGCTGGGAAGGTCAGCACCACCGCAGAAGGCTCAAAAAAGGCGAGCGCCGCGCGCATCGCCTCCATCCGCCGATCATCGCGGGCCACATGCACCACGCTTTGCCCGCGCGCCAATTCCTTGGCGAGCAGCTTGGCGTCATAGCCCTCGGGCGCACCGGAAAGAAGAAAATGTTCCATAACCATTCCCAGTCGGGCTCCGCTCCGGCCCCTCGGACCGGCGCGCAGATAGTTTAACGTAGAACAGATAGCTGCATGTTCTGAAACATGCCCCAAAGCGCGGTGACGGTGATCGCAACAAGCCCCACCGCCTGCACCGCCACCCGATGGCGCGCCAAAAGCGCCGCCACTTCCTCGGGCTCGGGCGCACGGGCCAAAACCGGCTCAATCTGCGCGGCGGTGCGCAGGCTCATCGCCCCCACCACGGTGAGCGGCAGCGCGATCAGCGCCACGGCTTGGGCAAATTCGAACCCATAGCCAAAACCCAGCATCACGATCAGGCTGAGCAGGAACGAGGCGCCAAGGCTCAACACAACCCCCGCCTCACGCCCAATGCGCAGCAACCGGCGCGTGTTGATCCCCGTCAGCACCAGCATATCCTGCCCGGCTTGTCCGCCCTTGCGGCGCGCCTGCACCACCAGATCAAACGGCACCCCCAGCACCCAATGCGACGTGGTCGACCAGACCACGGCCAAGGCAATCCAGTACCAAAGGTTCGAAAATGACCGCATGTCGATCAGTTCGAAGATCGTTTCCAGGATATTCAACGGCAGGCTCGCTTCTTGTTCTGCCCCCGGTTTCGCGCATTCGCGCGCAGCATGCAAGCGGGCCGCGACATTCGAGGGGCTTGAGAAGGCGGGTAATCCGTGGCACCGAAAGTGTAAGAAGGAGAATGCCATGACGCTTATCACCCCGCCCTTCCCCACCAATCGCATGCGCCGGATGCGCAGCACCGCCGCTTTGCGCGATTTGGCACAGGAAACCCGGCTTTCCGTCAAAGACCTGATCTGGCCGATTTTCATCACCGATGTGCCCGGCGCAGATGTGGAAATTGCCTCGATGCCGGGGGTTGTGCGCCGCACGATGGAGGGCGCGATTAAGGCCGCTGAGGAAGCGGCCGAGCTTGGTATTCCGGCGATTTGCCTGTTTCCCTACACCGATCCGGCGGTGAAAACCGAAACCTGCGAGATGGCTTGGCAAGGCGACAACTTCGTCAACCGGGTGATTGCGGCGATGAAAGCCGCGGTGCCCGAAGTCGCGATCATGACCGATATCGCGCTGGACCCCTATAACGCCAATGGCCACGACGGTCTGGTGCGCGATGGCATCATCATCAACGACGAAACCGTTGAAGCGCTTGTGAAAATGGCGCTCGCGCAAGCTGAGGCAGGGGCCGATATTCTGGGCCCGTCCGATATGATGGATGGCCGCGTGGGCCAGATCCGTGAGGCGATGGAAGCGGCTGGCCACAAGGATATCACGATCCTGTCTTATGCCGCGAAATATGCCTCTGCCTTTTATGGCCCGTTCCGCGATGCGGTGGGCGCTTCGGGCGCGCTCAAGGGCGATAAGAAAACCTATCAGATGAACCCGGGCAATTCGGATGAGGCGCTGCGCAACGTGGCGCGCGATATTGCCGAGGGGGCCGATATGGTGATGGTCAAACCCGGTATGCCTTACCTCGACATCGTCCGCCGCGTGAAGGACGAGTTCCAAGTGCCGACCTTCGCCTATCAGGTCTCGGGTGAATATGCGATGCTGATGGCGGCGGTGCAAAACGGCTGGCTCGATCATGACAAAGTGATGCTGGAAAGCCTGATCGGCTTCCGTCGCGCAGGCTGTGACGGGGTGCTGACCTATTTCGCGCCGAAAGCCGCCAAGCTTATCGGCGGTTGAACGCGCAAAGCGCAGCCCCCACGCCCCTTGGGCATGACAAGCGGGCGGGGCTGCGCTAAAGTCTTGCGCGAACCGGAGAAAACCCGGCCCCTAACGGAGCGAGCAGATGACAGATCTTTCCAGACGAACCCTTCTTTTGGCAGGCGGCGCAAGCCTTGGGCTGGCGGCTTGCGGCAATGGCGTGGGCTCGAATGGCGCGGCAAAGATCGACGCCCGCGTGGATGCGACGCGTTCTTACATGCTGCGCAACTTCACCTCGTCGCAGCAATTGCTCGATAAATCTGTGGGCGTGCTCTACATGCCGCTGATGACCGAAGCAGGCTTTGGCGTCGGCGGCGCCTTTGGCCGTGGCGCGCTGCGCATCAACAATGTGACGGTGGATTATTACTCCGCCGCTTCGGCCAGCTTTGGCTTCCAGATCGGCGCGCAGCAATATGCCCATGCGCTGTTCTTCATGACCGAAAAAGCCTTGGCCGATTTCCGCCGCGCCGATGGTTGGGAACTGGGCGCCGATGCGCGCTATGCGCTGCCCGATCATGGCGCCGCGATCGGCACCGATACCACGACGACGCTCGCGCCGGTGGTGGTTCAGGTCTTTGGGCAATCGGGGCTGATCGTCGGTGCCTCGCTTGCGGGCACGAAATACACCCGCATCCTGCCCTGATCACAACGCCCTCAAAACGCATAAGGCGCGGGCATTTCCCGCGCCTTTTCAATTCTTTAAGGCACAAAGCTAAGTTTCGCCTTAGCTACCGTAGATGATGCGAACGTAATTCTTCGTCTCGGTGTAAGGCGGTACCCCACCATGTTTTTCCACCGCCTCGGGCCCGGCGTTATAGGCCGCAAGCGCCAGCCGCCAATTGCCAAAGCGGTCATACATCATCCGCAAATAGCGTGCGCCGCCCTCAAGGTTTTGCACCGGATCTGCCGCATCCACCCCAAGTTTCGCCGCCGTGCCGGGCATCAACTGCGCCAAGCCCCGCGCTCCTTTGGGCGAGACCGCACCGGGGTTCCAGCCGCTTTCTTGCTGCACAAGACGCAAGAACAAATCTTCCGGAATCCCATGCCGCGCCGCTGCCGCTTTCGCATGGCCCAGATATTCGCCCTTATAGCGGCCCGAATAACGCGGGGTTGAAGCCGCCTCATCGCCGCCCTTGGGCGCATCGGGGCGCAGCCGCGTAGAATTGGAATATTGCCCAGAGAGCCGCCCATCCAAAAGCGCGAACTGGCTCGCACGCACAAGAGATTGAGATTTCGTGGATTTCCGCCCAAGCACCAGCCCATCGGCCTGCGCCACATCGGTAGCCACCGGCGCAAGCGCCAGCATAAGCCCCAGCCCAATCGTCACGGCTTTTGTCTTCATCCGACCGTCCACAGGTACCCAAAACGCCCGTACTATAGAAAAGATTGGCCGTTTTGCCCAGAGCTTTGCTTAAGGCCCGCGAAGGCGTGCAAGCTTTTGCCGAGCGCCCCTTTCTCTCGCGCGCGCCCTTGGGTAAGTTGTCCGCCAAATCGGAATCGCACGAGGGAGTGTTATGGCAGGGTCCGTAAACAAGGTTATTTTGGTGGGCAACCTCGGGCGCGACCCGGAAGTGCGAACTTTTTCCAATGGAAACAAGGTTTGCAACCTACGCATTGCCACCTCGGAAACATGGCGCGACAAGCAATCGGGCGAGCGTAAAGAGCGCACCGAATGGCACAGCGTAGCCGTCTTCCAAGAGGGTTTGGTGCGCATCGCGGAGCAATATCTGCGCAAAGGCTCCAAGGTCTATATTGAGGGCAAGCTTCAAACCCGGAAATGGCAAGATCAAAGCGGCCAAGATCGGTATTCGACCGAAGTCGTTTTGCAAGGCTATGACGGCACCCTCACCATGCTAGATGGTCCGAACGGCGGCGGCGCGGGCGGCGGTGGCGGTGGCTACGGCGGCGGCAACCAAGGCGGTGGCGGCTACGGCGGCGGTTATGACGATGGCCCCGGCGGCTATGGCGGCGGCAACCAAGGCGGCGGCGGTGCGCCCTCGGGCGGTGGCCGGTCGGATTTCGACGACGACATCCCGTTCTAAGAAAAAGGGGGCCACACGGCCCCCTTTGTTTTTAGCGGATCAGGGGGCAGCGCCCCATCCCTCAATCAAGCTTGCGCAGCCGGGCGATCAGGCTCGAAGTATCCCAGCGATTGCCGCCCATCTTCTGCACATCTTTGTAGAATTGATCGACCAGTGCCGTGACCGGCAGGCTCGCCCCGGTTTCATTCGCGGTTTCCAAGCAGATGCCCAAATCCTTGCGCATCCAATCCACCGCAAAGCCAAAGTCGAATTTGTTCGCCGCCATCGTCTCGGCGCGGTTCACCATCTGCCAGCTGCCCGCCGCCCCTTGCGAGATCACCTCGACCAGTTCCGGGATCGAGAGCCCCGCTTTCTCGGCAAAATGCAGCGATTCTGCGAGCCCCTGCACCAGCCCGGCAATTGCAATCTGGTTGCACATCTTCGCCATTTGCCCGGCGCCGCTTTCCCCCAACCGGCGGCAAATTTTGGCATAAGCCGCAATCACCGGCTCGGCGGCTGCATAATGCGCCTCGGCCCCGCCGCACATCACCGACAGCACGCCATTTTCCGCGCCCGCTTGTCCTCCAGAAACCGGCGCATCGACAAAGCCCAAGCCCAGAGCATCCGCCGCTTGCGCAAGCTCCCGCGTGACCTTGGCCGAAACGGTGGTGTGATCAACAAAGATCGCGCCCTCTTCCATGCCTTCAAAAGCGCCCGTCTCGCCCAAACACACGGCGCGCAGATCATCATCATTGCCAACGCAGGCCATCACGAAATCGGCCCCCGTCGCTGCGGCAGCAGGCGTGGCCGCCATCGCGCCACCATATTGCGCGACCCAAGCATCGGCCTTGGCGGCGGTGCGGTTATAGACCGTGACCGCATGGCCCTTGGCGACCAGATGGCCCGCCATCGGATACCCCATCACCCCCAAGCCCAAAAATGCCAGCTTCGCCATCCGTGCCTCCTTGCGCGCGTTTGCGCGTTGAAACTTCGCCTGCCCTGACTTAGTAACGCCTGCGCCTGCCCCGTCAACGCCGCGCCTTCGAAAGGGTTTCGATGTATCGCTTCTTTCGCTGGATGGTTCGCCTTGTAACCTTTGCGCTGGCCGCCTTTGTGGTGGGGGTGACAGGGGTTTGGTATTTTGCCGCCCGCTCGCTGCCCGATTACAACGCGACCTACGCAGTTGAGGGGCTTTCCGCCCCGGTTGAGATTGTGCGCACCACCGAAAACGTGCCGCATATCTTTGGGCAAACCGATGCCGATGTGTTCTTTGCTTTGGGGCTGGCCCATGCCCAAGATCGGCTGTGGCAAATGACGATGCTGCGCCGCACCGTGCAGGGGCGGCTGAGCGAAGTCTTCGGCCCAGAAACGCTCAAAACCGACGAACTGATGCGGCGGCTTGATCTTTACGGCGCGGCGATGGCCTCGGTTTCGGCACAAAGCCCGGCTGCCAGATCGGCGCTTGAGGCTTATGCGCGTGGCGTCAATGCTTGGGTTGAAACGGTCAATGATCAGGCCCTTGGCCGTGGCGCGCCGGAATTCTTTTTGTTCGATGCGCCGATCCCCTATTGGACGCCCGCCGATTCCATCGCGATCTTGAAGCTGATGGCGGCGCAGGGCGCAACGCAGGTGGAAACCGAAGTTCTACGAGCAAGGCTCTCACTCCTCGGCCAAGGCTGGGCGGAAGATCTGATGCCCGATGTGCCGGGCACCGGCGTGATGGCGCTGCCCGATTACGCAAGCCTTTTCCCCAGCGCCGTGCCCGAAACCCGCAGCGCCAAAGCAGATGAAGAAGGCCCGCTATCTCCCTTTGGCCCCGCAATTTTTGCCACGGCGTCCAACGCCTATGCCGCCGCGCCATCCCGTTCGGCGGCGGGTGGCGCCTTGATGGCCAACGATCCGCATGTGGCGCTTTCGGCCCCCTCGCTTTGGTATCTGGCCCGGCTCGAACTCTCTTCCGGCGGGGTGATTGGCGCCACGATTCCGGGCGTGCCTTTGGTCCTTTCGGGCCGCAGCCCGCATCTCGGCTGGGGCGTCAGCGCTTCTTATGCCGATGACCAAGATGTCTTTGTCGAAGAACTTGATCCGGCAAACCCTGAACGCTACCGGACCCCTTCGGGTTGGGCCGAATTCCGCACCCGCAAGGTGATTGTCGAGGTCAAAGATCAAACGCCCATCACCCTCACCCTGCGCTGGAGCGAGAATGGCCCCGTGCTGCCTGCGGGCCATTTTGATCTGGGCACCGTCACACCGCCGGGCCATGTGATGAGCCTTGGCTGGTCGGCGCTGTCGCCTGCCGATACCTCCATCAGCGCCGCGCTTGAGATCATGCAATCGCAAAACGTGACGCAGGCCATCGCGGCGGGCGAGGGCTTCTTGGCGCCTTCCATGAACCTCACACTCGCCGATCAAGAAACTGTCGGCATGGTGACGCTGGGTGCCCTGCCCCGGCGCGCGACGAACCACCCGACCCAAGGACGGATGCCGACCCCCGGCTGGCTTGCGGCCTCGCGCTGGCAAGGGCGGCTGCCCTATGCGCTCAACCCGCGCGTTGAAAACCCAGCGGGTGGCATTGTCATAAACACCAATAACAAGGTGACCGACCGCGCCTTTCCTGAACATGTCAGCTTTGATTGGGGCGATACCGAGCGTGTAACCCGGCTCACCCGGCTGATGGGCGAGCGGGAGGTGCATTCGCGCGAAAGCTTCATTGCCGCGCAGCTTGATACCGTCTCGCCAGCCGCGCGGGGATTGTTGCCGCTCGTCGGCGCCGATCTGTGGTTCACCGGCCAGCCCGCACCCGAAGGCACGCCCGAACGGTTCCGCCAACGCGCGCTGGAACTCCTGGCGGCGTGGGATGGCGATATGAACGAGCATCTGCCCGAGCCACTGATCTATGCCGCTTGGATGCGCGAGTTCCAAAGCCGCGTGCTGCGCGATGAGCTTGGCCCGGAACTCGCCGCCAAATACACCCATCTGCAACCGCTCTTTTTAGAGCGCGTTTTGCGCAACACCGATGGCGCGGCGCGCTGGTGTGACGTGCTGCAATCTGCCCCGCGCGAAACCTGCTCCGATATTGCGCGCATCTCTTTGGACGCGGCGCTTTTGGGGTTGAGCGAGAAATACGGCCCCCAGATTGAAAGCTGGCGCTGGGGCGACGCGCATGAGGCGGTGCATAAACACGCCGCGCTTGGCAATTCCACGCTTTTGGGCTGGATCATGAACATCCGCCAATCCACCTCGGGGGGGGATTTCACCCTCAACCGGGGCGTGACGCGCGGCACCGGGCCCGACCTTTACGCCAATGTGCATGGCGCGGGCTATCGCGGTGTTTATGACTTTGCCGACCCGGACAGTTCGGTTTTCGTGATCTCGACCGGGCAATCGGGTCATCCGCTTTCAAGCCATTACGACGATCTGGCAGACCGCTGGCGGCGCGGGGAATATGTGCCGATGTCGCTTGACCCGGAGCTTGCGCGCGCAGCGGCCTCAGGCATTACTCGGCTTGAACCAAAGGCTGAAAACGACTAGGCGCTGCTTCAAAAGCAGCGCCTAGAGATTTGTTTTCTTGAAGGTATCGCGCCCTAGAGCCGCTCGTAACGCGCCTTTTGCGTGGCTGTCCAGCTCACGTCCAGATGCCAGCCTGCTTTGCCTTGGCGCTCCTCGCGCACCACGCCTTGGGCATGGAGCCACGCATGGGCGCGGCCTTGGCTAAAAGGCAGATCCAGCGTTTCCGACAGGCGTTCTTCGCCCAACCGCTCTTCAATCGCGGCACAAAGCGCCTCGATCCCGTCGCCCGATAAAGCCGAGACCGATTGCACATCTTCGCGTCGCGCATCGGTGGCCAAAAGGCTTGCCCGCGTTTCCTCTGACAAGGCGTCGATCTTGTTCCAAACCTCGATCAGCGCCACATCTTCGGCCACACCAAGGCTTTCCAAGATCTCGCCCACATCCTCGGCCTGTTCCTCGGTCTCGGGGTGGGAAATGTCGCGCACATGCAAGATCAGATCGGCTTCCAGAACCTCTTCCAGCGTTGCGCGGAAAGCCGCCACCAGCTCATGCGGCAGATCCGAGATAAAGCCCACCGTGTCAGACATGATCACGCGCCGCCCAGAGGGCAGCTCAACGCCCCGCATGGTCGGGTCCAGCGTGGCAAAAAGCATGTCTTTCGCCATCACGTCGGCCCCGGTCATCCGGTTGAAAAGCGTCGATTTTCCGGCGTTCGTATAGCCCACCAGCGCAACAATCGGGAACGGCACTTTGCGCCGCGCGGCGCGGTGCAATTCGCGGGTTTTCACGACCTTGGAAAGCTGGCGCTTCAGCCGGATGACCTGATCGTCAATTGCCCGACGGTCGGCCTCAATCTGGGTTTCCCCGGGGCCGCCCACAAAGCCAAACCCGCCGCGTTGCCGCTCAAGGTGGGTCCAAGCGCGCACCAGCCGCGTGCGCTGATAGCTCAGCGCCGCCAGTTCCACCTGCAACACACCTTCGCGCGTACGGGCCCGGTCGGCAAAAATCTCCAAGATCAGCCCGGTGCGGTCGAGCAGCTTCACATTCCAAGCTTTTTCGAGGTTGCGTTGTTGAATTGGCGTCACGGGACCATCGACCAAAACAAGGTCGATCTCGGCATCGTGCAGCCGCTCTTTCAACTCCGCCAATTTGCCCGTGCCAAACAAATGCCCGGCATGGGGTTTGGGTAGGCGCACCACTTCATGGCCGATGATCTCTAGATCCGGCAAAGCGGCCGCAAGCGACACCGCCTCGGCCAACCGCAAATCGGGCATACGGCGCGCATCCACGGCTTTCAGGTCCGGGTGCAGCACCCAGACCCGCGTGGGCCGTTCCTTCGAAAGGATGAAATCGCTCAGTCTTCGCCCTCGTAAAGAGAGATGGGCGAGCCGGGCATGATGGTCGAAATCGCGTGTTTATAAACCAGCTGCGATTGGCCATCGCGGCGCAGCAGCACGCAGAAATTGTCGAACCAGGTGATGACGCCTTGCAGTTTCACACCATTGATAAGGAAAATCGTGACCGGAACCTTGGTCTTGCGAACGTGATTGAGAGATGCGTCCTGAAGGTTCTGTTTGTCGGCAGCCATTTTTATTATGCCTTTTTCTTGTCTTGCATGTCCTGTCGAGCGGGGCGCTTAGTCCCCTGCCGCCAGTATGCCCAAGCGCGCGGCAGTTTCCAGCACGAATTGGAGGCGAAAGGGGCAAATGCCAGAAAATTGCTCATCTTTGCCGCAACTTTAGGTTAGTTACGCCAAAAATCAGGATTGAAGAGAGCAATAATTGCGAGCGTTTCAAGCCGCCCTAGCACCATTGCCAAGGCCAACATCACTTTTGGTTCAGCCCCCAAAAGCGCCCAGTCAATCGGTTGATCCACCGCGACCGAGGCCAATTGCCCGGTGTTGGACAGCGCCGCAATCGACAAAACCAGCGCGGGTTCAAACTCATTGTCATAGGCGGTGACGGCCAGCATCACCCCGGCAATGGAAAGCGCGAACAGCATGAAAAAGATCCATGCGATATAGGCACCCTCGCGGCGCAACCGCCGCGCCACCTGCCCGCCGCCCGCGACCGATTGCGGATGGACCAGCTTTTCCAACTCCCGCTGGCCAAGGCGAAACAGCGCATAGACGCGGAGCAAACGCACGCCGCCCGCCGTGGTGGCAATGCCGCCGCCCGTGATGGTAAGCCCCGCCAAAATCACACCCGGCGTGCCAAGGCCGGACCAAGAGCGCGCATCATTCCAGCTTGAGCTTTCAAAGCCCGTGGTGGTGAGGAACGACAGCGCCGTGAACAAGCTCCCCCAAAGCGAGCGCAAAATCGCGGGCAGCGCTTGTTTTGAGCTTTCAATATCCAAAGCCGCGATCCAGTGGCGCGCAAACAAGAACAGCGTCACCAAAACGATCAGCGCCACCGCTAAGAGCAGTTCGGGGTCATCGCGCAGTTTCTCGGTGGCGCGCAATTCGCCGCCGCCGGGCCAAAGCCGCCGCGACAGCGCGGGAATGAGAAAGAGGAAGATCAACGCCTCTCCCAACAGCCCCGAGGGCGCATCGCCCGTATGGTTCAAACTGGTAATGCCCGAGGTGGAAAGCGTTGAAAACGCGTGGATCAGCGCCAGTTCCGCGGGATCACCCGCCAAAATCAATGCCCCCCAAAGCACCACGGTCAGCGCCGCATAGGCCGGGCCCAAAACGCGGATGTAATGCGCGATCCGCTCGCTTGGTTCGGCCACACCATCGCGAATGAACGAGGGCGCAACTCCACTTTGCTGGCCAAAGCCACCCGCAAAGAAAATCTCAAACCCGCCGATGCGCAAAGGAGCCAGCACCGCGATCGCCATCACCAAAATGAAAAAGCCGCCCATCCAGCCCACCAGTGCGCGCCAAAGGTGCAGGCTAACGGGCAGGCGCTCGGGCGCGTAAAGCGTAGCGCCCGTGGTCGAAAAGCTCGACACCATCTCCCACCAAGCATTCAAAAGCCCGGTGTTTTGAATGGCTTCGGCAAAGGGCACTGCCAGCATCAACGGCAGCCCCAAGAACGCAAAAAACAGCGTCAGCAAAAGCGAGCGTTCGCGGTTTTGCTTTGGGTTCGCCGCCGCCGCCAGCCCGACCACCAGCGAGATCATCGTGAACAGCAAAGACGACTGAAAGAACACCCGCGCCACGCGCGATTGGTGTTCAATCACCCCATAGCCCGCAGGCACCAGCATCGAAACCGAAGCCAGCAGCATCAGCTGCACAAAAAGCGGAAGCTGGGTGAAGAGCCGCAGCATCGGCGCTTAGAAGAAATCGATGGAGACCTGCAACAGCCGCTCCACCTCTGGGATGTCATGCGAAAGCGCGAAGAGAACGATCACGTCGTTTTCCTCCACCTTGGTGTCCCCCGTGGGTTTCATCACCATATCGCCTTTGCGCAGCGCGCCCAACAGCACGCCTTCGGGGAATTCAATCTCGCGCACAGCGCGCCCGGCGATGGGCGAGGTGGACAGCACCACCGCTTCAATCACCTCCGCCTCGGCATCCCCAATCGAATAGACGCCGCGCACTTTACCGTGCCGGATGTGGCGCAAAATCGAAGAAACGGTGATCGCGCGCGGGTTGATATAGGCGTCAATATCCAAAGGCGCCATCAAGGGCACCAGAGTCGGGTCGTTGACGAGCGAGATCGCCATTTTACAGCCAAATTGCTTGGCACGCACGGCGGCCAAGATATTGGTTTTGTCGTCATCGGTGACCGCCAAAACCGCATCCGCCCGCGCCACATTGGCCTCGTCCATCATCTCGGTGCCCATGCCGTCGCCGTGCAACACAATGGTGCGCTCAAGCGCGTCCGCCGCCTCTTCGGCGGTTTTCCGGTCGCGCTCGATGATCTTGACCCGCACCCGGTCGGAGCGGGCCTCAAGCGCTTTGGCCACGCCAAGCCCCACGATCCCGCCACCGATGATGGTGATGCGTTCTTGTTTTTTTGTTGCCTTTCCAAAGATTTCCAAGGTGCGGTTGATGTCTTTGGAAAGAGTAAAGACGTAGATCTGATCGCCAGCGAAAAGCTGATCGCCCGCCTCTGGCGCGAACAAACGCCCTTCACGGCGCACGCCCACCACCATCGCCCCAAGCGTTGGGAAGAGGTCGTTCAACTGCCGCAAAGGCGTGTCGAGCACCGGGCATTCTTCCTCAAGCGCGATGCCCAAAAGCTGCACCGCGCCATTGAGGAAGCTTTCCGTGTCAAAGGTCGCGGGCGCCAAAAGCCGCTGGATCGCGGCATCCGCCACCTCGCGCTCGGGGCTGATGATCACGTCAATCGGCAGGTGATCGCGGCGGTAAAGGTCTGCATATTGCGGCGCCATATAGGTTTGCGCGCGCAGACGGGCGATCTTGCGGGTGATGCCAAAAACCGATTGCGCGACCTGACAGGTGACCATGTTCACCTCGTCCGAATAGGTGGCGGCAATGATCAAATCGCAATCGCGCGCGCCCGCGCGGTCCAGCACATCGGGGTGCGAAGCAAACCCCACCACCCCTTGCACGTCGAGCAGGTCAGAGGCACGGCGCACCAACTCGGGGTTCGTGTCGATCACGGTCACATCGTTGCGTTCCCCGGCCAGATGGCGGGCAATCTGCCAGCCCACCTGCCCCGCACCGCAGATGATCACCTTCATCGCCCGACCTCCGTCTTTCTGGCCTTCGTTCTAAGCCGCAGAAACGAAACGGTCAATCGGCCCCCGATTGGGCACTCAGCCCGCATCCTCGACGGTGTCCAGATCGTCTTCACCCTCGTCCTGCCCACCGCGCGCGGCGCCCTTCGCGCCGGTGACCACGCCAAGCGATTTGAGCTTACGATGCAGCGCCGAGCGTTCCATGCCGACAAAAGCCGCCGTGCGCGAGATATTGCCGCCAAAACGGTTGATTTGCGTCAGCAGATATTCGCGCTCAAACAACTCCCGCGCCTCACGCAACGGCAAAGAGGCCAATTGCCCGCCCAGCACAATCCGCCCTTCCTCGGGCGTGCTGGCGCCTGCGGTGAATTCCTTCGCCTCAATCGGCCCGGTGCCTTCGCCCAAAATCAACACGCGTTCGATCACGTTGCGCAATTGGCGGATGTTGCCGGGCCAATCCATGGTTTGCAGCGTGGCCGCCGCCTCTTCCGAGATTTCGCGCGCGGTCAGACCCTGCGTGCGGTTGAACACTTCGATGAAATGCTCTGCCAAAACCGGCACATCTTCGCGCCGCTCGGCCAAACTTGGCACCGCAATCGGCACCACATTCAGCCGGTCATAAAGCTCTTGGCGGAAGCGGCCCGCCGCAATCTCACTGGACAGGTTGCGCGTGGTCGAAGAAATCACCCGCAGATCAACCCGCACCTTGTCCGAGCCACCAAGCCGGGTGAATTGCTGCTCGGTCAACACGCGCAGAATTTTGGCCTGCGTGCCGGTGGGCATCTCGGCCACCTCGTCGAAATAGATCACCCCACCATGGGCTTGTTCCAAAAGCCCCTTTTCAACGCCACGCTCAGCCGTTTCACGGCCAAACAGCACCTCTTCCATCCGTTCGGGGGCGATGGTGGCGGAATTCACCGTCACAAAGGGCGCCGCCGCGCGGGTGGAATGCTGGTGGATATAACGCGCCGCCGATTCCTTGCCCGAGCCCGGCTCGCCCGTCAGCATCACCCGCCCGTTCGATTTGGTGACCTTATCCAACTGATCTTTCAGCCGTTTGAAGGCGACGGAATTGCCCATCATATCGCCAGAATGCAGATCGCGCCGCCGCAGAGAGGAGTTTTCGCGCCGCAACCGGCTGGTTTCCATCGCGCGCGAAATCACCACCATCAGCTGGTCGATGTTGAAGGGCTTGGCGATATAGTCGTAAGCGCCTTGCTTGATCGCGGCGACCGCGATTTCAATATTCCCATGCCCCGAGATGATGATGATCGGAATATCGGGGTTGTCGCGCTTCACCGTTTTCAGGATGTCGATCCCATCCATCTGGCTGTCTTTGAGCCAGATATCGAGGATCATCAGCGCAGGCGCCTCGGCATTGATCTGCGCCATGCAGTCTTCAGAATTGGCGGCGGTGCGGGTGGAAAACCCTTCATCCCCCAAAATATCCGCGATCAGGTCGCGAATGTCTTTTTCGTCATCAACAATCAGGATGTCACTCATGGGGAAGGCTCACTGTCCTTGATGGCACGCAGACCTGCGCGCGCGCGTGGCAGCCGAATCTCGGCCATGGCTCCCCGATGGGCCTCGGGGGTGAATGCGGGGGCATCGGTCAGCGCCAGCGTGCCGCCGTGCTCTTCGATGATTTTCTTGACGATTGACAGCCCAAGCCCGGTGCCCTTGGCGCGGGTGGTCACATAGGGCTCAAAGAGCCGCGCGCGGTCGGGTGGCAGACCGATGCCATTGTCGGCAATGGTGATCTCGATCATCTCTTCATGGGCGGTGAGCGCGACGCGCACTTCTGGCGCCCAGCCTTCTGGCGCGCCTTTCTCTTGCAAACTCTCAATCGCCTCACCTGCATTTTTGATAAGGTTCACAAGCGCTTGGCTGATCATCGTCGCGTCCAACTCCACCACTTCTGGCCCTTTGGGCAGATCGGCGGTCAGTTTGGCCCCATGCAGCGCACCGTCTTGCAGCAACACCGCATCACGGGCGAGCTGCACAATATCATGGTCGCGGCGGTCGGGTTCGGGCATCCGCGCAAAACGCGAGAATTCATCAACAATGCGGCGCAGATCATCGGTCTGGCGAATGATCACCCCGGTCAGATTGTCGAGCGCCTCCACCTGATCGGCTTCGATCTGTTTGGAGAATTTGCGTTTGATCCGTTCTGCAGAAAGCTGGATCGGCGTGAGCGGGTTTTTGATTTCATGCGCGATGCGCCGCGCCACATCCCCCCAAGCCGCCATCCGCTGGGCAGAGACAAGGTCGGTCACATCGTCAAAGGCCACCACAAAGCCTTCGCGTGCGCCCGTTTCCCGCCGCCGCTCGGCCATTCGCACAAGCAGGCTTTCCAACCGCCCGGCCCGCGATACCCGCACTTCCTCTTGCACGACAGTATGAAAACCGTCCCGTAAGCGATTGAAAAGATATGCGAACTCTGGCACCGCCTCTTCTAGCGGGCGATCGGTGTCGCTGCTGGGCTGCAACATCAAAAGCCGCGTCGCGGAAGGGTTGAGGAAGTCGATCCGCCCCTCTGCATCAAGCCCAATCACCCCCGAGGTGACCGATGACAACACGGAATCAAACATCCGCCGCTGCTCGTCGGTTTCACGATGCGACTCGACCAATTCTTCACGCTGATGCTTCAATTGCCGCGTCATCCGGTTGAAGGATTGGCCCAAAGTGGCGATTTCATCATCGCCTTCTTCTTCCAACACCTGCGCATCCAGATCGCCCGTGCCCACCCGTTCGGCGGCGGCCGCCAAACGCCCAATCGGGCGCGAAAGCCGCTCGGCAAACCACAGACCCGCCCAAACGGCGGCCAAGATCAAGATCAGCGCAAAGCCGATGTAAACAAGGCCAAACTCAAACAAGAGCCGCCCGCGGGACGCCTCAAGCTGTTGATAAAGCGCCACGGTTTCGCGCGTATCATCCAAGAGCGACAGGATTTTGCCATCCACCGTGCGCGAGACGTAAAGATAGCGGTCAACAAACGCATCAAGCCGCACCAGCGCGCGAAATTCGGAGTTCGGCCAATCTTCGATCAGCTCGGTGCCGCCTTTACCCGCCGCAACGATCTTTTCTGCGGGCGGCGTTTCAAAATCAAAGAGGTAAGACCGATCCCCCCGCGCCACAATTTGCGCAGAACCATCAATCACATAGGCCTCTTTCAACCCGCGCTGGATGCCTTGCTGCCCGGCGACCAGCCATTCGCGCAAATCACCATCGGTGGCAAAGGTCGCCGCCTGACGGCGCAGGTTCAAAAAGCCCGCAAGCGCTTGCGCGTCCTGCACCAAATCGCGGCGGTGTTCATCTTGATAGGCTTCGGCGGCGGAAAGCGATGTCCCCACCACGGTGCGCACCCGGTCGGAGAACCAGCCCTCAAGGCCCACATTCACCGTCAAGCCCGCGAACAACGCCACCAAAATGGTGGGCACAAGCGCAATGCCCGCAAACATCCCGGTCAGTCGCAGCGTGAGCCGCGACCCGGTGGCACGCGCGCGCCGCGCCGCCACAATCTGCGCGAGCCGAACCACGATCAGCCCACCCAGAAGCAAGAAATAGATGAAGTCGGCCAGCAGCGTCAGCCGCAGCGCGGTGCTATCGGCGCCCTGCCCCAGCGGCCCCAAAACCACAAAGGTCACCAGCGCCAGCACCGGCCCGAGCACAGCGACCCCCAGAACAAAGCCGTTCTGCAAGCGACGCTGCCGCCGTAGCCGCGCTAACCGCTCCAAAGCGGTGCTTTTCAACGCGCTGTGCACGAAGCCCCCGGTCCCAAGCCGTGGCGAATCCTATGAGACGGATTTGCCACAATTACCTGTGACCTATTTACATCAGCTTGCGACGCCGTGTCACCTGTATATCCAGATCGGTGATCTTTTTACGCAAGGTATTGCGGTTGATCCCCAGCAAATCCGCACATCTGGCTTGGTTTCCGCCCGTCGCATCAAGCGAGATTTCAATGAGCGGGGCCTCCATTTCGGCCAAAATCCGATCATAGAGGCCCGGCGGCGGCAGGTTGCCGCCATGCAAATCGAAGTAGCGCCGCAGATGCCGCGCGATCGAGGCGGAAAGCTTCTCGCCCTCGCCGCCCGAGCGCAAAGGCTCAATCGCGGGCTGATTGCCGAGCACAAACTCCACCTCGGCCCGGGTGATTTCTTCTTCCGTTGCGGTCACCACCAAGCGGCGCACGGTGTTTTCAAGCTGGCGCACGTTGCCGGGCCACGCATAGGCGCGCACCAGAGCCATCGCATCATTGGAGAAACGGCGCAGACCAAGCCCGTCCCGCTCGCACCGGCTCAAGAAGTGATCGGTCAAAAGCGGAATATCTTCCACCCGTTCGCGCAGCGCGGGCACCGCGAGCGTCACACCGCCCAAACGGTAGAACAGGTCTTGGCGGAACTTGCCCGCCTCCATCTGCGCGGCAAGGTCCACTTGCGTGGTGGCCATGATCCGCGGCGCGGGATCGGGCAACGCATCGAGCATCCGCACGATCCGGCCTTGGGTTTCATCGTCGTAATCCCCCACCTCGTCAAAAACGAGCGAGCCGCCTTTGACGCGCGAAATCAGGCTTGAGGGGCCATCGGCGCCCGCCAAATCCGCCGCCTGCGCCACCACAAAAGGAAGCGTGCGGCGGTCTGAAAAGTCATGGATCGCCCGCGCAATCAGCGATTTGCCGGTGCCCGACTCCCCCATGATCATCACTGGCAGATCGGCATTCATCACCCGCGCGACAAGCCGATAAAGCGCCTGCATCGAGGCGGTGCGACCGACCAAAGGCAGGTCCGAATTTTCGGGCCGGGTCGGCTCCACCACTTTCGGCACCACCTGCGCGCGGCGCTTGAGTTCCAGCGCCCGCGCGGCGCGTTTCATCAGATCGGGCAGGTCAAACGGTTTCGGCAGATAGTCATAAGCATCGGCCTCAGCGGCTTGAATCGCCGTCATGATGGTGTTTTGCGCCGAGATCACAATCACCGGCAGGCCGGGGCGTTCTTGGGCGATCCGCGGCAAAGCCTCCAGACCATTGCCATCGGGCATCATCACATCTGAAATCACCAGATCGCCTTTGCCTTCCTCCACCCAACGCATCAGCGTCATCAAAGAGGCCGTGGCATGGACCTTGCAGCCGGCGCGGGTCAGCGCTTGCGTCAGAACGGTGCGGATCGTGCGGTCGTCGTCGGCGACGAGAACGGTGCCATCCATGTCTTAAAGCTCCTTGGGGGCGACGGGTAGGGAAACGCGGAAAACGGTACGGCCGGGAACGCTGTCGACGTTGATCCAGCCATTGTGCTCGGAAATAATTTTGGACACGAGGGCAAGGCCAAGGCCGGTGCCATTTTCGCGCCCGGAAACGAAAGGCTCAAAAAGCGCATTCGCAATATCGGGCGGAATGCCCGGGCCATCGTCAATCACTTCGATCTGCAACGGGAGCCGCTGGCCATTGCCATCGGGCCCGCGCAGGCGCAGCGAGTAGTCATAGAAGGTGCGCAACCGGATCGTGCCTTGCTCTTTCGCAGCCTCCGCCGCGTTTTTCACAAGGTTCAAAAACACTTGGGTCAGCTGATCGGCATCACCCATCGTCGGCGGCAGCGAGGGGTCATAATCCTCGATGATCAGCATATGCACGCCAAAGCCGACGGCCGCCGATTTGCGCGCGCGGTCAAGCACATCATGGATGTTGACCGCCTTCATCTCCGGCGGGCGCACATTGCCAAATTGCTCAACTTGTTCGAGCAGTTTCACCACGCGGCGCGTTTCATCCACGATGAGATCGGTCAGTTCCAGATCATCGCCCGAAAGGTTCATCGACAAAAGCTGCGCCGCGCCGGCAATGCCTGCGAGCGGGTTTTTGATCTCATGCGCGAGCATCTCGGCCATGCCAATCGCCGAACGCGCCGCCGATTTCACCATGCTCGCCCGGCCCAAACGGTCGGCAATTTCGCGCGGCGAAATCAGCAACAGCACGGTTTCCGGGTCATCACCCACCGGGGCGACTTGCAAGTTACATTGCACCGGCGCGCGTTCGCCCGTGGTCAGATCCACGTCATTGACGAAAAGCGCCGAGCGGTTTTTGCGCACACGGGCGAAAATCTCTTCCAAAGGCGCAGCAATAGCGAGCCGTTCGCCCAGGACATGACCTTTGAGCGCGCGGGCAGACAGGTTCAAAAACAGCTCTGCCGCCGGGTTGATCTCGATCACCTTATCGGCGCCATCAATCATCAGCGCAGGCAGCGGCAGAGAGGTCCAGATAATGCCGGGAGGGGGAAGCGTCATGCCGCCTGCCTTTCGCTAAAAGCCGCCCGCACCAAGGCCAAAGCGGCTTCGGGCGTGTCGGCACGCATCATCTCGGGCACCAGGGACGCGCCCGCGGCCTCGGCATACCAGCGCAGATGTTTGCGCGCGAGCCGCAGCCCGACATCTTGCCCGTAAAAGCTCAACATCGCCTCGTAATGCTCTGATATCATGTCAACAAGTTCTTCCCCATGCGGCAGCACCGGGGCCGGGGCGCCATAAAGCGCCGCGCCAATTTGTGCGAGCCGCCACGGCGCGCCCTGTGCGCCACGCCCCACCATCACCCCCGCCGCGCCGGAGCGTTTGAGCGCCGCACGCGCCGTTTCCGGGCAAGTGATATCGCCATTGGCCACAACCGGCACGCTGACAGCAGTGGAGACCAAAGCAATCGCCCCCCAATCAGCGCGGCCATTGTAAAACTGCATCCGGGTGCGGCCATGAATGACAATCATCCGCACGCCCGCCGCCTCGGCCCGCTGGGCGATCTGCGGCGCATTGATCTGATCGACATCCCAGCCAAGGCGCATTTTCAGCGTGACCGGCAGATCGACCGCGCCCACCACCGCCTCAATCAACCGAAGCGCATGATCCGGGTCGCGCATCAACGCCGCGCCAGAGGCCCCGCCGGTGACCTTTTTCGCCGGGCAGCCCATGTTGATGTCGATGATCTTCGCGCCCATATCGGCAACGATCTTCGCGGCTTCCGCCATCGGCTGCGCCTCACGCCCGGCCAATTGCACCGACGAGGGCAGATCCAGCCCCAATTCGATCCGCGCTTTCGCCCGCACCGAAGGTTTCGCGGTCAACATTTCGCCCGAGGCGACCATTTCAGACACCACAAGACCCGCGCCAAAACGCGCCACCATCCGCCGAAACGGCAGATCCGTGATCCCTGCCATCGGCGCCAAAAGCACCGGAGGGTCCAGACGAATGCAGTCGAGAGAGATTGTCACGAGTGTTCCTGTAGCATTTGCTCAAGGAATTAGCGGCTTGATCTGGGAATCACAATTAGAAGACGAGCGCCTGGCCTCACAAAGGCGTCAAAAAACAGCATGCGCTTAAAATTTGACCAGCCAGCATGCGGCTTAGTGTACATTGCGCCCGCGCGCAGACTGGCCTAAGCCTTTGTCTGACAAGGATGTGATGGGCGAGACCAAATGAGCGTTGCAGTGATCATCGTGGCGGCGGGGCGTGGTACCCGCGCGGGCGAGGGTCTGCCAAAGCAGTGGCGCGATCTCGCGGGCCGCCCGGTGCTGGCGCATACGGTCGAGGCGTTTGCCGATTTGGGCCGGGTGATTGTTGTCCTGCACCCCGATGACATGATCCGCGGCCTCGAGCTTTTGGGCGGCTCGGCCACTTTGGTGGCGGGCGGTGCAAGCCGGGCGGAAAGCGTGCAAAACGCGCTTGAAACGCTTGAAGGCTCAGATGTCACGCGCGTGTTGATTCATGATGGCGCACGCCCGCTCATTCCACAAAAAGTGCAACAGGCGGTGCTTGATGCGCTCGACACCCATCCCGGTGCTGCGCCCGCACTGCCGGTGACGGATGCGCTTTGGCGCGGTGAAAACGGGCTTGTTGCGGGCACGCAAGACCGCGAAGGTCTTTACCGCGCGCAAACGCCCCAAGGCTTCCGCTTCCCCGAGATTTTGGCCGCGCATCGCGCCCATCCGGGCAATGCGGCTGATGATGTGGAAGTGGCGCGCGCGGCGGGCATGGCCGTTGCGATCGTTCCCGGCCACGAAGACAATCTCAAGATCACCTATGCGGAAGATTTTGCCCGCGCCGAGGCGATCTTGCGCGAAAAGAAAGGCTCTCAAATGGATGTGCGGCTCGGCAATGGCTATGATGTGCATGCCTTTACCGAAGGGGATCACGTGATCCTGTGCGGGGTCTCGATCCCGCATGACAAGGCGCTTTTGGGCCATTCAGACGCCGATGTCGGCATGCATGCGCTGACCGATGCGATTTATGGCGCGATGGCCGAGGGCGACATTGGCCGCCATTTCCCGCCGTCCGACCCGCAATGGAAGGGCGCGGCGAGCTGGATTTTCCTTGAACATGCCGCAAACCTCGCGCGCGAGAAGGGCTTTCGCATCGGCAATGCCGATGTCACGCTGATCTGCGAACGCCCGAAAGTTGGGCCCCATGCCATTGCGATGGCGCAAGAACTGGCCCGCATCATGAACGTCCCGGCCGACCGTGTTTCGGTCAAGGCCACCACCTCCGAACGGCTTGGGTTCACCGGCCGCGAAGAGGGTATCGCCTCTATTGCCACCGTCACCTTGATAGGAGTCTGAAATGCCTCCCCATGAAATGACTAAACGTGAAGTTCCAATCCATGTGCTTCAAGCCATTACCACCTTTGCCTTTGTGGGCAAACTTGTGCCCGCACCGGGCACTTGGGGCTCGGCGGTTGCCGCCGTCGCCGGTTGGGGCTTGGTGAAATTTGCGGGCCTGCCCGCGCTTTATCTGGCCGCTGTTTTGGCCTTCATCATTGGCCTTTGGGCGCTCGAACAAGAATTGCGCGGCCGCCCGCATGATGACCCCAAAGAAGTGGTGATCGACGAGGTCGCCGGCATGTGGGTCGCCCTCGCCTTCCCGGCCTCGGCCTTTTACTACTTCCACACCGAAATGGTTTGGCCCGGCCCGCTCGCCGCCTTCTTCTGGTTCCGCTTCTTTGACATCTTCAAACCCGGCGTGATTGGCCGTGCCGACAAAAAAGGCGGCGCCATGGGCGTGATGATGGATGACATCTGGGCCGGCGTTTATGCAGGCGGCTTCACGCTGATCACCGCGCTCGTCTACCACCTTGGCCAAGACTACTGGCCGACGCTTTGGGCGCAACTCGTGGCGATGCTGCCCGATATGCCCGCCCTGCCCTTCACCGGTCAGGAATGAGCGTAGATCAGATCCTCGCGCTGGCGCGGGGCAAAGGGTGGCGCATTGCCACCGCCGAAAGCTGCACCGGTGGAATGGTGGCGGTGGCGCTCACCGATGTGCCCGGCTCTTCGGCGGTGGTGGACCGTGGGTTCGTCACCTATTCGAACGCAGCCAAGGTCGAGATGTTGGGCGTGGCGCAAGCCACGCTCGATGCTTTTGGCGCGGTCTCTGAAGAAATTGCCCGCGAAATGGCCGAAGGCGCACTGGCACACAGCCATGCCGATCTTGCCGTTTCCATCACCGGCATCGCTGGCCCCGGCGGTTCAGAGTTCAAGCCAGAGGGGCGCGTGTGCTTTGGGCTCGCGCAAAAAGGCGCGCCGACTCACGTTGAAACGCAGGAGTTTGGCGCCCTTGGCCGGGGCACCGTGCGCGCAAAATCGCGCGATCATGCGCTGGGCTTGCTGCTGCGCGCACTTTCATAAACCGCCCAGAACGCAAGCTTCATGCCAAGATTGCGCCCATTTAGCAGGCATTCATAAGTTGCCCGATCCTTAAGCGCACCTTGCGCGTTTTTGCGCCTTTCCTTGGCACTCTTGGCATGGTCTCGCCGCCAAGACGTGAAAAAGGAGGATTCGCGATGAATGGCGCAGATACCGCCTGGGTCAGCATGGCCACCGCGCTTGTGCTGTTGATGACATTGCCGGGGTTGGCGCTGTTTTATGGCGGGCTGGTGCGGGCGCGCAACGTGCTCTCCATCTTCATGCAGTGCTTCGCCTTGGCCGCCGTGATGAGCCTTTTGTGGCTTTTGGCGGGCTATTCCATCGCCTTTGGCGAAGCGAACGGGCTTTGGGGCGGGCTGTCAAAATTCATGCTGCTGGGCGTCGATGCCAGCACGCTGAAAGGCACCCTGCCCGAGGTGCTGTTCTTCGCCTTCCAAATGACCTTTGCGATCATCACCCCCGCGCTGATCATTGGCGCCTTTGTCGAGCGGGTGAATTTCGCTTGGGTCATGGTGTTCTCGGCGCTCTGGATGCTCTTGGTCTACGCGCCTGTCACGCATTGGATTTGGGGCGGCGGCTTCATGGCCGATGGCGGCATCTGGGGCGAAACCGGCACGCGCGACTTTGCGGGCGGCATCGTTGTCCATGAAACCGCCGCTTTGGCCGCGCTGCTTTTGGCGGTGATGATCGGGCCGCGCAAAAACCGCCACACCCCGCCGCATAACCCCGGCATGGTGGCGATTGGGGCCGGGCTTTTGTGGGTCGGTTGGTTTGGCTTCAACGGTGGCTCTGAACTGGCCGCCGATGGCACCGCTGCAATGGCGATCACCGCAACCCATCTTTCCGCCGCCGCGGCCTCGTTCAGCTGGATGATGTGGGAGCGGATCAAATTTGGCCGCGCCTCGCTTGTGGGCATCGTCACAGGCTCGATCGCCGGTCTCGCCTCTGTCACCCCCGCGTCGGGCTATGTGAGCCCTTGGCAAGCGGTTGTGATTGGCCTCATCGCCGGTGCGCTGTGCCAAGAGGCGGTGATCTTGATCCGCGAACGGTTGAAGTTGGATGACTCCTTGGACGTGTTCGCCGTGCACGGCGTGGGCGGCATTTTCGGCACGATCATGGTCGCCGTTTTTGGCGCGGCCACCTTTACCGCGCAACTGGGCGCGTTGGCGATTGTGGGCCTCTATACGCTGCTGCTGACCTACGTTTTGGCCAAGGGGGTCGCGCTCGTCTTCCCGATGCGGGTCGACAAAGAAAGCGAGACCAACGGGCTAGACCTCGCCACCCATGGCGAGCGCGCCTACGATCTCAACTCCTGACTGTAAGCCATCGTTTTCAAACGAAAAGGCCGCCTCAATGGGCGGCCTTTTTCATCGCAAGAACACACGAAGCTTAGCCTCGGTTCACCCCGTAAAGCGCCTTGGCGCGGTCTTCAAAGGCTTGCACAATCAGCCGCATCGCTTGGTCAAACACGATCCCGATCACACTTTGCAAAAGCGCGTTCTTGAACTCAAAATCGACAAAGAAATCGACCTTGCAGCCCCCTTCGGGACGGTCTTCGAACTGCCACCAGCTGTGCATATATTTGAACGGGCCATCCAGGTAGCGGGTGTCGACGCGATGTTTTTCCGGCGTCAGCACCACGCGTGAGCCAAAGCGTTCGCGAAACACTTTGAACGAGATGATCAGATCCGCTTCCATCACCTCGGTCCCCGCTTCCGGGCCGGGCTTGCGCGAGCGGATGCGGGCGGCGGAATTCCAAGGCAAAAACTCCGGGTAGCGCGCCACATCGGCCACCAGCGCGTACATCTGCGCCGCCGAATAAGGCATGGTGCGTTTTTCCGAATGCTGCGGCATGCCGTCCGTCTCCCTTTTCCCGGCCACGTTCTTGCGATAAAGCGAGGCAAATGCAAGGGCCTGATGGCCGCACCAATGGAGCGAAAGGCGATGACGCAACCGGGCTACGAGATTGACCAGATGATTTCCGCCAAGGCCATCGCCGCTCGGGTCGAAGCTTTGGGGGCCGAAATCACCGAGGCGTTCCAAGACACCGACCGTTTGGTGGTGGTTGGGCTGTTGCGCGGCTCATTCGTATTCATTGCCGACCTCATTCGCGAAATTGGCGTGCCCTGCGAGGTCGATTTCCTCGAAGCCTCCTCTTATGGCAATGACACCACCTCCACCCGCGAAGTGCGCGTGATGAAAGACCTGCGCGGCAATATCGGTGGGCGCGATGTGCTGGTGGTGGAAGACATCGTCGATACCGGCCACACGATTTCCAAAGTGATGGAGATGCTGCGCGCGCGTTCGCCCCGGCGCATCAAATGCTGTGCTATGCTCGACAAACCCTCGCGCCGCGAAGTGGATGTGAAGGCCGATTGGACCGGCTTCGAAATCCCCGACGAGTTCGTGGTGGGCTACGGGCTCGATTACGCGCAAAACCACCGCAATCTGCCCTTTATCGGCACGGTGCGGTTCTTGGACGAGGCCAAATGAACCCACTGTGGCTGATGCGGATGGCAAAATGGGCGCATCGCCCGCCATCCTTGCGCCAAGTGAAAATCGGCGCAGCGGTTTTAGCCGCTGTGCTGGCGATTTGGGGGCTTGAGGCGGCAGGGCTCTGGCCCGATTGGGCGACAGTGGAACGCCAACCACGGGTACCGCGCCTCTAAGCCCCTCAAAACATTGCGTGAAGGGCCACACCCATATCTGGGCGGGATAATGGTTTAACCCTAAACCTTATTCACCCTCACCCGCCAAGAGCGGTGCGACCTGCTCTTCCAGCACTTTATCGGTGAGCGGCCCAGCAATGCGAGTGACAATGCGGCCCTCGCCATCGACCACAAAGGTCTCTGGCACGCCCGCCACGCCCCAATCGAGCCCCATTTTATTGGCCGGGTCTTGGCCGAGTTTCGCAAACGGGTTGCCAAGCTCATCAAGGAAGCCAAGCGCCTGATCGGGCTTGTCCTTCCAGTTGACGCCCAAGATCGTCACGCCCTCGTCGCGCAGCTTGATCAGGTTGGGGTGTTCCACCCGGCACGGCGCGCACCACGAGGCCCAATAGTTCACCAGCTTGATCGTGCCATCGCGCAGATCGGCATCCTCAAAGGTGGGGTTTGCGCCAAGCGCCGCCGCTGTTACGGCGGGCGCCTCTTTGCCCGCAAGGGCCGTGGGCATGGCGTTCGGGTCTTGCGTCTCCATTGAGATAAAGGCCGCGCCCACAAATCCCGCAATCACCACAAGCGGCAAGAACATCAGCGGCTTAGCCATTTTTCTTCATCCGTTCTTCTTGCGCGGCAAGCGCGCGTTTCACCCGGGCACCCTTGACCAGCGTGAGCACAATCAGCCCCGCCAGCAGCGCCAAAGTCACGCCCCAAGAGCCAAGGATCGTGACGGTATATTTGCCGAAATCGAACATCATGCCATGCGCTCCCGTTGCTCCAGCGCGCTCAACCGCCGGGCGCGAATTTCCGTGCGTGTGCGCAGCAACAGCAGCGTCACGAACAAGAGCCCAAAGCCCACAATCGTCAGCACCAAGGGCTGCCAGAAGACATCGGCGATATGTTCTTCTTTGTCGAGGCTCAGTGTCGAGCCTTGGTGCAAGCCTTGGTTCCAGAACATCGCCGCGTAACGGGACAGCAGCGCAAAGACCGAGCCCACAAGGCACAAAACGCCCGTTAGATCGGCGGCGGTGTCGGGGTTCTCGATCGCTTCCCACAGCGCCATGTAGCCGAGGTAAAACAGGAACAAGATCAAGAAAGAGGTCAGACGCGGATCCCATTCCCACCACGTCCCCCACATCGGCTGGCCCCAAAACGCCCCGGTGATGAGCGCGATCAGCGTCATCACCATGCCTATCGGCGCGGCGGCTTTGGCGGCAAGCGCGCTGACATGGTGGCGACGAATGAGCCAGATGAGCGAGGTGACCAACATCATCACCCAGATATTGATCGCAAAGGTCGCGGCGGGCACATGAACATAGATCACCTTCACCGTGGCGCCAAATTCGGCAGCCAAAGGCGTGAAGAAAAAGCCCCAAACGAGCCCCGGCACCAGCGTCAGCACCGTCAAGCCCACCAGCCACGGCAGCAAAAAGCCCGAGGTCTTCATGAACTTGACCGGGTTTGCATATTCCCAGATCGACATTTTCTGGCGTCCTCCCTCTCGCATCTTCACCGGGCTTGCCATGAAATGCCAGCCGCCGGTTTGACGCGCATCAAGTTAGAATAAGTCTCACCTTAAATTGACCCGGATCGCAGCCGCCGAGGCAAAAGGCACAAGCGCAATGGTGGCCGCGGTGATGCCTGCAAGCATGGCGAGCGGCACTTGCACCGCCATCCCCTCGCCGCCGCGGCGCACCAGCTCTGCCCCAAAGATCAAGGTCGGTACATAAAGCGGCAGAACCAAGAGCGACAGCAGCAGCCCCCCGCGCTTAAGCCCCACAGTCAGCGCCGCGCCAAAGGTGCCCAGCACCGAAAGCGCAGGCGTCCCCAGCAGCAGCGACACCTCAAGCCAAAAGTAAGCAGGCGTCGGCAGATGCAGCAGCACGGCGAAGAGCGGCGCGGCCAGAACCAGCGGCAAGCCGGTGGTGATCCAATGCGCAAGCGCCTTCATCGTGACAACGGCTTCGAGCGGGATCGGCGCGGTGGCCAACAGATCGAGCGAGCCATCTTCAAAATCGAGCGCAAAGATCCGGTCGAGCGAGAGCAGACAGGCGAGCAATGCGCCGAGCCACAAAATCCCCGCCGCGATGCGCGACAGGATCGCGCCTTCTGGCCCCACGCCAAAGGGCACCAGCGTGACGACAATCAGGAAAAACGCGAGCCCAAGCCCAAAGCCACCGCCCGCGCGGATCGCCAGCCGTAAGTCTCGCATCAGGAGCGCAATCACAGGAAGGCTCCGTCAAAATCGTGGTCAAACGCGCCTTTATGACCGCCCTCTTCCGGCGGGCGCGCTTTGAAGGGGGCAAGGTCCAGAACCTCGGCCTCTTCCAGCCCCAAGTCGATATGCGTTGCCATCAGCGCCGCGCCACCGGTGGCCAAATGCGCCCGCACGGCAGAGGCAAAAAGCGCAACCGAAGCGGCATCGAGCGACACGGTTGGTTCATCCAGCACCCAAATCGGGCGGCCCGTCACCAAAAGCCGCGCCAGCCCCAAGCGGCGCTTTTGCCCGGCAGAGAGACTATGCGCCGCCCGCCCCTCAAGCCCGCGCAGGTTCATTTGATCGAGCGCTTGCTCAACGGTTTGGGTTTCATAAATCGCGGCCCAAAAGGCGAGGTTTTCGCGCACGGAAAGCGTGGCCTTCAGCCCGTCGGCATGGGCCGCATAGGCCATCGCCTCGCCGGGCATAGAGACAGAGCCCGCCAGCGGCGGTTGCAGGCCCGCAAGCGTGCGCAGAAGCGTGGTTTTGCCAATCCCGTTTGGGCCGCGCAGCACCAGCGCGCGCCCGGCTTGCAGCGAAAACGTCACCCCCTCCAGCACGGCCAAGCCGCCCCGGCTGACGGTGAGGTTTTCAACCGACAAAAGGCTCATGCGGTGGGCACCGCGCCCGGCATGGGCAAAAGCGCGGCGGCGACCCGGCGCCCTTCAGACAAAAGCACGTTATAGCTGCGCGCGGCAGAGGGCGTAGCCATCGCCTCGCAAAACACCCCAACCGCTTCGAGTTCCGCCACAAAGTCGCGCGGCAAAAGCGCGATTTCCGCGCCCATGCCTACGAACAACACATCGACTTTGCCAGACAGCGCCAACAAAGGCGCGCGGTCTTCCAACCCCGCCCAGCTTTGCCCGCCCTCGGCTTGGATCAACAGTCCCCCTTCATGCACCTGCCCGCCGACGCGGAAAAAGCCCGGCCCGTAGCCATCCACAGGCAGGGCGCCGCCGAAGGAAGACTCACGGATTTGCATCTTGCGCACCCTCGGTGAAGAACTTCGCCGCCGGATCTTTGGGGGTTTTGTTGCGGTCAAGCCCAAGGAACAGCACGATGTTTTTCGCAACATAGATCGAGGAATAGGTCCCCACGACCACGCCCCATGTCATGGCAAAGACAAAACCCCGGATCACATCGCCACCCAGCACCAAAAGCGAAATCAGCGCGATCAGCGTGGTGCCAGAGGTCATCACGGTGCGGCTAAGCGTTTCGTTGGCCGACAGGTTCATCACGTCCTTGAGCGGCATGGTTTTGTATTTGATCAGGTTTTCGCGCAGCCGGTCGAACACAACCACGGTGTCGTTGATCGAATAGCCCAAAATCGTCAGCAGTGCAGCGATGATGGCCAAATCGAACTTGATCTGGAAGAGCGAGAAAAGGCCAATCGTCAGCCCCACATCATGGACAAGGGCGACAAGCGCGCCGACCGAATATTGCCATTCGAACCGCAGCCAGACATAGACCACAATCGCCGCCGTGCCCGCCAGAACCGACCAGATCGCGGTCCAGATCAACTCGCCCGACACTTTCGGGCCAACGGATTCGGTCGAAACGAATTTGACAGCCGGATCAACCTCTTGCAGGGCGCTTTCAATCGCAGCCATTTGCTCGGGCGCGATCGCATCTTGGCCCTCTTGCGCCTGAATGCGGATCGAGGCGACATGCTGATCTTCGCGGAAGGTCGGATCAAAGACTTGGGTGATCGACACATCGCCAAGATTGAGCGGAGCCATCGCTTGGCGATAAACGCCCACATCCAGCGCTTGGGTGGATTCGGTGCGGATCGTGGTGCCACCGCGGAAGTCGATCCCGAAGTTGAGCCCCATGATCAGCGTGATGATCAGCGCGGCAACCACCGCGACACCAGAAATCCCGAAGGTCAGCCACTGCCAGCGGAAGAAGTCGATATTGGTATGATCGGGAACGAGTTTAAGACGGAAAGCCATGGGTCGTTCCTCACACGGTCAGGGTTTTCGGGCGCTTGCGCGCATACCATGTCACCACCATCAGGCGGGTGACGAAGATCGCGGTAAAGACCGAGGTGGCAATGCCCACAATCAGCGTCACGGCAAAGCCGCGCACGGGGCCCGCGCCGAGCACGAACAAGATCACGCCGGTCAAGAAGGTGGTGACGTTGGCGTCGATAATTGCCGACATCGCCTTTTCGTAGCCAAGCTCAATCGCGCGGGCCGCCGATTTGGCCGAGCGCAATTCCTCGCGGATCCGTTCGTAAACCAGCACGTTGGCATCGACCGCCGTGCCCATGGTCAGCACGATCCCGGCGATACCGGGCATGGTGAGCGTCGCGCCCACCGCCGACATGAAGCCAAAGACCATGATCACGTTCATGGTGAGCGCAATCGCGGCAAAGACCCCAAAAAGCCCGTAAGAAGCGATCATCCAGATCACCACGAGCCCAAAGCCCACCATCGCGGCTTTCTTCCCCGCCTCGATGCTATCGGCGCCCAGTTCCGGGCCGACGGTGCGTTCTTCCAAGAAGGTCATGCCAGCGGGCAATGCCCCCGCGCGCAACAGCAGCGCAAGGTTCGTGGCCTCTTCGACCGAGAAGTTCCCGGTGATGATGCCAGAGCCGCCCGCGATATGGGCTTGAATCGTCGGCGCGGAAATCACCTTGCCATCGAGCACAATCGCGAAGGGCTCGCCGATATGGCTGGCGGTGTAATCGCCAAAGGCGCGCGCGCCCGTCGGATTAAAGCGGAAGGCGACGGCGGGATAGCCATTTTGGTCGGTGTCGGGGCGGGCGTCGGTCAGATCGTCGCCTGTCACCACCGGCACATCATCCATGATGTAATAAATCCCCTCGCGCTCTGCCGAGGGCAAAAGCATCCGGCTCGCACCGGGGTTCGCGTCGGGGTTGGAGATCGGCGGGCCGTAAACTTGGTGGAAGGTCAGCTTCGCGGTGGTGCCGATCAGATCTTTCAACTCTTGCGCCGAACCAATGCCCGGCACCTCAATCAAGATGCGGTCGGTGCCTTGGCGCATGATCGTGGGTTCGCGGGTGCCTGCGGCATCCACACGGCGGCGCACGATTTCAAGCGATTGCGCCATCGTGCGGTCATCAGTGGCGGTTTTCTCCGCTTCCGAAAGCCGGAAGGTGAGCGTATCGCCCTCCCCCGTCACTTCGTAATCCGATTGGCCCACGCCCGTAAGCCCCATCACCGGGCTCGTCAGCGTGCGCGCCACTTCCACGGCTTTGGCGATTTGATCGGGGTTGCCGATTTGAATGCGCAGCTCGTCTTGCGGCGAGGGCACACGGCGGATCGAACCAATGGTGGCCCGTTCCGCCGCCAAAGTGCGCCGGGCTTCGGGCCAAAGCGCATCCATCCGGCCTTTATAGACCTCGTCCAGATGCACTTCGGCCAGCAAATGCGCCCCGCCGCGCAGATCGAGGCCAAGGTTGACCAGCCCCGAGGGCAGCCAATCGGGCCAAGCAGCACGCGCGGCGACCTGTTCTTCGGTCAGCGCACCGGTTTTCTCGAAGGCCATGACAGCGTCGTTATGGCCCTCGACGCGATTGTAAAAGAGGTTGGGCGCCGCCGAAACCAAAGCTGCAAGGCACAGCAAAAGAATGACGAGACGCTTCCAAAGCGAGATTTGCAACATGGCGGCGCGGCCTCTTGGGATCAGTTGTCGTTCGAAGCCGGCTCGGTTTTCGAGAGCACTTGAAGAATGGTTTGCTTGAGCACACGCACCTTCACGCCTTGCGCGATTTCGACTTCGACTTCGCCATCTTCGCGCACATGGGTCACTTTGCCGATGATGCCGCCTTGCGTCAGCACGCTGTCACCGCGGCGCAGCGCCTCGACCATTTGCTTGTGCTCTTTGGCTTTCTTTTGCTGCGGACGGATCAGCAGGAAATACATGATCACGAAGATCAGGATCAGCGGCAGGAACTGGCCAATGGCGGCAAAGCCACCCATTTGGGCACCGGCTTCCTGAGCATAGGCGGGGGTCACGAACATATCTTGGTCCTCTCTTTGGGGCCTTGGGCAGGGGGGTTTGCACTTCCCCCCAGTGTCGGCGCGCACCCTAGCGGCGGCCCTTGGCCTTGGCAAGGCAATCAGGCCCGCGCTGCCGCCAGATCACGGGGGTGTCAGAGAGAAAGAAAAAGGGGGGCACCGCCCCCCTTACTCGTCCTCAGCTTGCTCGCCTTAGCTTGCCGGCAGCGCGCGCTCCACAAGCCGCGCAAAGAAGCTCGCCCCCACCGGCGCGGCTTCATCGTTGAAATCAAAGGCCGGGTGATGCAGCCCAGCCCCGGGGCCAGTGCCCATAAAGAGGTAAGCGCCGGGACGCGCCTCGAGCATATAAGAGAAATCCTCTGCGCCCATTTCACGGCCCGCATCGTCGAGCACCGCATCGGGGCCCGAGATTTCCCGCGCCACATCGGCGGCAAAGCGGGCACGTTCGGCATCGTTCACAGTGGGCGGATAGCCCTTGTCATAGGTGATCTCGACCTTCACGCCAAAGGCCGCCGCCGTACCCTCGACAATCTCATGGAAACGTTTTTCCACCATCGCGCGCACTTCGGGGGTGAAAGAGCGGATCGTGGCGCAGAACCAGCCGCTTTCGGGGATAATATTGTTGGCAGAGCCAACATGGATTTGCGTCACCGACACAACCAGTTCATCGAGCGGGAAAAGGTTGCGCGACACGATGGTTTGCAGCGATCCCACCATCGCCGTGATCGCCGGGATCGGGTCGACGCATTCGTGCGGCGTAGCCCCATGGCCGCCCAGTCCCGTCACCGTCACCCATGCGGTATCCACCGCCGCCATCAGCGGGCCTTGCGTGGTGTGGAAATGGCCCAATGGCAGGTTCGGCGCATTGTGGATGCCGTAAACCTCTTTGATGGCAAAGCGCTCCATCACGCCTTCTTGCACCATCACCTCGCCACCGCCGCCATCTTCTTCGGCCGGTTGAAAGAGCAGCGCGACCGTGCCCGCGAAATTGCGCGTCTCGGCCAAGTATTTCGCCGCCCCCAAAAGCATCGTGGTGTGGCCATCATGGCCGCAGGCGTGCATTTTACCTTCATGTTCAGAGGCATAATCGACCCCGGTCGCCTCGGTGATCGGCAGGGCATCCATATCGGCGCGCAGCCCGATGGTGGGGCCGTCTTGCCGCCCTTTGATCAGCGCCACGATGCCAGAGGTCGCAATCCCTTCATGGATTTCATCCACCCCCATCGCGCGCAGACGCTCGGCCACGAAGGCGGCGGTTTGCGGCAGGTCAAACTCCAATTCGGGGTGGCGGTGCAGCCAATGCCGCCATTCTTTCATTTCGGGGGCAAGAGCGGCAATGCGGTTGATCACGGGCATAGTGGACTCGGGTTTGTTGTGAGGGTTAGGAGTAGATGACCCTGAAAGAGGCAAGAGGCAATGGTGAAACCGACCGATCCGATCCTGTTTGATGACCGTGGTGACTTGGGCGACCAAATGCGCCGCTTGGCGGCGATCATGGCCTGCCTGCGCGACCGCGACACCGGCTGCCCTTGGGATATCGAGCAAGATTTCGCCTCGATCGCGCCCTATACGATTGAAGAGGCCTATGAGGTTGCCGATGCGATTGAACGCGGCGCTTGGGGCGAGTTGGAGGGCGAATTGGGCGATTTGGCGCTGCAAGTCGTCTACCACGCGCAAATGGCCGAAGAGGCGGGGCATTTCGATCTGGGCGGCGTCTTGCGGGCGATTTCGGCCAAGATGATCGCGCGTCATCCGCATGTGTTTGGAGATGACACCCGTGACAAGAGCGCTGCGCAACAGACGGAAGATTGGGAGAAAATCAAATCCGCTGAACGCGCAGCCAAGGCCGAAAAAGGTGTGCTGGATGGCGTGGCGATGGGCCTACCGGCGCTCACCCGTGCGTTGAAATTGCAAAAGCGCGCGGCGCGGGTCGGGTTTGATTGGCCCTCCACCAAGGAAGTGGTCGAAAAGATCGTTGAAGAGGCGCATGAACTGGTGGAAGCGCGCGACGAGTTGGGCCCCGAAGAAACCGCCGAGGAATATGGCGATATGCTCTTCGTGATGGTGAATTTGGGCCGCCATTTGGGGCTGGATGCTGAAGCCTGTTTGCGCGCCGCCAATGCCAAATTCACCCGCCGGTTTGAGTTTATCGAGGCGGAACTGGCGAAAGCGGGCAAAAGCCCCGATCAGAGCGATCTGGAAGAGATGGATGGGCTGTGGAACGCGTCCAAACGCGCGGGGCTGTAACGCCTCTTGGTCCGGGCAAGGCGCCCGGACCTTTTAAAACAGGGCTTTACGCAGCATATTGAGCGCCACCAGCGCCAAGAACCCCACAAAGACCGCGCGCAGTTTTTTGGGGTCAAGCCGGTGCGCCAACGCGGCCCCCATTGGTGCGGTGATCAGCGTCATCACGATCACGATGCCAAAGGCAGGCAGGTTGATCGCCCCCACCGTATAGGGGGGCGCATCGGGCACGGGGGTGAACAAAAACGCCACCGCCGAGGGCAGCGCGATGGTCGCCCCAAAGCCCGCCGAAGTGGCGACGGCACGGTGAATGGGCACGCCATGGAGGGTGAGCATTGGCGTGCCAATCGAGCCGCCGCCAATCCCCAACAGCACCGAGACAAAGCCCATCAGCGGCCCGAAACTGAGCCGAAACCGGCAGCCCGGAAGCTGATCGGAAAGCCGCCAATCGGGCTTGCCAAAGCCCATATAGCCAGAGATGGCGAGCACCATCACCCCAAAGATCACTTGCAGGCTGTGAGTGGACAGGTGATCCACCACCCCCACGCCCACCACGGCCCCAAGTGCAATTGGCGGCGCCCAATCGCGCAAGATCTGCATATCCACCGCGCCGCGGCGGTGATGCGCCAGCACCGAGCGCACCGAGGTCAGGATGATGGTCGCAAGCGAGGTGGCCAGACAAACCTGCATCAGGTTGTCGCCGCCGTAGCCCAGCCCCTCGAACAGGTAAAAGAAGGCGGGCACCAGCACGATGCCACCGCCAACCCCCAAAAGCCCGGCCATCAACCCGGCAAAGGCGCCGACCGCAATCAGCACCAGCCCCAGAAACGCAAGCGTCATTCCGGTCTCCCCCTCCTGCCGCCGCGCCTTGGCCTCCTCTGCCCCGGCGCGCCGTATCTCAACGCAGCATCCTAGCGCTGAAGCTGCGCCAAGGCCTGATCGTAAAGCGCCAAACCGGCGCCGTCGCGGGTTGCCCCTTCCGACAAAACGCGCCGCCAGCCCCGCGCACCGGGGCGACCGTGGAACAGCCCCAGCATATGCCGGGTGATTTGATGCAGCCGCCCGCCCCGCGCAATATGCGCCGCGATATAGGGTTTCATCTCTTCAGCGACATCAAAGGGCGAGCGCTCCGCGCCCTGCCCCCAAAGCGCGGCATCGGCCCCGCCCAAGACATCCATCGGCTCGCCATAGGCGGCGCGGCCCACCATCACCCCATCCATGCCCGCGGCCAGATGCTCTTGCACCTTTGCCAAACTGGCGACCCCGCCATTGAGGCTCAGGTGCAGATGCGGAAACTCCCGCTTCATCGCATGCACTAGCGGGTAATCGAGCGGCGGAATTTCGCGGTTTTCCTTGGGGCTCAGCCCCTGCAACCAAGCTTTGCGCGCATGCAGCGTGAAGCGCGTCACCCCCACAGCGGAAACTTTGCGCAAAAACGCGGGCAGAACCTCTTCGGCCACCTGATCATCCACCGCGATGCGGCATTTCACCGTGACCTCCACCGGGGAGGCCTTGATCATTTCTTCCACGCAGCGCGCCACCAGATCGGGCGTTTTCATCAAAACCGCGCCAAAGGCCCCCGATTGCACGCGGTCCGACGGACAGCCGACATTGAGGTTGATCTCATCATAGCCCCAATCGGCGGCAATCCGCGTTGCTTCGCCCAATTCTGCCGGGTCCGAGCCACCAAGTTGCAGCGCAACGGGATGTTCTTCGGGGCTATAGTCCAAAAGCTGCGCGCGCTTGCCATGGATCACCGCCGGCGCCGTGACCATTTCGGTATAAAGAAGCGCTTGGCGCGAAATGGTGCGATGAAACATCCGGCAATGCCGATCCGTCCAATCCATCATCGGCGCCACAGAGAGGCGGGCACTTTCGCGCAGATCGGTGCTCATCATCGCGTCCTTAAGCTGGTTCAGCGCTGGGCGAGTGCTTCGGACAGCACTTTATGCAGCACGTCGCGCGGCACTTCGGCGGTGACAAAGGCCGCACCGATGCCCCGCGCCAAGATGAAGCGCAGCTTGCCATCCAGCACTTTTTTGTCTTGCGCCATCAAGTCAATCAGCCCATCCGTATCGGGCAATTCGCCTTCGATATCAGCAAGATCGACCTTCATCTTCATGTTGCGCAAATGGGCGCGCACGCGCGAGGGGGCCTCTTGGCTGCACAGCCCCAGCCGTTGCGAAAGCTCAAAGGCCAGCGCACAACCAATCGCCACGCCCTCGCCATGCAAAAGCCGTTGGCCATAGCCCGTGGCGGCTTCAAGCGCGTGGCAAAACGTGTGGCCAAGGTTCAACAGCGCGCGGTCGCCTTCTTCGGTTTCATCGCGCGCAACGATCTCGGCCTTCATCTCGACCGAGCGTTTCACCGCATAAAGCCGCGCGGCTTTATCGCCTGCAGCCAGCTTGGGCCCGTTTTCTTCCAGCCATTCAAAGAAAGCGGCATCGCCCAACAGGCCGTATTTCGCCACCTCGCCATAGCCCGCCAGAAAATCGCGCTCGGTCAGAGTGCCCAGAAGGTCGATATCGGCCAGCACAAGGCTTGGCTGGTGAAACGCCCCAATCAGGTTCTTGCCCTGCGGTGCGTTGATGCCGGTTTTGCCACCCACGGAGCTGTCAACTTGCGCGAGCAACGAGGTCGGGATTTGCACAAATCGCACGCCCCGGCGCAACACCGAGGCCGCAAAGCCCACCAGATCGCCGATCACTCCGCCGCCAAAGGCCACGACAATATCTTTGCGCTCAACCTTTTGTTCCAAAAGCCATTCCACCGTGCGGGTGAAATGCGGCCAGCTTTTGGTGCCTTCGCCGGGCGGCAGGCGCAAGGTGACCATTTCAATCTCACCAAGCCCCGCGCGCAATGCCTCCAGATGCAGATCAGCCACCGTTTCATCGGCCACCACCGCCACGCGCGGGCGGCGCAACAGCGGCGCAATTTCAGTGCCCGCCTGCGCAATGAGCCCGGTGCCAATGCGCACTTCATAGGCGCGTTCGCCCAGCTCGACCTTCACCACTTCTTTCATGGTTCCTCCGCAAACAGGCCCGGTTGGGATTTGAGCGCCGCAATCACCTTTTGCGCCATCGCCTCGATGCTCAGCGCGGCTTCGGCTTCCACCGTCACCTGCGCGCGGCCATAAATCGGATAGCGTTTTTCGATCAGCCCAGAAAGCGTCGCGCGCGGGTCGGCGGTGCGCAAAAGTGGCCGGGTGTTTTTGCCCTTCACCCGGCTCCACAGCAGATCCAGATCGGCCTTGAGCCAGCACGACACGCCAAGCCGCGAGATCAATTCCCGGTTTGCCTCAAACATGAACGCGCCGCCGCCGGTAGACACAACAGCCGGTGCCCCGGTCAAAAGCCGTTCAATCACCTCCGATTCGCGGGCGCGGAAAAACGCCTCGCCATCGCGTTCGAAAATCTCCGCGACAGACATCTGCGCGGCTTTGACGATTTCCTCGTCACTGTCTTGGAACGGCACATGCAAGGCCCGCGCCAGCGCAGTGCCGACGGCGGTCTTGCCCGCGCCCATCATGCCCACGAGCACAATCGTCTTTTGCAGACGCGGCATCGTGTCCCCTTCGCCTTTCACGCGCCCCTCCCTCGTCCCGCGCGCCTTGAGCGGGAGCTTGCGCAATCGTGATCTTTGCGCCCCTCAATGGCGTGAAGTTTCCCGAAAAGCCATATATAATCTTGCACGCGCGACGTTTCGGCTGCATTCGAAAGCACCCGCAGCGGGGCTTTCAGGCGGCCTCGCGCGCGCATTGCGATGAGAGATAACAGAAAGAAAGACAATGGGGCGTATCCTTCAGGCAGTTTTCATTCTGGTCGTGCTCGGCGCATTGGGCGTTTTGGGCTATGCCTATTTTGGCGATATGGAAGCAGATCCGGTGCAAACCCGCACCCCGGTCACCCTGCCCGGCCTTGCGCCACCGCCGCCCGCACAACCTGTGCCCGGTGCTGCGCTGGTTCCCGTGGCACCCTCTGTGGCGCCCTCCGCAGCCCCGGAAAGCAGCACCCCTGCGGAGGCAGCGAGTGGGCAATAACCGGCGCTTGACCTTTGCGCTATTGCTCGGCTGCGCGGCCACACCGCTGCCCGCAGAAGAGCCAATGTCGGCGATTGATTGGCTGTCTTCCTCGGTTTCGGGGGCAATGCCGATTTCGATGCAGCCAGGCTCTTCCGCTGCGGTGCTTCCGCCTGTGCCGGGGGAGCCGCCCGTCAGTGGCACCGGGCCGGTTGAAACGGTCACGGTGCATTCGCTTGATCAACCCAGCGCCGATGGGCTGGGGCTGGTGCCCGCCGCGCGGCTCGGCCTGCCTGCAAACCTTTGGGGCACCACGCCTGAGCGCGAACTTGCCACCTCGTTGCGGAAAGAGCGGCTCGATACCCTGCCCTCGGTCCAAGGCTTTTTGCTCGATCTGATGCTGGCAGAGCTTGATCCGCCCACAAACCGCGCCTCAAACGGGCATGATGTGCTGTTCTTGGCGCGTATTGACCGGCTGTTGGACCTTGGCGCGCTCGAACAGGCGATGGCCTTGCTCGAACAAGCCGACCCGGATGATGCCGAGATTTTCCGCCGCCGCTTTGATGTGGCGCTGCTTTTGGGGCAAGAAGATCGCGCCTGCGAGATCATGGAAAAAAGCCCCGCCGTCGCCCCCTCGCCGCCGGCGCGGATTTTTTGCCTCGCGCGGCGTGGCAATTGGGAAGATGCGGAGCTGAACCTCAATACCGGGCATGCTTTGGGTCAGATCACCCCGGAAATGACCGATCTGCTGGAACTGTTCTTGGATGACGAGGCCGCAGATGGGGCCGATGATCTGCCGCCGCCCGCGCGCCCCTCGCCGCTGACCTTCCGGCTGATGGAGGCGATCGGCCAGCCGATGGCGACGACCATGCTGCCGGTGGCCTTCGCGCAGGCGGATTTGCGCTCCAACTCCGGCTGGAAAACGCAACTGGATGCCGCCGAACGGCTGGCGCGCATGGGGGTGATCGACCCGAACCAGCTTTTGGGGCTTTACACGCAAGAGCGCGCCTCTGCCTCGGGTGGGGTGTGGGAGCGTGTTGCGCTGATTTCAGAACTCGACCGCGCGCTGTCGGATGGCCGCAGCGCCCGCGTGGAGCAATTGCTGCCGCAGGCTTGGGAAGAGATGCAGGCGCAAGAGTTGGAAGCCCCCTTTGCCGCGATGATCGTGCCACGCTTGGCGGGCCTGCAGCTTTCGGGCGAGGCGGCAACGCTTGCCTTCCGCATGGCGATGCTGACGCCCGATTTTGAAATGAGCGCGCTTTCGCCACCTGATACCGGCACCACCACCCGCTTCTTGGCGGCGCTGGCGCGGGGCAACACCAATGGCACGCGCGCGCCCGATGTGCTGGGCATGATGCTCAAACGCGTTTTTGATGCCCCGCCCGAGGAGGTGCCCGCCGCCTATGCCACACTGGTGCCCGACCAGTTGGGCGCGGCACTTTTGGCCGCGATTGATGATATTTCCGAAGGCGCCAAGGGCGATCAGCGCCGCGTGGAAACGGGGCTGAAACTTCTGCGCAAAGCGGGGATGGAAAGCTTGGCCCGGCGCACCGCGCTTGAATTGATGGTGCTGGAGCGGCGCGGATGATCCGCCTGTCTTTGCGTGAACGGATCATTGTCTTTCTTGAGGCGCAAGCGGCAGAGGCCGGAGCCGCGCGCAACACGATCTTGGCTTATGAACGTGATCTCAAGGACTTCGCCGACTTTATTGAGGTGAAAAAGCTCGATATCCTGACCCTTACCCGCGATGAAATCGAGGCGTGGATCGTGCGGCTTGAGGCCGAGGGCTTGGCCAAATCCACCCGCGCGCGGCGGCTTTCGGCGGTCAAACAATTCTTCCGCTTCGCCTATGAAGAAGGCTGGAGGAGCGACAACCCGGCGATGCAAATCTCTGGCCCCGGCAAGGCCAAACGTCTGCCCAAAACGCTCAGCATCGACGAGGTGGAGGCGCTTTTGGAGGCGGGGCGCGAACAGGGACGCACGGTGCAAGACCAGATTCGCAACCGCTGCCTGATGGAACTGCTTTACGCCACCGGGATGCGGGTCACCGAATTGGTCACCCTGCCCGTGGCCGCCGCACGCGGGAACCCGGCGATGCTTTTGGTGCGCGGCAAAGGCGGCAAAGAACGGATGGTGCCGCTTTCTCCCCCCGCGCGGGAGGCTTTGGCCGTTTGGCTCACCACCCGCGATGCGGCGGAAGAAGAAGCCCGCCTTGCCAAACGCGCGCCGCCCTCGCGCTACCTGTTCCCGTCTTCGGCCAAAGAAGGGCATCTGACCCGGCAAGGCTTTCATGGGCTTTTGAAAGATATCGCCGTGGCGGCGGGTATTTCGCCCGCCCGCGTCACGCCCCACGTTTTGCGCCATGCCTTTGCCACGCATCTGCTGGAGCGCGGTGCGGATTTGCGGGTGATCCAAACGCTTTTGGGGCATGCGGATCTGTCCACCACCGAAATTTACACCCATGTTCTTGACGCGCGGCTGAAAGATTTGGTGCTGGGGCACCATCCGCTGGCGCGCAAGGCTTGATGATCTTCCCTCAAACCCCCATTCTTTTGCGATCATGAGCGACATCACCGCCCTTCTCGACACCGCCTTCTGGCTCTCTGCCTCCGCCATCGTGATTTTGCTGGCGCTTTCGGGCTTTTTCTCCGGCTCCGAAACCGCGCTGACCGCTGCCTCGCGGCCCAAACTGCGCGCCCGCGCGGATAAGGGGGAAAAGGGGGCGGAACGCGCGCTGGAAATCACCGAAGACAACGAGCGGCTGATTGGCGCGCTGCTTTTGGGCAATAACGTCGTCAACATCCTTTCGGCCTCGCTCGCCACAGCACTTCTGACCCGGCTCTTTGGTCAATCGGGTGTGGCTTTGGCGACGCTCGTTATGACCACCTTGGTTTTGATTTTTTCGGAAGTTTTGCCAAAGACTTACGCCATCACAAATGCGGAAACCTTTGCCAGCGCCGTGGCCCGCCCGGTGGGGCTTTTGACCAAAATCTTGGCGCCCATCGTCAGCGTGGTGCGGATGATCGTGCGCGGGATCTTGTGGATCTTTGGTCTGCGCACCGATGCCAGCCAACATATGTTCACCTTCCAAGATGAGATTGCCGGGGCCATTGCGCTCGGCGCCTCCGAAGGCGCGGTGGATAAAGACGACCGCGACCGGTTACTTGGCGCGCTGGATCTGGGCAACCGCACGGTTGAGGAAATCATGCGCCACCGCAGCCAGGTGGAAATGATCGACGCCGAAGATGACCCCAATGAGGTGCTGGCCCAAGTGCTCGCCTCCTCCCACACCCGGCTGCCGATGTATAAGGGCGAGCGCGAAAATGTGGTGGGTATTCTGCATTCCAAAGACCTTCTGCGCGCCGTCGAACGCTTCTTGCGCTCAGGGGATGGCAAGCTCGATTCCGTCTCTGACCTTGATCTGATGAAAGTGGCGATGAAGCCCTATTTCATCCCCGAAACCACGCCGCTGGATGAGCAGATGCGCGAGTTTTTGAAGCGCCGCACCCATTTTGCGCTGGTGGTGGATGAATATGGCGATCTGAAAGGGCTTTTGACGCTCGAAGACATTCTCGAAGAGATCGTTGGCGAGATTTCGGACGAGTTTGACCCCAAAGGCGAGCGCCAGCTAAAGCCCACCGAAAACGGCGATTACCTTGTTGAAGGCGCGATGACGATCCGCGATCTCAACCGCGAAACCGATTGGTCCTTGCCTGATGACGAGGCCAATACCGTGGCAGGTTTGGTGATCCATGAGGCGCAAACGATCCCCGAGGTGGGGCAGGTTTTTGCCTTCCACGGCTTCCGTTTTGAGGTGGCTGGGCGCAAAGACAACCGCATCACGCAACTGAAAATCCGCCCGCTTTTGGCGCAGGAATAGGGCAAGCGCCCCTCTTGCACGCCGGGGCGGTTTTGCGCCAGAAAGGCCGCCCAGCCCCGTGCGGAAAGTCGAACGCCATGCCCCAAGCCGATTGTCTCAAGACCGATTGCTCCCAATGCGCCGCTTTGTGCTGCCTTGTGCTCGCCTTTGATCAGGGCAAGGACTTCGCCTTTAGCAAGAACCCCTGCGAGCCCTGCCGGAACCTGTCGGGGCATCTTTGCGCGATCCATGATCGCCTGAATGAGGCGGGGATGCCCGGCTGCATCGCCTATGATTGCTTGGGCGCAGGCAACCGAGTGGTGCAAGAGGTCTTTGCCGGTCAGACTTGGCAACAAGAGCCGCGGCTGATGCGGGTGATGATGGAGGCGTTTTCGGCCATGCGTGAGGTGCATAAACGCATTGATCTGCTGCGCGCGGCCGAAATGTTCCCGCTAGAGCCGCATTCCGAACAAGAGCGCCGTGCCTTTCAAGACCGGCTAGAAAACCACCGCTGGAGCGGGACGGAACTCAACGAATTTGAGGCCGAGCTTGCGCTTGAAATCGACATGTTCCTTTACGGGATCAAAGATCACTTCCCGGTCGATATTTTGGCCAGCCTGAAGATGGGCTGACCAACCGCTTGCCCCAAAAGGAAAAGGCGCCCCTATTGGAGCGCCTTTCTTTATTCGCCTTGCAGCCTTGGCTTACATGAACGCATCCGGCTCAGCGGCTTTTTTCTTCGCGACATATTCGGCCAGGGCTTCATTGATGCCCGGATCAATCGCCGGGGCTTGGTATTCGCCCAGCATCTTCTCAACCCGTTTTGCGGCGATGGAAGAGGTATCGCGACCGCCTTCCTCTTCCCAGGTTTCAAACGGTTTGTAGTCGAGCAGGTTGGTTTTCCAGAAGGCTTCTTTGAAGTTCGACTGGGTATGCGCGCAGCCCAAGAAGTGGCCGCCCGGGCCAACTTCGCGCAGCGCATCCATCGCTTGGCCGTTTTCAGACATATCTACGCCCGCCGCCAAACGATGCAGCACGCCCAATTGGTCGGCATCCATCACATATTTTTCGTAAGACGCCACCAGACCGCCTTCAAGCCAGCCGCAAGCGTGCAGCATGAAGTTCACGCCCGACAACAGACCGATGTTGAGCGTGTTGGCGGTTTCGTAAGCGGCTTGCGCATCGGGCAGTTTCGAACCGTTGAACGAGCCCGCCGAGCGATAGGGCAGCCCCATGCGGCGCGCCAATTGGCCCGCGCCAAGGGTGATTTGCGCAGCTTCCGGCGTGCCGAAGGTGGGCGCGCCCGAGTTCATGTCGATCGAGGTCACGAAGGCCCCGAAAATCACCGGCGCGCCTTTGCGGATAAGCTGGCTATAAGCCACACCCACCATCACCTCGGCCAGAACTTGGGTCAGCGTGCCCGCGACAGAGACCGGCGCCATCGCCCCGCCCACGATGAAGGGCGAGATGATGCAGGCTTGGTTCGCCGCCGCATAAACCTCAAGCGCGTCCATCATGATCGGGTCGAAGGTGAGCGGCGAGTTGATGTTCACGAGCGAGGTCATCACCGTGTTCTGATCAACGAAGTCATCGCCAAAGAGGATCTTCGACATCTCGACCGAGTCGACGCAACGCGAACGCTCGGTGACCGACCCCATGTAGGGTTTGTCCGAAAGCGTCATGTGCGAGAACAGCATATCAAGGTGGCGTTTGTTCACCGCCACATCGGTCGGTTCGCAAACGGTGCCGCCCGAATGGTGCACCCATTTCGACATTTGGCCGAGTTTCACGAAGTTGCGGAAATCGGTCAGGGTGGCGTAGCGGCGGCCACCGTGAATGTCACGCACGAAGGGCGGGCCATAAACAGGTGCCAGCACAAGGTTTTTGCCGCCGATGGTGACGTTGCGCTCGGGGTTACGGGCGTGTTGCACGAAGCTCGAGGGCGCGGTTTTGCACAGTTCGCGCGCCAAGCCTTTGGGGAAGCGCACGCGCTCGCCTTGCACATCGGCCCCGGCTTCACGCCAACGATCGAGCGCAGCCGGGTTGTCAACGAAGTTGACGCCGATCTCTTCCAGCACCGTTTCGGCATTGGCTTCGATGATCGCCAGCGCTTCTTCGTTCAGGATTTCCAGATTGGGAATGTTGCGCTCGATATAGCGCGCAAATTCGAATTTGACCGCCGTGCGCTCGGCACGACGCGCGGCACCGCCGCCCCCACGGGCCCGACGCCCGGCGCTTGCGGTTGGTTGTTCGACGACCTGATTCATCACGCTCTCCCCGACTCGGCCCTGAATGGCTTCGGAATCTTCTATCCGATGCGACTCTGTGCCCGTGCGCGGATTGCGACATCAGCGATAAAGAAGCGACTGTCCCGCGTGGAAGAGATGCACTTTTTCCGGCGCTGCGGTCAGCGTGACCTTGGCGCGGCGCAAATCAGCATGAATGCCGGGGAGTTTGGCAATCACATGCGGTGCGCCGGGTTCCGCCCCGAAATAAAGGAGCGTCACCTCCCCCAAAGCTTCCACAATCTCTACCTTGCCGGTGAAAAGCCCCTGCCCGTCTGTGCGGGTCAAATCTTCGGGCCGCACGCCGATATTGACGACCAGCCCCATATCTTCGGGCCGGGTCGGCACGGTCGAGCGCGCCGTGCCGCCATCCGCCAGCTTGACCGTGGTCACATCGCCCGTTTCCACCACCCTGCCGGGCAAAAGGTTCATTTGCGGCGAGCCGATAAATTGCGCGACAAATTCATTTTGCGGGCGTTCATAGAGTTCGAGCGGCGTGCCCACCTGCGCAATGCCTTTATTCGCCAGAACAACAATGCGCGAGGCCAGCGTCATCGCCTCCACCTGATCATGGGTGACATAGATCATCGTGCGGTCTGGCATCGCTTCTTTGAGTTGCGCAATCTCGATCCGCGTTGCCACGCGCAAGGCGGCATCAAGGTTCGAGAGCGGCTCATCGAACAGATAGACCTTCGGGTCGCGCACAATCGCCCGCCCAATCGCCACCCGTTGCCGCTGCCCGCCCGAAAGCGCCTTCGGCAAACGGTCAAGATAGGGCGTGAGTTGCAAGATTTCGGCGGCCTTATTCACTGCCGCGTCAATTTCTGCGCGCGATTTCTTTGCGATTTTGAGCGCGAACTCCATGTTCTGGCGCACCGTCATATGCGGGTAAAGCGCGTAAGACTGAAACACCATCGCAATGCCGCGCTGTGCGGGCGGCATATCGTTGACCCGCACGCCATCAATCGTCAGATCGCCGCCGGTGATCCGCTCCAACCCCGCGATCATCCGCAACAGCGTGGATTTTCCGCAGCCCGAGGGGCCGACGAAGACGATCAGCTCGCCCGCTTTGATCTCGAGGTTGATGTCGCGCAGAACATCGACCTCGCCGTAAGATTTTGCAACGCCCGTAAGCGTTAGGTCAGCCATCACGGCCTCCTTGATTGAGCTTGAGGAGCGAGGGCTGCCACGGCCCCAAATGCAAAGTGTGGTCGGGCATCGGCCGGATCGAGCCCAACTCGCCGCCAATCGTCACCCAATCGCCCGCGGGCACGGTGGTATCGACCGGGTGATCCGAGAGGTTGAAGAAGCACAAGATTTCTTCTTCATCACAAATCCGGTGGAAACTCAGCACATCCCCATGCGCCCAGATATGGGTCATGCTGCCCGCCTTCAGCGCCGGGTGATGGTGGCGGAAGGCGATCGCGCGGCGGTAATGGTGAATGAGCGCAGCCGGGTCGGTTTCAACCGCATCGGGGGCGAGGTGATAATGGACCGAGGGCACCGGCAACCACGGTTTGGACGAAGAAAACCCGCCATAAGCGGCGTCTTTGTGCCAGACCATCGGCGTGCGGCAACCATCGCGGCCTTTGAACTCGGGCCAGAACTGGATGCCATATGGGTCTTGCAAATCATCATAGGCGAGATCCGCCTCTGGCAACCCCAATTCCTCCCCCTGATAGAGGCAGATAGAGCCCTTCAGGCACATCAACAGCGTCGTGTAAACCCTTGATGAGGCCGGATTAAGCCCCCAACGCGAGATATGGCGCACGACATCGTGGTTGGAATAGGCCCAACAGGCCCAGCCTTCGCCCGCGACGCGCTCCAAATGCTCAAAGGTGTCTTTGATGAACCCCGCTTTCAGCGGTTCATGGCCCGAAAGCAACTCGAACGCGTAAGACATCTGCATCTTGTCTTCGCCCGAGGTGTATTCGCCCAAAATCTCTAGCCCGCGCTGGCTGTCGCCCACCTCGCCCACAGCCGCCGCATTATAGCCGTTCATCAGCGTGCGCAGCTTGCGCAGAAACTCCACATTGCGGGGGTGGTTCTTGTCGTAGATGTGGCGCTGGTGGTTGTAGGGGTTCACCTTGGGCGCGGTTTGGTCGTTGCGCTCTGCGGGCGGCAGCGCGGGGTTATCGCGCAACTCCTCGTCATGCATGTAGAAATTGATCGTATCGAGGCGGAAGCCATCCACCCCGCGATCGAGCCAAAACTTCGCCACGCTGAGCAATTCCTGCTGCACCTCGGTGCAGTGGAAATTGAGGTCGGGCTGCGCCACCAAGAAGTTGTGCAGATAGTATTGTTCGCGCCGCGAGTCCCATTGCCACGCCGGGCCGCCAAAGATCGACAGCCAGTTGTTGGGCGGCGTGCCATCGGGCTTTGGGTCGGCCCAAACATACCAATCGGCTTTTGCATTGTCGCGGCTATCGCGGCTTTCTTTGAACCACGGATGCTGGTCTGAGGTATGCGAAAGCACCAAATCAATCAGCACTTTCAGCCCCAAAGCATGAGCGGTGGCAATCACTTGGTCGAAATCCGCCAAGGAGCCAAACATCGGATCGACATCGCAATAATCGGCGATGTCATAACCAAAATCTTTCATCGGCGAGGTGAAGAAGGGCGAAATCCAGACCGCATCGGCGCCAAGGCTCGCCACATGCGGCAGGCGCTGCACGATCCCCAGCAAATCGCCCACGCCGTCGCCATTGGTGTCTTGGAACGAGCGCGGATAGATCTGATAGATCACCGCGCCGCGCCACCAGTCAGGAGATTTGTTGAGCAAGTTCATGGATTATCCGCCTTTCACCGAGCCAGCCAGAAGGCCGCGTACAAGGTATTTCTGAAGCGCAAAGAAGACGAGAAGCGGCACCGCAATCGACACAAAGGCCGAGGCTGCCAAAATTTCCCAATCGCCCCCGCGCGAGCCCAAAAGTTCGCGCAACACCCCCGTCATGACAAGCTGATCGGGGCGGTTGCCTAGAAAAACGGTGGCGACAAGCAGATCGTTCCACACCCAAAGGAACTGAAAGATCGCAAAAGAGGCAAGTGCCGGGAAAGAGAGCGGCAGAATGATGCGCCGGAAGATCTGAAATTCGGTCGCGCCATCGACGCGCGCACTTTCAATAATCTCTTTTGGCAGGCCGACCATGTAGTTGCGCAACAGGTAAATGGCGAGCGGCAGGCCAAAGCCCGTATGCGCCAGCCAAATGCCCAAATAGCCTTTGCCAAGGCCAATCTCATTGTGGAACCGCAAGAGCGGAATGAGCGAAAGTTGCAGCGGCACGACCAAAAGCCCCACCACAGCCGCCACCAAAAGCGCCCGGCCCGGAAACTGCATCCATGCCAGCGCATAGGCGGCAAAGGCGGCAATCAAAATCGGGATCACGGTCGCCGGGATGGTGACGGTCATCGTGTTGAGGAACGCGCGCCCAAGCCCCTCCGCCCCGATCACGCGGGCGTAATTGTCAGTGGTGAAGCGTGGCGGTGTGGTGGTGGTGATGAAAATCCGCATACCGCGCGTGTTGGTGAATTCTTGCGGGGCGGTGAGCCGGTAGTCGCCATCGGGGGCGACGGTGATCACCTCGCCGTCTTTCAGATCAACCGTTTCGCCCGGCGCATAAGCCTCTGGCGCGCGCGAAGATGTCCCCCAGCGCTCCAACCCCTGCCCCGGTTCCAGCACGTTCCCCTCAATCACCCAAAGGTCATTTTCTTGGAACTGATCTTGCGCCGTGCCCGCGCGCACAAAGCTTGTCGCGGTGGCCGGAAAGGCCGCACGCCACCAACCCGAGGCGGTGATTTGATCGCGGTCGCGGAAGGACGACACCAACAGCCCAACCGTCGGCACGACCCATAAAATCACCAAGACGGCCGCCGCCAGATTAACCGCCCAAACCAGCCGCGCACGAGTGCCTGCAATGTTGTCCATCAGGCCATCTCCTTGCGGGCATTGCGAATGTTCCAAATCATGATCGGCGTAACGAGCGCCATGATCACCAGTGCAATCGCCGAACCACGACCATAATCGGGCGCGCCGCGGAACATCCAATTATACATCATATTGGCGAGCACCTGCGTACCCCATTCGCCATTGGTCATCACAAAGACAATGTCGAAGACCTTGAGCACGGTGATCGTGATCGTGGTCCAAACAACCGCAATCGTGCCCCAGATTTGCGGCACTTTGATACGGAAGAACAACTGCCACGGGTTCGCCCCATCCAAGATCGCCGCTTCAATCGTTTCTTCGGGGATGCCCCGAAGCGCCGCCGATAAGATCACCATCGCAAAGCCGGTTTGGATCCAGATCAGCACGATCATCAGGAAGAAATTGTTCCAAAACGGCACCGTCAGCCATGTTTCCGGGCTATTGCCCAAAGACACCCAAATCGCGTTCAAAAGCCCGATCTGCTCTTGGCCTTCTGCGCGGTAATCATAGACAAATTTCCAAATCACCCCGGCGCCAACGAAGGAAATGGCCATCGGCATGAAGATCATGGATTTGGCAAAATTGCCCCATTTGATCCGGTCGGTGATTTGCGCAGCGATCAGCCCAAAGAAGGTGGAGGCCGCAGGTACCACCAAAAGCCACATCAGGTTGTTGAAGATCGACTCGCGGAATTTCGCGTCTGAGAGCAGCCAGTTGTAATTGGCAAAGCCGACAAAGGCTTTCGCATCGCTGTCTTGAAAGCTCATCAGCGTGGATTTGAAGACCGGATAGACAAGATAGACGCCTAAGAACAAGATCGCCGGGCCGATGAAGAGCCAAGGCCGGATCATATTGGCGCGCAAGATATTGCGGCCAATATTGGGGCCGCGCGGGGGGTAAAGCGTGTCGAGCAAGAAATTCGCGCCCCAAAACCACGCCACGCAGGCAAAGACCCCGGTCAGAATCGTGCCGCCTGCCAGCATCAGCTGTTCCATTCACCCCTCCCCGGTCATGGTCACCCGCCCAAGCCAGCGCCCGGGCGGGCGGGGCCGCTTATTGCAGCGTGTCCCATGTCGCTTGAATTTGCGCGCCCACGTCTGCGGCGGGTTTACCGCCCGCATAATCGACCATCCCGGTCCAAAACGCCCCCGCGCCAATCGCCCCCGGCATCAGGTCAGAACCATCAAAGCGGAAGGTCGTGGCATCGAGTAGAATGGCGCCCATTTTCGCAAGTGTTTCATCACCATAGAGCGCGGTGTTCACAGCTTTATAGGGCGTAACAAAGCCCTTTTGCGCCATCCAAACCTCATGCGCGATCGGGCTTTCGAGGAAGGTGATGAACGCATCGCCCGCCGGATTGTCGGTGAGCTTGGCAAACATCGTCCCCGCGCCCAAAACCGGCTGGCCGAGGTCTTTTTCCGCGTAAGCCGGGAAGTAGAAGAAATCGGCATCTTCACCGACCACCACGCCTTCGGGGAAGAAGGACGGGATGAAGCTGGCCTGACGGTGCAGGTAGCATTGCGGCGGGCTGGTAAAGAGGCCTTTGGGGCTGTCACGGAAGTCGGTCGTGGCAACAGCACCCGCGCCGCCCGCCACATAGGCATCATTGCGGGCAAACCAGCCAAAATCTTCAATCGCGGCAACCACTTTCGGGTCATCGAATTTGAGCGTGTTGGCGACCCAAGCATCATAATCGGCAGGGGTGTTGAGGCGCAGCATAAAATCTTCGACCCAATCGGTCGCGGGCCAGCCGGTGGCCCCGCCCGAGCCCAAGCCAATGCACCACGGCGTACCGCCATCGGCCACGATCTGTTCGGTGAGCGCCTTCAACTCTTCCATCGTTTGCGGCACGTCATAGCCCGCATCTTCAAAGTTTTCAGGCACATACCAGACAAGCGACTTCACATCCGCCTTGAAGGGGAAGGCATATTGATGCGCCGCGCCATCGGGGCCCATGTAGTTGCCATAAGCGGCCCAGCTATCACCCGCGGCGTAATTTGCCTTGATCCAGTCTCCGGTGCCCTCGGCCAGCGGCACAAGGCGGCCCTTTTGGGCCAAGTCGCCCGCCAGACCGGGTTGCGGGAAAACGGCGACATCTGGCGGGCTGCCGCCCTCGGCATCAATGACGATCTGTTGCTCGAAACTGTCCGAGCCGGAATAAACCACATTTGCCCCGGTCGCGGCCTCAAAATAGGCGATCACGCTTTCAAAGAGATCCTTATCCGGCCCGAGCCACGGCCCCAAAACGGTCAGCGTTTGGCCCGACAAATCCATCTGCTGCAGCGCCTCGTAAGAGGCCCAATTGAACCGCGCATCCTCGCCGGGGGCAAATTTGAGATCTTGCGCCAAAGCGCCAGAATCAGTGAGCGCAGCCAGCGCCACGCCCAGATACAAATGTTTCGACATTCAGTCCTCCCGAGACCGAGCCAAAGGCCCTTTTGACCCACAGGCGCCTTGATCCACGGGGAAAATCCGACTCGCCCCAAAGCGCTTTGGATGGCCGAGCGTCCCGCAATGGGGGGCGAAAGTCAACCGCGCCGCGGGGGCAAAACACTTGGAAATCCTCAAAAATGCTGCAAGCGCAGCACGGCGGTCCTGCCCGCAGCGCGCATTGACGCCCCCTTAGCCACGGCGTATCGTGATCCAATTCAAACCGCTTTGAATGCGGCGCCCGGGACGGATGCCATGAACCTGAAAGACCTTGCCGATCTGCTGGGGCTCTCGCCCACCACGGTGAGCCGGGCGCTCAACGGCTTTCCCGAGGTGGCGGAGGCCACGCGCAAGCGGGTCGAGGAGGCGGCGCAACTGCACCATTACCGCCCCAACACACAGGCCAAGCGGCTCGCCACAGGCCGCGCGATGGCGATTGGCCATGTCATTCCGCTGTGCAGCCAGCATGAGATTGTGAACCCGGTTTTTGCCGATTTCATCGCCGGTGCAGGCGAGGTTTACGCGCGCGAAGGCTATGACATGGTGCTGATTTCGGTCCCGGTCGAAGATCACGCGCAGGCCTATCGGGAGTTGCGCGCAAAACGCAATGTCGATGGGGTGATTGTCCATGCGCCGCGCGCGGGTGATGGGCGGATTGCGCTTTTGCACGAGCTTGGCTTGCCCTTTGTCGTGCATGGCCGCGCCTCTGGCGTGGATTTGCCCTATGCCTATGTGGATGTGAACAATGCCCGCGCCTTTGAACGCGCGACGAATTTTTTGCTCGACCTTGGCCATCGCCGGATTGCGCTTTTGAATGGGGTCGAGGGGATGGATTTCGCCCTGCGTCGCCAGCGCGGGTTTGCGCGGGCCTTTGCCGCGCGGGGGCTAGAACCCGACCCAAGCCTGATGATCGCCGGTGAGATGACAGAGGCGCAGGGTCATGATGCGGCTTGCGACATGCTGCGCCGCGCCGACCCGCCCACCGCGTTTATCACCGCCTCGCTGCTGTCGGCTGTCGGCGTGCGGCGGGGTTTGTGGGAATTGGGGTTGCGCATGGGGCGCGATGTCTCGATTTTGACCCATGATGATGAGCTTGGATATTTCCGTAATGGTGCCGAAGAGCCGATTTTCACCGCCACCCGCGCCTCGGTGCGCGAAGCGGGGCGGCGCTGTGCCAGCCTCTTGCTCGATATGATCGCCACACCAGATATGGCCACAGATATGGCTCCGGCCACCCAATTGATGGAAGCGGTTTTGGTGCTGGGGGCCTCCACCGGCCCTGCCCCCGACCGCTCTGTTCCTCCCATGACGACCGCTCAAGGATTACCCCTATGACTGCCCTGCCCCCCCGTTCCACCTTTCCGCGCGGATTTAAGTTCGGCATGGCGACCTCCTCTTACCAAATCGAAGGGCATGGCGCGGGCGGTGCGGGGCCAACGCATTGGGACACATTCGCCGCCACACCAGGCAATGTGGTGCGAGCAGAAAATGGCGCGCGGGCCTGCGATCATTACCACCTGTGGGAACAAGATCTGGATCTGGTCGCTGCGGCGGGCTTTGATATTTATCGCTTTTCCACCTCTTGGGCGCGGGTTCTGCCCGAGGGGCGCGGCACGGTGAATATGAAAGGGCTCGATTTCTACGACCGTCTGGTGGATGGGATGCTGGAACGCGGACTGAAACCCGCAATGACGCTTTACCATTGGGAACTGCCCGCGGCACTGGCCGACAAAGGCGGCTGGCGCAACCGCGATATTTCGCGCTGGTTTGCCGATTTTGCGCAGGTGATCGCGGTGCGGCTGGGCGACCGGATTTGGTCCACCGCGCCGATCAACGAGCCGTGGTGTGTGAGCTGGCTAAGCCATTTTCTTGGCCACCATGCGCCGGGGCTGCGCGACATTCGTGCCGCCGCCCGCGCCATGCATCACGTGCTTTTGGCGCATGGCCGCGCCACCAAAGTGCTGCGCATCGCGGGGATGAAAAACCTCGGCGCCGTGTGCAATTTTGAAACCGCGCTGCCCGCAGACCCATCGCCCTTTACCCAAGCCGCAGCAAAACGTTACGACGCGATCTACAACCGCTTCTTCATTGAGGCGATGTTCAAAGGCCGCTACCCGGCCGAGGCGCTTGAGGGCCTAGAACCCTATCTGCCCGAGGGGTGGGAGGATGATTTTGTCACCATCGCGCAACCGCTCGATTGGTTTGGGGTGAATTATTACACCTGCAAACGCATTGCCCCCGATGATGGCCCTTGGCCCGCCTTGCAAGAAATTCCCGGCCCGCTGCCCAAAACCGAAATGGGTTGGGAAATCCGCCCAGAAGGGCTGACCGAATTCCTGACCCGGATTGCGCGCGATTACACTGGCAAGCTGCCGCTTTATGTCACCGAAAACGGCATGGCCGCGCCGGACCGGCTCGAAAACGGCGCCTGCGACGACCAAGATCGCATCGCTTATTATGCCGCCCATCTGGACGCCTGCCGCAAAGCGATTGCCTCAGGCGTGCCGCTCAAAGGCTATATGGCGTGGTCTGCGATGGACAATTATGAATGGGCCTTGGGCTATGCGAAGCGCTTCGGATTGATCCATGTCGATTTCGAAAGCTTGCAGCGCACCCCGAAGGCGTCTTATCACGCCTTTAAACAGGCTTTGGAGCGCTAACATGATCTCGTCCTCCCCCAACCGCTACACGCTTTTGGCCGATATTGGCGGCACGAACACGCGCGTGGCGCTGGCGGATCATGGACGGTTGCTGCCCGAAACGATCAAACGCTATGCCAATGCGGGCCGCCCGGCGCTGGAACCGATCTTGGCGGACTATATGGACACCGAGGGCGTGCGCGATCTCGCCGGCGCCTGCGTCGCCGCTGCGGGGCCGGTGCGCGATGGCGTGGCGCATATGACGAACCTCTCTTGGGTGATCAAAGACAGCGCGATTGCCGAGGTCACCAAAGCCGAAACTGTTGCCGTTCTCAATGACTTGCAAGCCCAAGGTCATGCACTTGGCTACCTTGCTGAGGGGGCTGTGCGCGATGTGGTTGCCGGGGCAGAAGCGCTGCCCGGCTCCAGCCAATTGGTGGTGGGCGTGGGCACCGGCTTTAACGCGGCACCGGTGCATGAAGCGCCGGGCGGGCGGATCGTGGCGGCCTCTGAATGCGGCCATGTTACTTTGCCAACCGTCACTGATGAAGACATTCGCTTGATGCGTTTTGTCGAAGAGGTGCACGGCTTTGCGGCGGTGGAAGATGTTCTTTCGGGGCGCGGGCTGGAACGGGTTTTTGCGTTTGTCGCGCGCGAAGCGGGGCAAGAAAAAACGCTGCCTGCCGCGCAAGTGATGGAAGAAATTACCGCGCGCACACCGCTCGGCTGTGAAACCGCGCGCATTTTCATTCGGCTTTTGGGCGCGGTGGTGGGCGATTTGGCACTGATTCACCTGCCCTTTGGCGGCATTCATCTGTGTGGCGGCGTGGCGCGCGCTTTTGCGCCGCTGTTGGAAGAATTCGGTTTTGCAGCAGCTTTGCGCGCCAAAGGCCGCTTTGCAGAGTTCCTGGAAGCCTTCCCGGTGCGGATGATCGAAGATGATTACGCCGCGCTATCGGGCTGCGCAGCCTATATTCACGCCCGCGCCCCCCAACTTTAAGCGCGTTTTTGCCCGAAAATTAGCCGCCATACCAAGGGACGGCACACACTCTTCCATCGGGGTGTGAAATTCCCTTTCGCGTCAAGTCAATCTTAACCCGCAGCGGCTAAGCCTCTTTCATGCAGGAATGAAAGGGGAACGCGTGATCCTTTTCCAAAACCATATCTTTGCGGGGTCGTGATGCAGACCATTACCCTCGCCCCCCGGCTCGATCTTTCGCAGGTCCGCCCGCTCGCAACTACGCTGCGGGAGGCCTCTGGAACCGACCTTGTTATCGATGCGTCCGGTGTCACCCATCTGGGTGGGCTGGCGTTTCAAGTCATCGCCTCGGCCGCAAAAGATGCGCAGGCCGCTGGCACCTCGTTCACCATCACCCCGCGGTCCGAAGCTTTTGAGCAAGCTCTTGAGTTGTTTGGTCTTGTCCCCGCGGATCTGCAAACCGGAGAGGCCGCATGAGCCTGACTGTTCTGGCCGTCGATGACAGCCGCACCATCCGCGACATGCTCAAGCTTGCCCTGAGCGAAGCGGGGATCACTCTGCACCTTGCCGAAGACGGCGTGCATGGGTTGGAAGTGCTCGAGGGTATCGCCCCGGATGCGATCATTTCCGACATCAACATGCCGCGTCTTGATGGCTTTGGCTTCATCGAGGCGGTGCGCCAACAAGACAAGCACCGGGGCACCCCGATCTTGGTGCTCACCACCGAATCTGCCCCCGAGCTGAAAGCTCGTGCGCGTGCCGCTGGCGCGACGGGATGGATCGTAAAACCGTTTGACCCGCCGAAGCTGGTCAAAGCGCTGCAGATGGTCGCCGGTTAAGGAGAATACCCATGGCAACGGACCCGATGGCAGAAATCCGGGCCAGTTTCTTCGTAGAATGCGAAGAATTGCTCGAAAGCCTGCAAGATGCCCTGTCCGATATGGACGAAGGCAGTCACGATAACGAGACGATCAACGTCGTCTTCCGCGCGGTTCATTCCATTAAGGGGGGGGCCGGGGCCTTTGGGCTGAATGCCCTTGTGGCTTTTGCCCACCGCTATGAAACCGTCATGGACGAAGTGCGCTGCGGGCGTATGGAGATCACGCCCGAAGCGATGAAGCTGTTTTTCCAAGCAGCGGACTTCTTGCAAGACCATGTTCGGGCTGCGCGCGATGGCGCCCCGCCGCCTGACGGATCGGAGCCTTGCCTGGTCGCGCTGGAAGCGCTGATGGGTGGCGCACCGGTTGTAGAAGAAGTCGAGGAAGTCACCGACTTCCAACCGATGGGGTTGAGCTTCGATTTCGGCCCCGCCGATGAAGAAACAACGCCGAGCCAGCCGGTCTGGACGGTGCGGTTCAAGCCGACCGCTGCGCTTTATGCCTCGGGCAATGAGCCGCTGCATCTGCTGCGCGCGCTCGCCAAACTTGGCACCTGCACGACGCGGTGCGAAACCGACGATCTGCCGAGCCTTGCAGAGCTTGATCCCGAAGGCGCCTATGTCACTTGGGTGGTCGAGATCACCGGGGACGTGACCGATTTTGATATTCGCGAAGTCTTTGATTTCGTGGAAGATGTCTGCGAACTGGAGATCACCAGTGGCGGCACCGCTGCCGCTGTAGGTGGGTTCGATCTGCCCCCGCTGGATGGGCTGGAGGGCGCCGATCCGTTGAGCGCCGACCCTTTTGCCGGGACGCCGGGCTCGGAACCGATGCTGGAACTGCCGAGTGATCTGCCCGGCATGCCCGCGCCGACCCCGGTGGCAGCCCCGCCGCAAAACCCTTCGGCCCTTGAAATGAACAACCCGCCCTCACTGAACGAGCTTTCGGCCACGCCTGCGCCGACCGAGGCCCCGATTGCCCCGGCCGCCCCTGCGCCCGATCCGGCAGCGAGCGCACCGAGCACGGGTCCCGGCGCCTCTGTGCCTTCGGGCAACCCGCCGGCTGCGAAGGAAAACAGTTCCGAGCCGTCCGCCACGGTGCGGGTGGATCTGGACCGGATCGACCGGCTGGTAAACCTTGTGGGCGAATTGGTGATCAACCAAGCGATGCTTGCACAAAGCGTGGCCGAAGCTGGGCTGCCGCCGAACTCGGCGGTGATGACCGGGCTTGAAGCCTTCATGATGCTGACCCGCGACATTCAGGACAGCGTGATGATGATCCGCGCGCAGCCTGTGAAGCCGCTGTTCCAGCGCATGGGCCGGATTGTCCGCGAAGCCTCCTCCGCTGTTGGCAAAGACGTGCGCCTGCGCACCGAAGGCGAAACGACCGAGGTCGATAAAACGGTGATCGAACGGCTCGCTGATCCGCTGACCCATATGATTCGGAACTCGGTCGACCATGGTCTGGAAACGCCGGACAAACGCGAAGCTGCGGGCAAAACGCGTGAGGGGGTGATCACCCTTTCGGCGCAACACCGTTCGGGCCGCGTGGTGATTGAAATCACCGATGACGGCGCCGGGATCAACCGGCCGAAAGTGCGCGCCAAAGCGATTGAGAAAGGTTTGATCGCACCGGATGCGCAACTGTCCGATAGCGAAATTGACAACCTTCTGTTCCTCCCCGGCTTCTCGACCGCCGATCAGGTCTCGGCGCTTTCGGGCCGTGGCGTGGGTATGGATGTGGTGCGTCAGGCGATCCAAGGCCTTGGTGGCCGGATCACCATTCACTCGGAACCCGGCAAAGGCACGCGCTTCTCGATCTCGCTGCCGCTCACCCTCGCCGTACTTGATGGCATGGTGGTGAATGTCGCCAATGAAACGCTGGTCGTGCCGCTCTCGTCGATCCTTGAGACCGCCACGCTCACCGATGATGACATCCGTGCGCTTGGGCCCAACACCAACGTGATCCATGTCCGGGGCGCCTTTGTGCCGCTTTACGACCTGGGGGCCGAACTGGGCTACCGCGCACCGATGGAAAGCTATGCGGGCGGCATCGTTCTGCTCACCGCACAGGAAAATGGCACCCGCTCGGCACTGGTGGTCGATTCGATCCTCGAACAGCGCCAAGTGGTCATCAAAGGGCTGCAACGCAGCTACGGCCATATCCCCGGCGTCGCCGCCGCTACCATCCTCGGCGATGGTCAGATCGCTCTGATCCTCGACCCCGCCGATCTTGTCTCTAACGCTTCTGGTCGTACCCGGAGCCAAAGCTTCGCTCTTGCAGGATAACCGTCATGGAACTGGAAAAAAGCTCGCAAAACTCTTCCGAACTTGAACTTCTGTCGTTCCGGCTTGCGGACGAAGAATACTCGGTCGACATCATGTCGGTGCGCGAAATCCGCGGTTGGACCCGCGCCACGCCGCTGCCGCATGCGCCCTACCACGTGCGGGGGGTGATCAACCTGCGCGGCACGGTGCTGCCGGTGGTGGATCTTTCGGTGCGTCTGGGCATGGAGCCGGTCGAAGGTGATGCCCGCAACGTGATCATCGTCGTGCAGGTGGGCAGCCAAACGGCGGGCCTGCTGGTCAACGCGGTGTCGGATATTCTGGCACTGCCGCGCACCGAACTGCAACCGCCGCCGGAACTGGCTGCGGATGCCGCGCACAGCTTTATCGAAGCGCTCACCATCGTCGATGGTCGCATGATCCGTGTCCTTGATCTTTCCGCCGTCCTGCCGGACGACAATGTCGAGGCCGCATGACCAACATGAGCCCCCTTCCCATTGGCGGCACGGCCACGCCAAACGAGGCCGAGCTCGGCACGATCGCGCGGGTTCTTTATGAACACGCCGGGATCGTCCTTGCACCGGGCAAAGCCTCGATGGTGCAATCGCGCCTCGGCAAGCGGCTACGTGCCCTTGGGCTGAAAGATTATGCCAGCTATATCAAGCTGGTCACCTCGGATGCGGGGCAGGAAGAACGGCGCGAGATGATCTCGGCGCTGACCACCAACGTCACCAACTTCTTCCGCGAAAACCACCATTTCGAGACCCTGCGAAGCACCACGCTGCCGCCGCTTTTGGAAAAGGCGCGCGCTGGCAAGAAGGTGCGGATCTGGTCGGCGGGCTGCTCGAACGGGCAAGAAGCCTTCACCATTGCGATGGTGCTGTCCGATATGGCGCAGGATCTTGCGAAGCTCGATATTCGCATTCTGGCCACCGATATCGACCCGCGCATGGTCGAGCGGGGGCGGGAATCGCTTTACGATGTGGGCGCGCTGAACTCAATCCCGCAGGCGATGCAACGCTTTGTGAAGCCCGAACCGGGCGGGGTGCGGGTCATTGAACCGCTGCGCCAACTGGTCAGCTTCAAAGAGCTGAACCTGCATCAGAACTGGCCGATGAAAGGGCAGTTCGACATCATCTTCTGCCGCAACGTGGTGATCTATTTCAGCCCCGAAGATCAGCTGAAACTTTGGCGCCGCTTTGAGGCACAGCTTGCGCCGGGCGGCTGGCTCTTTGTCGGCCATTCGGAACGCGTGCCGCTTGACGGCAATACGGCGCTTACCACCGCCGGCATCACGACTTATCGGCTGCCCGAAACGGCAGGCCTGAACGGAGGCCCAAAATGGCACTGAGAGACCAATTGCGGATCATGGTGGTGGATGACATGTCCACCTCGCGCGGTCTGATCACCCAGGCACTCGATGCGATGGGAATCCGTCAGGTGGGCTATGCCACCGACGGCCCCGGCGCGCTGCAAATCCTTGAAAAGACGCCGGTTCACCTGGTGATTTCGGATTACAACATGCCGGGGATGGACGGGCTGCAGCTCTTGCATGCTTTGCGCACGAACCAACGCACCAAGGGTCTGGGATTCATCCTGATCACCGGTCGCGCCGATCGTGAGATCATCGAGAATGGCAAACGTCTGGGGATGAACAACTTCCTCAAAAAGCCCTTCACGCCACAAGAACTCAAAGCCTGCATCGAGCAAGTGGTGGGGCGGATATGATCAATCTGCCCCACGATCTCATGGCCCAAGCCATCGAGCGCAGAGATCTGCCGCTTGATGCGCTGGCGGCGCGTGTGGGCGACGAGCTTGACACGCTGGCGCGGCTGTCGGCAGAGGTGCAACGCGCGCTGTCGATGTGCCATTTCGCGGAACATACCGATATTGAGGCGATCCGGGGCCTGCAAGGCATCGACCGGATCACCCAAGCGCTTGAGGATCTGGGGCGGCTGATGGCAGCGGTCTCGACCGAAATGCCGCAAGATGTCAAACTGCATGCGGTGCCGCTTCTGTCGCGGCTGCGGCTGCATGAACTGGTCAATAATCTCGACCCTGAGCAGGCCCGGCACACCGCCCCGGTCGAGGAAGAGGTCGGGGACATCCAATGGTTCTGACACCGCCGAAATAACCCGCCGTCTGGCCCTATGCCGACGGCGGCTTTCTTGTGTCTTCCATAACCCCGGGCGCTGCCCGGTTTTTTTTGGTCTTCACTCTGGATTGGCACGGCGCATGGTTCGGCCCGCCCGATCAGGCGCGGGATCGGCGCGCCACCGATGCAAAAGGCCGCCCCGAAGGGCGGCCCATCCAAATCAGATTGCAAGCGCGGCTCAGAAGAGTTCGAGCCCGCCCCCGACCGGTGCGGCCGGCATTTTCGGCGGCGGCGCCTCGACCACTTGGGTTTCGCCCAAAAGCCGTTGCCGCGCGCGCCCGCTGCCCGGCCAGAACTCGACCCGACGCGCCTGCGTACCGCCAAGGCTTTGACCGGTGCATTCAATCGCCTCGCGGCGCAGGAAGTCGAGCACGAAACTCGCGTTCTTCGCACCCACATCCGAAAGACCCGCGATCATCCGCCCGCCGCCAAACACCTTGGCCTTCAGCCGTGACCGGTTCGCGCCTTCCTTGATCAGCGCGTTGATCAACAGCTCCATCGCGTTCACGCCAAAACGCGCCGAATTGAGCGACGCGCCCGCGCCATCGGGCAACAGGAAGTGGTTCATGCCACCAACCTGTGCCTGCTCGTCATAAAGACAGGTCGCCACGCAAGAACCAAGGATCGTCGAGATCGAGGCATCTGGGCCGCGCGCCGTTGCGTATTCGCCCTGTGCGATATGATGGGGTTTATGTCCTGCCATGATCTCAGGCCCTCCTGACCGAACTGAATTTCATGGCGCTGCTACCACTGCCACTACCGCTACCACTGCACAAACCGAGTACCTTTCCCGCCATCTGTCCGATGGGAACCGCTTGTTCCGCAGCCCCCAGTTCAAGCGCCGCACGCGGCATACCAAAAACAACACTGCTTGCTTCATCTTGCGCCAAGCAGCGCGCGCCCGCTTGGCGCAGCCGCACCATCGCTTCGGCGCCATCTTTCCCCATGCCCGTCAACATCACGCCGACGCAGCGCTTGCCCATCGGCACGGCGCTGTCAAAGAGCACCTCGACCGAGGGCCGGTGCCCATTGCGCTTTTCGGTGTTGAGCAGGCGGCATTTCGGCCGATCGGCACCCCCTGCGACGGCAAGGTGATACTCGCCGCCCGGCGCCAGATAGACATTGCCCGGCAAGAGCGGCGCGCCCTCTGTGGCAAGCGCCACATGCGGCTGCATCTTGCTTTCCAAGCGCCGCGCGAAAGAGGCCAAGAACCCCTCCGGCATGTGCTGGGTGATCAGCGTCGGTGGGCAGTTGCGCGGGTAAGACGACAAGAAGGTCTCAAGCGCATCCACGCCTCCTGTCGAGGAGCCGATCAGCACATATTTTCCGTTCCAGTTGAACGCCGTGGCCGACGGCGAAATTTGCGCGCGCGGCCCGGTGCGCAACCGCGCATTGGCCGCCGCCACCAACAGATCGGGCAGGTTGAAGAACGTATCCGACAGCCGGTCAAAACTCGGTTTGCCGATACATTCCACCGCCCCCAGCGACAAAGCCTCCAGCGCGGCGGCCGAGCCCTTTTGCGTTTCGGTGGAGATCATCACCACCGGCATCGGCCGTAACCGCATCAGCTTTTCAAGGAATTCAAGGCCGTTCATACGCGGCATCTCGACATCCAGCGTCAGCACATCGGGCAGTAGGGCTTTGATCTTTTCGCGCGCATCAAACGGGTCGCACGCCTCGCCCACCACCACAAGCCGAGGATCCTGCGCAAGATGGTTGCGCAGCAGAGCCCGGATGGTCGGGGAGTCATCCACAATCAGGACGCGTTTCGGGGTCATGGGCTCCCTCGATCTATGTTGGTTTTATTTTTCAATTGGTTGCGCCTTCTCAGAAATCTTCCCAATCGCTCACCTCGGGTTTGAGGGCGAGCGCGCCCGCACTGCGCGGCACGGGGGCGGCCGCTGGCGCGGGCTTGGGTTTGGCGGACGGCACGGCTTTTGCCACTGGTTTTGCCGGGACCGCGACGGGTTTGCTCACAGGCGTCGGCGCGGGCGCCGGAGCCAGCATCGGCTCGGCCATTTTGGCTGCCGAAGGCACATCGGCATCAAAGCGCGCGGTGGTCGTGGTCAGCAATTGCACCCCACGGCTGAGCGCCTGCGCAGCCGCCGTCGTTTCTTCAAACATCGCAGCGTTTTGTTGGGTCACCTGATCCAACTGGATCATCGCATTGTTGATCTCGCTCAGGCCCGCCGATTGCTCGCGCGCGGAACTGGCAATACCCGACATCCGGCCCGCAATCTCGTTGACGGACACCAGAATACCTTGCAGCGCTTGGCCGGTTTCGCCCACCAAATCCACACCGCGCCGCACGTTTTCAGACGAGGTGGAAATCAGCGTATCAATCTCGCGCGCGGCATCCGACGAGCGCTGTGCAAGCGCCCGCACCTCAGAGGCGACCACGGCAAAGCCACGCCCGGCCTCACCCGCCCGCGCGGCTTCCACCCCCGCGTTCAACGCCAAAAGGTTCGTTTGGAAGGCAATGTCCTCGATCACCGAAATGATGCGCGAAATTTGTTCCGAGCTTTGCGAGATTTCGCCCATCGCGGTCACGGCTTGCTGCACCACTTGGCCCGAGCTTTCCGCCCCCGCACGCGCGCGTTCCACCATCTGATCGGCTTCGGAAATCCCGGCACTTGCGGCGCCGACCGAAGAGGTCAGCTGATCGAGCGCCGTCACCGTCTCGGCCAAAGTGCCCGCTTGCTTTTCGGTGCGCTGGCTCAGATCGGCCGCGGCATTGTTGATCTCGCTCACTTCGCTATCAATCGAATGGGCGCATTCGATCACCACCGCCATCGCATCGGCCAAAGTGCTGGCCGCATTGTTGAAATCGGTGCGAAGCTGTTCGTATTCTTCCGGGAATTTGGTCTCGATCCGGCTTTTCAGATCACCGCGCGCCAGATGCTCCAGCCCCACGCGCAGCCCTTCCACCACGGCGCGCTGGCCCACCAGCATCGCCTCGGCCCGCGCCTGCGCCTCGGCCAAAGCCGCCTGCGCTTGGGTGATGTCATTGCCAATGAGCACGATCTTCAGCATCGCTCCTTCGCGGTCCGGCACTGGGGTCACGCTGCCCTCGGCCACCACGCGGCACCCATTCGCGCCTTGCAGCACGAAGCGGCCAATCACCGGCTCAAGACGTTCGAGGCGGCTCCAGAAACCGGCCAGATCGCCCTCGCCCTCAATCAGCCCGGCATGGTCGCGCCCGATCAGCCCCTCGGCGCTTTCGCCAAGCGCGCTCAGGATATTGTCATTGCCGCGCGTCACCCGGCCATCGGGCGAAAACTCGACCATCAATTGCGTGGAATCGAGCGCATTGAGCAGCGCGCGCGTCATCCGCAATTCGGTCACATCGCGCCATTCGACGACATAGCCCATCAAGGTGCCATCGGCGGCCCGAATTTCAGAAAAATCAACGCCAAAGCGCCCTTCGCCCACGGCCACATCTTGGTGGAACGGCAATTTTGACGGATCGGCCAGCCGCGCCTCAATTTCTGGCGTCATTGGGTAAAGCTGGCTAAGCGAGACACCCATCAGCAGGTCCGGATCAAGCCGCGGAGCACGCCCCCGGAAGTCCTCGATCTTTTGCGAGACAAGCTTGCTCAGCGCGGCATTGGCAAAACAGATCGACAGATCGGGCGCCACCACCATCAGCGCGGCAGAGGAGTTTTGGAACGCCGTGCCTTGGATTGTGGCCGCGCGCCGGGTTTCATGGCTGGCCGCCAAATCATCCCGCAGACCTTCGACCGCTTTCGCGATCTCGCCCAATTCATCGCCACGTTCGGTTGCGGGCACGGTGATGCTGTGATCGCCCCCGGCAATGCGGCCAACCGATTGCGCCACGCAATGCATCGGCCGCGCAATGCCGCGCGCCATCCATGCCGACATCCCCGCCAACAAAGCAATCAGCCAGGTTGCGTTGAGCAATTGCTTGCGCGCGAGCTTGCGCGCGGGGGCGACCACTTCGGCGGCATCTTGCTCCACCACCACGCCCATCGCACGGCCAAAAAGCGTCGCCGGCGCATAGACCCCGGCAACGGTTTTGCCGGTCAGCCCCTTGTAGGTTGCGCGCCCGGTCTCGCCGCCCAACACGGCCGCAGACGCGGTATTGGAGAGCACCGTCCCCGCCTCGGGGCCGCCGGGCATCCGCAGCGGGCTTTGCAACTGCCCCTGCGCATCCAGCAAATAGGCCTGCCCGGTGTCACCAAGCGAACGCGGCATCGTCATCACCGCGCCAACACGATCCAACCGCGCCGCAAAGGCCAAAACGCCAAGCGCCACACCTTGTTCAGAGTGCATCACCTGCGCAAGATAGATCCCCCGGCTGCCATCGGACAAAGCAACGAAATCCGACACCGCCGCCGCGCCAGAGGCATCGGCCATCGCCTGCGCCACCGTGGTGGCAAGCGGACCGGTGGCTTGGGTCGGATCATTCAAATTGGCTGCAAATTCATCGCCCTTACGCAGCGAATAAAGCACATGGCCCGTGACATCGACGAAATAGAGGTCTTGCAGGTCTTTTTCCTGCGCGAGCGTCACAAGCCCCGGATGGGCACGCCGATGCACGATCCCGAAATCATTGATATCGCCTGCAAAATCAAGCTTCCAACGCTCTTGCGGCGGATTCGGATTGCCCTCAACCCAAGAGGCCCGCAGGCTTTGCGCGGCCTCTTCGCCAAGCATCTTCCAACCATTGGTGAAATCGCGCACCAAGCGCTGCATCCCGGGGTTTGCCGCTTGCGAGGTCAGTTCCGACTGCGTCTGACTGGCCCATTGCTCCAGCGCCTGCACACGAGATTCTAACGTGCGTTCAAGGCGTTGGCTTGCTTCTTCTTCCAAAAGCGCGCGCGCTTCACGATAAGAGGAAACCCCCATCACCGTCAGCGCGACCATCGCAATGGCCACAAGCATCAGCGGAAGTTTCAACCCCAAAGAGAGGCGCTTACGAAAGATCATGCCAGTTCTCCATCCCCCCCGGAAACGGGGCGACATTGCAGCTGTGCCTAGGTCACAGCCCGCAACATGGACGGAACTTTTGAAGATTCACTTAAATGGCGAAATTTGGACGCCTAAGCCGCAAGCCGCGCTTTCAAAAGCGTAAAGCGGCGGCTGAAGTCCGATCCGCGCAGGGTGCCTTTGGTAATCGCCTCTGGGGTGCGGGCCGCCTTTTGCAAGATCGCCCGAGCTTGCCATCCCGCCAAGGCGGCAAACCGCGCGGGTTGATCGGCGGCTTTCAAGGCGGCTTCGGCTGCGCTGAGCCGGGCAAGGCCCTCCTTGGCCAAAGCGGCCAAGTTTTGCGGCGTTGCGCCCGATAGACCCAGACGCCCGCGCGCGGTGAGTTCGGGCTGCGCCACAAGCCAATTGGCAAGCCCCGCCGCCGCCCCATAGGCGCGCAAGCTCACCTCTGCTTCGGCCCCAAGGCACAGCCCCAAAGCGGCCATTGGTGCGCCCGCCGTGGCATCAAGGTAATCCCAAAGCCGGGCGGCATCCTCAAACGGGTCAGACCAGCAATCGGCGCGCCGCGCCTCGCCGGCTTCCATCATCAATTCAATCGCTTGCGGGGCGATGTTGGCAAGCGCGGGGCCAATATCATGGGGGATCTCACGCCCCTCTTTCCCCTGTGCCTCAAGCGCTTCAATCCACCATTGCAAGCGAATTTCAGCCACCATCGGCTCGGGCGAGGCCCAAGGCGCATGGGCAAGCTCCAAGTTCAGCGCATAAAGCGCAAACCCCGCCGGGCGCATCGGCCCCGGCAGCGCCATCACGGCGGCAAAGCGGTCCGGATCGCCGGTTTCCAGCCTTTGGGCGCAGAGGGCAATTGCGTCGCTCATACCGCTTTCGCCCCGTCGCGGATCAGCTTCCATTGTATCGCATCCAAAAGCGCCTCAAACGAGGCATCCACGATGTTCGGGCTGACCCCCACGGTGGACCAACGGCTGCCCTGCCCGTCTTCGCTGTCAATGATGACCCGCGTCACCGCCTCGGTGCCGCCTTGGGTGATCCGCACGCGGAAATCGACCAGTTTGATGTCTTCTATCAGCGCCTGATAGGGGCCAAGGTCTTTCACCAGCGCTTTGGAGAGCGCGTTCACCGGGCCCCGGTCATGGCCCTCGGCATCCACACTTTCCGAGACCGAGAGCATCCGCTCGCCACCAATGGTCACCACCACCACGGCTTCGGACATGCTGACCATTTGGCCGGCGGGGTTCTTGCGCCGCTCCACCGTCACCCGGTAGCGCGTCACCTCAAAGAACTCGGGCGCCAGCCCCAAAATCCGCCGCGCGACCAGCTCAAAGCTTGCCTGCGCACCGTCATAAGCATAGCCGCGATCTTCGCGCGCTTTGATCTCGTCCAATATCTCGGCCAAGCGCGGGTCTTTGGGATCGACCGTGATCCCCATGCCCTTCAACCGCGCGCGCAGGTTCGACTGCCCGGCTTGGTTCGACATCGGAATAAGGCGGCTGTTGCCGACGCGTTCGGGCACAATATGTTCGTAAGTCGTCGGGTCTTTCAAAATCGCCGAGGCATGCAGCCCGGCCTTGTGCGCAAAAGCACTGGCCCCAACGTAAGGGGCCGAGCGCAAAGGCACCCGGTTCAAAATGTCATCCAGCTTGCGCGAGAGCCGAGTGAGCGACTTTAGCTTTTCCGTGCAAAGCCCTGTTTCGTATTTGCTTTTATAGGGTTCTTTCAGCGAAAGCGTCGCCATCAGCGTGATCAGGTTCGCATTGCCGCAGCGCTCGCCAAGCCCGTTGAGCGTGCCTTGCACCTGCCGCGCACCCGCCTCAATCGCGGCGAGCGAATTGGCCACGGCACAGCCCGTATCATCATGGGTGTGAATGCCCAAATGGGTGCCCGGCACACCGGCGGCAATCACCGCCTCGGTGCAAGCGGCCACCTCGCGCGGCAGCGCACCGCCGTTCGTGTCACAGAGCACCACCCAACGCGCGCCCGCATCATAGGCGACGCGGCAGCATTCCACGGCATAGTCGGGGTTGGCTTTGTAGCCATCAAAGAAATGCTCGGCGTCAAACAACGCCTCGCGCCCCTGCGCCACCATATGCGCAACCGAGGCGCGGATGTTGTCGAGGTTTTCTTCCAGCGTGATGCCAAGCGCGGTGGTGACATGGTAATCATGCGTCTTGCCCACCAAACAAACCGCCGGCGTGCCCGCATTCATCACCCCCGCCAGCACTTCATCATTCGCGGCAGAGCGGCCGGTGCGTTTGGTCATGCCAAAGGCGGTGAAGGTGGCGCGGGTTTGCGGGCGCGCGGCGAAAAAGTCGCTATCGGTCGGGTTCGCGCCGGGCCAGCCGCCCTCGATATAGTCAATGCCGATTTCATCCAGCGCTTCGGCAATGGCGATCTTCTCGGGCACCGAGAATTGCACGCCCTGCGTTTGCTGCCCGTCGCGGAGCGTGGTGTCGTAGAGGTAGAGGCGTTCTTTGGTCATTGCGCGCCTCCCTGCCCCGCTTCAGATCTGCGTGTCGCCCGGCGGCACGCCGGGCCGCGCCCGCCCCGCCCCCACGGGCGGGCGCGATTGCGCCCCCCCTCGGGTCGTGCGCCGCCCTTCTCACTGCCAAACAAGCGCATCACAGCCCCTCCAGCTTTGCAGCATCAAAGCCCGCACCGGGCAAAAGCTCAACGCCCGCTTTCGACATCCGTACCTCAACGCCCGCCGCCAAAAGCGCGGTTTTCATTGCATCGACGGGCGCGAAATCTTTGGTTTCCATCGCTGTCGTGCGGAGTGCGGCGAGTTTTGTGGCCAAACCCGACAGGTCCGCCTCAGGCGCGCTGGCCCATTCCGGAACACTGCGGCCCATCAACCCAAGGAACTGCAGAGTCGCGCGCAGTGTCGAAATGTCATCTGCATGTGCAAGTTGATGGCACTGAGCAATTGCCTCAGCGGTGTTCAAGTCATCTGACAAAGCCGAGATGACTGCAATGTAGGGTTCGGAGACGCCATCCAAACCTTGTTCGGCAATGCGATACCACTTGCGCAGCGTCACCTCCGCCTGCCGCGCCTTCTCGGCGGTCCAGTCCATCGGCTTGCCGTAATGGGTTTGCAAGAACACAAACCGGATCACCTCGCCCGGAATGCCTTGGTCCAGCAAATCGCGCACGGTGAAGAAATTGCCCAAGGACTTGGACATTTTCTTCCCCTCCACCTGCAACATCTCATTGTGCAGCCAGACATTCGCAAAACCGCCTTCGGGATGCGCGCAGCAGCTTTGCGCGATCTCGTTTTCATGGTGCGGGAATTGCAGATCAATGCCCCCCGCGTGGATGTCAAAGCTTGCGCCCAATAGCTCGTAGGACATGGCCGAGCATTCAATGTGCCAGCCCGGACGGCCCCGGCCCCAGGGGCTCTCCCAGCCCGGCAGATCGGCATCGGAGGGCTTCCAGAGCACAAAATCCATCGGGTCTTCTTTGAAGGGCGCAACCTCAACCCGCGCGCCCGCGATCATATCATCGACCGAACGGCCCGAGAGCGCGCCATAGTCTTTGTAAGACCGCACGCGGAAGAGCACATGGCCTTCCTTTTCATAGGCATGGCCCTTGGCGATCAGATCTTCGATCATCGCGATCATCGCCCCAATGAAATCGGTCGCGCGGGGCTCATGTGTCGGGCGCAGCGCGCCCAAAGCATCCATATCGGCATGATACCAGCCGATCGTTTCCTCGGTCCGCTGGCGGATCAACTCTTCGAGCGTCTCTATAGCCCCCGCCTCTTTGCGCGCTTGGGCCGAGGCGTTGATCTTGTCATCCACATCGGTGAAGTTGCGCACATAGGTGACACACTCTGGCCCGTAGACCTCGCGCAGCAGCCGATAGAGCACATCAATCACCACCACCGGGCGCGCATTGCCCAAATGGGCGCGGTCATAGACCGTCGGCCCGCAGAGATAGAGGCGGATATTCTCCGCATCAAGCGGGGTGAAAGCTTCTTTGCGGCGGGTTTTCGAATTGTGCAGGCGGATCGCGGGTTCGGTCATGGCTTCCTCACGGGGCTCTCGCCGCGGGCTTAGCTCATTCGATCCTACATGAAAACAGAAGAACGGCCCGCGTGACTTTGGTCAGCGGCAAATCAGGCAAATGCGGGTGATCAGGGTCTTCATGGCGCTATTTAGGCGCGGGCCTTGCGCAAGGTCAAGCGGTGCTTAGGCCGCAGCCGCAGCGGCAGATTGCGGCGGGGCGAAGGGCTCAAAGCGCATCTCTTTGCCTTCAAAGATGCAAAAGGTGCCCGGGTCCACCGCCTGCCAATTGCCCTGCCCGTCTTCGAGCGGCTCAGACACCACGGCGCGGCCCTTACGGCTGCCCGACCAGCGGTGGTAAAGCGTGGGCGCATTTTCATCAGAGGCATAGCGCACCGCGTAAAGCCGCTGCCCATCGGAAAAGGCCGCCGCCAGCCGCATATGCGGGGCGGCACCTCGCTCCCGCGACAGCGCCTCTAGCCGCGCGGTGGCGCGTTCCAACGCGCCCTTGGGGTCTTCATCCAGCCCCTCGGCGAGCGCAAGCAGGAACAAAGCCTCGCTATCGGTCGCGCCCTTGCGGTGCGGGTAAAGATCATCGGGGATCAGCATTTCGCCCGCGCGCCGAAACGCATCATAGCCGCCGATCTGGCCGTTATGCATGAAGCTCCACCGCCCCACCACGAACGGGTGGCAATTGTTGCGCGAGGTCGCCGTGCCGGTAGAGGCGCGCACATGGGCCAAAAAGAGCGGCGATTTCACCTGTGCTGTCAAAGACTTAAGGTTCGGATCCGACCAAGCGGGCATGACATCGCGGTAAAGCCCCGGCTCGGGCCGCGCATCATACCAAGCGATGCCAAAGCCATCGGCATTGATCGCCGTGGTGCATTGCGTGGCGCACTGGCTTTGGTGGATCAGCGAATGCCCCGGTTTCGAGACGATATCTTCCAGAAAGATCGGTTGCCCAATATAGGCGGCCCAACGGCACATCTTTTGCCTCTCAAGGCGGTTGGCTCCGCCCGGTTTTAGCAGTGACACATGAGTGTCACGTTAACGCTTTTCCGGGCGGAACAAAAGTCAGTCGTTTTCCTCAACCACCACCAAATCGCGCACCGAAGCGCCCTTGGCATGGGCAAGCGCGGCTTGATAGGCGTCTGAATTGTAGCAGGCGACCGCCGCCTCTAGGCTGGGGAAGCGCGCCACCACATTGCGGGCGCGGTCGTTGCCCTCAAGCTGTACGTAGCGCGTGGCGCGGGCCAAAAAGACCCCGCCATGTTCGGCAATCACCGGCCCCGCCGCCACGGCATATTTGCCATAAGCTTCGGGGTCGAGCACTTCGACATGGGCGATCCAAAGGGCCGAGGGCATTACACTTCCCCCGCAATCACGGCGCGCACAGCGGCCAAAGCCTCATCGGCCTTGGCAATATCGGCCCCACCGGCTTGCGCCATATCCGGGCGGCCACCGCCCCCTTTGCCGCCAAGGGCAGCCGCCGCCGCTTTGACCAGATCGACCGCGGAGACGGTATCGGTTTTGTCCGCCGTGACGCCTGCCGCACAGGCCGGTTTCGCGCCGGTATCGGCAATCACCAAAACCGCGCCCGAACCAACCTTTTCTTTCAGGCTGTCCACCAGCGCGGGCAGGTCTTTGCCCGACACGCCCGAAACCACCTGAGCAATGAAGCGCAAGCCATTGATTTCTTCAACTTCCGGGCCACCAGCCGCGCCGCCGCCCATGGCCAATTCACGGCGCAGTTGCGCCACTTCATTGGCGAGCGCTTTGCGTTCTTCGGCCAAAGCCTTCACGCGCTCGGCCACATCGGCGGGGGCGGTTTTCAACACACCTGCCACTTCGGAAAGCCGCGCGTTTTGGGTTTTGAGGTAATCAAGCGCGGCTTGGCCGGTCAACGCTTCAAACCGGCGCACACCGGCCGAGGAGGCACTGTCGCCAAGCGCGACAAAGGCGCCAATATCGCCCGTGCGCGCCACATGGGTGCCGCCGCAGAGTTCAAGCGAATAGGTCTTGCCGTCTTGGCCTTTGCCCGAGCCAAGCAATTCGCCCATCGAGACGACGCGCACCTCATCGCCGTATTTCTCCCCAAAGAGCGCCTGCGCGCCCAGACCGCGCGCATCATCAGGCGTCATGATCCGAGTTTCCACGGCGGTGTTTTGACGGATGAAGCTGTTCACCTCGGCCTCGACCTGCTCCAGCTCTTCGGCGCTCATCGCCTTGGCGTGGCTAAAGTCAAACCGCAGCCGATCCTCGGCATTGAGCGAGCCTTTTTGCGCGACATGGTCGCCAAGCGCACGGCGCAGCGCCTCATGCAGCAGGTGGGTGGCGGAGTGGTTGGCGCGAATGGCACTGCGGCGGGCATGATCCACCTCCAGCTTCGCGGGTTGGCCTTTGGCCACCTTGCCCGAAACCACCTCGCCGATGTGAATGAACACCCCCGCCACTTTCTTGGTGTCGGTGATTTTCACCTCTGCGGTTTCGGTGCGGATGATCCCGCTATCGCCGACCTGACCGCCCGACTCGCCGTAAAACGGCGTTTGGTTCACGACGATCTGCACCGTGCCCGTAGCCTCGGCCACTTCGGCGCCGTCTTGCACCAAAGTCAGAATTTGGCCCTCGGCGGTTTCGGTATCGTAGCCAAGGAATTCGGTCACGCCTTTGGCTTCGGCAATCTCAAACCAAATGCGCGCATCGCTCGCCTCACCCGAGCCGGACCAAGCCGCGCGGGCTTTGGCTTTTTGCTCGGCCATCGCGGCATCAAAGCCATCGGTATCGACGGTGCGACCCTTTTCGCGCAAAGCATCTTGGGTCAGGTCAAGCGGGAAGCCATAGGTATCATAGAGCTTAAACGCCGCTGCACCCGGCAGTTCTGCCCCATCAGGAAGCGCGGAAAGCTCATCATCCAGCAGCTTCAAACCGCGATCGAGCGTGACCTTGAAGCGGGTTTCCTCGAGCTTCAGGGTTTCTTCGATCAGCGCTTGCGCACGGCTCAGTTCCGGGAAGGCCGCGCCCATCTGGCGCACAAGCGCGGGCACAAGCTTGTGCATCACCGGGTCTTTTGCGCCCAGCATATGCGCGTGGCGCGCGGCGCGGCGCAGGATGCGGCGCAGCACATAGCCCCGGCCATCGTTCGAGGGCATGACGCCATCGGCAATCAGGAAGGCGGTCGAACGCAAATGGTCCGCAATCACGCGGTGATGCACTTTGCCGGGGCCATCGGGGTCTGCCGAGGTGGCATGGGCCGAGGCCTCGATTAGGCTGCGCATCAAATCGGTGTCGTAGTTGTCGTGCTTGCCTTGCAGCAGTGCGCCGATCCGCTCAAGCCCCATGCCCGTGTCGATCGACTGCATATCGAGCGCGCGCATCGAGCCATCTTCGAACTGCTCGTTTTGCATGAAAACGAGGTTCCAAATCTCGATGAAACGGTCGCCATCTTCCTCGGCGGAGCCGGGCGGGCCACCCCAGATATGATCGCCGTGATCATAGAAAATCTCGGTGCAGGGGCCGCAAGGCCCGGTCGGCCCCATTTGCCAGAAGTTGTCTTTGGTGGCGATACGGATGATCCGGTCATCGGTCAGACCGGCAACTTTTTTCCAAATCTCCGCCGCTTCATCATCGGTGTGATAGACGGTGACCAGCAGCTTTTCTTTCGGGATATCAAAGTCTTTGGTCAGCAATTCCCAAGCAAAGGGGATCGCGCCTTCTTTGAAGTAATCGCCAAAAGAGAAGTTGCCGAGCATCTCAAAAAACGTGTGGTGGCGCGCGGTATAGCCAACGTTATCAAGGTCGTTGTGCTTGCCGCCGGCACGGACGCATTTTTGCGACGTCGTGGCGCGGACATAGTCGCGTTTTTCCACCCCGGTGAAGCAGTTTTTGAACTGCACCATCCCGGAGTTGGTGAACATCAGCGTCGGGTCGTTGCGCGGCACGAGCGGCGAGCTTTCCACCACCTTGTGACCGTTCTTTTCAAACGAGCCGAGGAAGGTGGAGCGGATATCGTTGAGGCTGGGCATGGGCGGGCCTTTTTTGCAGATTTCCCCCCGTTTAGCGATGCTTCCCGGCCCTGTCCAGAAAGCAAAACGGCCGGGACACCCCCGGCCGTTTCAACGCGGCATCGTGCCGCCTGTCTAAGCTGCGCGCCGCAGGACCGCGCTTATTCTTCGGTCAGATCATCCTCGCCCGGCGGCACGTCAAAATCGAGCCCGTGGCTGGCGCGGATATTGTCTTCGATCTCATAGGCGATATCGGGGTTGTCGCGCAGGAATTGCTTGGCGTTTTCACGCCCCTGCCCGATCCGTTCATCACCGAACGAATACCAAGCACCCGATTTAGCCACGATCCCAGCCTTCACGCCAAGGTCAACCAATTCGCCGACCTTCGAGATGCCTTCGCCGTATAGAATATCAAATTCCACTTCGCGGAACGGCGGTGCGACCTTGTTCTTCACCACTTTGACGCGGGTCTGGTTGCCGATCACCTCGTCACGGTCCTTGATGGCGCCGGTGCGGCGGATATCAAGGCGCACAGAGGCGTAGAATTTCAGCGCGTTCCCGCCCGAGGTGGTTTCGGGCGAGCCGAACATCACGCCGATCTTCATGCGGATTTGGTTGATGAAGATCACCATGCAATTCGAGCGGCCAATCGAGGCGGTAAGCTTGCGCATCGCCTGAGACATCAGCCGCGCCTGCGCGCCGACCGTGGCATCGCCCATATCGCCCTCAATCTCGGCGCGGGGTGTCAGCGCCGCGACCGAGTCCACGACCACAAGGCTCACCGCGCCCGAGCGCACCAGCGTATCGACGATTTCAAGCGCTTGTTCACCGGTGTCGGGCTGCGAGATCAGCAGCTCATCAAGGTTCACGCCCAGCTTCTTGGCGTAATAGGGGTCAAGCGCGTGTTCGGCATCCACAAAGGCGCAAACCCCGCCCTTCTTTTGCTCTTCGGCGATGCAATGCAGCGTCAGCGTGGTTTTGCCCGAGCTTTCCGGCCCGTAAATCTCTACAATCCGGCCCTTGGGCAGACCGCCAATGCCAAGCGCGATATCAAGGCCAAGCGAGCCGGTCGAGGTCGCCTCAATCTCAGGCGGCGCGTTGTCGCCACCGAGCTTCATGATCGAGCCTTTGCCGAACTGGCGCTCGATCTGCGCGAGCGCCGATTCCAGCGCCTTATGCTTGTCTGCCTTGCTTTTGTCGTTCATCTCAATAAGGCCTGCCGTTGCCATTTCTCGTCCCCTTATCCCACAGCGCAAGCCGGGCGTCCATCGGCCCAGGGGCGCTTTTTGTTCCCATCTTGTTCTCATCCATATGAGCACAAACGGGAAACATTGCAATCAAATTGTGAGAACAAATATTGAACAACCAAGGTTAAGGAAAGGTTACCAAGACCGCGGGCTTTACCGCAGAGCGCCGGAAGCCTATGCAAGACCCATTCGGAAAAGGGTCTATCATGTTGATTTTCTGGGATCAGCGCTTGGTCTTTCTGGCGACCCCAAAGACGGGATCAACAGCGGTTGAGGTCGCGCTCGACTCGCTTGCCTCGGTCACGATCCAGCGCCCCGCGCCCTTCAAACATATGCCCGCACAAGATTTTCAAGCCACGCTGGCGCCTTGGCTTGCAGCGCAAGCGGGGGCGCCTTTCACCACCCTTGCGCTGATGCGCGAACCGGTTGAATGGCTGCGCTCGTGGTATCGCTTCCGGGTAGAAGAGGCCCCCGAGCCCACCGTCGCCGCGCAAAGCTTTGAGGCCTTTGCCCGCGCCTATATGGAAACGGGCGGCGCCCTTCGCGCGGAAATTGGCAGCCAAGCCGCGCATCTCTGCGGGGCCGATGGCACCCCCGCAGTGGATCGAATCTTTCGCTACGAAGAGATCGACACTTTCGTGCAGTTCTTGGAAGATCGGCTGGATTGCGCGATCACCCTGCCCCGCGTGAATGTGCCCGCTGCGGCGGATACCGCGATTTCGCCCGAAACACTCGCCGCGCTGCGCGAAGCCCTCGCTGCCGACTTTGCGCTTTACGACAGCTTGGCCTGAGCCTCCGCCTCGTCCTCTTGGCTTTCGACCGGCTCTGCCGCACCAACCCGCGCCGCCAGTTTACGCGCCCGGCGTGCGATCTGGTTTTGCACCGTCGCGGTGAGTTCGCTCAGCGAGAAAGGCTTCGGCAAAAAGACCGAATTCGGCATCGGCGGACGACCTTCCCGGAACACATCCTCCGCATAGCCCGAAACGAAGACCACCGGCACATCGGGGCGTGCTTTCAGTGCCTCGGCCACCCATGTCGGGCCATCCATGCCGGGCATGATCACATCCGTCACGAAGACATCGAAAGACAGGCTTTCATCTTCCAAGATGCGCAGCGCCTCCTCGGCGTTTTCAGCCTCAAAAACGGTATAGCCACGCAATTTGAGTGCCCGCGACGCAAAGGCCCGCACCGGCGCCTCATCCTCAACCAACAGAACTTTGGAGGTGGGGTTTTCTTCGATTTGCGGCAGATCCATCGGCGTGACGGTCGGCTCCGGTTCCAACTCGCCCCGCTGTCCATGCGCGGGCAGGAAAAGCGTGAAAGAGGTGCCAGAGCCCAGAACCGAGTCACAGAAGATATAGCCGCCGGTTTGCTTGACGATCCCGTAAGCGGTGGAAAGCCCAAGGCCCGTGCCTTCCCCCGGCTTTTTGGTGGTGAAGAACGGTTCAAAGATTTTGCCGAGTTTATCGGGCGAGATCCCAACCCCTTCATCGGTCACTTTCACGACAACATAATCGCCCTTCGGCACTGCGGCACGGTCTCGCTTCAGGTCTTCCAGCAAGCGCATATTCTCAGTTTCAATGCGAATTTCACCGCCGCCGGGCATGGCGTCGCGCGCATTGACCACCAAGTTCATGATCACCTGTTCCAACTGACGCCGATCTGCGCGGATCAGCGCAAGGCCCGGATCATGCATCAAGGTGAGCATGATCTTTTCGCCGGTCAAACGGTTCAAAAGATGGGTCAAATCAGACAGCGTATCGCGCAGATCCATGATCCGCGGTTTCAGCGTTTGCTTGCGCGAAAAGGCCAGAAGCTGCCCCACAAGCGAGGCGGCACGGTTCGCGTTTTGGCTGATCTGGTCAAGATCGGTGTAATCCGGGTCGCCCTTTTCATGGCGCAGCATGAGCAAATCGCAATGCCCCGAAATGGCCGTCAGAAGGTTGTTGAAATCATGCGCAACACCGCCCGCAAGCTGGCCAATCGCCTGCATCTTCTGGCTTTGCACAAACTGCCCTTCGAGCGTTTTGAGCTGTGTCGCATCCGAAAGAACAGCAATCAGCCCGGCGCGGCCTTCCTCAATCACGCGGCTCAGCGTGACTTGCAAGAACACCTCGCGGTCACCGCGATGCGCGCGCAACACCTCGGGGCGGCGATCGGTACGGCCCGCAACAGCATCGGCGACCCAATCTTCAACCGGGCGGCCAAGCCCTTCAAAAAGCTCACACAACCGCGAGCCGGGGGCAATTTGGCCCAACAGCCCACGCGCGGCGCGGTTTACCTCAAACACGCGGCCATCGACATTGAGCCGCATCAGCGCCACCGGCAGGCTTTCAAACGCCGCGGGGTCATGCGTTGCCGGACGACCGGGCGCCACCGGCATCAGATAAATCTCGTCACGCCCGCCCGCGCCCTCGATCTGCGCCACCATGCAGCGTACCGGGCCTTCGGAGGTGGTGATTTCCTGCTCCTCGCCGGAGCGGATCGGCAATTCGGTAAAGATACGGTCGAGCGTGCGGACACGTTCGCCCACCAAGCGCCGCAGCGCCTCGTTCATAAACAAAATCGTGCCGTTTTTCGACACGGTCAGCATCGGCAAAGACAGGGTCTCGCCACCGCGCCCCCCTACGGCGCGTTCGGCCATGTCTTCCAGCCGCCACAGATAACCGCCGCCATCGACCCTATGCACCGAAAGCCGCACGTGGCCGCGCCGGGTCACCAAATCTTCCCGGGCCGCGCCAAGCGCTTCAGCCTTGGATTGCAGCCGCGCGAGCATCGCCCCCGGATTTGCAAACAACTCCCCCAAGGCGCGCGCCAAAGTTTGCCCGCTGCGTGAGCCAAACCGCTCAATCGCGGCGCGGTTTTGCGCACCAATCTCGCCTTCGGCATCGGTGGTGAAAGAGGGCGACGCGTCATGGGCGATGAACGCCGCAAGCGCATCTTGCATCGTGTCTTTACTTTGCGCGATCTGGCGTTGCGCAAGCTTTGCCAGCACCGCCAGCAAAAGGAAGCTGCCCGCCACCGAGATAAGCACGGTCATCAGCACCTGATCCTTCACGAAATAAGCGCCAACGCCAGCACAGATGGCCAGCACCAGAAGATAAATCGCCCCCGGAGCGATTAACGCGGCCGTGCGACCGATGGGCTGCAAGGTTTGGTCGGGGTGCGCCACGGATGTCTTCCTTTCCAGAATCGCCTCCTCGCATTGCGAGACATTTCGGTTAAAGCCTAGTTAACAAATACCCAACGCAACCTAAAGATGTGCAAATCTTCAGGATCTATTTAGATCCGAGAGAGCACAGCCCCAAAAAAACCATCCGCCCCATCGCAGGGCGTCAACCGCAGATGCGCCGTGCTTTCCCAGCCGCCGCGCGCCGTGAAAGCCGCGATTTGCGCCGCATTCTCAACATCGAGAAGCGAACAGGTCATGTAGCAAAGCCGCCCTCCCGGCGCGACAAGCCCCGCCGCATGGGAGAGGATCTCGGCTTGCAAAGCGACCAATTCGGCCAAACGCGCGGGCGCCAGCCGCCATTTCGCCTCTGGCGTGCGCCGCCACGTGCCCGCGCCCGAACAGGGCGCATCGACCAACACCAGATCATATTGCCCCGTGACCTTGCCCGGTTCGGCCAAAGTGATTTTGGCCCCGGCGCGTTTGGCGCGCGGCGCAATATCGCGCATCCGCCCGGCGTCAATATCATGCGCGGTGATCTGCGCTTTGGGGAAGGCCGCCGCCAGCGCCAGCGCCTTGCCACCGCCACCCGCACAATAGTCGAGCACGCGCGCACCGGGGGCAAGATCGACAAGCTGTAGCATCGCTTGCGAGGCGGCGTCTTGCAGCTCAACCAACCCCTGCGCATAGGCTTGGCTTTGCGCAATTTTGCGCGCGCCTGCGGTGACCTCTAACGCCGTGTCAGCCAGCGGGTGCGGTTGGGTTTCAATCCCCTCGGCGGCCAAAGCCTGTGCGGCGCCGTCTCGGGTGGTTTTGGCAAGGTTTGCGCGCAAAAACACCGGCGCGCGAGCCTGCATCGCCTCGGAAACGGGCGCGAAATCCGCCCCAAGATCGGCGCGCAATTGCGGCAAAAGCCACTCCGGCCAATCGCTTGTAAGAAGCTCTTCGCGCGGCGGCGCGGCGCTGGCCAGATGCCTAGCCTCAGCGTCGTTCAAAACCGCAGGCGCATGGCCTTCGCCGGTGAAAAGCGCGGTCGGATCGCGCCCCTCGGCCCGGCATAGGCCCAAAATCAACCCGCGCCCTGACAAACTTCCACCAAGGGCGGCAAAACTGCCCCGGCAGCGCAAAGCGTCAAACACATGGTCGCGCACAGCGGCGCGGTCGCCCGAGCCTGCATAGCGGTTGGCGCGGGCCCAATTGGTCAGCGCGCGTTCAGCGGGGGCGCCTTCCAAAATAGCATCCAGAAGGTCGATGGCGGCGGCAAGGCGGGCGGCGGGCGTCATCGGATCACTGCCGCAACAGCCGCGCTTCGGCGGCGTCTGCCTCGGCCCAGCGTTGCACCCCGGCGACCAAGGCTGCCGCCATTTCGGCGCGCCATTCCGGGTCGTGCAAACGCGCCCGGTCCACTTCAGAAGACATGAATCCCAACTCCACCAAAGCTGAGGGAATATCGGGCGAACGCAGCACCGCGAAATCCGCCCCTTGCACCGGGTGGCGATGCATCCGCAACCCCGCCCCTTTAATCGCGCCCGAAAGCACCTGGCCCAGCCGCACCACGCGCGGTTGGGTTTCAAGGCGGGCAAGGTCCATCAGCACCCCCGCCACTGCATCATCATGGCCTTCCAGATCGACGCCCGCCAAAAGGTCCGACCGATCATGACGCTCGGCCAGTTTGCGCGCGGCTTCATCGGATGCCGCCTCGTCAAAGAGATAAAGCGTTGCGCCCATCGCCTCCCCCTCCGCCAAAGCATCCGCATGAAGCGAGATCATCAGATCCGCGCCAAAGGCATGGGCGGCGGTGATACGTTCCTCAAGCGGCACGAAAATATCTTCTTTGCGAGTCATCGCGACCTCCATGCCCGCGCGGGTCATCGCCTCTTTCAGCATCCGTGCGAAGGTCAGCACCAACACGGCTTCCGAATAGCCCTCCACCTCGGCGCCGGGGTCAATGCCGCCGTGACCGGGATCAAGCATCACCCGCAAGGGCCGGGTGCCATCTTGGCGCGTAAGCAATGCCCCCGTGGGCGCGGGTTGCGGCAAATCCCAAAGCGCCGATTGCGCCGCGCCTTGGCGGGCTTCAAATTCCGTCGCGGTGGTGCGCTCAAGCACAATATGCAGTTCGGGCAAGCTGCCACTTTCGGTGCCCGTCCGCTCTTCGGCGGAAACAAGCTTCACCGGGCCATTCAATTCCGCGACAAAGCGCGACCAACCCGCGCGAAAGCGCCCCCAGCGGATATCGCCCAAAAGCCCGCGTCTTTCATAGTCTTCCGGCTTCGCCTCAGCAAAATCCACCTCGCGGAAATCCACCACCAAGCGCGGCGGATCATCCAGTAAAAACGCCCGAAACGGCACCGGCTGGCTCAGCCCCAGCGTGATTTCGGTTTTACTGGCAGAGGGTTGCGCGACAAAACTCCGATCAGCCTCCAGCCGCGCCAAAGCCGAAAGCTCGGGCGCTTGCGCGCCCACCGACCCGGCAAGCGCGATCAGCACCGCAAGGGGGGAAAGAAGATGTCTCATGCCTGCTCCGCGGGACTTAGCGCCCGTTTGGCCCGACTATAGCGCAACCGGAGCGCGACGGGAATCCCCCCTAAAGGCTTAGCGTGCCGCCATAAACGCGGTGAGGCGCGCAAGCCCCTCTTCAATATCCGCCGTCGCCCGCGCATAGGAAAAGCGCAAAGTGGTGTGCCCCCGCGCCGGGTCAAAATCGAGCCCCGGCGTCACCGCCACACCCACCTTTTCCAAAATCTCTGCCGCCAAGGCGCGGCTGTCTTGGGTGATCTCGGACACATCCGCATAGATGTAAAACGCGCCGTCGGGCGGGGCGATCTTGTCAAAGCCCGCTTTCGGCAGACCCTCCAGCATCAGCTTGCGGTTGGCGGCATAAACGGCGCAGTTCGCCTCTAGCTCATCGGTGGCCTCAAGCGCGCCAAGCGCGGCCACTTGGCTCGCATGGGGTGGGCAGATGAACATATTCTGCGCCAGCCGCTCAACGGTGCGAATATGGTCCTCGGGCACAACCATCCAGCCCACGCGCCAACCGGTCATTGAGAAGTATTTCGAAAACGAGTTGATCACATAGGCCTCGTTGCCGATTTCGAGCGCCGTGGTGGCGCGGCCCTCATATTGCAACCCGTGATAAATCTCATCCGAGACAAAGCCCAAGCCACGCTCCGCAGCCGCCCCCATCAGCGCCGCGAGTTCGGGCTTGCCCAGCATCGTACCCGACGGGTTGCCCGGCGAGGCCACAATTAGCCCTTGCACATCTTCGGGAATTTCCGAAGGCACGGGCTGATAACGATTTTCTGGCTTGGTGAGCAGATCCACCGGGGTCACCGACATCGCGCGCAAAATCTGCCGATAGCTGGGGTAACCCGGCGCGCCCAAAGCGACCCGATCCCCCGCATCAAAAAGCGCCGAGAAGGCCAAAAGAAACGCCCCCGAAGAGCCCGGCGTCACCACCACGCGGGCCGGGTCCAGATCGACCCCATACCAGCGCGCGTAAAGATCGGCGATGCCGCGGCGCAATTCCGGCAGGCCAAGCGCCACCGTATAGCCCAAACTGTCACGCTCCAGCGCCGCCGCAAGCGCCTTGCGCGCGGCGGCGGGCGCGGGCGTTGAGGGTTGGCCCACCTCCATATGGATGATGTGCCGCCCCGCCGCCTCGGCGGCATTTGCGGCCTCCATCACATCCATCACGATGAAGGCATCGACCTGACCACGGTTGGACATACGCATAGCGGCTTCCTTTCCTTTGCGCTTGGGATAGGCCCGCGATTTGGCAAGGTCAATCGGACGCGGCGCGCGCAGGCGGCCAATGACAAAAGCCTGAACAAAAGAGCCGGGTTTTTTCTTGCACCCTCCGCCCCCATTGGCCAAGGTGCGCCGGACCGGCCTCGTGCCTTTAGCCCTTTTCAGGATATTCTCATGACCCGTCTTTCGCTTGCTGCTTTCGCGCTGTCCACCGCCCTTGCGCTGCCCGCCGCAGCCTTTGACCTCAGCGCGATGAGCCCCGCCGAAAAAGAAGCCTTTGGCGGTGCGGTGCGCGACTATTTGATGGAAAACCCCGAAGTGCTGGTTGAAGCGATCAACAAGCTTGAAGAACGCCAACAAGCCCAAGCTGCACAAGATGACCGCATTTTGGTGCAGACCAATGCCGAAGATATCTTTGAGTTTGCGGGCGATTGGGTCGGCGGCAACCTTGAGGGCGATATCACCATGGTCGAGTTCATCGACTATAAGTGCAGCTATTGCAAAAAGGCCTATGAGGTCGTCGATGAGGTTCTGAAATCGGACCGCAACATCCGCTTTGTCGTCAAGGAATTCCCGATCCTGTCGGATCAATCGGTGCTGGCCGCGCGCTTTGCCGTGGCGGTGAAACAGGTCGCGGGCGACGCGGCTTATGAAGCGGTGCACAACGAACTGATGGCGTTTCGGGGGGATATGACGCTTGAAAGCCTGTCGCGCCTTGCCTCGGAGCAAAAGATCGACCCGGATCTGGTGATTGCCAAGATGAACACCGAAGAGGTCACCGCCGTGCTGCGCTCGAACGCGCAATTGGCCGAGCGGATGGGCATTGCCGGCACCCCGGCCTTTGTCGTGGGCGGCCAATTGCTGCGCGGCTATGCGCCGACCGAGGCGATGCACCAAATCATCGCCCAAGAACGCGGGTAAAGCGGAGGGCGCGGCCCCCTTTGCCCTTTGGGAAAGTTCCCTAAGGGATGTTCACGCAAAGTCGAAAGGCGCCGGGACGGGCGCCTTTTTTGTTTGGGGAGCAAAAGTGTGTTGCGCGGATGGGGGCTGGTTTGCGGACTTTGCTACCATTTTGCTTCACGTCTCGCCGGTCATTGCGCCTTGTGTGTAAAAGGGTAGCGTTGCGCAAAAACTGACCTCGCCCACAGCACGCGCAGAAACCTCAACGAGCACGGGCAACATGCTCTGGTATGACCCCCATCCAATTGCCGTTTCCAGAAACGACAATGAAATCGTCGGCACTTAGAGTGTTCAAAACACTTGGATCGATGTTGCAAATATCGTCCGCAAAATAAGGCTTATGTCTCAGGAAAACACCGCGAATACAGTATTTTCTATCCCGATTGGGGTTCAGATCACTTATCTCCATTTCAATCTCAGTATTCGCACCAGATACCCTCAGAACCAAAGATGGTACGCTGCTCTGCAAGAATACCTGAAAGCAAACGGCAAAAGTCAACATGAGAGCAACTCGAGACGTAAAGTATTCAAAATGTGATATTTCTCGAGAGAACGTTGCTGCAAAATCAGAGTAGTCCATGGCCAGAAAATTTACCATGCCAAAGCCAACAATAACCAAAAAGTAGATCGGCCAAGTGCTTTCAATATACTCATCAGACGGTACGACATTAGGTTTGAGCAAGATTTCTGAGAATGGAGTAAATGCGCAAAGCAAGAGAGCAGCGCCGCGTGTATAAACAACGAGTTTGCCACGTTCAGAAAGCAAAGCTGCCATGTCGCCTCTATTTGCTTTGCATGCGCCACGAAATGCCGCACCCACGGTTGCACAATGGGTTGCATTTTTCAGAGCGTCAACGTGCAATGCTTTGCAGAAACAGACGGTGCAACATCGCCGGTATATCCGCAGAACCACTCACAGGGACTGCACCTGATATGGGGACTTTCGGGGCTCAAACCAGTCATTCCCCCCAGACCCGACTTTATGCGCGCTCACTGCGAGGCGATCGCCACCCCACCCAAAACCGAAAGGGCGCCCTGACCGAGCGCCCTTCTTCGACTTTGTTCAAATACCCCAGGGGTGAATTGGCCGCAGGCCAAGAGGGGGCAGCGCCCCCCTACCCTTATTCCGCCGCTTGCTCGGCAGCTTCGAGTTCTGCCGCGCGGGCCTCGACCAAGCGCACGATCTCCTCGACCATTTGATCGTTGGACATTTTGTGGCTTTGCTTGCCCGCCATATAGATCATGCCCGAGCCCGCGCCGCCGCCGGTGAAGCCGATATCGGTCATCAGCGCCTCGCCCGGCCCGTTCACCACGCAGCCGATGATCGACAGGCTCATCGAGGTTTTGATGTGCTCAAGCCGCTTTTCCAGCGTTTCCACGGTTTTGATCACGTCAAAGCCTTGGCGCGCGCAAGAGGGGCAGGAAATGATCTGCACGCCGCGCGTGCGCAGGCCCAAAGATTTGAGGATCTCATAGCCCACTTTCACCTCTTCCACCGGATCGGCCGAAAGGCTCACCCGGATCGTGTCGCCGATGCCGGACCACAAAAGGTTGCCCAAGCCCACGGCGGATTTCACCGTGCCCGCCATCAGCCCGCCAGCTTCGGTGATGCCAAGGTGCAGCGGTTTATCTGTGGCTTCGGCCAGCGCGCGGTAAGCGGCAGCGGCCAAGAACACATCCGAGGCTTTGACCGAGATTTTGAACTCGTGGAAATCGTTGTCTTCGAGGATTTTGATATGGTCGAGACCGCTTTCCAGCATCGCTTCCGGGCAGGGCTCGGCATATTTGTCGAGCAGGTGCTTTTCCAGCGAGCCCGCATTCACGCCAATGCGCATCGAGCAGCCGTGGTCTTTGGCGGCCTTGATCACCTCGCGCACGCGGGTGGCATCGCCAATATTGCCGGGGTTGATGCGCAGGCAGGCCGCGCCCGCCTCTGCCGCCTCAATCGCGCGTTTGTAGTGGAAGTGGATGTCGGCGATGATTGGCACCGGGCTTTCGCGGCAGATTTCCTTCAGCGCGCGGGTGGCATCTTCATCCGGGGCCGAAACGCGAACGATATCGGCGCCCACATCGGCAGCGCGCAGCACTTGATCGAGCGTCGCCTTCACATCCGAGGTGATGGTGTTGGTCATCGTTTGCACCGCAATCGGCGCATCGCCGCCCACGGGCACATTGCCCACCCAAATCTGACGCGAGGGGCGGCGCGCGATGTTGCGCCACGGGCGGATGGGGTTGTGCGACATGAGAGGCCTCCAATTCATTGCCCAAGACATAGGTCAGCCGCTGCGCTAGGGCAACGGACGGGTTGTCGCTTCCACCTCATGAGGCGCAAAAATGACAGGGCTGTGATAGAGGCGCTTAGTCGCCCAAGCTGGCCGAGGCATCCGCCACGGTCACAAGGCTCGCCAGATCACGATCTGCGGAAAGATCGGCCAGCGCATAGCTTTCCCCAAGCGCTTCGGGCGAAAGCACGATGTTCTTGGTCACGGCGCCTTTTTCCCCCACCGGGCCATGCGGCACACCGTTGACGGCAAAATAGATCGCGCCCGATTCCCCGGTGCGCAGTTTCGGCGGCTCGGCAAGTTTCGGCACGGCGAAACGCTCGCCCGCATCCATCACCTTTTCAAACAGCACCGACCCATCGGCCGAGGTGATCCGCACCCAAGACGGGCGCACCGCCAAGACCACAACCTCAGAGGCATCGGCCCCCAAGGTGCGCACCACTTGCTCCGCTTGCGGGTTGGGCTGCGGACGCGCTTCGGTCATCAGCATCGGCGCAGGCGGAGATACCGGCGCAGCGCCCGCCAGAAGGCCCGCTTCACGCGGGTTAATCGCCGCAATCGGGCCATCGCGCGCGATCAGCACCGGCGTTTCCAGCGCGGCGGGACGATAGAGCCGATCAAAGCTTTCTGTCGTGGGCGCTTGCGGCAGCGCATCATTGGCCGCCATTTGCACCGGCGCCACCGATTGCAGCGGGTCAATCTCGGCCACTACGCCGGGGGCCTGATCCACCGGGGCAAGCTGCACGCGCTGTACCTCTTGCAGCACCGACCAGCCGCCATAACCGATCCCACCCGCAACCATCAGCACAACGGCGAGCGAGCCCACCGCGCGCGGGTCGATCTTGGTCCAGAACGGCGCTTGTTTCGGAATGAAAGACGCATTGGGATTGGCAAGCGACGCGGTCAAATCCGCCGGGCGACGCTGCGGCTTCGGCCCTGAGGCGGCAGCGGCCAAACCATGCGTCGGCTCAAAGCCCGCTTCGGCACAGAACCGCTCAAACGCCCAATCGGGATCAATGCCCAGATAGCGCGCATAAGAGCGGACAAAACCAGCGATGAAGGAGGGGGATTCAAATGCCGAAACATCGCAGTTTTCAATCGCCGCGATGTGGATGGCTTTGATGCGCAGCTCGCGCTGCACATCGAGCAATGATTTGGCAAGGGTCGCGCGTTCCCCGCGCAGAACATCCCCCAGACGCAGCTCGAAATCGTCAAAGCCCTTGGGCCCAACTTCAGCTTCTTGCGTCGAAGGTTTGCCCTTCCACTTGATCATGTGCCTGTCCCGCCCCAGTGGTGTTATGCCGATTCGAGCCTGCTAGCGCGAATTCCTTGACAAAGAACTACCATACCCGGGACGGGCATGCACCCGTAGAAGTGATCAGGCGACCGCTTCGGCACGATTCAGCGCACAGCGCGCCCAGAGCGCATCCATGGCATTCACGAGCCCATCGATCTGGGTCAGATCATGCACCGGCGACGGCGTAAACCGCAGACGTTCGGTGCCGCGCGGCACGGTCGGGAAGTTGATCGGCTGCACGTAAACGCCGTAATCGCTGAGCAGCATATCCGACACCGCTTTGGTGTGGACGGGGTCGCCGATGACGACCGGAACGATGTGGCTGCCGTGGTCGATGACCGGCATGCCGAGCGATTTAAAGCGCATTTTCAGCTCTTTAGCATGCAGCTGTTGCATGTCGCGGAGTTTCTGACCTTCGGCGGTTTTGAGGAAGGCGATCGAGGCGCGCGCGCCCGCAGCAATCGCCGGCGGCAGCGAGGTCGAGAAGATGAAGCCCGGCGCATAGGAGCGCACGGCATCGACCATTTTCGCCGACGTGGCGATATAGCCACCGAACACGCCATAGGCTTTGGCGAGCGTGCCGTTGAAGATATCGATGCGATCCATCAGGCCATCGCGCTCGGCCACACCCGCGCCGCGGGGGCCATACATGCCGACGGCATGGACTTCGTCGATATAGGTCAGCGCTTTGAATTCATCGGCCAAGTCGCAGATTTCTTTGATCGGGCCAAAGTCGCCATCCATCGAATAGATCGATTCGAAGGCGATCAGCTTCGGCGCCGCCGGATCATCGGCTTCCAAGAGTTCGCGCAGATGCGCCACGTCATTGTGACGGAAGATCCGCTTCGGGCCTTGGTTGCGCTTGATGCCTTCGATCATCGAGGCGTGGTTCAGGCTGTCGGAATAAATGATCAGGCCGGGGAACAGAACGCGCAGCGTCGAAAGCGTGGCGTCGTTCGCAATATAAGCCGACGAGAAAACCAGCGCGGCTTCTTTTTGGTGCAGATCGGCGATCTCGGCTTCCAGCGCTTTGTGGTAAGCGGTGGTGCCCGAAATGTTGCGGGTGCCGCCCGAACCAGCGCCAACGGCTTCCAGCGCTTCATGCATCGCGGCCAGAACGACCGGGTGTTGGCCCATGCCCAGATAGTCGTTGCCGCACCACACGGTGATGTCTTGCTTGCCACCATCGGGGCGGTTCCATTGCGCTTTCGGGAAAGCGCCTTTCTCGCGTTCGATGTTGATGAAAGTCCGATACCGGCCCTCGTCATGGAGACGTTGAAGAGCTTTGTCGAGCGCGAGATTGTAGTCCATGTTCATCACCCCTGGCTTCTATGCACTTGGTTGTGTGTCGCCGGGCGTCGGCTCATCGGCCCTATCCGGCACGGGTAGTGTTAAACCCCAAAGTCAAAAAAGGGGAGAATTAAATTGTCGCATCTCGGTGCATAATTATCCCCTAAGGCTCAAACTTTAAGCATCGCCTGTTTTCCGCCTGCTCTGGCCCTTCCGGAAAACGGCTGCTACGGTTTTGGCTCGAAGGAGACCACTCATGACGCTTGACGCCGTTCTTTCCCGCATTGACGACACCCTGCCCGAGGCCACTGACCGGCTGATGGACTTGCTGCGCATTGCCTCGATTTCCACCGACCCCGCCTATAATGGGGATTGCGCCCAAGCCGCCGCTTGGCTGGTGCAGGAATTGAAATCATTGGGCTTTTCCGCCAGCGCGCGCCCCACACCGGGGCATCCGATGGTGGTGGGCCGCCATGCAGGCGAAGGCCGCCACATCTTGTTTTACGGCCATTACGATGTGCAGCCCGTTGACCCGATCGAGCTTTGGGAACGGGACCCGTTCGACCCGGTGATCCAGCAAGGCCCGAAAGGCCCGCTGATCCGCGCGCGCGGGGCCTCCGATGACAAAGGTCAATTGATGACCTTTTTGGAAGCCTGCCGGGCGTGGAAAGATGTGCATGGCGAGTTGCCGGGCAATCTGACGATCTTCTTTGAAGGGGAAGAGGAATCGGGCTCGCCCTCGCTCATCCCGTTCTTGCAAGAAAACCGCGAGGAGCTTTCGGCCGATCTTGCGCTGATTTGCGACACCGGGCTGTTCTCGGACCATATCCCCGCCATCGTGACCATGCTGCGCGGCCTTGCCAAAGTGGAATTCACCATCCGCGCGGCCAGCAAAGACCTGCATTCGGGGATGTTTGGCGGTGTGGCGATCAACCCGATCCGGGTGCTGACGCGGATCTTGGGCGGGCTGCATGATGACCAAGGCCGGGTGCAGGTGCCGGACTTTTATGACGATGTGGCCGAACTGCCCGACGCGGTCGCCGCACAATGGCAAGCGCTTGGCTTTGATCATGCCTCCTTCCTTGGCGGGGTGGATCTGACCACCCCCGCAGGCGAGGTGGACCGCACGCCTTTGGAACAAATCTGGTCGCGCCCCACCGCCGAGATCAATGGCATCTGGGGCGGCTATACAGGCGCGGGCTTCAAGACCGTGCTGCCCTCGCAAGCCAGCGCCAAGGTTAGCTTCCGGCTCGTCTCGGGCCAAGACCCCGACAAAATCCTGCCCGCCTTCAAAGCGTGGATCGAAGCGCAACTGCCGCCCGATTGTGAGTTGATCTGGAGCGAACCTGAGGGTAGCCCCGCCTCCACCATGTCGATCACCGATCCGGCCTTTGATGCGGCGCGCGCGGCGCTCTCGGATGAATGGGAACGCCCGGCGGCCTTCGTTGGCTGCGGCGGGTCGATCCCGATTGCGGGCTATTTCAAAGAGTATCTGGGCATGGATGCGATGCTGATCGGCTTTGGCCGCGATGATGACCAAATCCACTCCCCGAACGAGAAATACGACCTCGAAAGCTTCCACAAGGGCATCCGCTCTTGGGCGCGCATCCTCGACCGGCTGTCGCAGCAATAACTGGCGCTGGGGGGCGCTGCCCCCCGTCCTTTCAGGACGCCCCCCGGGATATTTAGAGCAAGCTGAAAGCAAGAAGGGCGCTCCGCTGGGGCGCCCTTTTCAATGACCTGAGGTCTTCGACTTTGTGTAAATATCGCGTGGCCAAATATCTGTGGGCCAAATATCTGGGGGGATGACTTGCCGTAGGCAAGAGGGGGGCAGCGCCCCCTGCCCCGGCGCAAATTCAGCCAATCACCATATCATCGCGATGCAGCAGCACCGCGCGGCCCGGATAGCCCAAAATGCTTTCAATCTCGCCCGAGCGATGCCGCGCGATTTTGCGCGCCTCTTCGGCGGTGTAGCGCACAAGACCTTTGCCAAGCACCGCGCCATCGGGGCCGGAAATGGTCACGGGTTCGCCGCGCCCGAAGCGGCCCTGCACCTTCACCACACCCGCAGGCAGAAGCGATTTGCCCGCCCGCAGCGCGCCCACCGCCCCGGCATCCACCATCACCTCGCCGCGCGGTTTCATCGCTGCGATCCAGCGCTTGCGTGCGGCTTGCGGGTCGCCCTCAGGCAAGAACCATGTGCAATTGGCGCCTTGCGCCAGCGCCAAAAGCGGCTGCGGCACCGAGCCTTCCATGATCGCCATCGCGCAGCCACCCGCCACGGCAGTTTTGGCCGCCATCAGCTTGGTTTTCATCCCACCCTTGGACAGGCCCGAGATCGGGTCACCCGCCATCGCCTCGATCTCGGGGGTGATGTGCTCAACCACATCAAAGCGGGTCGCGGTTGGGTCTTCTTTCGGGTTGGCGGTGTAAAGCCCATCCACGTCAGAGAGCAAGATCAACTGATCCGCCGCCACTGTCACCGCGATCTGCGCGGCCAGCCGGTCGTTGTCGCCGAAGCGAATTTCATCGGTCGCGACAGTGTCGTTTTCATTGACGATCGGCACCACGCCCATCGACAAAAGCGTTTCCATCGTCGCGCGGGAATTGAGGTAGCGGCGGCGGTTGTCGGTGTCTTCCAGCGTCACCAAAACCTGCGCGGTCGTCACCCCATGCGGCGCGAGCACCTCTTGATAAGCGCGGGCAAGTTGAATTTGCCCCACTGCCGCAGCGGCTTGCGATTGCTCAAGCGGCAAAGGCCCGGCGGGCAGGCCCAGCACGCGCCGCCCCAAAGCGATCGAGCCTGAGGAGACCAGCACCACATCACTGCCGCGTTTGCGCGCGGCGGCCACATCGGCGGCCAAACCCGCAAGCCAATCCGAGCGCAGCCCGGCAGCATCGACCAAAAGCGCCGAGCCGATCTTCAGCACCAACCGCTGCGCAGCCTCGACGCGCGGCATTACGGTTGCCACGGTTTCACCTCATCCTCATCGCGGCGGTCTTCGGAAATTTCGGCCCAAAGCGCGCGCAGCACCTCGTTCACACCCTGTTTCGACACACCCGACATCACAATCACCGGCCCGCCAGAGGCTTTTTCCAGCGCGCGTTTGCGGCTGGAAAGCGTTTTGCTATCAAGCGCATCGGCCTTGTTCAGCACCGTCACACGCGGCTTTTCATAAAGCTCTTCGGCATAGGCTTCGAGTTCGCCAATGATGGTCCGGTAATCTTTGGTAATCGTGCTTGAGGTGCCATCGACCAGATGCAACAGCACCGAACAGCGCTCCACATGGCCCAAGAACTGATCGCCCAAGCCACGCCCCTCGGACGCGCCTTCGATCAGCCCCGGAATATCGGCCATCACGAATTCTTTCCCATCCACACCCACAACGCCCAAGTTCGGCACAAGGGTGGTGAACGGGTAATCGGCAATTTTGGGCCGCGCGTTTGAAACCGCCGATAGGAAGGTCGATTTGCCCGCATTGGGCAGGCCTAGAAGCCCGGCATCCGCAATCAGTTTCAGCCGCAGCCACAAGGTGCGCTCAACGCCTTCTTGGCCAGGGTTGGCATTGCGCGGTGCGCGGTTTGTTGAGGATTTGAACCGCAGGTTGCCCCAGCCGCCATTGCCGCCCTTGGCCAGCAACACGCGCTGCCCCACTTCGACGAGGTCGGCAATCACCGTCTCTTCGTCTTCGTCAATGATTTCGGTGCCCACCGGCACTTTCAGCACGATGTCATCGCCATCTTTGCCAGTGCGCTGGCTGCCCATACCGTGCTGGCCGGTTTGCGCGAAGAAGTGCTGCTGATAGCGGAAGTCAATGAGCGTGTTGAGCCCGTCCACCGCCTCAGCATAAACCGAGCCGCCCTTGCCGCCATCGCCGCCATCGGGGCCGCCGAATTCGATGAATTTCTCACGCCGGAAGCTGACGCAGCCCGCGCCACCGCCGCCCGAACGGATATAGACTTTTGCAAGGTCGAGAAATTTCATCGCCATGGCCCCTTTCGCAAGGCGCCCGTTTACGCGCATGGCGCGCATTTCGCAAGCGGCGCATGGGGGGCAGAGCGCCCAAAGCCCAAGGATATTTGGGGCAAGATGAACAAAGGCCACCAAGGGCGGGTCGGGGAGGGTTGCCCCTCCCCCGCAACTCAGTCGAGTTTTTTCACATAGGTCCAGGTCGGCACGCGGGCATTGCGCGCCAAAGACCAGCTTTCGGCATCGCCCAGATACTCAAAACCGTTATGGGTCAGGACACGGGCCGAGCCGGGATTGTCTTGAAAGACTTCGGCCATCAGCGTGCGGGCACGATGCGGGTTTGCCGCGATCAGCGCCGCAACCGCCTCAGAGGCAAAGCCTGTGTTCCAGAAGCCCGGGCCGACCCAAAAGCCGATCTCGGATTGATCGTCTTCAAGCCGGGTGAGCGAGACGAGCCCCAGCACCTCGGCCAGACCATGATCAGAGCCATCAAGCGCCCAGACATCTTCTGCCCGCCCCTCGGCCAGCGCGCGCAAGATGAAATTCTCGGCGGTGCCCGGCGGCAGCGGATGCGGGATCGCACGCGTCCCCTCGGCCACGCGCTTGTCGGCGGTGTACATCGTAATCAGCCCAGCATCCGAGCGCCGCAAGGGGCGCAGGATAAACCGCTCGGCCTCAATCACCGGCTGCGCAGGTATGGTCGTCTGAAACATCGCGCTCTCCTCAAACGCTGGTCGTTCTGGCCCTAATCAAGAAACAAAACGGCCCTGTGACAAAGCTGTGCAGGATTGGGACCGTTTTCAACTGCGACCGCTTGCCTCGCCTCCCCAGACGCAACAAACGAAAAGGGGACCGGCTTTGCAGCCGATCCCCCCATTTTCTTTTACCGGGTTCGTTCGGCTTATTCCGCGGCCTCCGCGACCGGGAGAACCGAAACGAAAGTGCGGCCCTTGAGGCCCTTGCGATAGGCAATCTTGCCATCGACAACGGCGAACAGGGTGTGGTCCTTGCCCATCATCACGCCTTCGCCGGCCCAAACTTTGGTGCCGCGCTGACGCACGATGATGTTGCCCGGAACAGCCGTTTGACCGCCATAGAGTTTCACGCCGAGGCGACGACCCGCAGAGTCGCGGCCGTTACGCGAAGAACCGCCTGCTTTCTTGTGTGCCATGGGGGATTACTCCTGTGCTTCAGCGGCTTTTTTGGAAGCGCGCTTCGGTTTCGCGGGGGCAGCTTCGGGAGCCGCAGCGCCGTGCAGCGCGCGACGCACCGAGGCGGTGCCGACGGCTTCTTTGACGCCCGATTTGTCGGCGCCCGAGGCCAGCACTTCGGTGACGCGCAGCAGCGTGAGCTGCTGACGGTGGCCACGGGTGCGCTGCGACGAGTGTTTCCGGCGGCGTTTGTGGTAGGTGATGACCTTGTCCGCTTTGATCGTGTCGATCACTTCGGCCACGACGGCAGCGCCTTCCACGGTGGGGGCGCCGACGGTGAGCGTTTCGCCACCGACCATCAGAATTTCGTTGAACTGGACTTTTTCACCAGCCGCGGCGGCAATCAGTTCCACGCGGAGCACGTCGCCCGCTTGAACTTTGTATTGCTTGCCGCCCGTTTTGAGGACCGCGAACATGCGTTCTTCCTTTTGTCAGCCGCGCCCTGTGGCCCCCAATGGGTGTTACCGGGTTGCCCCGCCTCGGACAGCGCGCCCATAGGGGCGTTGTTGAAAACATGACCCCGGCGGAGAGGAGACTCGCCGCCGGGTCCGCGCCTTATCTGTGAGCGGGCCTTATGTGTCAAGCCATTTCGGGGCGTTTGCCGAGGCAATTGGCCCAAGCTTCGCGTGCACCAAGGGCTTGAGGCCCGCACCATGAAGTCATTAGATATCCAAGCACACTTTTGGGGAAAAGACCATGTTCACGAACATGAGCGCATTCGGGCTTCTTTTCGGAGTGGTGGTCTCTGTTCTGCTCTTCATCTGGCTTCCGGCCTCGATGGCGAAGGAGCGTGGTCGCTCTGCGGTCGGCTGGGTCCTGATCAGCCTCTTCTTTTCGCCTCTGATCGCGATCATAGGGCTTTTGGTGCTTGGTCCTACGGTTGAACAAGCCTTGGCGCGAAGAGGAAGAGGTAGAATGCGACGCTAAGCGACGCTCAAAAGCAAAAGCCCCGCACAAGGCGGGGCTTTCCTGTCTTGGAGCCGGGTTGCGCCGGGCTTAGGCCGCGGCGGCTTGGTTGAGCCAAGCCATCACATTTTCCGGGCTCGAGACGCCATAGGGGTCTTCGGGGCAGTTATCCATCAGACCGGGCTCTTCGAACCACGCTTCGATCACACCGTCATTGACGATGCAGGCATAGCGCCACGAGCGCAGACCGAAGCCGAGGTTGTCTTTGCGCACCAGCATGCCCATGCGGCGGGTGAATTCGCCCGAGCCATCCGGGATGACTTTGACGTTTTCCAGCCCTTGCGCCTTGGCCCATTGGTTCATCACGAAGCTGTCGTTGACCGACAAGCAGTAGATTTCGTCGATGCCCTTGGCCGCAAAATCCGCAAAGCCTTTTTCAAAGCCCGGAAGTTGGTAGGTCGAGCAGGTCGGCGTGAACGCGCCCGGCAGCGAGAACAGCACCACGCGTTTGCCCGCGAAATAGTCGGAGGTGGTCACATCCTCCCAGCGGAACGGGTTCGGCCCGCCAACGCTTTCGTCGCGCACGCGGGTGTGGAAGGTGACTTCAGGCAGTCGGGAGTTGGTTTTCATGATCAATCCTCTGGGTCGTTGGCCGACGCGCCGGGGAGGCGGCGCGTCGAAGAATGGTCAGGCAGAACCGCCGGGCGTTCCGGTGAAGCTCACCAGCACGTCTTCGTCGCGCGGGATGAACTGGCACGCCAGCCGGAACCGCGGCGGGATGTCGTTCACTTCGGCTTGTTCCAGCTCTTCCGCCGAAATCATCTGAAGTTCCTTCAACCGCGCCTTCTCCTTCTCGGTCAGCGACATCCCCATCAGGGGCTTGTCACCCAGCGCTGTTACTTCGATCAGGCACGAACCGCAATCACCATCACCGCATTCGAACGGAATCGGGATTTCATGCTCTTTGGCGAGCGACAGAATGGTCGCGGTGTTGCCCGCCACAGCATAAATCGTCTTGTCTTTCTTCATGATCGGGGACGTAAAAGTAATATTGGACATCGCTCTCTCCTTTTATGCGAGTGGGGGCACCCCCCAAAGGGGGCACAGCAAGGGCTATGCCAGCGCTTAGTTGCAGCGCGGGCGGGGTGAGGCGGGCAGATCGACCAAGGTCACGGGGGCGGGAAAATCGCCCCCCACCGGATCAAGCCGCGCCCGCATGGAAGGCGTGGCGAAAATCTCGCCCTGCCCGGTGATCATCAGCACATTCTCAACCCCCATCTGCGCGGCGATGCGCGGCCAATCTTGCGCACCGGCCACACTCAGCGCGGTGGCTGCGGCATCGGCGAGCGCGCCGTTTTCAGCCAGCACCGAAACTGAGACGATATCGGTCACAGGCCGCCCCGTGCGCGGGTCAAGAATGTGAGAAAAACGAAGGCCCCCGGCCTCAAGATACCGCTCATAATTGCCAGAGGTATGCAGCGCCTCGCCGGGCGCGAGTTCGAGCGCGGCCACCACCCCCCAAGCGAAGGGGTCGCGGATCGCCACCCGCCAAGGCCGCGCGCCGTGGTGGCCCATCACCTGCACGCCGCCACCGGCATTTAAAACGGCATCGGTAATGCCTGCGGCGCGCAGATCCTCTTCGGCCAAATCGAGCGCCGCGCCTTTGGCATAGGCGCCAAGGTCAAGCTGCACGGCGGGGTTGGCGGCGCGGATCGTGGTGCCGTCAATCGTCACATCCAGCATGGTCGGATGCGGCGCAATCAATGCGGCAATGGTGCCCTCGGAGGGCGGATCACCCTCGGGCAGCGTGTCGGCATGAAAGCCCCACGCCTCGATCAACGCGCCGATCGCCGGGTCAAAAAGCCCATCAGAGGCGCAGGTGAGATCACGCCCTCGTTCCAAAACCTTCGCCAAGGTCGGGTCGACGGAGATGCTTTCGCCCGCCGCAAAGGCCGCATTCAGGCGTTCCAACGTGCCGGGGCGCCACGCGTGCCAATCTTTGTGGATATGTTGTAGATGCTGATCGACACGGGCAATCGCGGCCTTTGCCTTGGCTTCGTCCACGCCGTGGATTTCCACCTCGACCAGCGTGCCAAACAAATAAAGCGATTGGCTCACATCCGGTTCGGGGCGCAAAGCGTGGACTGTTCCGGCCAAGGCCAGCACCGTCACAGCGGCGATAGAGAGCCGAAAAAGCGCGCCCCGTGCCTTCATGTGTGGCAACTCTCCACGCGCGGCGGATGCACGGCAACCGCTTGCAATTCGGCCACGTTTCGCCCGCGTCGCTCCATCAAAGCCACCGGAACAAAGCCAAGCGCCAAAGCCCCAAGGCCAACGAGCCCCGAAAGCAGATCCCCTGCCCCGAGCCCCGCCGCGATGGACACCCCCACCACCAAGGTCACTGCCGGCAAAAGATAGGCGAGCCCGGCAGCCGCCAAAAAGTCATTGCCGCCCATCATCACCTCAAGCTCATCGCCGGGGCGGATTTCCAAGCCTTCGGGGCGGGCAATCTCAAGCAGTTGCGGGCGCGACAACTGGGCCAAAGCCCCGGTGCCGCAGCCCTTGCGCGAGGCGCAAGCCGCACAGCCCGCCGCGCGGTCGGCCAAAACCGTCACCCGCTCGGGCCCCACCGCCACGACCCGCAGCCGCTCGCTCAGCGCGCGCGGTGCGGGATCGGCGGCAAGATCGGGCGTGCAGCCCGTCATCTTACGCCTCGATCGGCGTGATGCAGCCGTCTTCCATGCAGGTCGAGACGCAATGCGGCAGGTCTTCCCCTTCGCATTCGTTGCACAGATCGGCGTTGATCGCATAAACGCCTTTTTTCGGCGAGATCGCCTCGGTCGGGCATTGCGGTTCGCAATCGCCACAGGAGGTGCACAGGTTCGGGTCGATTTGCATGGCCATTGGAATTTCCTTTCCTGGTCAGGGTTTTGCGAGCCGAAGCTCGCGGTGGAAGGCTTTTAACTTTTAGCCCGGACGGACTTTGACGTTCCCGCCAAGGACACGGCATTGGCAAGCGAGCCGATCGTCGCTGCCTGCCAAATTCTCCGACAGCACCCGCATTTCCAGCGCCGAGGGTTCCGAGAGGTTCTCGGCGCCTTCAACCACATGGGTCAGGCAGGTGCCGCATTCGCCCTCGCGGCAGCCGTAAGTGATGCCGGAGCCAACTTTTTCGGACATCTCAATGATCCGGGTTCCGGGGGGAACGTTCACTGTGATCGAGACATCGGTGAACGTCAGTGTCGCCTTTTCCATGCTTTGTCCTTCGTTCTTAAATCCGGTTAGCGGGCGGCAAGTTCTGCAAAGTCGATTTCGCGCGGCGCGGCGGTGCCGGTGAGTTGCTGCGCCAAACGACGGCCAAAGGCGCGCCCCTCTTCCAACTCTTCGGGGGACGGGTGCAGTTTGACCCGCAGCCCCGGTTCGGGCAGGCGCATTTTCAACCCTTGCAGCCGCGCCTCAACAAGGCGCACCGCCTCACCCGACCAACCATAAGACCCAAAGGCTGCGCCCAATTTCCCTTTGGTTTCAATATCTACCAAGCGCGCAAGCATATCCCAAACGGTGCGCACCGCATCCCCGTTGATGGTGGGCGTGCCAAGGGCGATCCCGTCGGCCTCTTCGATCAGATCAAGGAAGGGGGAGATATCCGAGCCTTCCAGATCAAAGAGCGAAACCCGCACACCGGGCTCTTCTTCGGCGCCATCATGGATCGCCTGCGCCAATTGCGCGGTCGAGCCATAGGCCGAGACGTAAAAGATCAGCAGCACTTTTTCGGCGCTGTCCGCCTTGCGGCGCGGCGTCGCCAAAAGCCGTGTGCGCGCGAGCCAATCGCGGGGCGCGGAGCGCAAAATCGGGCCATGGGCCGGGGCAAGCACTGCGAAATCCAGCGGCTCGATTTTATCGAGCGCCGAGGTCACGAAACTGCGGAAAGGCCGCATGATCCGGTCGAAGTAATTGTCAAAGGCAAGGCGGAAATCATCCACCTGATCTTCAAACAGCCGCCCATCGCAGAAATGGCTGCCAAAAAGATCGCAGGTAAACAGCACCCGCGCATCGGCAAGCCAGGTGCATTGCGTATCGGGCCAATGGACATAGGGCGTGTTGATGAAATCAAGCTTGCGGTCGCCCAGATCGGCGCTGTGGCCGGTGGTGACGGGGCGCACCTTGGCATTGTCAAACTCGGCCCCCAAAAGCGCGCGCAGCATCGGCAGCCCACGCGGGGACAGCAGAATTTCCGCCTGCGGCGCACGGCGCACCAATTCGGGCACGGCGCCGGTGTGATCGGGCTCAAGGTGGTTCAAAACGATGTAGCGGATCTCGTCGTAAGAGGCGCTTTCCTCAAACCTCTTGAAGAAGGCTCCGGTGAATTCGGCTTTGACGGTATCAATCACCGCCACGCCTTCGGAGCCGCGCACGAGGTAAGAATTATAGGTCGTGCCGTTGGAGGTTTTCAAAATCACATCGAAGCTGCGCAGACCGGGGTCCAACGCACCGATCCAGGTCACACCGGGGGCGACCGTGACCGGACCCTCGGGGCCGGTGGTGCGGGGCGCGGGCGGGCGCAGGGCAAAAGGCGGGACGGACAAGGTCTTGCTCCGGTTGGGCGCGAAAAATGCGCATCACCAAAGATGAAGCAAGAACCGTGCCAAGCGCCCCAAAGCCCGCCATAGCGCCACCCTGCCCTGCCCCGCTTGGCCCAAGGCAGGGAAAGTCGGGTTTCACACCACGGGCCCTGCTCCCGAATGCGTGATGGCGCAGGTCCGACAATTTGTAGGGAATGCGACAAGCCTTGCAAAACAGGCACAAAGCCTCGTTTCCCCATCCCACAGCCCCCGCGCCGTCGTTCCCCCGTGCCTGCATGACCCGCGCGCGCAAAAAGCACCCCGCCGCCCGCCAGACAAAGCCACTTGGCACAGGCTTTGCTTCAACTCCGGCAAGGGCTCGCATTTCCCCCGACGGGCCGTGAACGGAGGCTGGCATGCACGACTTTTTCCTGATCCTGCTCAGCACGGCGCTGGTGAACAACGTGGTGCTGGTGAAGTTTCTGGGCCTGTGCCCCTTCATGGGCGTGTCGCGCAAAACCGATGCTGCCATCGGCATGGGGCTTGCCACCACCTTCGTGCTGACGCTTGCCGCCGCGGCCAGCTGGTTTGTTGAAGTGCTGGTGCTGGAGCCGCTCGATTTGGGCTTTCTGCGCATCCTGAGCCTGATCTTGGTGATCGCCGCGATCGTGCAGTTTATCGAAACCGTGCTGCGCAAGCTCTCGCCGGGGCTGCACCGCTCGCTCGGTATTTATCTGCCGCTCATCACCACCAACTGTGCGGTGCTGGGCGTGGCGCTTTTGAACATCCAAGAAGGCCACGGCTTCGCCTCCAGCCTGCTTTATGGTTTTGGCTCGGCGCTTGGCTTCACACTGGTGCTGGTGATCTTCGCGGGCATGCGCGAGCGCATGGCGCAGCTGGCCGTTCCTGCCCCCTTCGCGGGCGCCCCCATTGCCTTTGTATCTGCGGGCCTTCTGTCGATGGCCTTCATGGGCTTTGCCGGCCTCGTGCCCAATTGAGACGATAAGGAGTACCCGAGATGATCGAAGCCGTCGCCGCGATGTCTGCCCTTGGGACCGGGCTGGGGCTGATGCTCGGTTTTGCCGCGCGCAAGTTCCATGTCGAAGCGCCCCCGGTGGTGGATGCGATTGACGCGATCTTGCCGGGCACCAATTGCGGCGCCTGTGGCTATCCGGGCTGCCACGGTCTGGCCGAGGCAATGGCGGCGGGTGAAGCGCCCGTCACCGCTTGCACGCCGGGCGGCCGCGATCTCGCGCTTGAACTCGCGCAGGTGGTCACGATTGAGGGCGATGGCGCACTTTCGGGCATGGCCGAGGTGGAGCCGATGGTCGCCTTCATCTTTGAAGACCACTGCACCGGCTGCACCAAATGCTTCAAGCGCTGCCCGACCGACGCGATCATCGGCGCGAACCGGCAAATTCACACCGTCATCACCGATGCTTGCACCGGCTGTGACGCCTGTATCGAAGTTTGCCCGACCGAGGCGATCGTCAAGCGCGTCAAACCGAAATCCCTGCGCCAATGGTATTGGGACAAACCCGAACCGCGCCTTGGCGCCGCCAGCACGGAGCGCGCAGCATGAGCCTTCTGCCCTCTCTTTCCACGCTTTTGCACCCGTCGCAGTTCTTCAGCTTCAAAGGCGTGCACCCCGATCCGCGCAAATACCTCAGCTCCGAAAGCGAGATCGAGGTGATGCCGGTGCCGACCCTGATCCGGCTGCCGCTTCAACAGCATATCGGGGCCGAAGCCGAACCGATCGTGGCACGCGATGATTATGTGCTCAAAGGCCAGTTGGTGGCGAAGGCGCGCGGCCCGGTGTCGGCCAATATCCACGCGCCCACCTCGGGCCGGGTGATTGCGGTCGGTCATTTCATCGCCCCGCACCCGTCGGGCCTGCCGGTGCCCACCATCACCATTCGTCCCGATGGCGAAGACAAATGGGGCCCCCGCCTGCCGCGTATGCGCCCCGAAGATGCCACGCCCGAAGAGATTTCCGCCCAAGTGGCCGAAGCCGGGATTGTGGGGATGGGGGGCGCGACCTTCCCCTCTGCCGTGAAGCTCAATCTGCGCGCCAAATATGATCTGCACACGCTCATCATCAATGGCGCAGAATGCGAACCCTACCTGACCTGCGATGACCGCTTGATGCGCGAACGCGCCGAGGAAATCGCCGACGGCATCGGCATCATGGGCCGCGCGCTTGGCGTGAAAAACATCATCGTTGCGATTGAATCGAACAAGCCGCAAGCGATTGATGTGATGAGCCGCTACAACCGCGCGCTTGATTACACGTTCCAAGTGAAGGTCGTGCCGACGCAATATCCGATGGGCTCGGAAAAGCATCTGGTGCGGATTTTGACGGGCAAGGAAACGCCTGCCCGCGCGCTCACTGCGGACCTTGGCGTAGTGGTCCATAATGTCGCCACGGCGCATGCCGTCCACAATGCGGTGCGCTACGGCGAGCCGCTGATTTCGCGGATTGTGACGGTCTCGGGCCGCGCCGCGAAACGGCCCGCGAATGTCAAAGTGCTGATCGGCACCCCGGTGTCTGAAGTGATCAACCATTGCGGCGGCTTTGCCGAAGAACCCGACCGGCTGCTGCTGGGCGGGCCGATGATGGGCCAACCGATCCACAACCGCCGCGTGCCGATTGTGAAGGGTGCAAACGGGATTTTGGCGCTGTCAAAAGCGGAAACCCCCGGCTCTGACGTGATGCCCTGCATTCGCTGCGGACGCTGCGTGCAATCTTGCCCGGTGGGGCTGACGCCCTTTGAAATGAACGCCCGCATCCAAGCCGATGATCTGGATGGGGCCGCGAAAATCGGCCTGATGGATTGCCTGACCTGCGGCTGCTGCGCCTATACCTGCCCGGGCAATATCCCGCTTGTGCAGACCTTCCACTTCGCCAAAGGCAAGCTGGCCGAGAAGCAAAGCCGCAAGCACCAAGCCGAAGAAACCAAACGCTTGGCCGAGGCCCGCAAGGCCCGCGAAGAAGCCATCGCCGAGGCAAAACGCCAGATGATGCTGAAGCGCAAAGCCGAGATGGAAGCCAAGAAAAAAGCCGCCGCTGAAAAGGCCGCTGCGGAAGCCGCCGCCGCCGAACCCATGGCGCAACAAACCCAAGGGGAGGCCAACTCGTGACCGCGCAACCGCTTCTGGCCGCTCCGCATACCCATACCGTCTTCACCGTGAACCGCACGATGCTGGCGGTGGTGCTGGCGCTGACGCCCGCCACCGTGTTTGGCCTCTATCAATTCGGCTGGCCCGCGATTTTTCTGTTTATCACCACGGTGGCCTCTGCCTATCTGTTTGAAATCCTGTCGCTTTGGGTGGCGGGCAAACCAATTGGCCCCTTTGCCCGGGATGGCTCTGCGCTGCTCTCCGGCTGGCTTGTGGCGATGACCTTGCCGCCCTATGCGCCGTGGTGGGTGGGGGTGATTGGCTCGGGCATCGCGATTGTGATTGCCAAACACATGTTCGGCGGTCTGGGGCAAAACCTTTTCAACCCCGCGATGGTTGCGCGCGCCATGCTGCTCATTGCCCTGCCCGTGCATATGACCACTTGGGTGCCGCCGGTGGGCCTGTTTGAAGGCCCGGGCTTTGTGCATTCGCTCGCCATCACCTTTGCCGGGTCAAGCGAATATGATGCGATCTCCTCGGCGTCGACACTGAGCCACATCAAAAGCCAGTTGGGCGCTGGCGCCTCGATGGGGGCGATCACGCCTGATCTGGCCGACCTCAAAGCGCGGTTGATTGGCCTTGTGCCCGGCTCGATGGGCGAAACTTCCACCCTGCTCTTGCTCGCGGGCGGCTTGGCGCTGGTTTTCATGCGCATCATCACGCTCGCCATTCCGCTCTCGGTTTTGGGCACAATCGCGGGGCTTTCCTTCATCGCGTCGACGCTCGCACCCGACACCTTCGCCCCGCCGATCCTGCACCTCACCGCGGGCTCGACCATGCTCTGCGCCTTCTTCATTGCCACTGATTACGTGACCTCCCCGGTCTCGGCCTTGGGCAAGGTGATTTATGGCATCGGCATCGGCGCGCTGATTTTTGTGATCCGCACTTGGGGGTCGTTCCCTGAAGGCGTGGCCTTTGCGGTGCTCTTGATGAACTCCTGCACGCCGCTGATTGAGACCTATGTCCGCCCGCGTGTCTTTGGGCGCACCCGCACCGGCAAACCGTTGCCGATTGCCAAACCGAAACGCACCAAACAAGCCGCCGGAGGCAAGGCATGAGCGAGGACATCAAAGAGCCGAAACCAGCCAAAAGCTGGCTGAAATCCTCGCCCTTCGCGCATGGGCTGATGCTGGGGCTGTTCTCACTCGTCACCGCCGGGCTTTTGGCGATGGCCGACCAAACCACCCAAGCCCCAATCGCGCAGCGCAGCGCCGAAGACTTGGCCGCCTCGCTCGCGCAAGTGCTGCCCGCCGAGATCTATGACAACGATCCAGCCACCGATCTGCGCAGCGTGGAAGATGCCGATGAGGGCATGGTCAGCGTGCATATCGCCGCCAAGGGCAATAGCGTCACCGGCATGGCCTATGAGCTGGTGGGCTTTGGCTATTCCGGCGCGATCCGGGTGCTGATCGGCATTGCGCCCGATGGCACGCTCTTGGGCGTGCGGGTGCTGTCCCATACCGAAACGCCCGGCCTTGGCGATAAGATCGAAGTCGCAAAAGGCGATTGGATCGAAGGCTTTACCGGGCGCTCTTTGACCGACCCCACCCCCGATGGCTGGAAGGTGAAGCGCGATGGCGGTGTGTTTGACCAATTCTCGGGCGCGACCATCACCCCGCGCGCCGTGGTTGGCACCATCGCCCGCGGGCTGACCTTTTATGAACGCAACCGCCTTGCGCTCACCGCCCCCATCCCCCGCAACGGAGACGAATGATGGCCACGAATTTCGGCAAAATCGCCCGCGACGGTTTTTGGGATAAAAACATCGTCTTCGGCCAGCTTTTGGCGCTTTGCCCGGCGCTTGCCATCACCGGCACGGCCACGAACGGGCTTGGCATGGGGCTCGCCTCCACCGCCGTGCTGATCGCCTCGAACGGGATCATTTCGGCGCTGCGTAAAGTGATCGCCCCGGAAATCCGCATTCCCGCTTTCGTGCTGATCATCGCTTGTATCGTGACCGTGGTGGATATGGCGCTAAACGCCTATGTGCATGATTTGCATAAGGTTCTGGGCCTCTTCATCCCGCTGATCGTGACCAACTGCGCGATCTTGGGCCGCGCCGAAGCCTTTGCCTCGCGCAATGGCGTGATCCCGTCGCTTTGGGATGGGTTGATGATGGGCATCGGCTTTACCGTGGCGCTGGTTTTGGTGGGCGCGCTGCGCGAGGTCTTTGGCTCGGGCACGCTGTTTGCCAATGCCTCGATCCTGCTGGGAAGCCATTTCGCCTTTATGGAAATGACGCTCTTTCCCGATTTTCCGGGCTTTTTGATCCTGATCTTGCCGCCCGGCGGTTTCATCGTGACGGGCTTCTTGCTTGCGCTCAAAGCGGTGATTGATGCGCGCGGCAAATCCATTGACGAAGAAATCCAAGAACTGCGCGCGCCCAAGGTCTTTACCGCCGCTGGCGCCCTTGGCCCCGTCCCGGTTGAGGAGGATGACGAATGATCGTTGGTGTTGCCTATGCCAAGCCGACCGCACAGGTCTGGAGACATGTTGATGTGCCCGAAGAGGCGACCGCGAAAGAGGCGATCGACCGTTCCGGCCTGTTGGAGCAATTCCCCGAGATTGATCTGGAAGAAAACAAGATCGGTGTCTTTGGCCAAATCTGTAACCTTGACCGAGTGCTGAAGGAAGGCGATCGGGTGGAGATTTACCGCCCCATTCACCCCGAAGCCGAACTTCTTGAAAAGAAACGCTGAAAAGGAGCGATGTGATGACCCGTATGAGCCGCCGCAGCCTGACCCTAGGCCTTTTGTCCGGCGCCGCGCTGGCGGCCACGGGCACCAGCTTCGCGCTTCGTAAAGGCGAGCGCGCCTTGGTGATTGGCGCAGGCCCCGCAGGCGCTTTGGCCGCCTCGAAACTTGCCGCTTCGAACCCCGGCGCCTCGGTGACGCTGATCGAACGCGACCCGACCCGGATGGCGCGTGACCCGTCCCCCGCCACAGCCTTTGACCGCCCCGCCTCGGGCGCAACGCTCTCCACGCTCGCCGCTGCAGGCGTGCAGGTGAAAATTGACGAGGTCACGGGCGTGGATTGGCGTGCGGGCCGCGCGGCGCTGTTCTCGGGCCGCGCTATGGCCTTTGACCGTTTGGTTCTGGCCCCCGGCATTGCGCCGAAAGTAGAAAAGATCGCCGGGCTGGATGCGCGCGCGCGCCATGCTTGGCCCGCCGCTTGGGGCAATGCCCGTGAGGCCCGCAGACTTTCGGCGCAACTCGCGGCTTTGCGGGAAAACGGCCATGTCGTGCTGCGCCTGCCCGCTGAGATCAGCCACCCGCATGTGGCAATGACCCGAGCCCTCGCCTTGGCCCGCGCCGTGGCGGCGGTGCCCGGCGCGCGGCTCACCGTTTTGGATGAAAGCAATGATCCGGCTTTGCGTCAGGGCTTTGCGATGGCGGCGGGTCTTCAACGCATTTCGCGCAATGTCGCGTGGCTCGCCCCGGCGCAGGGCGCGCGGGTGACGGCGGTCGATGCCGACCGCGGGCTGTTGCTGACCGATGCGGGCGAGATCCGTGCCGATGTGGTGAACTTCATCGCACCGCAACAGGCCGGGGTGCTGGCGCAAAAAGCCGGTCTCACCGATGCTTCGGGCTGGTGCCCCTGTGACGATCAAGGCCGCTCCGCGCGGGTGCTGGGCGCGGTGGTTCTGGGCGATGCCCGCAAATCCGCCGCGCGCACCGTGGCTTGCGCGCTGGCCTCGGCGCAAGCGCTGCCGGTGTGATTTTATAGAGATGAGGGCCGCGCCCGACCCGGGGTGTGCGCTTCGAAACGCTGGTGAGGGGCGCTTTATGGTGCCCTCAACTCGGACGATTGTTCTGTTCGCGCCGCAGCAATGCGCCCGCCCATGGGGCGGGTCGGGCGCGGCCCGGGCTTGTCGCCCGGACCATAAACGACCCTATCGAGCCCAACAATAAAAAGGCCCCGGAGCACGCCGGGGCCTTTCGTCTTTTCCGCCATTCCTTAGGCGCGCAGATCGAAGCGGTCCGCCTCCATCACCTTGACCCAAGCCGACACGAAATCGCACACGAACTTCTCGCCCGCATCATCTTGGGCATAAAGCTCGGCATAGGCGCGCAGGATCGAATTGGAGCCAAACACCAGATCGACGCGGCTCGCGGGCCATTTCGCAGCCCCGCTCGCCCGGTCGCGGACTTCATAGCCGCCCGGCACCTTCTCCCAAGTGTTGCCCATATCGGTGAGGTTCACAAAGAAATCGGTGCTGAGCGCGCCGGGCTTATCGGTGAACACCCCGTCGGCCGACGCGCCAGCATTAGCGCCGATCACCCGCAGCCCGCCGACCAACACGGTCATTTCCGCCGCCGTCAGCCCCATCAGTTGCGCACGGTCCAAAAGCAGTTCTTCGGGCGCAACGGCATAGTCTTTCTTCAGCCAGTTGCGGAACCCGTCATGGATCGGTTCCAGCACGTCAAAGCTTTCCGCATCGGTCATCGCATCGGTCGCGTCGCCGCGGCCCGGCGTGAAGGGCACGGTGACGGTGACCCCCGCCACCTTCGCGGCCTGCTCGACGCCGACATTGCCCGCAAGCACGATCACATCGGCGACCGAGGCCCCGGCTTCTGCCGCGAGCGGCTCTAACACGCCCAGCACCTTGGCCAAACGCGCAGGCTCATTGCCTTCCCAATCCTTTTGCGGCGCAAGGCGGATGCGCGCGCCATTCGCCCCGCCGCGCATATCGGATTGGCGGAAGGTCCGCGCGCTGTCCCAAGCGGTGGCAACCAATTCCCCCACACTCAGGCCAGAAGCGGCGATTTTCGCTTTGAGCGCAGGCACATCATAGCCCGTCGGGCCAACCGGAACCGGGTCTTGCCAGACCAGATCTTCGCTCGGCACCCAAGGGCCAAGGTAGCGCGACTTCGGCCCCATATCGCGGTGCAACAGCTTGAACCACGCGCGGGCAAAGGCATCGTTGAACGCCGCCGGATCGGCCATGAATTTCTGGCAGATCGCGTTGTAAATCGGGTCCACCTTCATCGCCATATCGGCATCGGTCATCATCGGATTGTGCCGCTTGCTCGGGTCGGTGGCATCAAGCGGGCGGTCTTCTTCCGCAATCTCCACCGGCTCCCATTGCCACGCGCCCGCGGGGGATTTGCGCAACTCCCATTCATGGCCAAAGAGCATCTCAAAGAAGCCCATGTCCCATTTGGTCGGATGCGTGGTCCATGCCCCTTCAAGGCCAGAGGTGATCGCATTGGCCGCTTTACCCGCCATCGTCGGGTTCGCCCAGCCAAGGCCTTGGGCCGTCACATCCGCCGCTTCCGGGTCCGCGCCCAATTGGCTTGCGTCGCCATTGCCGTGGGTTTTGCCAACGGTGTGCCCGCCCGCCGTCAGCGCGACGGTTTCTTCGTCATTCATCCCCATCCGGGCAAAGGTTTCGCGCACATGGAGCGCAGTTTTCGCCGGATCGGGTTTGCCGTTCACACCCTCGGGGTTCACATAGATCAGCCCCATCTGCACGGCAGCGAGCGGGTTTTCCATCGTGTCGGGCTTTTCAACATCGCCGTAGCGGCCATCGGACGGCGCAAGCCATTCGGTCTCGGCGCCCCAATAGACGTCTTTCTCCGGGGCCCAAATATCTTCGCGGCCAAAGCCAAATCCATAGGGCTTCAACCCCATCGATTCATAGGCCACCGTGCCTGCGTAAAGGATCAAATCCGCCCAAGAGATTTTGCTGCCGTATTTCTTTTTGATCGGCCACAGCAGACGCCGCGCTTTATCAAGGCTCACGTTATCGGGCCAGGAATTGAGCGGTGCGAAACGTTGGTTGCCGGTATTGCCGCCGCCGCGCCCATCGGCGCTGCGATAGCTGCCCGCCGCGTGCCACGCCATGCGGATCATCAACCCGCCGTAATGGCCCCAATCCGCCGGCCACCAAGATTGGCTATCGGTCATGAGCGCATGCAAATCGGCCCGCAGCGCCTCAAAATCCAACTCCTGTACCGCTTCGCGGTAGTTGAAGCCTTTGAGCGGATTGGTCTTTTCATCATGCTGATGCAAAATGTCGAGGTTGAGCGCATTCGGCCACCAGCGCATCGTATCCGCGCCAAGCGCGGTCGCGCCGCCATGCATCACAGGGCATTTGCCCGTGCTTTTGAGATCATTGCCGTCCATCAGAGTTCCTCCCTTGAAGGCCTGTCTTGCGGGGTGTTCCGCCGTCTGCACACAAGCTAGGGGCGATGGGCGATAATTTCCAATTGCAATAGCTGAAGGCTTCGATAAGAAAATCTGATGTTAAACCTGTCGATGAAGCAGTTGCGCTATTTCGATGCGCTCGCCCGTTTGGGCCATTTTGGCCGCGCGGCGGAAGATTGCGCGATCTCGCAACCTGCACTTTCGGTGCAAATCCGCGAGATGGAGGCCGCCGTGGGCGGCGCTTTGGTGGAACGCTCGGCCCGGCAAATCCGGCTCACGGCGTTGGGGGCCGCCTTTGCGCCCCGCGTGCGCGAGATTTTGCGCGCCGTGGATGAATTGGGGCATTTGGCGCGCAGCGCGCGGGGGCCGCTCACCGGGCCGATGCGGCTTGGCGTGATCCCGACGATTGCGCCATACCTTTTGCCGGGGCTGGTGCGCGAATGCGCAGTGACCTTTCCGGGGCTCGATCTTTTGCCGCGCGAGGCGGTGACGGGGAAGCTCGTCGAAGACCTGATCGAGGCACGGCTTGATGCGGCGATCATGGCTTTGCCCATTTCTGAACCCGCGCTTTTTGAAGAGCCGCTTTTTGAGGAAGATTTCGTGCTGGTGCGCCCGGCGGGGGATGCGGGGCTGCCGGTTCCCTCGGCGGAGGCTTTGCCGACGATGCGGCTGTTGCTGCTTGAAGAAGGGCATTGCTTTCGCGACCAAGCGCTTGCCTTTTGCAAACCCGGTCCCACGCAGGGCCGCTCGGTGATGGAAGGGTCTTCGCTGTCCACGCTCGTGCAAATGGTCGGTGTGGGCATTGGCGTTACGCTGTTGCCAGAGATCGCCCTGCCGGTCGAAACCCGCTCTGCGCAGGTCAATTTGGTGCGCCTGCCACCCCCCGTGCTGGGGCGCCGTGTGGGGCTTGTGTGGCGCCGCTCCTCCCCCTTGGGGGCGCAATTGCGCGCGTTTGGCGCGCTGATCGCACGGCTTGGCGCGGCGCAACGCGATGCCGCGCGCGCAATGATGGGTTAGGCCACGCCCACTTGGGTGCAGCTATCTGCCGCCGCGTCACAGGCTTGCCAAGGGGCGCGGTTGGGGGCACGAAAGAAGAAATACAAGGAGCCGCCCCATGTCCTTTGCGCAGACCTTCGCGCCGCCTCGCTTCCTTCGGGAAGGTCACCGCCCGCTTTACCTTGCCGCCGCCCTTTTTGCTGCCCTTGCAGCCGGGCTTTGGGGGCATTGGATCGGTCATGGTATTGGCAACGAGCTTTTGCCCACCCGCGCCATGCCGATTGATTGGCACGCGCATGAGCTGATTTTTGGCTATGGCGGCGCGGTGATGGCGGGGATTTTCTTGGCCAATGCGCCGCGCTTCACCGGCTGGCTTTTCTTTCCGCTTCTGACCGCGCTTTGGGTCGCGGGGCGGATCGCCGTTGCGGCCTCTGCCACGCTCTCGGCCCCGATGGTTGCGCTGATTGATCTCAGCTTTGACGTGGTGGTGATGGCGCGAGTCGCGATGCCGATCTTTGCAGGCAAGATCACCGTCGAGACCTTTCACGCCAAGCTCAAAACCTTTGGTTTTGTGATGATTTTCTTCCTGCACTTCATCTCCAACCTTGTCATGCACCTTGATTGGATGGGCATTTGGGATGGTATTGCGGCCACGGGCGCCATGGCGGGTTTGATGGCGTGTGCCACGATGAATGCGGCGTTTGGCGGCAAACTTACCAATGCGCTGACCCGCAATGCAATGGTCCATGCGGGGGAAACCGCCCTGCCCCATGCGATGAAAAGCCTTGATCGTTGGGGGCCGATTTTCACCGGGCTGTGCGTGCCCGCCGCGTTTTTGCCGGTGCGGGCCTTTGGTGCGGTGCTGGTGCTCGCTGGTGCGACGAACCTGTTCCGCGTGATGTTCTGGCGCTCGGGCTGGGCGTTCAAAAATGACGCGCTGCTGACGGGCTTCCATGTCGCCTTCATGTGCCTTGGCCTTGGCCAATATGCGATGGGGCTGTCCGCGGCGACCTCGATGCAAATCTTCCCTGCCGCGACCCATTTGCTGGCGATTGGCGCGGTGGCGGGCCTGTCGATGGCGGTGATGATCAAATCGAGCCTTGGCCGCGCGGCACGCCCCGCCGTGGCGACGAAACCGCTCAAAGCGGCGGGGATCGCTTTGATCTTGGCGCTCGCGCTGCGTGTCTCGGGCGAGCAAACCGTCACGCTGATGGCCTCGGCCCTCTTCTTTGCGGCGGGCTATGTGGCGCTGGCGGTGGGGCTTGCGCCTGCGCTCTTTGGCAAAAAACTCACCCCCGGCGAACCGGGGGCGCGGCCTTTGGGGCATGGTAAAGGCGACGGCATGACCACCACCGTTCAGATCAAGGGCCTGAACGATTAAGGCTGCCAGCTTTGCGCTTGTGGCGGGCCGAGACGGAGCAAATCCACGGCCCGCGCGCCGATCTGACGGGCGATCTCTTCCACCCCTTGCGGGCGCAGATAGAAGGCAGGCACGGGCGGCAAGATGATGCCGCCCATTTCTGTGACTGAGGTCATGTTGCGCAGATGCGCAAGCGTGAGCGGCGCTTCGCGCGCAAGCAAGATCAGCGGACGCCGCTCTTTAAGCTGCACCGAGGCAGCGCGGACCAGCAGGTTATCATCCATCCCGCAGGCAATCGCGGCGAGCGAGCGCATTGAGCACGGCGCAACGATCATCCCGGCGCTTGGCGCAGAGCCAGAGGCAATCGCCGCACCGACATTACCAATCGGATGAATGCGGGTCGCAAGCGCTTGCAGCCGCTCCAACGCGCCCTCATCCGCCTCGGTCGCGAAGGTGAGCTTCGCAGCCGATGACATCACCAGATCAATCTCGACCTTGAGCGCGCTCAGCGCTTCCGCCACGGCGAGCGACAACAGCGCGCCAGAGGCCCCCGAAACACCCAAGATCACCCGCGCGGTCATTTCACACCGCCGGGGAATTGGCGCTTCAAAACGGCTTCGGCAAAGGCCTCATCTTCGGGACGCATTTTCATCACCGTGCCCCATTCGCGCGTGGTCTCGGTGCCGATCTTGGTGGTCGCATCAATGCCCAGTTTGCCCGCCAACCCTTCCAGCGGAGAGGCGAAATCAAGGTAATCCATCGGCGTGCGGTCGAGCACCACCAGATCGCGGCCCGGGTCCATCCGCGTGGCCATCGCCCAAGCGATATCATCCCAATTGCGCGGGTCGATATCGTCATCCACGACGATCACCATTTTTGTATAGCTGAACTGCGCCAGCATCCCCCAAAGCGCCATCATCACGCGCCGCGCTTGGCCGGGGTAGCTTTTCTTAATCTGCACCACCGCGATCCGGTAGGAACAAGCGGCCGGCGGCAGCCAGAGGTCTTTCACCTCGGGGATTTGTTGGCGAATGACCGGCAGCGCCAAATCGTTGAACACCTCGCCAATGATCGCGGGCTCATCTGGCGGGCGCCCCGTATAGGTGGAGAGATAGATCGGGTCTTTGCGGTGCGTAAGCGCAGAAACCCGCATCACCGGGAAAGGCTCAACCGCATTATAATAGCCAGTGTGGTCGCCAAACGGCCCCTCGGGCGCGGTATCGCCCTCGTTGATCCAGCCCTCAATCACCATTTCGGCGTCGGCAGGCACCATCAACGGCACGGTTTTGCACGGCACAAGATGCGAGCGCTGGCCGCGCAACACGCCCGAGAAAGTGAGTTCCGAGACGTTTTCGGGCAAGGGCAAAGCGGCGGAGAGAAGCGTCGCCGGGTCCGCGCCCAAAACCATCGCCACCGGCATCGGCTTGCCCGCCGCTTGCCATGTGCGGTGATGCTGCGCGCCGCCGCGATGGGCGAGCCAGCGCATGATGATGCTTTCGGGCCCATGCAACTGTGCGCGATAGATGCCAAGGTTATACGACATCACCGCATCAACATCTGAGCCATAGGGCCGGGTCACGACCACGGGCCACGTAAAGAGCCGCCCGCCATCGCCCGGCCACAACTGCTGCACCGGAAGATCTTCGAGGTTGAGGCCCTTGCCGGGTTCTAGAACGACCTCCTGCACCGGGCCTTTTTTCGAAATATTGACGCGGGTCGAGAGCGCCGCTTTCAGCATCGGCCAGCGCGAAATCGCGTCACGCATCCCCTCAACGGGCGCGGGCGCCTTCAACGAAGCCAAAAATTCGCCAAGCGCGGGCACCTGATCAAGCGGCAAGCCAAGCCCCGCCGCGACCCGCGACGTGGTGCCAAAAAGATTCGTCACCACCGGGATATTTGAGCGTTTGCCCGAGGGCAGCACCGGCGCGTCAAACCGCAGCACCGGCCCGCCTTGCTCCAAAACCGCGCGATGCACGGCAGACATTTGCAATTCAACGCCCACCGGCTCTGCGATTGCGCGTAACTCATTGCGGCCCTTTGCCCAATCTAGGAAGGACCGCAGGTCGGAAAAAACGGGTAAGCTGCGCATATGTCCTCCTAAGTCATGGTGGCGATAGCATCTAGGGTTCATCAAAGGTTTGACATTGATCAAGTTGCCGCATTGTGACCCGCGTTAAAGCAGCCCATCTAGGAGTGGGGAGAAATCCCTGACGAAAGGAGCGCCATGTCCGACCATGATCAGATCCCCCGCCTGCCCAAGCTGATGGGCCGGGCGATGCGGCCCTTGCCGCTTGCGCCGCTGTCGGTGACGCTGACCCTTTTGGCGCGCCGCATTGCCAAACGCCATCCGGGCCTGTTTCAACGCCTTGGCCAATATCGCGAAGCGCGTTTCTTGCTGGACGCGACCGATCTGCCCTTCAAGCTCTTGCTTGATCTGCGCGGCGGCAAGGTCAAGCTGACAGCACATCGCAATGTGCCTCAGGCCGAGGCGCGCATTGCCGGGCCGATTGCAGGTTTCCTTGGTATGATGCACGGCGCCTATGATGGCGACGCGCTTTTCTTCTCCCGCGATTTGATCGTTGAGGGCGACACCTCTGCCGTGGTGGCGCTGCGCAATGCGATTGATGATGCGGAACTTGATCTTGCAGCGGAACTGACCGAATTGGCCGGACCGCTCAAACCCTTCGTGCAGCCCGCCGTCACCTTGGCGGAAAAACGCTCCGGCATGGTGCTGCACCGGGTCGATACGCTGGCTGGAGGCTGGACATGATGGAACTGGTTTGCCCCGCAGGCACCCCCGCGGCACTACGCGCCGCTGTGGAGGCGGGCGCACATGCGGTTTATTGCGGGTTTTCCGATGAGACGAACGCGCGCAACTTTCCGGGGCTGAACTTCTCGCCCGAAGAATTGGTGCCTGCCGTCGCGGGCGCGCACAAGCGCGGCGCGAAAGTGCTGGTGGCGCTCAACACCTTCCCGCGCGCGGGCGGCGAGAAACTTTGGCACCAACGCTTGGCCGATGCCGAAGCCGCGGGCGTGGATGCGGTGATCTTGGCCGATATCGGGCTTTTGGATTATGCAGCGACGCATCACCCGAACCTGCGCCGCCACCTGAGTGTGCAAGCCGCTGCCGCCAACCCCGATGCGATCAACTTCTATGCAGAAGCCTTTGATGTAAAACGGGTTGTGCTGCCGCGCGTGCTGACCGTGGCCGAGATTTCCGCGATCAACAAAGAAATCGACGTGGAAACCGAAGCCTTCGTCTTTGGCGGGCTTTGCGTGATGGCCGAGGGGCGCTGTGCGCTTTCCTCTTACGCCACCGGCCTGTCGCCCAATATGAACGGCGTCTGCTCGCCGGCTTCCCACGTGGTCTATGCCGAAGAAGGCCCGGATCTGGCGGCGAAGCTTGGTGGCTTCACCATCCACCGCACGCCCAAAGACCGCCCCGCGCCCTATCCGACTTTGTGCAAGGGCTGCTTCACATCCGGAGAACAAACCGGCCATGTGTTTGAAGACCCGGTTTCGCTCGACGCGCGCCATCTTATTCCGGCGCTCGCCAAAGCGGGCGTGACCGCGCTAAAAATCGAGGGGCGGCAACGCTCGCGCGCCTATGTGGCCGAAGTGGTCCGCGCCTTCCGCGCTGCCACCGATGCCCTTGCCGATGGGCGCGAATTGCCGCTGGCAGAGCTTGCCCGGCTGACAGAAGGCCAATCCGCCACCGCCGGGGCCTATGCGAAAACCTGGAGATGACGATGGACCTGACGGTAGGCTCGAACCTGTTCTTCTGGACAGCCGAAGCAACGCGCAAATTCTACGCTGACCTTGCGCAGGCCCCGGTCTCGCGGGTGGTTGTGGGCGAAGTGGTCTGCTCAAAACGCTTGCCGTTTTGGGAAGCCGAAATTCCCACGGCGCTCGCCACGCTGCAAGAGGCGGGCAAGGAAGTGGCAATCTCGACCTTGGGGCTTGTCACGCTCAAGCGCGAACGCAACCAGACCGATGATATTTTCGGGATGGGGGTTCCGGTTGAGATCAACGATATCACCGCGCTCAAACATTTGCCGGAAAACACCCCGTTCTGGGTGGGCCCGCTGGTGAACGTCTATAACGAGGGCACGGTGGCCTATCTGGCGCGCCGGGGCGCGACCCGCATCTGCTTGCCGCCCGAATTGCCGCTGGCCTCGATCGCGACTTTGGCGAAAGCAGGCAAAGAGGCGGGCGTGAAGATCGAGGTCTGGGGGCATGGGCGGTTGCCGCTCGCCATTTCGGCGCGCTGCTACCATGCACGGCTCCATGACCGGGCCAAGGACAATTGCCAATTCATCTGCGGTGAAGATTGGGATGGGCGCGAGGTGGATACGCTCGACGGGCAAGCCTTCTTGTCGGTGAATGGCGTGCAAACGCTTTCCGCCGCCACCGGCTGCGCGGCCTATCACACCGAAGCCTTGCGCGATGCGGGCGTTGATAGCCTGCGCCTGTCGCCGCAAACCGGCGATTTCATGGGGCTTTGCGCCGCCTATGCGGATCGGATCGCGGGCAATATCACCCCCGAAGCTTTGGTCGCGCAACTGCTGCCCGAAGCGCCGGGTGGCCGCTTTGCCGATGGCTTCTTTACCGGGCCCTCTGGCTCGGATTGGGCGCATCCGATCCCGGCCTGAGATTTTGGCCGGGGGCGGCAACGCTCTGCCCCCGGCCCCGCCTCAAGCGCAATAATGTGATGTAGGAATACGCCTTTAGGCTGATCTATGTCATGCAAGCCCCCTCCCCGCCTCGCTAATCTCGCCCCGTCGGTCACTGCGCCTGGGGAGGAACAGCATGAGCACGCGGCTTCGGGATTTCACACCATCGGTCAGCCCCTATGGCAACCGCGGCACGGGGCCGGTGCGCAGCCAGCATCCGCGCTACGTCACACTCACCCCGCCCTGTTCAGCCGCCTGCCCGGCAGGAGAAAATATCCGCGCCTGGCTAGAACTTGCGATGCAGGGCCGCTACCGCGCCGCATGGGAAAAGCTGACCGAAGAAAACCCGATGCCCGCCGTGCATGGCCGGGTGTGCTACCACCCCTGCGAAAGCGGCTGTAACCGGGGCGAGGTGGATGAGGCGGTCTCGATCCACGCGGTCGAGCGCTTCTTGGGCGATATGGCCACGCGCGAAGGCTGGGAATTTCACAAGCTCCGCTCGGACACCGACAAGCGCGTGTTGATTGTGGGGGCCGGGCCTGCAGGGCTTTCGGCCGCTTATCATTTGGCGCGGCTTGGCCATAAGGTCGAAATCCGCGAAGCCGGGCCGATTGCGGGCGGCATGATGCATTTCGGCATTCCCGCCTATCGGATGCCGCGCGCCGAACTGGCCGCCGATGTGGCGCGGATTGTGAATTTGGGGGTGCGGATCACGCTCAACCACAAGGTCACCGACCTGATGGCCGAAAAGGAACAGGGCGGGTTTGATGCCGTGTTTCTGGCGATTGGTGCGGGGCTGGGCAAACGCGTCGAAATCCCCGCGCGCGATGCGGCCAAGGTGCTCGATGCGGTGAATCTGCTGCATGAAACCTCGTCCGAGACCCCGCCACTCTTGGGCCGCCGCGTGGTGGTGTATGGTGGCGGCAATACCGCGATGGATGCGGCGCGCACCGCGAAACGCCTTGGCGCAACGGAAACGATCATCGTGTATCGCCGCGACCGCGAGCATATGCCCGCGCATAGTTTTGAAGCCGATGAGGCGATTGAAGAAGGCGTCAAAATCCGCTGGCTGACGACGATCAAGGAAATCTCGGGCTCCGATCTGCAAGTCGAGCGAATGGAGATTGATGCCGAGGGCCGCCCCCAACCCACGGGCGAGATTGAGACCCTTTCGGCGGATGCGGTGGTGCTGGCCTTGGGCCAGCAAACCGACAGTGGGTTTTTGAAAAACGTGCCGGGGCTGGAGTTCACCCCCGATGGTGCGGTGGTGGTTTCGGGCGAGATGATGACCGGGGCCACGGGCGTCTTTGCGGGCGGCGATATGGTGCCCGCGCAGCAATCTGTCACCATCTCCACCGGCCACGGCAAACGCGCCGCGCGCCATATAGATGCGTGGCTGCGCGGCGAGACGTACAGCGAGCCCCCACCCCAGCCGTTGGCAGATTTCGCGACGCTGCATTTGCCCGTTTATTCCGATGCCGAGCAAAGCGCGCAGGCGCATTTGTCGGAAACCGTGCGCATGGGCGGGTTTCAGGAAATCATCAAAGGGCTGACCACCAAGGAAGCCCGTTATGAGGCGGCGCGGTGCTATTCCTGCGGGCAATGTTATGAATGCGACAATTGCTTTGCCGCCTGCCCGGAAGAGGCAATTGTGAAGCACGGGCCGGGCCGCGGGTACCGCATTGATCTGACCAAATGCACAGGCTGTTCAAGCTGTTACGACCAATGCCCCTGCGGCGCGCTTGATATGATTGCGGAGGAGGCCCCCCATGCGTGACAGTGTTGTGCAACAAGAGGCCCCCGCAAAAGACGCAACCACCGTGCAAGCGGTGATGGATGGCAACACAGCGGTGGCGCATATCGCTTACCGCGTGAATGAGGTTTGCGGGATTTACCCGATCACCCCCTCTTCGACGATGGCGGAACTGGCCGATGAATGGGCTGCGCGCGATCTGCGTAACATCTGGGGCAATGTCCCCGTGGTGCAAGAAATGCAGTCTGAAGCCGGGGCCGCAGGCGCGGTGCATGGTGCTTTGCAAGCGGGCGCGATGACGACGACCTTCACCGCCTCTCAAGGCCTCATGCTGATGATCCCCAATATGTTCAAGATCGCCGGGGAGTTAACACCCACGGTCTTTCATGTGGCGGCGCGGGCGCTTGCAACCCATGCGCTCTCGATCTTTGGTGATCATTCCGATGTGATGGCGGTGCGCTCGACGGGCTTTGCGATGCTCGCCTCCGCCTCGGTGCAAGAGGCGCATGATATGGCGCTGATTGCGCAAGCCGCGACGCTGCGCGCCCGCGTGCCGTTTGTGCATTTTTTCGATGGGTTCCGCACCAGCCATGAGGTCAATACGCTGAGCCTCATCCCCGATGCGCAAATCCGCGCGATGATTGACGATGATCTGGTGCGCGCGCATCGCGCCCGCGCGCTTTCGCCCGACAATCCCGTGGTGCGCGGCACGGCGCAAAACCCCGATGTGTTCTTTCAAGGGCGCGAAGCGGCAAACCCGTTCCACGCGGCGGTGCCGGGCATTGTGGCCGAGGAAATGGCAAAACTCGCCGCGCTCACCGGGCGCGCATACAAGCTGTGCGATTACATTGGCGATCCAGAGGCCGAGCGGGTGATTGTGGTCATGGGCTCGGGCGCGGAGGTGGTGGAAGAAGCGCTCGCCGCGCTGAACGCACAAGGGGCGAAACTCGGCGCGGTGGTGGTGCGGCTCTACCGCCCCTTCCCGGCCGAGGCGTTCTTGGCGGCGCTGCCTGCTACGTGCACCAAATTGGCCGTGCTGGACCGCTGCAAAGAACCCGGCGCCCCGGGCGAGCCGCTCTTTTTGGATGTGGTGGCCACATTGGCCGAAGCCGTCGCCACCGAAAAACGCGCCACCCTGCCGCGCATCACCGGCGGGCGCTATGGGCTTTCATCCAAAGACTTTGACCCCGCGCAGGTGAAAGCGATTTATGATGAACTGACGGGGGATGCGCCCAAACAGGGCTTTACCGTTGGCATCACCGATGATGTGGGGCTGACCTCGCTGCCCGCGGACCCCAGCTTTGTCACCGAGCCGCAAGACGTTGTCCGCGCGGTCTTTTATGGCCTTGGGGCCGATGGCACGGTGGGGGCCAATAAAAACTCGGTCAAGATTTTGGCGGAAGAAGCCGGGCGCTTTGCGCAAGGCTATTTTGTCTATGACAGCCATAAATCCGGCGCGCAGACGGTGTCTCACCTCCGTTTCGGCCCGCGCCCGATCAAAGCGCCCTATCTGATCCATTCGGCCAATTTCGTGGCCTGCCATCAGTTCCACTTCATGCAAAAGATTGATGTGTTGCGCGTGGCGGCCCCGGGGGCAACCTTCCTTTTGAACGCCCCCTTTGGGCCAGAGAAGGTCTGGGACCGCCTGCCCCGCTCGGCCCAAGCGGCCATCATCGAAAAGGGGCTGAAATTCTATGTGATTGATGCCAACAAAGCCGCGCGCGAAGTGGGGCTGGGGCGGCGCACCAATACGATCTTGCAGACCTGTTTCTTTGCGCTTTCGGGCGTGTTGCCGCGCGAGGCGGCGATTGAACAGATCAAAGCCTCGATCAAGAAAACCTATGGCCGCAAGGGCAAACGGGTGATCGAGCAAAACTGGGCGGCGGTGGATGGCGCGCTGGAACGGCTGCATGAGGTCCCCGTGCCGAAAGCACCCAGTTCAGAGACCGAGCGCCCGCCCGCCGTGCCCGCCACCGCGCCCGAATTTGTGCGCCGCGTCACCGCGCTGATGATGGAAGATCGCGGCGACGATATCCCCGTGAGCTTGCTGCCCGCCGATGGCACCTTCCCCACCGGCACGGCGGCGTGGGAAAAACGCAACGTGGCCGATGAAGTGCCGCTTTGGCGCGAGGATTTGTGCATCCAATGCGGGCAATGTTCGTTCGTCTGCCCGCACAGCGTCATTCGCGCGAAATACTTTGACGAAGACCTGCTGGAAGGCGCGCCCGAAGGGTTCAAATCCGCGCCGGTCAATGCGCGCGGCTACCCCGGCGCGCGGTTTTCGTTGCAATTCCATGTCGAAGATTGCACCGGTTGCGGGCTGTGTATCGAGGCTTGCCCGTCGCTTTCGCCCCATGAGCCCGGCGTGAAGGCGATCAACCTTTCAGAGAAGCAACCGCTTGTCGAAACCGCGCGTAGGGCGATGACCTTCTTTGAACATCTGCCGGTGAATGACCGCGCGCGGATCGACTTTGCCAATGTGCGTGGCGTGCAATTCCTTGAGCCTTTGTTCGAGTTCTCGGGTGCTTGCGCGGGCTGTGGGGAAACACCCTATGTGAAGCTTCTGTCCCAGCTCTTTGGTGACCGGCTGATGGTGGCCAATGCCACGGGCTGTTCCTCGATTTATTCAGGCAACCTTCCGGTGACGCCTTGGACGAAAAACGCCGAAGGGCGCGGCCCGGCTTGGGCGAATTCGCTCTTTGAAGACAATGCCGAATTTGGCCTTGGCTTCCGGCTTGCCGCCGACAAGCACTTAGATCTTGCCCGCACACTCACCCAAGAGATGGCGCCGATGGTGGGCGAGGATTTGGTGGCAGATATCCTCAGCGCGCCGCAAATCCGCGAAAGCGAGATCCGCGCGCAACGCGAGCGCGTCGCCACGCTGAAAACCCGGCTGCTCGCCCATCGCGAGGCCCCGCAAGCGCGGCATCTTCTGAGCGTGGTGGATCACCTCGTCCGCCGCTCGATTTGGATCGTTGGCGGTGATGGCTGGGCCTATGACATTGGCTATGGCGGGCTTGACCATGTGCTGGCCTCGGGGCGCAATGTGAATGTGCTGGTGATGGATACGGAGGTCTATTCCAACACCGGCGGGCAAGCTTCAAAAGCCACGCCCTTGGGGGCGATTGCAAAATTCGCCGCCGCAGGAAAGCGCACCGCGCGCAAAGACCTCGCCCTGCAAGCGGTGGCTTACGGCAATGTTTACGTCGCGCAGGTGGCAATGGGGGCAAACCCGCAGCAAACGCTGCAAGCCTTCCGCGAGGCAGAGGCCTATGACGGGCCAAGCCTTATCTTGGCCTATAGCCATTGCATCGCGCATGGGTTTGACATCCGCAAAGGGCTGAACCAGCAAGACCGGGCCGTCGCCTCTGGCTATTGGCCGCTCCTACGCTATGATCCGCAATTGCGGGGCACCGGCGCGGCGCCGTTCCGGCTTGATAGCCCGCGCCCGGTGCTGCCCTTTAAGGACTACGCCTATAATGAGTTGCGTTATTCCGCCCTTGCCGCCACCCGGCCCGAAGATGCCGCCGCCCTGTTGGACGAGGCGCAGCAGGCGATCTTGGAGAAATACCGCAGCTATGAAGATTTTGCCGCGATGGATGGCGGCCCCGGCCCGGCGCAGGCGCTTGGGGCGGCTGGCAAACTGTAACGGAGACCCGAGATGGAGATGAAAACCCGCTATCTGGGCCTTGATCTGCCAAGCCCGCTTGTGGCCTCGGCAAGCCCGCTCAATGCCAAACTTGAGGTGCTCAAGATCTTGGCCGATCACGGCGCGGGGGCGGTGGTGCTGCCCTCGGTCTTTGAGGAGCAAATCTGGCACGAGCAGCGCATTCTCGATCAGCTGGTCGAGCATGGGTCAGAAAGTTCGGGCGAAGCGCTGAGCTATTTCCCGACCCAATCCGCCTTTGCCTTTGACAGTTCGAACCACCTGACGCTGGTGGAAAAGGCGGCCACCGCGCTGCCTATTCCGGTGATTGCCTCGCTCAATGGCACCACCGATACCGGCTGGACCGATATGGCCTATGAATTTGCCGAAGCCGGTGCGGGCGCGATTGAACTCAACGTGCATTTCCTGCCCACCGACCCGGATATGTCGGGCGCGGAGGTGGAACAGCGCACGCTCGATGTGGTGAGCGCGGTTTGCGAGACGGTGCAAATCCCGGTTTCGGTGAAAATCGGGCCTTATTTCTCTTCGCCCGCGCATATGTCGAAGCGGATCGTGGTCGCGGGGGCGAAGGGGGTGGTGCTTTTCAACCGCTTCTATCAACCCGAGATCGACCCGGTGCGCCTGACCGTAGAGCCGCAGCTGGAACTGTCGCGCCGCTACGAGATGCGGCTGCCGATGCGCTGGATCGGCGTTTTGGCGGGGCGGTTCGGCGGTTCGATTGCCGCCACGACGGGCGTGGAAAGCGCCGAGGATGTGGTGCGCTATCTGCTGGCGGGGGCCGATGTGGTGATGACCACCTCCGCGCTTTTGCGCCATGGGCCCGAACATATCGGCGTGCTGCTCAAGGGGGTGGAAGATTGGCTTGATGCGCGCGGGCTTGAAACTCCCGCCGATCTGCGCGGCAAACTCGCCTATGGGGCGATGGACGACCCCGAGGGATATGAGCGCGCCAATTACATCAAAGTCATGCAAAGCTGGGGCAAAGCCTAAGGAATTGGCCTATTTGCAAAAGGCGGATGCACATTAACGCCCCATAAATCGGCGGCGCATATGCTGGCGCGGAATTCCAGCCCAGTCCGGAGCCGCTATGTTCCTTCGCCGTCCGCCCAAGCCCCAAGAACAACGTCAAAATGCGCTGAACCTTGCGGTCGAATCTGCCCTTGCTGTGATTTCTTTTGACCTCACCGGCAAAATCCTCAGTGCCAACCGGTGCTATTGCGACATTATTGGCTATTCCGAACAAGAGCTTGTGGGCCAATCACTCGCAATCATCATGCTGCCGAGCTACGCCAAAAGCGTGGGCACGGGACAGTTTTGGGATGATCTACGCGCGGGCGAAGTGGTGCATATGGCGGTGACGCGGGTGCGCAAATCGGGCGAAATGGTTTGGCTCGAATCCACCTACGTTCCGGTGCGCGATGCGGCGGGCAATGTGGTCGAGGTGTTCAACTTCGCCTCTGATATCAGCGACAAAACCCGCGAGCGGAAACATCGGGAATCGATGATGGCGGCGCTGGATCGCTCGCAAGCGGTGATCGAATTCGACCTGCACGGTAATATCGTCGAGATGAACGACACATTCCTTGCAGCGATGGGCTATTCGCGCGAGGAGCTGATCGGCAAACATCACCGCATGTTCATGCCGCCGGGAGCGGCGGAAAAAGCCGATTACAAACAGTTTTGGGATACGTTGCGCACCGGCGAATTTGTCTCGGGCGCGTTCCACCGGGTCGCCAAAGGCGGGCGCGAGGTATTCTTGCGCGCCAGCTATAACCCGATCAAAGGGCTGGATGGCAAAGTGTCCGGCGTGGTGAAATTTGCCCAAGACGTGACCGAGGATTTCCGCCTCGCGCTCGACCGCGCGGGCCAGATCAATGCGCTGCAACGTTCGCAAGCCGTGATCGAATTCGACATGCAAGGCAATATCCTGACCGCGAACGAGAATTTCTTGTCGGCCTTGGGTTATACGCTGGACGAATTGCACGGCCAAAAACACGCGCTCTTTGTGGCGCGCGAGGAACGCGAAAGCCCCGCTTACAGCCGTTTTTGGGATGAGTTGCGCGCAGGCAAGGCGCAGGTTTCTGAATTCCGCCGAATTTCGAAAACCGGCCAAGATGTCTGGATTCAAGCGAGCTATAACCCGATTTTGGATGCCGAGGGGCGCCCCTATAAAGTGGTGAAATTCGCCACCAATATCACCGCCCAGAAAAACGCGATCTTCGCCTTTGAAAAAGGCGTCGCGGCGCTGAGTGCGGGCGAATTGAATCATCGGTTGCACAGCGCGATGCCGCCCGAATTTGAGGCTTTGCGCAACAATTTCAACGAGGCGATGGGCCAGCTTTCGGACCTTGTCGGCGCAATCTTGGACAGCGCTGAATCGATCCGGGTTGAAACCTCGCATCTGTCGGGGGCCTCTGCGGAACTTGGGCGGCGCACCGAAACGCAAGCCGCCTCGCTGGAAGAAACCGCCGCCGCGCTGAACGAGCTTTCGGCCTCGGTGGAAAGCTCGGCCACCGGCGCGCGCAATGCAGCGGGCGCTGTGGGCAAGGCGCGCAGCCGTTCGACCGAAGGGCGGCGTGTGGTCGACCAAACAATCTCGGCGATGGGCGATATTGCGCAAAGCTCCGATCAGATTTCGCGCATCACCAGCGTGATTGACGACATCGCCTTCCAAACCAACCTGCTGGCGCTGAATGCCGGTGTTGAGGCCGCGCGGGCGGGCGAGACGGGGCGTGGCTTTGCGGTTGTGGCCTCGGAAGTGCGGGCGCTCGCGCAGCGCTCCTCGGAAGCGGCGCGCGAGATTGCCGAACTGATTGAAACCTCTGGGCGGCAGGTGCGCCAAGGGGTGGAACTGGTCAATGAATCCGGCCAAGCGCTGAGCGAGATTGACGTGCTTGTGGGCGAGGTCGATGGGCTGGTTCAGGCGATTGCCAGCTCTGCCGTGGAACAATCCACCGGCTTGGCCGAGATCAACTCCGCCGTGAACCAGCTTGATCAAGTCACCCAGCAAAACGCAGCAATGTTTGAAGAAAGCTCCGCCGCCGTCGCAGTGCTCAGCAATCAGGCGGGTCAGTTGGCGGCACAGGCGAGCGTGTTCCGGATCGGCAATAGTGGCAGCGCCACCAGCGAATTGGCGCTGCGCGCCGCCTCGTAAGACATACCACCACGGAAAGAAGAAGCGTCGCGCAGTGCCCTGCGCGGCGTTTCACTTTGGACCGCAGCTTTGCTTATTCGCAGGGTTCCGGGTTGGCGCGTTTCCAACGCACCGATGACATGAAGCTCAGCCCGATGAAAAGCACGCCCAGCAGACCCGTGGCCCATTCCGGCACCGGGAACAGTGTTTGCAGGAACATCGCAGCAGAGAGCACCAAGATCGACCAAAACGCCCCATGTTCTAAAAACCGGAACTCAGACAGCGCGTGGCGTTCAACCAGCATCACCGTCATTGAGCGGACGTAAAACGCGCCAATGCCAAGGCCAATGGCAATCAAGAAGAGGTTTTGCGTCAGCGCAAAGGCCCCGATCACGCCATCGAAGCTGAAGGAGGCATCAAGCACCTCAAGGTAGAGGAATGCGCCAATGCCGCCGCGCGCCACATCAGAGGCCAACGCCCCACGGTCGAGCACCTGCCCCAAGCCCTCCACCGCCAAGAAGGTCAACAGCCCGGTGCAAGCGGCCACCAAGAAGGTGCCCTGTTCATGCACGGGTTGAATGGCGGTCACGCCCAAAACCAGTGCCAGAACAAAGCCCAACTCTAGCCCCCGGACCGAGGCGCAAGCGCTTAGCCGCCGCTCAAGCGCAGCAAACCAATGCACCTCTTTGCCCTCGTCGACGAAATAGGTCAGCGCCACCATCATCAGGAAGGCGCCGCCAAATCCTGCAATGGAAACATGGGCTTCGTCGATGATCTTCGCGTATTCTTGGGGCTCTGTCGCGGCGAGCCGTATCGCCTCTAGCGGGCCAACATGGGCCGCCACCACAACGATAATGAGCGGAAAGATAATCCGCATCCCAAAGACCGCGATGATGATCCCCCATGTCAAAAACCGCCGCTGCCAAAGCGGTGACATGCGGCTAAGCTTGTTGGCATTGACGATCGCATTGTCGAAGGAAAGCGAGATTTCCAAGACCGCCAGCACACAGGCGACAAAGAAGAACGACATCGCCCCCGAGAACGTGTGTTCGTAGACAAACCCAAGCCAGAGAGAGAGCAAGAGACCAATCGCCGTGAAGCCGAAGGCCCAGCCGAAGTAGTGGAAGGCGCTGCGCATTCTGTCCCCGCTGTGGCGGCCGAGACCCGGCCGCAAATGCTTTTGCTGGATGTAGGCATCGCAGGGCCATGCTGCAAGACCCCAGCCCCGTTGCAAGCGCCCCTGCGCGGATGTGACCCGCCCCGAGTTAAGCCCTCAGCCTTTGCGGCGGGTGTATCCGTAAAGCGCCACAAGCTCGGTGGCGACATGGGCGCCCGCAATCGCGGTGACGCCCGTTGGGTCATAGGGCGGCGAGACCTCGACCACATCGCCGCCGACCATATTGATGCCCGCCAGCCCGCGCAAAAGCGCCGCCGCCTGCCAACTGGCTAAACCACCCCAGACCGGGGTGCCGGTGCCGGGCGCGAAAGCGGGGTCAAGGCAGTCGATATCAAAGCTGATGTAACAGGGCCGCTCCCCCACCACCGCCTTGATCCGCGCAACGGTTTCTTCCACGCCTGCTTGATGCACGAAGGGCGCATCAAGAATATGCACGCCGCAAGTGTCGGGGTTGTCGGTGCGGATGCCCACCGAAACCGTGGTTTCGGGCGCAACGTAGCCAAGCTTGAGCGCCTTATACAGGAAGGTGCCGTGGTCGATCCGGCTCATGTCGTCATCGGCCCAAGTGTCGGAATGGGCGTCAAAATGAATAAGCGCCACCGGCCCGTGGCGGTCCGCCATCGCGCGCAAAATCGGCTGGGTGATGAAATGGTCCCCGCCAAGCGTAATCACCCCCACACCCGCGCCCAAGATGGTGGCGATATGGGTGGTGACCCGGTCGGGAAAGCTCGCCGTATGCGCATAGTCAAAGGCCAGATCGCCGTAATCGACAATGCTCATTTCACTAAGCGGATCATAGCCCCAGCCATAGGGCGCATCGAAAGCTTGCAGCGTTGCCGCCTCGCGGATCGCGCGCGGGCCAAAGCGGGTGCCGGGGCGGTTCGTCACCGCTTGGTCGAAGGGCACACCGGTAATAGCAAGATCGACGCCAGCCAGATCCTTGCTGTAACGGCGGCGCAAGAAGGACGGCGCGCCCGCAAAGGCGTTTTCATAGGCAAGGCCGCGCAGTTCGGCGCGGGTGAATGCGGTATCTACTTGATTTTTCGCGTCTTCCAGTGCCATCAGCGCCCCCATTTTGGGCGATAGTATGGGCCTTTTTCAGGTAGAAGTGTCAACCAAAACCTGCGTCAGGCTGCCGCATCTAGAACCGTTCCAAACTTGATCTGGATCAACTCTCTCACGCCCCCGTGAACTTAGATTTATTCTACCTTTTGCTACGGAGGAACCATCCATGAAACGCAAAATCGCCCTCGCGCTGGCCCTGACAACGGTCCTCGCCACGCCCGTTTTGGCGGATGATGCCGCGCTACGCGAAGAGGCCAAAGGGCTCTTCGAAGTGATCCCGATGCAAGCGCCGATGCTTGAAAACAACAACGCCGTCACCCGCGATAAGGTCGATCTGGGCGCGATGCTGTTCTTCGATCCGCGCATGTCGAAATCGGGCCTGTTCTCGTGCCAATCGTGCCACAACGTCGGGATCGGCGGGGTTGACGGGCTGGAAACCTCTGTTGGCCACGGCTGGCAAGCGGGTCCGCGCAACGCGCCGACCATGCTGAACGCGGTCTTCAACATCGCCCAATTCTGGGATGGCCGCGCGCCTGACCTTGCTGCGCAAGCCAAAGGCCCGGTGCAAGCGGGCGTGGAAATGAACAACACCCCCGAGCAGGTGGTGGCGACGCTGAAATCGATGGATGGCTATGTCAGCGCGTTTGATGCCGCTTTCCCGGGCGAAGCCGACCCGATCACCTTTGACAATTTCGCGCTCGCGATCGAGGCGTTTGAAGCCACGCTTGTGACCCCGAACTCGAAGTTTGACCAATGGCTGATGGGCCAAGACGGCGCGCTGACCGATCAAGAGAAAAACGGTCTGAGCCTGTTTGTCGAAACCGGCTGCGCAAGCTGCCACAACGGCATCAACTTCGGCGGCAACGGCTACTATCCGTTTGGTTTGGTTGAAAAACCCGGCGCCGATGTGCTGCCCGAAGGCGACAAAGGCCGGTTTGCGGTTTCGGAAACGGCGGATGACGAATATGTCTTCCGCGCCGCGCCGCTGCGCAACATCGCGCTCACCGCGCCTTATTTCCACTCCGGCAAGGTTTGGGATCTGAAGCAAGCCGTGGCGATCATGGCAAACTCGCAGCTTGGTGCGGAACTGAGCGATGAACAGGTCGACGATATCACCGCCTTCCTGACCACGCTGACCGGCGAACAACCCGAAGTCGTGCACCCGACCCTGCCGGTGCGCACCTCGGCCACGCCGAAACCGGCGCCGATGTAAGATCGAGCAATTGTCCCAAGGGGTGCGTCCCAAGGGCTGGCGCGGGGGGAAACCCTCGCGCCTTTCTTTATGGGGCGCCTTTCCTTATGGGGCGCCCTATTTCAGCTTGGCAAAGAGCTTGGCGAGTTTTGCGGCCTCGTCTTGCAGCCCCCAAGGCGGGTTCAGCACGAACATGCCCGAGCCCACCATGCCGTGCCCGGCGCGCGCGGGCGGGAAGCGCACCTCTGAAAGCAGCCCTTCGGGATGCGCGGCTTTGAGGTTGCGCACCATGCGCGCTTGCGCCTCGGCCACCGGCACATGGGCAGCGAGCACCGGATACCAAAGCGCAATCACGCCGACATTCCATTTGCGCGCGACCTGCCCCATCAGCTTTGGCACGGTTTCGTAATCGGCCTTCACCTCCCAAGACGGGTCAATCAACAACAGCCCCCGGCGCGGCGTGGGCGGACACATGGCGAGCGCCATTTGCAGCCCATCCTTTTGGTGAAAGATCCCGCCATGCTCGGCCATCGCCTCTTTCAGCGCGGCAAATTCCTGCGGATGGAGTTCGCACAATTGAATGCTGTCGATCGGGCGCAAGAGCGTGGCCGCCAAAAGCGGCGAGCCGGGATAGGCGGTTTTGCCCTGCGCGTCCCGCACCGTTTTGAGCGCACGCAGATAGGGGTGATCGGCGTCGAACCAGCGCTCGGCCAAAGCGCGGCTGATCCCTGCCGCCGCCTCGCCGGTTTTCGCGGCCTCCGCCCCATCGAGCGCATAAAGCCCCCGGCCCGAATGGGTCTCTAGGTAGCTCAGCGGTTTGTCTTTGCGGGTCATGTAGTCGATCATCGCGGCCAAGAGTGCATGTTTGTGCACATCGGCCAGATTTCCCGCATGATAGGCGTGTTGGTAAGACAGCATGGGTCGATCCCTCTTTTGGCCTTCCTGCCTGCAACCGCCCGCCCCCGCAAGCGGGCTGTGCAACGGGCCGCATTCATCTTGCCAGAAATGTCGCCGGGAGACGGGAGCAAAGCCCCAAAATGGAAAACGGCGGCGCCCAGGGAGGAGGAGGGGCACCGCCGTTAAAAACCGCGGCCTCAGGGAGGAGGAGAGAGGCCTTGGTATGTCCGGCACTGCTCGGGAGGAGGTGAGCAGCACCATATCCCGCGCCCAGGGAGGAGGAGAGGACGCGGTATCAGGTTGAAGGAGCGGCGACCTCAGGGAGGAGGAGAGAGGCCGCCGCCTTCTTTACAAGCCCCAGGGAGGAGGAGGGGGCCTGATACGTTTCCGGCAGATGGGGCCGGTATTGGTTTGGCGACACCCTCAGGGAGGAGGAGAGAGGGTGTCGCCGATCTCCGAGGCCAGGGAGGAGGAGAGGCCTCAGGAAGTCTTATTTGCCGTAGGCCGCTTCCAGCGCGATGCGGGTCAGCATCGAGCGGTGCATGCCAAGATCGTTCAGTTCACGCTCCGAAAGCGAGCGCAGTTCCGAAAGCGTCTGACGATAAACCTTGCGGCGGGCCAGCGCTTCGCGCACGGTCGCAAGCACCTGGGAAAGCCCGGTGTCGGAAGTGCGGATGTCGGTCGCCAGTGCCATTCGTCGTCTCTTTCGCTATCGCTGTGTGTTGTTCTGCGCCTGCTTGACCGAGATGTCTCTGCGGTGCGCCGTCGCTGTTGGGGCTAACATGGGGGAAATGCTGCATCTGCACAACGGCGGACGGGTGCAACGCCGCCTTGCGAAAAATGCATAACGGATTCTGACCTGTTTCCGCCCCAAAACAGCGTTAATTCGCTTTGGAACAGTTCAAAAAAGAGGCGAATCTTGCTTGGGTGGGGTGTGCCCCCTTGCGAAGCGCGGCAAAAGCGCCACAGTCGCCCGCAAATCGACAGGAGAAATTCATGGCTCTTACGAAAGAATCAGTGCTCGAACGTTTGCGCAATACCCCGCTGGAAGGCGGAGATGCCGTGAGCCGCGGTCTGGTGCATGCGCTGGCGGTCGAATCGGGTGTGGTGCGGTTCGTGCTTGAGGGGGCGCCCGAGGCCGAACTGGTGGCGATCCGCCCGGTTTTGGAACAAGCGGTGCGCAGTCTTGAAGGGATCAGCTCCCTTTCCGTGGTGATCCCGGCAGGCCCGCCCAAGGGGATGGGGGCGAAGAAGCCGCAATCAGGCGTGAAGATCGGAGGTCACCCAACCCCGCAGGCTGGCCCTGCCCCGGTCCCCGGTGTGCGCCACATTTTGGCGGTGGGCTCGGGCAAAGGCGGCGTCGGCAAATCTACCGTGGCGGCGAACCTTGCTGTCGCCTTGGCGAAAGCGGGCCGCCGCGTTGGGCTTTTGGATGCCGATCTCTACGGGCCGAGCCAGCCACGCATGATGGGCGCGACCGAGCGCCCCGGTTCGGAAAACGGCGATACGATCTTGCCGGTGATGGCGCATGGCGTGGTGCTGATGTCTTTGGGGCTGATGCTGCGCGAAGATGAGGCGGTGATCTGGCGCGGCCCGATGCTGATGGGCGCGATGCAACAGCTTTTGGGGCAAGTGCGCTGGAACGCTTATGGTGATTTGGATGTGCTGGTGATCGACCTGCCGCCGGGCACCGGCGATGTGCAATTGAGCCTGTGCCAAAAAGCAACGCTTGATGGCGCGGTGATCGTGTCGACCCCGCAAGATGTGGCGCTTTTGGATGCCAAGAAAGCGCTCGATATGTTTGCCAAGCTGAAGGTGCCGGTGGTCGGGCTGATTGAAAACATGTCCACCTATGTTTGCCCCAATTGCGGCCATGAGGCGCATCTCTTTGGGCATGGGGGCGTGGAAGCCGAGGCCGCGCGGCTCGGCCTGCCCTTCATGGGCGCCCTCCCCTTGGCGTTGGAAGTGCGCATTGCCGGCGATGAAGGCACGCCAATTGCAGCCGGCGACAGCCCGGCAGCCGAGGCCTATGCGGCGCTCGCCCGCCATGTGATTGAGGCTGGGGTCGCGTAAGAAAAGCGGGTTTCGCTGCGGCGCTGCCGAAGCGACCCGGCGGGGGCGCTGCCCCCGCCCCCCCGGGATATTTCGCGCAAGATGAAAGCGGCCGTGGCCTTAGCCCCCACGGAGAGGGCCGATTTAGCCCCGCAGCCGCGCGACGAGCCGTTCTTCCACCGCAGGCGGCACAAATCTGGAAACATCGCCGCCAAGGCGCGCGATTTCCTTCACCAGCTTCGAGGCAATCGCCTGACGCCGGGCATCGGCCATCATGAAGACCGTCTCCACGCTGTCATCCAGCGCGCGGTTCATGCCAACCATCTGGAATTCATATTCAAAATCCGCCACAGCGCGCAGGCCGCGAATGATCACACTCGCCCCCACATCATGGGCGCAATCAATCAACAGATTCTCAAACGGATGCACCACAATCTCGCCGCCGCATTTGGCGGTGATGCCCGCGCATTCGGCTTGCAGCATTTCCACACGCTCTTCGAGCGTGAACAAAGGCCCTTTGTCACGGTTGATCGCCACGCCGATCACCAGCCGGTCCACCAGCGCCAGCGCGCGCTGAATAATGTCGGTATGGCCAAGCGTCACCGGGTCAAAGGTGCCGGGATATAGACCGATGCGCATGGGTGCCCTCCTCCTGCGCCGCATTCACGAACGGGTGAGCGCACGCAACAGCATTCGCACCCGATTTGCAACCCACTCGCTGCGCAGCGCAGCGTCACACCCCTTAAGCCCTCAAAGCCCCGGCGCGGCCACCGCGCGCGTGGGCGAGCCCACCCCCTGCCCCACAGCGGCCAAAGTTTCAAGCCGCGCCACCTCGCGCCGCATGCCGCGCCCCAAAGCGGCGGCAAGCCGTTCGAGCCGTTCCGAGCGGCGGTCATCGGCATGGCGAATGAGCCAAAACGCGCGGCTCAGCCCAATTTCCTCGGGCAGCACCCGCACCACGCCCGGCGTAAAGGGCAGCGCGAAATCATGCACGATGCCGAGCCCCGCACCCGCGCGCAGCATCTGCATTTGCACCGAAACGGAATTGGACGCGAGCCCCACGCCCTCCGCCCGCGTTTCGGCCAAATAGTCGAGTTCCTTGTCGAAAATCATATCGGCAATATAGCCCACGATCCGATGCGTGCGCAGATCGGCGCGCGACAGGATCGGTGGATGCGCGGCCAAGTAGCTTTCATGCGCGGCCAGATGCAGTTGATAATCGACAAGCTTTTGCACCGTAAGCCGCCCCGCCGTGGGCGGTGAAACGGCAATCGCCATATCCGCCTCGCGTTTCGAGAGGTTAAAGACCCGTGGCAAAGCGACGATCTGAATCTCGAGCCCCGGATGGCTGTCGCAAATCTCGGCGCAGACCTGCGGCAGCAGGTAGTTCGCGCAGCCATCGGGCGCACCGATGCGCAATTGCCCGGTCAGTTGCCGCCCGGTGCCCGAGAGTTCCTCAGCCGCACCCGCAAAGGCGGCTTCCGCCGCTTCGGCATGGGGCAAGAGCCGCCCGCCCGCCTCTGTCAGCGCATAGCCTTGCGGGGATTTGACGAAAAGCGCATTGCCCAAAGCCTCCTCCAGCCGCGCAACACGCCGCCCCACGGTCGCGGCATCGCATTTCAGCGCCCGCCCCGCGCCAGAAAGGCTTTCTGCCCGCACCACGGCCAAAAACACCCGCAAGTCATCCCAATCCATGCCCCACCTTTGCATTATTGCAAAACGCTTTTGCCAGACTTCCTCTTTATGGCGCATTTTCGCAAGGCTAGAGTGTCGCCGGAACCCACTCACAAACACCCAAACGCACGAGACGCCACGCACGGCGCAGGCACTATAGGGAGGAAAAGATGAAAGAGATCGGACACTGGATTGACGGCAAAATGGTCCCCGGCACTTCGGAGCGGTTTGCCGAAGTGCTGAACCCGGCCACGGGCGAAGTGATCGCGAAACTCGCACTTGCCACCAAAGCGGAACTGGATGCCGCTGTGGCCGCGGCAGAAAAAGCCCAAGCGGGCTGGGCCACCACCAACCCGCAGCGCCGCGCGCGGGTGATGATGAAATTTGGCGATCTGATCAACCAGCACATGGATGAGCTGGCGGAACTCGTCTCGATGGAGCACGGCAAAGTGCTGCTGGACGGGCGCGGCGACGTGCAACGCGGCCTTGAGGTGATCGAGGTTTGCATGGGCGCGCCCGCGCTGATGAAGGGCGAATACACCGGCGATGCGGGCCCCGGCATTGATCTTTATTCGATGCGCCAACCGCTTGGCGTTGTCGCGGGCATCACGCCCTTTAACTTCCCGGCGATGATCCCGCTGTGGAAAATGGGCCCGGCGCTGGTGGCCGGCAATGCGATGATCCTCAAACCGTCTGAGCGCTGCCCATCGACCGCGCTGCGGCTGGCGGAACTCGCGCAAGAAGCGGGTCTGCCCGATGGTGTGCTGCAAGTCGTGAACGGCGACAAAGAAGCCGTGGATGCGATTTTGGACAATGACACGATCCAAGCGGTGGGCTTTGTCGGCTCGACCCCGATCGCGCAATATATCTATGGCCGCGCCTGTTCGAACGGCAAACGCGCGCAGTGCTTTGGCGGCGCCAAGAACCATATGATCATCATGCCCGATGCCGATATGGACAAAGCGGCGGATGCGCTGGTCGGTGCCGGGTATGGCGCGGCGGGCGAGCGTTGCATGGCGATTTCGGTCGCCGTTCCGGTTGGCAAAGGCACGGCGGAAGCGCTGATCGAACGGCTGGTACCGAAGATCGAAAAGCTCAAAGTCGGCCCCTATACCGGCGGCAATGATGTGGACTTTGGCCCTGTGATCACTGCGCAAGCGAAAGAGCGGATCGAAGGGTTGATCGCCTCGGGCGTGGAAGCGGGCGCGGAGCTGCTGATTGATGGCCGTGGCCTGACGATCCAAGGTTATGAAGGCGGCTTCTACACCGGGCCGAGCCTTTTTGACAAAGTCACCCCGGAGATGGAGATCTACAAACAAGAGATCTTTGGCCCGGTCTTGAGCGTGGTGCGCCAAGATAGCTATGAAGACGCGCTGAAGCTGATCATCGACAATGATTACGGCAACGGCACCGCGATCTTCACCGCCGATGGCGACACGGCGCGCGACTTTGCGGCGCGGGTGAATGTGGGCATGGTGGGGATCAACTTCCCGATCCCGGTGCCGCTGTCCTACTACACGTTCGGCGGCTGGAAGAAATCGGCCTTTGGCGATCTCAATCAATATGGCCCCGATGCTTTGCGCTTCTACACGAAAACCAAAACCGTCACCGCGCGTTGGTTCTCGGGCATCAAAGACGGTGTCGCGCTGAACTTTAAAGCGCTCGACTGATCTCACCGCAAGCGGGCCGCGCCTTTGGCGCGGCCTGCCTCCGGCGGGGATATTTGCAGCAAGATGAAAGGGGGCTGTTTCATCTTGCTCAAAATATCCCGGGGTGAATTGGCCGCAGGCCAAGAGGGGCAGCGCCCCGCCACCGCCCCTTGCAACACTGGTGCAAGGTTTCCAAATTAAACAGGTGTTCAATTCAGGCTTTGGGGAGGAAGGCATGGATTTCGCGCTCAGTGAGGAGCAACAGGCCATTTTCGATATGGCCTATGCCTTTGGCCAAGATGAAATCGCGCCCCATGCGCGCGCTTGGGAAGAGGCAGGCACGATCCCGCGCGATTTGTGGCCCAAAGTGGCAGCGCTTGGCTTGGGCGGGATTTATGTTTCCGAAGAGCATGGCGGATCGGGGCTGAGCCGATTGGATGCGACGCTCGTCTTTGAGGCTTTGGCAATGGCCTGCCCTGCCGTTTCGGCCTTTTTGTCCATTCACAACATGTGCGGCGGCATGATCGACAAATTCGGCGCACCGGATTTGAAAGCGCGCTATCTGCCGAAGCTTTGTTCGATGGAAAGCGTCTTTTCCTATTGCCTGACCGAGCCCGGCTCTGGCTCCGACGCGGCCGCGCTGCGCACCCGTGCCGAGGAAACGCCGGGGCAGTTCACGCTCAATGGCACCAAGGCGTTCATCTCGGGCGGCGGCTATTCGGATGCCTATATCACCATGGTGCGCACCGGAGACGCGGGACCAAAAGGGATTTCCACCGTCATCGTTGAAGCCGGCACGCCGGGGCTGAGCTTTGGCGCGCAGGAACATAAGATGGGCTGGCGCGCGCAACCCACCGCGCAGGTGCAATTTGATGATTGCGTGATCGGGGCAGAGAACCTTTTGGGCGAACTCGGCAAGGGGTTCAGCTACGCGATGGCGGGGCTGGATGGTGGGCGGCTCAACATCGCTGCTTGTGCTTTGGGCGGCGCGCAGGCGGCGCTTGAGGCCACGCTTTCCTATATGGGTGAGCGCAAAGCCTTTGGCCAATCGCTCGACCAATTCCAAGCGCTGCAGTTCCGGCTCGCCGAGATGGAAGTGAAGCTGCAATCGGCGCGCATCTTCTTGCGCCAAGCCGCGTGGAAATTGGACAATCGCACCCCCGACGCCACGAAATTCTGTGCGATGGCAAAGCTTTACGTCACTGACGCCGCTTTTGAGGTGGCCAATCAATGCCTGCAATTGCATGGTGGCTATGGCTACCTTGCCGATTACGGGATCGAAAAGATCGTGCGCGATTTGCGTGTGCATCAGATCTTGGAAGGCACCAATGAAATCATGCGGCTGATCATCAGCCGCAGCCTGCTGGCGGAGCGCGGCTGATGCAAGAAGACTGGATGATCGCTCGCAAGGAAGGCCGCGCGGGGCGGCTGACCTTCAACCGTCCCAAGGCGCTCAACGCCCTTGATGAAAGCATGGCTTTCACGATTGAGCAGGCGCTGGATCAGTGGCGCGATGATCCTGAGGTCAAGCTTGTGATCATTGATGCCGAGGGCGACCGGGCCTTTTGCGCAGGCGGCGACATTGCCGCTGTTTATAAAGCCGGGCGCGCGGGCTATCCGCAGGTCGGGGCCGAGTTTTGGCGCGCCGAATATCGGATGAACGCAAAAATCGCCGAATATCCGAAACCCATTGTCGCCTTTATGCAGGGCTTCGTGATGGGCGGCGGCGTGGGCGTGGGCGGCCATGCAAGCCACCGCGTGGTCGGCGAAAGCACGCAAATCGCCATGCCCGAAACCGGGATCGGGCTTATTCCCGATGTCGGCGGCACGTTGATTTTGGCACGTGCGCCGGGGCGGGTCGGGGAATATCTGGGAACCACCGGCAACCGGATTGGCGCGGCGGATGCGCTTTATGCGGGCTTTGCGGATATCTATCTGCCCGAAGCGCGCTGGCCCGAGGTGATCGCGCAATTGGCCGAGAGCGGCGAGGCTTCGGTGATCCCGCGCGGGTTTCAGCCCGAGTACAAAGGCTTTCTGGCCGATCGCCGCCCCGAGATTGAAGCGATCTTTGGTGGCAAAGATATTGCGATGATCGTGGCAAAGCTCGAGAACCTGCCCACGAAATTCGCCGCCGAAACATTGGCCACTTTGCGCCGCAACTCTGCGCTGAGTGAAGAATGCACGCTGCGGCTCGTACGCATGACCCGCGCTGTGCCCAATATCCGCGAAGCGCTGTCAAACGAGTTTCGTTTCACCTTGCGCGCGGTGGAGCACAGCGACTTTTTGGAAGGCGTGCGCGCGCAAATCATCGACAAAGACCGCAACCCGCAATGGGCCTACAGCCTCGACACCTTGCCCGAAGCGCTGGTGACGAAACTCCTGGCCCCTCTGCCGCGGGAGTGGGAGATCGACTTCGACGCTTGAGGAGAGGCGTCTGATATTTGGGGGAGGACAGATGAAGATCGGATTTATCGGGCTTGGCAATATGGGCGCGCCGATGGCGGCGAACCTTGTGCAAGCGGGCCATGAGGTGGTGGGGTTTGACCTTGCCGCCCCCTGCCCGGCGGGCGTCACCAAAGCGGCCACGGCAGGCGAAGCGGCCACCGGGGCGGAGGTGGTGATCACCATGCTGCCCAATGGCGCGATTTTGCGCGCGGTGGCGGCAGAGGTGATCCCGGCGATGGTGCCCGGGGCTGTGCTGTGTGATTGCTCAACCGTGGATGTCGAAAGCGCGCGCGCGGTGGCCGAACAAGCCGCAAAAGCCGGGCTTGGCGCTTTGGATGCGCCGGTCTCTGGTGGGGTGGGCGGCGCGACGGCGGGCACGCTCACCTTCATGGTCGGCGGCACAGAGGATGCCTTTGCCACGGTTGAGCCGCTTTTTGCGATCATGGGGCAAAAGGCTGTGCATTGCGGCGCCCCCGGAGCGGGCCAAGCGGCGAAGATTTGCAACAATATGATCTTGGGCGTGACGATGATCGCCACCTGCGAAGCCTTTGCCTTGGCCGATAAGCTGGGCCTTGATCGGGCCAAGATGTTCGATGTGGTCTCGACCTCCTCGGGCTATTCTTGGACGATGAATGCCTATTGCCCGGCCCCCGGCGTTGGCCCGCAAAGCCCCGCCGACAATGGCTATAAACCCGGCTTTGCGGCGGAACTCATGCTCAAAGACCTGCGGCTGAGCCAGCAAGCCGCAGCAGCGGTCGATGCCGATACGCCGATGGGCCAGCAGGCAGCGGCGCTTTACGAGCGCTTTGTCGAACAAGAAGGCGGCAAGGGGATGGATTTCTCGGCCATGCTGCCGCGCTTTGAAAACCGCAGCCGCGAATAGGCGGATTTTCCTCACAAAACTGCGAGCGGGGCGACTGATTTGCCCCGCTCGCGCGTTCGATCTTCAGACCAAGGAGATCGAGCTTATGAAACAGACCCCCCTGACGCTTGCCGCCCTCGCCATTGCCTTTGCAAGCTTTGCCCCCGCCGCGATGGCAAACCCGCCGCAAGACTGTAGCGCCCCCGGCGCGCGCTGTGCTGCCCCCGGCCACAACACGCCCCCGGGCCACGCCAAGAAACAAGCCCCGCAAGCCGCCAAACAAGCGCCCGGCCACGCGCCGAGCAGCGCGCAATTGCGCCGCCTGCCTCCGCCGCCCCATGGACAGGAATACCGGGTGGTCGACAATCGTGTCGTGCTGATCGATTCCGACACGCTCAATACCATGGCAGTGCTTGGGCTGCTGACGGCGCTTTTGAACAACTAAACCGACGCGACGGCAAAACCCACTGCGGGGGCTTGTAACTCGTGCCCCTGCACGCCTAAATCCAAACCATGACGCACTGGATTGAGACCTCCCCCGCCCTTGCCCGACTCGGTGCCCCTGAGCGGGCATTGCTGCAAGATCTAAGCCCGATGGATGTGCCCAAGGGCGCCGTTCTGTTTCGCCCCGGCGATGCGGTGCAGGGCTTTGTTTTGGTGCTGCAAGGCCGGGTCGAGGTGTTTTTGACCGGCGCCAATGGGCGCGAGTTGATGCTTTACGCGGTCGAGCCCGGCCAGACCTGCGTGCAAACCACACTCGGCCTTTTGGGCGAGGCAGATTACACCGGCGAGGCCATTGCCACCACGCCCTCGCGCATCGTGCTGGTGCCGCGCCCGACCTTTTTGCGGTTGATGGAAGACAGCCCCTCGTTCCGCGCGCTTGTGTTTTCGTCGATGGCGGTGCGGATGGAAGAGGTGATCCGGCTGATGGAACGGGTCTCTTTCCAATCAGTGGAAAGCCGCTTGGCCAGCTGGCTTTTGGCGCGGGCGGAAAATAGCCGCGTCGCCGCAACGCATGCCGAGATTGCCGCGCAAATCGGCTCGGCGCGCGAGGTGGTTTCGCGCCGCTTGGATGCTTTTGCCCGGCGCGGCTGGGTGCGCACCGAACGCGGGCTCGTTGAGATATGCGACGCTGCCGCGCTCAAACGCCTTGATGCGGTGACCGAAGGCGCGTGACTGAGGGATCGTGACCGGGGGAGCTTGACCGAGCGCGCCTGAAACATCCGCTCGCGTCCCTGTGATCGGTCTTGGTGATCACGTCACCGACGCTAAAACGCCTGCGTGCTATCTCCTTTACCACAAACCCGCGCTGTCGCGGGCCGATTGGAGGGAGTGCATATGTTCAAGAACAACGTCGGCGGGATGGATAAAATCGCCCGCATCGTTCTCGGCGCCGCCATGCTGGCCGCCTATTTCCTGATGCCCGATGCCTCGTGGTTCTGGCTGATCGGCGTCGTGCCGCTGATCACCGGTCTGGCTGGCTCCTGCCCGCTTTACACGATCGTGGGCATCAACACCTGCAAGAGCTAACCCCGCGCATCGGTGGCTGGCCAGAGCCACCGATTTTCTGCTACGGGGCAAACCCGCCGACGGCCCCCCGCGCCTTCGGCGGGTTTTCATTTGGCGAGGGCGGTTTTACACTGTGCCCATGTGCTTCCGCCCTGCCCTTTTGCTAGTTACCCTTTGCGCAGCGCTCCCCGCGCGCGCCGAAAGCGTGGCACCGATTGGCCCCCAAGTGCCGCAGGCCGAGCAGCCCTCCGAATGCCGGATTTTGGAGGCGACAGGGGATCGGTTTTGCAAATACGGCCACCGCTGGAAACTCGAAAACGCGCGCGCGCCGGACTATGCGGTGGGCGATGATTTCCCGGTCTATGAACAGTCCATGTTGATGGATCTGCGGCGCTACAATCTGTCCCCGGTGGATGGCCCTTGGCGCTATTATGAACACCACCGGATCATCTACAAAGTCTCGGCCGAGACCGGCAAGGTAATCGAGGTGCTGGGCCGCATGCGCCGCCGCTAAACGCGTAGCGCTGCCCTTTCTGGCGCGGCGCGACGTTGAAGCAAAACGCTTTGCCCTTCGACTTTGCCTAAATATCCCGGGGGTGAATTTTCCGCAGGAAAAGAGGGGGCAGCGCCCCCCCCTGCCCTTATTCCGCCGCGACCGGCAAACCCAGCATTGGCGCAAGGTAGCGCCCGGTATGGCTTTCGGGTACCGTGGCCACCTGTTCGGGTGTGCCCTCGGCCACGATACGCCCGCCGCCATCGCCGCCCTCGGGGCCAATGTCGATGATCCAATCGGCGGTTTTGATCACATCGAGATTGTGTTCGATCACCACCACCGTATTGCCCTGTTCGACCAGCGAATGCAGAACTTCCAGAAGTTTCCGGACATCTTCGAAATGCAGCCCCGTGGTGGGCTCATCCAAGATATAAAGCGTGCGGCCCGTGGCGCGGCGGCTGAGTTCTTTAGACAGTTTCACCCGCTGCGCTTCCCCGCCCGAAAGCGTGGTCGCCTGCTGGCCGACCTTGATATAGCCAAGCCCCACCTCCACCAGCGCATCCATCTTTTCGCGGATCGCGGGCACGGCTTTAAAGAACTCCTGCGCGTCTTCCACCGTCATATCCAGCACATCGGCAATCGACTTGCCCTTGAACTGAATTTCCAGCGTCTCGCGGTTGTAGCGGTGGCCCTTGCAGGTTTCGCATTCGACATAGACATCGGGCAGGAAGTGCATCTCGATCTTGATGACGCCATCGCCTTGGCAGGCCTCACAACGCCCACCTTTGACGTTGAAGGAAAACCGCCCCGGCTTGTAGCCGCGCGCCTGCGCCTCGGGGAGCCCCGCGAACCAATCGCGGATCGGCGTGAAGGCCCCGGTATAGGTGGCGGGGTTAGAACGGGGCGTGCGCCCAATCGGGCGTTGGTCGATGTCGATCACCTTATCAAGGTGTTCAAAGCCGCGGATGCTTTCGCACGGCGCGGGGGTCTCGCGCGCGCCATTCAATCGCATCGCTGCATTTTTATAAAGCGTTTCAATCGTCAGCGTGGATTTGCCGCCGCCCGAAACGCCCGTGACACAGACAAATTTCCCCAGCGGGAATTCCACCGTCACATCTTTGAGGTTGTTGCCGCACGCCTTTGAGACCTTGAGCTTTTTGCCATTCCCCTTGCGGCGTTTGGGCGGCACCTCAATCGCGCGGGTGCCAGAGAGATATTGCCCGGTGAGGCTCGCCGGGTCCGCCGCAATCTCGGCAGGTGTGCCGCGCGCAACCACTTGGCCGCCATGCACGCCCGCGCCGGGGCCAATGTCAAAAACGTAATCCGCATGGCGGATCGCATCTTCATCATGCTCCACCACCAGCACCGTATTGCCTTGATCGCGCAGGTTTTTCAGCGTGCCAAGCAGCCGATCATTATCGCGCTGGTGCAACCCGATCGAGGGTTCGTCGAGCACGTAAAGCACGCCCGTCAGACCAGAGCCGATCTGGCTGGCCAGCCGGATCCGCTGGCTTTCGCCGCCCGACAACGTGCCCGCCGCGCGCGAAAGCGTCAGGTAATCAAGGCCCACATTGACCAAGAACCCCAACCGCTCACGGATTTCTTTCAAGATCGGACGGGCAATTTCATTGTGCTGCGTGCCAAGCGTTTCTGGCACGGTGCCAATCCAGTCATGCGCCTCGCGGATCGACATTTCGACCAGTTGGCCAATGTGCAGCCCGGCGATTTTCACCGCCAAAGCCTCGGGCTTCAGACGATAGCCGTGGCAGGCGCCGCAAGAGCGGTTGTTTTGATAGCGCTCCATCTCTTCGCGCGACCAAGCGCTGTCGGTCTCGCGGTAGCGGCGCTCCATATTGGGGATGATGCCTTCAAAGGTCCGGCTGACCTCATAGACCCGCCCCGCCTCGTCAAAGCGGAATTTGATCTGTTCCTCGCCCGAGCCATAGAGGAACAAGCGCTGCACCTCGGGCTTGAGGTCTTTCCACGGTTTGCGCTTATCAAACCCATAGTGCTTGGCAAGCGCGTCAATCGTTTGCGTGAAGTAAGGGCTTTTCGACTTCGCCCAAGGCGCAAGCGCGCCTGCCATCAGCGTTAGCGTAGTATCGGGCACCACGAGCCGTTCATCAAAGAAAAGCTCAACCCCCAGCCCGTCACAGGCCGGGCAGGCGCCAAAAGGCGCGTTGAACGAAAACAGGCGCGGCTCAATTTCCGGAATGGTGAAGCCAGAGACCGGGCAGGCGAATTTTTCCGAAAAGGTCACCCGCGCGGGCTCTTGCCCCGCCTCAAGCGCATCATTCGAGAGCGCCTCTTCCCAAAGTGCGATCCCATCGGCCAGATCGAGCGCAGTGCGGAAACTGTCGGCCAGACGTGTCTCCAACCCTTCACGGACCACAATCCGATCCACCACCACATCAATATTGTGGCGGAATTTTTTGTCCAAGGTGGGCGGTTCCTCAAGGTCGTAAAAGGCCCCGTTCACCTTCACCCGTTGAAAGCCCGCCTTGCGCCATTCGGCAAACTCTTTGCGATATTCGCCCTTGCGGTCGCGGATGACGGGGGCCAGCAAATAGCCCCGCGCGCCCTCTTCCATCGCCATCACGCGATCGACCATGTCTTGCACTTGCATCGCCTGAATCGGCAGCCCCGTCGCGGGGCTATAGGGCGTGCCCGCGCGGGCGAACAACAGCCGCAGATAGTCATAAATCTCGGTCACCGTGCCGACGGTGGAGCGCGGATTTTTTGAGGTGGTCTTTTGCTCAATCGAGATCGCAGGGCTCAGCCCCGAAATATGATCGACATCGGGTTTTCCCATCATATCAAGGAATTGCCGCGCATAGGCCGACAGGCTTTCGACATAGCGCCGCTGCCCCTCGGCATAGATCGTATCGAAGGCGAGCGATGACTTGCCCGAGCCCGACAGCCCGGTGATGACCGTCAGCGCATCGCGCGGGATGTCGAGATCGACCCCCTTGAGGTTATGCTCGCGCGCGCCCCGCACCTCGATGAATTTTTGCTCGGCCATACCCGTCTCCGTTCAAAGCCAACAATAGATAGGGGGTCGCGGGCGAGTCTCCAATGCGAAAATGCGAACAGAAGGGGAACTTTTTCGCCAAGCGCCAAAGATTTGCGCGGCCTGCCGCTTGTTGCTGCCGCGCAGCATGGCAATTATTCATTTCTTCGCATATCTGAGGCAAAAGCGCTTGAAACCGCGCAACGTTCTGCCACATGAAACCGACAGGCGCCCCTCCCCTTTGGCGCCGCAAAAGAAGGAATTCGAGATGTTCAACTTCCTGCGCCCTTCTGGCCAAGGGCAAGGTCGCGTCGAACGGATCGCGCCGAAAGACGCGGTGCAAATGGTTGCCAAAGGCGAAGCGGTTTTGCTTGATGTGCGCGACGGGATGGAGCTGCGCGCCACCGGCAAAGCCAAGGGCGCGCTGCATGTGCCGATGATGTCGCTGTCGATGAAGTGCGACCCGTCGAGCCCCGAATGCCTGAAAGAGCTGTCGCTCGACAAACCCGTGGTGCTTTACTGCGCCTCTGGCGCGCGCAGCCAAGGCGCGGGGCGGATGCTGGTTTCGATGGGCTATACCAAGGTCTTCAACCTCGGCGGGCTAAACGACTGGCACCACGGCGGCGGCCAAGTGGTGCGCTAAGCTGAGACGAAAGAAGGGGGCCGCGGCCCCCTTTTTTATTGCGAGATGGGCATAAGCTCACGGCGCACTTGGAAAAGCGGCGCCATTATTTAGGCGTCAATGATGCGCCACGCATAATCTGGTTAGGGCTTCGCGATACGGCTCTAACCCACCCATTATTTCAACATCTGCTTTCACCAAATCAACGGCATCTTGATAAGGCATTTTTGTACAGGAAAGCGGCATGTTATTTTCTTCTTCGCAGAAGATAAAGCTATTGCCCAAATAAATCGAACCACGCGCAAGATATTGCCAGCCATAGCCTGTTTCGAGCAATTCATCACGCTCGCAAAGGATACGAAACAACTGTTTGTCTTCTGGTGGTGCAACCTGCGTGATTTCGGGAAAGATCAACCCGGCCCGCGCAGGGATAGAGACGTGAGGGTCGCCGTAAGCGATCTCTGCCGCACTGGATTCGATTTGCACATATTGATCTGACGCGACCAGTACATCGTGCCGATTGTCAAAGAAACCTTGCGGTAGGCACACGGGCCAAAATTTCTCCGGCAAGTCGACCTTTAAGCTTGCGGGCGCGTATTGCTCTATCCGCGTTATTCGCTGAAAGCCATGATCAAAGGTTTTTACAAAATCGCCCACGCGTAAAAATTCAACGGCGACCTTCCCCTTAGGTGTTAAAATTTCGACACCGCTATAAAGACCTGATCGGCATGTCAAACATGCCTCTCGCATCTTTCTGTTTTCTCGGCGATCTGCCTTCCGAACTCCTACAAAATCAAAAAAGCTATTATGCCTCGTTAATCGCTCTAACATGCTTTCTACACCCATAGCGCACTTCTGCACCAATCGGTACACAACCAGAGGTAAACAAAGCTTTCACAAAAGATGCTGACAGGCGCATTCAGCAAAAAAACGCTGGAAACACATGCAGATAATGGAATTTCTCTCCTGACCCGTGCACACCCGGCAGCGGGGTGGCGCCAGAGGCGATGGCTCGCGCGGTCAGGTGCAACCGCTATATGCATCCCCCCGGCAGGCGCGCGCCCTCACGATGTTGGCCCACTTTCGTGCATCGCTTTGGTCGCGCCCGCTGGGGGGAATTCTTGGCCCGTGGCCGAGCGACTTACATGTGCAGCGCGCGGCCGTAGGCGTCGAGCACCGATTCATGCATCATTTCGCTCAGCGTCGGATGCGGGAAGACGGTGTTCATCAGATCTTCTTCGGTGGTCTCCAGAGTGCGGCCGATCACATAGCCTTGGATCATCTCGGTCACTTCCGCGCCCACCATATGCGCGCCCAAAAGCTCACCCGTTTTCGCGTCAAAGACGGTTTTCACCATCCCCTCCGCCTCGCCCAAAGCAATCGCCTTGCCATTACCGATGAAGGGGAAGCGGCCCACTTTGACCTCATAGCCCGCCTCTTTCGCCTTGGCTTCGGTCATGCCAACGCTCGCCACCTGCGGGTGGCAATAGGTGCAGCCCGCAATCGAGCCCGGCTTGATCGGATGGGCATGTTTGCCCGCGATCAGTTCGGCCACCATCACGCCTTCATGGCTGGCCTTATGCGCCAACCACGGCGCACCGGCGATATCGCCAATCGCGTAAAGGCCCTCCACGCCCGTGCGGCAGAATTCATCCACCACCACATGGGTGCGGTCGATCTTCACGCCAAGCGCCTCAAGCCCCAGCCCTTCGACATTGCCGACGATCCCGACAGCCGAGATCACCGTGTCAAATTCCGCCGTGGTCACGCCCTTGGCATCTTCCAGATGCGCGGTGACTTTGCCGTTGCCGCGATCAAGCTGTTTGACCGTGGTTTTTTCAAGGATCTTCATACCTTGCTTGACGAATTGCTTTTTCGCAAAGGCAGAGATTTCGGCATCTTCCACCGGAAGCACGCGGTCCATCACCTCCACCACCGTGGTATCGGCGCCAAGCGTGTTGAAGAAGCTGGCGAATTCAATGCCAATCGCGCCCGAGCCGATGACGAGCAGTTTCTTCGGCATCCGTTTGGCGACCAGCGCATGTTTGTAAGACCAAACCAGATCGCCATCGGCCTCCAGCCCCGGCAATTGCCGCGCGCGGGCCCCGGTGGCAAGGACGATGTTCTTCGCGGTGATTTCCTCGGTGCCCTTGTCGGTCTTGACCGAGACCACGCCTTTGCGCGGCACGCTCGCCTCGCCCATCAGCACGGTGATTTTGTTTTTCTTCATCAGATGGCCGATGCCGCCCGAAAGCTGCTTGGCAACCGCGCGACTCCGCACCACCACGGCAGCAAGGTCAAAGCCGATCTTGTCGGCGCTCAGCCCAAATTCTTTGGCGCGGTGCATCAGGTGGAACACTTCGGCGCTGCGCAACAGCGCTTTTGTCGGGATACAGCCCCAGTTCAGGCAGATGCCGCCAAGGTGTTCACGCTCCACCACGGCCACATTGAGCCCCAGCTGCGCGCCCCGGATCGCGGCCACGTAACCGCCCGGACCGGCGCCGATCACAATCATGTCGAAGCTTTTCGCGGCCATGCAACCCTCCATCTCAGATGGTTTGGCATTAAACTATTTTGCCGCCCGCTTCAAGAAGTCGCAGGTCAAAAAGCAAAACGCGCGCCCAAAGGCGCGCGCTTGTGATCAAAACCGGGTCTTAGCGCCCGCCAACCGAGGTTAGCATCCGCTCATAGCCCCCCGCCCAAAGGAAGGCGGCCTCCTCATCCGAGGAATAGCGGCCCACCAATTCGTTGCGCCACGGAAAGCGGCCAAAGCGGGCGATGATTGCGTGATGCGCCTTGGCGTGCTGCAGGTGTTCGTCGGGCATCCGTTCTTCGGCCAAAAGCACGCCCTTTTCCTGATCGGCGATTTTTTCCGAATGCATGAAGGGCACATAGAAGAACTGCCGCAGCGGGTCTTCGATCTGCATATCGAAGCCTTTCTCCACCGCCATCGTTGCCACTTTGAGCGCCTGGGCATCGGTCGCAAAGGCTTGGCGCGAACCGCGGAACATGTTGCGCGGCAGTTGATCGAACAAAATCACCAGCGCCAAAGCGCCCACGGGCGTTTCCGCCCAATCATCACATCCTCCAGCTTGCGCTTTTTGCCACAAAGCCGAGTAGCGCGACAAAATCTCTTCATCCAGTTCCGGCGTCGAGTTGTACCAGCGTTCCGCACCCACATCGTCGTGCCAGAACGCGATCAGATCCTTGATCGCTTCCATAGGTGGACCCCCATTTTGGGTTGAGCACAGCTTCAGCCTGCCCGAGTTAAGTCAAAGCGCAAGTCTTGCGGGGGATTCCCGGCGCGCTGTGACAAGAAAATTCAAATGCTGTGTAAACTTTGTGCAAAGGCAGAAAGTTCCGCGGCTATTTTTCCGAACCTTCCTGATCGTTTTCCGACCCCGGGTCTATGGGTGCCGTTGCGGCATCTTTGGGGGGGACGTGCTCATCCAAAGGCGCGGCCTCCCCCTCTGGGGTGGATTCGTTCGCCGACTCCTCGCTGTCGGTGCCCGCCTCCAAAACGGCCTCAACCGCGAAGGCCGTCGCACCGGGCGAAACGACCGCATAGGCCGAGGTGAATTCCCCCTGACGGTCGGGCGCACGCACAATCCGCCACAGCGCATAAAGCGCGATGCCCGCCATCAACAGCCCGACGTAAAGGAAAAACCCTTCCGGGCCGAGGCTTTCCATCAGCCAACCGGTGACGGGCGGGCCCGTGATCGCCCCGACCCCGTTCACAAACAAAAGCCCTGCCGAAGCCGCCGCCATATCTGACGCTTCAAGATAGTCGTTCGTGTAAGCCAGAAGCAGCGCGTAAAGCGGGTTCGCCACGCCGCCGATCACCGCGAAAAGGGCGAGCAGGGTCCAAAACCCCGGCGCCAGCAAAAAGGCCGCCAGCATTGCGAACGCCCCCACCACGGCGACTTGCAAGATCAACTGACGCCGATCCATGCGGTCCGAGGCCCAGCCAATCGGATATTGCGCCACGAGCCCGCCAAAATAGATCGCCGCGACAAACATCGAGATTTGCGTGACCGACAGCCCCACCTGCGTGCCCCAGACAGAGACCATCGAGAACAAAGCCGCAAAGGTGCCGCCCATCAAGAAAATGCCGACCACCCCCAAAGGCGAGATTTTGTAAAGGTCACGTAGGGTGAGCCGTCGCACCTCGGCAAAGGCCGGCGCGGGGCTGGCCGAAAGCAAAATCGGCGTAAAGGCCAGCGACACCAGCACCGAGGGAATGACGAAAAGCAGATAGCCCGCCGGGTCGGCGACGTTCATCAGACCTTGGCCGGAGATGATGCCGACCATCTGCACAATCATATAGGCCGAAAGCGCTTGGCCGCGCTGCTCGTTTGCGGTGGAGGCGTTAAGCCAGCTTTCGGCGGTGATATAAACGCCCGAAAAGCAAAAGCCGATCAGCACCCGCATCAAGGCCCAAGCGATCCAGTTCGGATAGGCCGCATAAAGGATCAGCAGCGCAGAGATCAGCGAACCGAGCGCCGCAAAGACCCGCACATGGCCCACGCGCCGGATCATCAGCGGGGTCAATTGCGAACCGAGCAAGAAACCCGCAAAATAGGCCGACATGACGATCGACATTTGATAGGTGCCGATTTGCTCAATCGCGCCCCGGATCCCCAGCAGCGTGCCCTGCATCCCGTTGCCCACCATCAGCAGCATGATGCCCAAGAGCAAAGGCCAAGTGGTGCGCAAAACGGTCAGCATTGGTCAAACCTATCCGGAAAAGAAGGGACTGCGCTCAGGATAGGGCGCGGGGCGACAAGCGTCACCCCCCGTTGCGGGCTTTTGGCAGCAGAAGGGACGCATCTCCATAAGAAAAGAACCGATAGCCCTTTGCAACCGCATGAGCGTAAATTTCACGAATACGTTCCTGCCCCATCAGCGCGGAAACCAGCATCAAAAGGGTGGATTTGGGCAGGTGGAAATTGGTCATCAGCGCATCGGCAATGCGGAAGCGATAGCCCGGATAGATGAAAATCTCGGTCGTGTCGCAAAAGGGCGCAATCTCGCCCTCGGCCACGGCGGCACTTTCAATCAACCGCAGCGCAGTCGTTCCCACCGGGATCACGCGCCCCCCGGCCGCTTTGGTCGCGTTGATCTCTGCCGCCGCTTGCGCGGAGACCTCGCCCCATTCGGCATGCATCTTGTGGGTGGTGACATCTTCCACCTTCACCGGCAAAAACGTCCCCGCGCCGACGTGAAGCGTCACCTCGGTGAACGTGACACCCTTTTGCCGAAGCGTTTCAAGCAGTTCCGGGGTGAAGTGCAGGCTTGCCGTGGGCGCGGCCACCGCCCCCGAATGGCGCGCGAAGACGGTTTGATAATCGCTTTTGTCGGCCTCGTCGGGCGCGCGCAAAGCGGCGATATAGGGCGGCAAGGGCATCGCCCCCGCCTCGGCCAGCGCGGCGTCAAAATCGGCCCTGGTGCAGTTGAAGGCGATCTGCATCTGCCCTTCGGCAATCGTCAAAACCTTGGCCGAAAGCCGATCCGAAAAGGTGATCTCTTCGCCCTCTTTCACCTTGCGCAAGGGTTTCGCAAGCGCGCTCCATGCCCCTCCCGGCGCGGGTTCGAGCAGTGTGACCTCGATCTTCGCGACAACGGTGCCCTGCCCCGTATCGCGCGCACGGCTCCCCGTCAGCCGCGCCGGGATCACCTTGGTGTTGTTGAGCACCAGCCGATCACCCGGCCCCAAAAGATCGGGCAAATCGGCCACCGTCAGATCGCGGATGCCCTCTCCCTCGGCCACCAAAAGCTTGGCAGCCGTGCGCGGCCGCGCGGGCCGGGTGGCGATCAACCCTTCGGGCAGATCGAAATCGAAGTCATCCAGTTTCATCGAAGTTATTCCGTCACAATGGGGGGCGGCGAGCGGCGGAAGATTTCGCGGAACATCCCCGGTGTCAGGATCGACAGCGGGTTGATCGAAATCTTGGGTGCCTCGGCGGTGCCCCCCAGCCGATAGGTAAAGCCAAACAGCCCCTCGCCCTTGCGCGCGAAGATCTGGCCGATGGCATTGACGATATAGAAGGGCGAGACAACCCCTTCCATGTTGAAAGCTTTGGTTTCGGGGTAGTAGACGCCCGTCATCGTCACCCCCATCGAGGCGCCAAGCGCCTCGCCCGCGCGCACGGTGACACCATTCGGCGCAATGCGGAAATCACCGGTCACTTCATTAAAGGTGATCCCGTCGCCGTTGAGTTGCTCCAACAGCCCAATCACCGAAGCGGCAGAAAGCATCGAGGCCAGCACCGGGGCATCGCGCACTTTCAGATCGGCAATCTTCAACGCGCCATCATAGCTTTTATCGCCAACCGGGCGCAGCGTCAGATCCATCGCCCCGCCGCGCGCTTTGGAAAAGATCCCCGCCGCATCCAGCACCGCACCACCGTCTTGTGCCGTAAGCCGGATCGCCGCGCGGCCCGCTTGCGGAATGACCGCGCCGCGCACCGCAGCCGCGCCATTCACCCGCGCGGTAAAATCGCCAGCAAAGCCGCCCCGCGTGGTGAAATTGCCCGCAAGGCCCGTAAGCGCGATCCCATCGGTCACCGTCACCCGGTCAAGTTGCGCGGTGATCTTCCCGCCGCCTTTGCCGCCCGAACCGCCCGAACCATTGGGCAGCGCGCGCAAATCCAACCGCCCCGATTTCACCACCACATCGGGCGCCCGACCCGCGCCACGCGCGACAAGGTCCGCCGCGCCCTCAAACCAGCGCCCGATCTTGAGACTGTCATAAATCGCGCGCTCAAACCCAGTGGCGGTCAGCACCACCTTCCCCGTCGTCGCGAGCCCAGGGGCGGACGCCACGAGCCGATCCACCGTCGCCACTTTGCCCAAACTGCCGGTCAGTTCTAACTGACCCTCGGTCGCGGCCGCTTTTGACCAGCCGATCTCGGGGATCGAGAGCCGCAGCCCCTTGAGGTCGGTCTTGAATCTGTAGCGCGGCGCTTCGTCTTTGGTGAAAGCAATGTCCAAATGCCCCCAGCCTTCGCCCTTCACCGCGCCCTCTGGTAGGCCGATCTTCAGATGGTCAAGCGCCTCCGGCGTCACCTCTACAAAGCCATCCACGCGCGACGTGCCGCGATGCTCTGGCCCGAAGCGCTGCGTCCAGCGGCCTTGGAACGGCACCACGTCAAAATGCCCCGCGCCCGAAACCGTCATCCCCGCCCGATCCGCCACCAGCTTAAAAAGCGGCGCGGTGATCTCATGGCCGGGAACCAAAGTGGTGGAGCGCACATCGGTGAGCCGCGCTATGACATCAAACTCAACATCTTCGGCCAAGATCTTCTTTTCCAAAAGGAAATGCAGATCAGTGCGCGCCTCGGCCCACCCCTCGGCAATATCGGTGTCGCGCCCAGCTTTGGAGAGGAAGCGGAACGGTTCCTCATCCAAAAGCGACAGCGCCGCCGGGATCGGCGAGCGGGTAACCAGCCGCACATCGGCCGCCGCAGGAATTTGGCGAATGTCCGGCACTGTCATCACCGAATCCGCCACTTCGATGCCGCCGCCTTGAGGCGCCTCTAGCCGCCCCTCTTCCACCATCAAGGTATGCTGGTTTTCGGTGATGCCCGCAAAGCCGCGCCCTTCGCGCACTGGCGGCAGGGTGTTGAGCACCTTCACCTCCGCACCGCGGAATTCATAGCCCAGTTCCAGCCGTGGCTCAGCTTGCGGCTGCAAGCGCACCGCCGCGCGCACATTGCGCAACTGCCCGGTGGTAACGTTCTTCTCAATCCAATCACGCGTCGGCGGCACCAGCGCCTTCGGCCAAATCGCCAAAAGATCATCCGAGGCGATCTCGCCCACTTCGGCATCAAAGGCGACGCTCCACCCCTCCGACCCCGCCGCGACCTTGCCACGGCCCGCAACCCGGCGCGCGCCCTCCACCAGCTGCACCTGCCCCACGTCAATGCGGAACGGATCAAGCTGCAAACGCAGATCAAGCGCGCCCTCGGAAATCAGCGCGGGCTTTTCAAACAGCCCCTCAGGGTCGGCGGCAATGTCATGCAGCGCCACCTGCGCAAGCGCCGCGCCCGGCAAGCCGTTCACCACATCCCGCAAAAGCACCTGCCCCGAGGCCCCAAGCCGCAAAGCCCGGCTTTGCAGATCAAGGCGGTCAATCTGCACCCGCTGCACCGCCGGATCATAGCGCAGCCGCAGGTCGGCACTATCAAAAGCGACGGGTTGCGCGCCCTCGACCGGGCGCAGCGCGCCCGCGCCAATGCGCAAGGTCGCGTCAAGCCGCTCCAACTCGCCCGTCTCGGTGATGCCCGATTGGATCGTGCCCGAAATCGGCGCATCCAACAGACCCAGCACCGCCAAAGCGGGCGATTGCACCGCAAGATCGGCGGCGGGCACCTCTGTCACCGCCGCGCCAAAAGCGGCGCGGGGTGAGAATTTCGAGGTCGAGGCCGTCAGCGCCACCTGTGCGGGCAAGCGGTCGCGTTCCCCCACATCAAAACCAAGCGTCAGCGAGATATCTTCATTGGTCTGGCGCAACCGAAACCGGCCTTGCGACACTTCCCAAACCCGGCCAAGCCGCGTGTCAACAAGCCGAATGTGCAAGTCTTCGGCGGTGATCTCATCGACGCTGGCCAAAAGTGGCGTCGCAAAAAAGGTCTCGATCGCCTCGGTCACTTTGGTCGGATCGGTCAGATCAAGCCCGGCCAGCGCGCCCTCTTCGCCCTCGGGCAGCGCCAGATCAATGCTGCCATCGGGGCGGCGATAAAGCGCGACGCGCGCCCCACCGATGCGCAGGCTTTCAGGCGCCAAACGGCCCGACAAAAGCGCGCCCAGATCAAACCGCACCGCTAGTTCGGGCAAAACCGCAATGGGCAGGCCAGAGGGTTGGTTGGCCCGCACAACGTCAAGCCGGACCTCGGGCACCAGCCCCTCGGCCACCACCACCGCCGCAGCCCCAATCCGCACCCCCAAGCGCCCGGCAAGCGCGGTGTTCACCTGCGTCTCAACCCGGCTCAACAGCAGTTGCGGCACCGGAACCGGCGTATGGGTCACAATCAGACCAGCAAGGCCGAGCAACAGCACCAAGATCGGCACCCCGAACACAAGCGACACCAAACGGCGCTTGCGCCGGCGCGCGGGGCGCATCGTCGCGCCCGCCTCGGGCTGCGCCGGAGGCTGTACCGTTTTCGCGGGGTCCGCGCCGCTCTCGTTCATCCGTTTGCCGTTTGCCTGCCTGTTGCGCCCCTTTGACGGCGCCGCGTTCTGCTCTAGCTTACTCCTGCCATCTGACAAGGAGGAACGCAAATGATCGCAATCGGCGAAAACGCGCCGGATTTCACCCTGCCGCTCACCGAAACCGGGGCAGAAACCGGCGAACTGACGCTTTCGGCGCTGCGCCCGCGCAAGGTTGTTTTGTATTTCTACCCCAAAGACGACACCCCCGGCTGTACCACAGAGGCGTTGGATTTCACGCGCCTTGGGGCGGATTTCGATGCCGCAGGCGCGCTTGTGGTGGGGATTTCGAAAGACAGCCCAAAGGCCCATGCGAAATTTTGCGCCAAGCATAGCCTTGGGGTGAAACTGGTTTCTGACGAGACCGGCGCGACCTGTGAGGCCTATGGCACTTGGGTCGAAAAGAAGATGTATGGCAAAACCTCGATGGGGATTCAGCGCGCCACTTTCTTGATCGATTCAGAAGGCGTGGTGGCGCAAGTCTGGCCGAAAGTCTCGGTCAAGGGCCATGCCGAGGCGGTGCTCGAGGCGGTGCGCGCGATGAGCTAAGCGCCTGTCGGCATCGGTCGTTTCAGCGAGCCCGGGCGCATTGCCCGGGCTTTTTGCTCTTGGCAAAACACCGCCAAAGCAGTTGGTTTTGAGCGATTTTCTGCCCGTTTTTCAGCACTCGCCCCATGGTTGTGGCAAAAGTGGTTGCACCGGGCTTGCCCCGCTTGCTAACCGGGCAAAGCCCGAATTGTTGAGATATTAACCATTCCGGGCCAAAATTCGGGCGTTCCTCTTGCGCCCCAAAGACAGGAAGACCGCCGTGCCCAGACGGATACTCGACCGCGCCAATATGGTGCTGGAAAGATGGCTGCCCGAGCAGCGCCTGTTTCTGAAATCCGAAGATGCGACCCGTTTCGTGCGGCTGCGTCCTCTGACTCAGGCGGTGACGCTGTTTGCGCTTGGCATGGTGTTCCTGTGGTCGGTGATCGCCTCGTCACTTCTGTTCATCGACGGGATTTCCTCGGGCGGGGCGCGCGATCAGGCCCGGATCGCCATGGCGCAGTTTGAAACCCGGCTCGATATTTTGGCGCGCGAGCGCGACCAGCGCGCGGCAGAGGCACTGGCCGCGCAAGATCGGTTCCAGATGGCGCTGGAGCAAGTTTCGCAGATGCAATCGCAACTGCTCGCCTCCGAAGAACGCCGCCGCGAATTGGAAACCGGCATCAACGTGATTCAATCGACCCTGCGCCGCACCATGTCCGAACGCGATGAGGCGCGCACACAGTTGGCCGCCGCCAAAGGCACTGGCGCGCAAAGCGCCGCCACGCTCAGCGCGAAAATCGGCGATATGGGCGGCACGGTCGATCTGCTCTCTGTCGCGCTGACCCGCACAGCAACCGAACGCGACCGCGCCGCGCGCGATGCCGAAAGCGCGCGCGAAGAAGCAGATCAGGCCGTGCTTGAACGCCGCCTGATCGAAGAGCGCAATGACGAAATTTTCGATACGCTCGAAGGGGCGGTGCAAATCTCGATGGAGCCGCTCGATCGCATGTTCAAAAAGGCGGGCATGGACCCCGATGACATCATCGCCCAAATCCGCCGCGGCTATTCGGGCACCGGCGGTCCTCTGATCCCGGCGGCGATCTCGACCAAGGGCATGATCGACCCCGATGAAGATACCGCCCGCGCCGAAGGCATTTTGCAGCGCCTCGATGAGATGAACCTGTACCGGATCGCCATCGACAAGCTGCCCTTCGCAATGCCGCTGCGCGGTGGCTACCGCTTCACCTCGCCCTTTGGCTATCGTTGGGGGCGGCTGCATGCGGGCATTGATTTGGCGGGCCCGGTGGGCATGGATGTGCACGCCCCCGCAGATGGCGTGGTGACCGAAGCCGGCTGGGAAAATGGCTATGGCAATGTGATCAAACTGCGCCACCAATTTGGCGTCTCCACCGTCTATGGGCACCTGTCCAAAATCCGCGTGAAGGTGGGGCAAAAAGTGTCGCGCGGCGAAGTGATCGGTGATACAGGCAATACCGGACGGTCCACCGGACCGCATCTGCACTATGAAATCCGGGTGGGTGGCGCCCCCATCAACCCGATGACCTTCATCAAGGCGGCTCAGGATGTTTTCTAAAAGCAAGATCCACGAACCCGGCCCGAAAGCGGCCACCGATCCCGAGAAGAAGTCCGAGGCGACCATGCCGCCCTCGCGCCCGCTCGGGGATTTCGTGCCCTCCTCCACGCCGCGCGCTAAGCCTGCGGCCTCGGTGCTGTCGGCAGACCTCACGGTCACGGGCAATATCAAAACCACCGGCGATGTGCAGGTGGAAGGCGTCGTCGAAGGCGACATCCGCGCGCATCTGCTGACCGTGGGCGAAAGCGCCACGATCAAAGGCGAAATCGTCGCCGATGATGTGGTGGTGCATGGCCGCGTTGTGGGCCGCGTGCGCGGCCTCAAAGTGCGCCTGACCTCGACCGCGCGGGTCGAAGGCGACATCATCCACAAAACCATCGCGATCGAATCCGGCGCTCATTTCGAGGGCTCGGTGCAGCGTCAAGACGACCCGCTGCAAGGCGCCAATGCGCCGAAGCTGATGGCTCCCGACGCGCCCGAATTCGCCCCCGCGCCGAAAGCGCCGACGGGCGCCTAAGCGCCCCCAAACACCCAACACAAAGGGCGGCCTTCGGGCCGCCTTTTTGCATTTCGCCCGGCGCGTTGCGCGGCCAAGACCTTCTCACCGGATCAAACGCTTAGCGGCTATGCATTCTGGGAGGATGTGGCGAATCGTGGGGTTGAACTTCGCGAAGAAGGGCATGTACGGGAGGGCCATGAACAACAGCATAAATCCCTGCTACGCGAGATGCGTCGCATATCCGCCCATGTTCTTTGTGGAAACGGCGCTGCGAGGGAGAAAGAGGAGACAACCGTTTGGAACTGATACTTAATTTCTTCAACTGGCTGAACGGTATTGTCTGGGGCGTTCCAATGATTGTCTTGATCATTGGCACCGGCTTTTTCCTTCAGCTGCGTCTTGGCTTCATGCCGATCTTCAAGCTTGTTTACGGCTTCAAGATGATCTGGAAGAGCCGCACCCCCGGCGCGGACTCGGAAGGGGAAATCACCCCCTATGCCGCGCTGATGACGGCGCTTTCGGGCACCATCGGCACCGGCAATATCGCGGGTGTGGCCACGGCCATTGCCGTGGGCGGCCCCGGTGCGCTGTTTTGGATGTGGGTCACCGCCTTTGTCGGCATGGCCACGAAATATGCCGAGGTGGTTGTCGCGGTGAAATATCGCGAGGTGGACGACAAAGGCGAACATATCGGTGGCCCGATGTTCGCGATCAAAAACGGGCTTGGCAAACATTGGCATTGGCTCGGCACCGCCTTTGCGCTTTTTGGCGGGCTTGCGGGCTTTGGCATCGGCAATATGGTGCAAGCCAATGGCATCGCCGCCGCGATCCAAAACTCTTTCGGCGTGCAAACTTGGATCACCGGGATCGTTCTGACCGGCGTCACGGGGCTCGTCGTTTTGGGTGGGATCCGGCGCATCGGCGCGGTGGCGCAAAAGGTCGTGCCCTTCATGGCGGTGGTCTATCTGATCTCTGTCATCTTCGTTTTGATCGCTTTTGCTGGCAACATTCCGGCGGCCTTTGCCACCATCGTGACGGATGCCTTTACCGGCACGGCAGCCGCTGGCGGGTTCTTGGGCTCAAGCATCATCATGGCGATGCAAAAGGGCGTGGCGCGCGGCATCTTTTCGAACGAAGCGGGCCTTGGCACCGCAGGTATCGCGCAGGCGTCTGGCTCCACCTCCAACCCCGTATTTTCGGGCGTGGTTGGCATGATGGGAACATTCATCGACACGATCATCATATGCACGCTGACGGGCCTTGCGATCATGGTCACCGGCGTCTGGACCAACGGCGAAACCGGCGCGCTGCTTTCTGCCTCGGCCTTTGAGGCGGCGATCCCGGGCTTTGGCAACTATCTGCTGACGCTCTGCCTTGCGCCCTTCGCCTTCACCACCATTCTGGGCTGGGCCTATTACGCCGAGAAATGCTGGGAATACCTGCTTGGCACGGTGAGCGAAAAACCGTTCCGGCTGCTGTGGACCATCGCGGTCTTCTTTGGCGCGACGCTGAGCCTCGATTTTGCGTGGCTGGTGGCCGATACGCTCAACGCGCTGATGGCGATCCCGAACCTGATCTCGCTGCTGCTGCTCTCGCCGATCATCGTTTCGCTGACGCGCGAGTATTTCGCCCCGGGCGGCGAGGGCGGGAACTGAGCTTGTCGCTTAGAAACACAATCTGCGAGGGGCGGCTTTCGGGCCGCCCTTTTGCTTTGAGTTGTGCCGTATCCAGACCCCGCAACCAGCCCGTGCGCCGCGCAACGTGGTATAGAAAACCTTAATTGACAGGCTTCTGAGAATGCCACAGGCTCAAACGATACGGTGACAGACGAGGAATTATCATGAAGAAAATCATCTTGACGGCCGCCTGCCTTGGGGCGCTTGCGCTCCCCGCTGCTGCGGATCCGACGATTGGTGTTGGTATGACAATTGCTTTTGGCGGCTCCGGCGGCCCGCAAACCGGCATTGGCGCGCGCATTTTCTCGGATGACGAAGAAGGCGATACCGTCGGCACCATCGGCCTTGATTACATGTTCCAGTCGGGCAGCTGGCGCCCGAGCATCGGGGCCGCCTATATCGACAATGACCTCTATATCGGCGCCGATATCGGCTTTGGCCTTGGCAATGGCGGCGGCATCAACTTCGGGGTCAGCGGTGGCTACGTGAACACCAAAGCCCCGCCGGCGACGGCGATTGGGCAAACCGAAGAAGAGATGTATTATCGCACCAACCTCGAATAAATCCAATCGGGAGGGTGTTCGGCACGCCCTGAACGTTGAGAGCAAACATAAAAGCCGCGCTCTGGTGAGTGCGGCTTTTATCTTTCATCGCTGCGGCTTTGAACGGCTCAACTGCCCGCCTTTTCCTCCAGCGTCAGCCATTCTTCCTCGGCGGCGCTAAGTGCGGCTTCGCGTTCGACCAGCATCTCTGAGGCTTTGGCGAATTTCACCGGCTCGCGGGTGAACAGATTCGCGTCAGAGAGCAGCTCGTGCAGCTTGGCAATCTCGCGCTCAAGTTTCTCCATCACGCCGGGCAGTTCTTCCAGACGGTGCTTTTCGGTGAAGGTCAGGCCCGCTTTCTTGGGCGTGTCCTTCGGCGCCTCTTTCACTGCCTCCGCCTTTTTCGGCGCGGGTTTCGCGGCTTCGGCTGCGGGGGCGGTGAGCGCCTTTTGCGCCTGATAATCGGACCAGCCGCCCGCATAAACCGTGGCGCGGCCATCGCCTTCCATCGCGATGGTGGTGGAGGCCACCCGGTCGATAAAATCGCGGTCGTGGCTCACCAAAAGCACGGTGCCGTCATATTCGCCCAAGATGTCTTGCAAAAGGTCGAGCGTTTCCACATCGAGATCGTTCGTTGGCTCGTCGAGCACCAAAAGGTTCGACGGTTTCGCCATGATCCGGGCGAGCAAGAGCCGCGCGCGTTCGCCACCAGACAGCGAGCCAATCGGCGCGCGCGCCTGCGCCTCGTCAAAGAGAAAGTCCTTGAGATAGCCCACCACATGTTTGGGCGTGCCGCGCACCATCACTTGGTCAGAGCGGCCCGAGACGCGCATCTCCGGGTCGTTCACCAGCCCGTCCCACAGCGTCATCTCAAAATCGAGCGCCGAGCGGGTCTGATCAAAGACCGCCATTTCCAGATTGGTGCCGTGTTTCACCGTGCCCGCATCAGGGTCCAACTCGCCCGTCAGCATTTTCAAAAGCGTGGTTTTGCCGACGCCATTCGGCCCCACAAAAGCCACCCGGTCACCGCGCAAAACCCGCAGATCGAAGTTTTTCACAATCGGCTTCTCGGCAAAGCTTTTGGCAAGGCCCAACGCCTCGATCACCCGCTTGCCGGATTGCTGGCCGCTTTCGAGTTCCATCGCGGCGGTGCCTTGGCGGCGGATTTGGCTCGCCCGTTCCGCACGGAGCGCTTGCAGCGCGCGCACCCGGCCCATGTTGCGCTTGCGCCGCGCCGAAATCCCCTCAACCGCCCAACGCGCCTCGGCCTTGATCTTGCGGTCTAACTTGTGGCGGGCGTCATCTTCCGCAGACCAAGTTTCCTCGCGCCAATCCTCAAAATGCTCAAAGCCCTTTTCCATCCGGCGCACCTCGCCCCGGTCGATCCACAAAACGGCACGGGTCAGATGGCGCAAAAAGGCGCGGTCATGCGAAATCAGCACATAGGCGGTGCGGGTGTCGCGCAGATAGTCCTCCAGCCAGCCAATCGCCTGAATATCAAGGTGGTTGGTGGGCTCGTCGAGCAGCATCAATTCCGGGCCTTCAGCGAGCAATTTCGCCAAAGCCGCGCGCCGCCGCTCACCGCCAGAGGCCGTGGAAACCGGCGCATCGGGGCGGAACTTCAACCCCTCGGCCACCATCTCGACCTTGTAACGCTCGCCCTCGGGCAGTCCAGAGGCCGCAAAATCGCCCAAGGTCTCAAAGGCGCTCAGATCCGGCTCTTGTTCCATATAGCCCACGCGCGTGCCCGTAGGCACCACGCGCGCACCGTGATCGGCCTCGATCAGCCCCGCCATCACCTTCATGAGGGTGGATTTGCCCGAGCCATTGCGGCCCACAAGGGCGACCCGGTCCCCCTCCTGCACAGTGAGGTCAAGCCCGTCAAAGACAGGGTTGCCGCCAAAGGTGAGCGAGATCGACGAAAGCTGTAAAAGAGGTGCGCGTGCCATGTGCTTCCGCTAGCCGGGCCGCGCGCAAAGGTCAACGGGGATGGGGCGCTTGTGTCGTATCAGCCCGCCACCAGCCGCAACGCGCGGGCGCGTGCGGGCGGGATCGCGCCGATCTCAAGCCCGGTGAACACATGCAGCGTGCCCAGATCTTCATCCACCACCGCATGATCGCTGACCCAACCGCCCATGCCCAGATAGCTGCGCAACAGCGGCGGCATTTTCAGCATGGCCAGTTTCGGGTCGCCCTTGCGGCCCAAAAGCTGGCGCGCATAGCGGATCACCTTGGGGGCCTTCACCTGCACGCGCCAACGCCGCGGCGCAAGGTGACGCTCGGCCAACAGCGCGAATGTATCGGTGTAGCTGTCAAAATCGGTGCTCAGAAACGACGAGCAGCCAAACAGCATTTCGATCCCTTCGGCATCGACAAAGCGCGTCACCGCCCCCCAAGCGAGGCGCAAAATATCCGGGTCGCGGCACGCAGGATCAATGCAGAAACGGCCCATCTCGACCATTTTGCCGGGGTATTCCGACAAAGGCGTCAGGTCATAAAACTGTGCCGAATAGCTGCGCTCAAGCTCTGCGCCGTTTTCCAAGGGCATCAACCGGAAGCAACAAACCAATTGGCCCGAGCCGGTTTCCTCCACCAGCACATGGCGGCAATCGGCATCAAAGGCATCGACATCAAGCGCCGCCTGCGCCGCCCCGTCGCGACCCCGATTGGCGATGAACGCCCGCCAGCGCAAAGCCTGCGCGGCCTGAACATCTTCGGGGGTCACAGCGAAACGGGCCGCATATCGGCCCCGGGCAAGAGAGAATTTCGACAGCGAGAACATGGGTGCTCCGGCAGGGAATCCTGGGCCCGATCTGGCCACAGCGTCGATACTCTACGGCACTTCCTTAACAGCGAAAAGACAGCGCGCTGCGACGCGGCAGCGCGCTTGTCAGATCAGATCAGTCGCCGACGATCTGGCCCGCAGACACGCGGCCCAGCGATCCGAGCAGTTCCCGCACAACGCTGATGCCTTTGATGCTGGATTTGGTCACGCGCCGCGACAGCACGACAACCTCGCCATCTTCCAGACCGAAGCGCTCGATATTGGAGACAACGCCCTTGTCGTCAAAGCTGACCGCGACAACCTCGCGTTCCACTTCCTGCGGCGCGCGCGCGCCGTAATGCTTCCAGCGCGAACCGACATAGAACCACCCTGCGCCTTGCAGCAGCCCTTTGGAGGCCGGGCGGCCAATCACATAGGCCACGTCTTGCTGGTTGCTTTTGCCGACCTCGATCTGGGCAAGGTCTTCTTCATTCGGCACATAGCCGTGATTGCGGTAAATCGCCGTGCAGCTTGCGGCCGCCAGCATGCCCACCAGAGCAATAGACAGGGCTATCTTCTTCGCCATACGCTGCGGTGCAACCGTGCTGCTCACCCTATCCCCCTTGCCTCATCTTCTCGGGCCTTTTATCCCGCTTACAACAGGACAGCCCGACCCTCAAGCGCCGTAACACCTTATGGCGCAAACGAGGCCCCAAATGGCCGACTGCCCCAGACCGCGAACGATCGGAGCTTGCGATGACCCATTCCCCGCCCCAGCCGCTTGATGAGCTGCCCTTCACGCATCCTTTGCGCGTGGCCGATCTGGCCGGACGCAAACCGACCCGGTTCAACGTCACCGCCGAAGGCGAGACACTCGCCGCCATTGCCACATGGGCAGATATCACCGCCGTCGAGGGGTTGCAGCTGAAGGGCACGCTCACCCCCCAAGGCCGCAACGATTGGCTGCTGGAGGCACGGCTCACGGCCAAGGTGGTGCAGCCTTGCGTGGTAACGCTGGCACCGGTGGTGACCGACATCAGCGAAGACCTGCGCCGCCATTACGTGGCGAATATGGAAGAGCCGACGGGCGAAGAAGTCGAAATGCCCGAAGACACCGATTCTGAGCCCCTGCCCGACCGCATCGACCTTGGCGCTGTCGCGCTCGAAGCGTTGGAACTGGCGTTGCCGCTTTACCCCCATGCCGAGGGCGCCGAAGGCACCGAGATGCAAGCCGCGCCGCCGGGTGCGGCCCCGATCCGCGACGAAGACACCCGCCCCTTTGCCAATCTCCGCGCGCTGATGGGCGGAAAATCGGACGAAAACACGCCAGAATAAGAGGCGATTTGTCACCCTTGTCAGGCGCTCAAAAAAAGCCTGTAAAAAGGGCTTGCAACGCGCCGGAAACGCAGTATGTTCCCGGCCTCATTCGAGTTGAGGGTTCGCCCCCGGTCCGCCACAAGCAACCGTGACGAAACCCAAGGAAAATCAGGGCCATGCGCCCCGCAAAACCGAGGTTAGACACATGGCTGTCCCGCAGAACCGAGTCACGCGCTCCCGTCGTAACATGCGCCGCGCGCACGATGCCCTTACCGCCGCCAACCCGGCCGCTTGCCCGAACTGTGGCGAGCTGAAACGCCCGCACCACGTCTGTGGCGCCTGCGGCCACTACGATGACCGCGAAGTGGTGGCACAAGCCGCCGAGGTCGATCTGGACGACGACGCGGCGTAAGCCGCTTCCGCGCCATGGCCAATATGCCCGAACAGGAGCAAACCGCGGCCAACGCGCGGGATGACAGAGCGTCTAGCACCCAGCAAAAAGGCCGCGCCGCCGCGGCCACAGCGCCGGATTTTTCCGGCGCTTTTTCTTCTGGCGGCATCGTGATCTCCGTCGATGCGATGGGCGGAGATCGCGGACCTGCTGCGGTGCTTGACGGTGTCGCCCTTGCGGCCCGCGGTAACCCGAGCCTTCATTTCCTTGTGCATGGCCGCGAGGCCGAGCTTGTGCCTTTGGTGAAAGCGCGCAAGCTCAAGGATCGCGTGACGATCCGCCATGCCGACGATGTGGTCACAATGCACGACAAGCCCTCGGCGGTGATGCGCTCGGGCAAAGGCACGTCGATGTGGTCCACCATCGAGGCGGTCCGCAACAAGGAAGCCCAAGTCGCCGTATCCTGCGGCAATACCGGCGCGCTGATGGCGGTGTCGATGTTGCGGCTGCGCAAGATGCCCGGCGTCGACCGGCCTGCCATCGCCTCTTTCTGGCCGTCCAAGAACCCGTCGGGCTACAATGTCATGCTCGATATGGGGGCGGATGTCCGCGCCGATGCGGTCGACCTTCTGACCTATGCGCTGATGGGGGCCTCCTATGCCCGCAATGCGCTGGGGCTCACGCGTCCGCGTGTGGGGCTTCTGAACGTCGGCACCGAGGAACACAAAGGCAATGCCGAGCTGAAAGCCGCGCATGAGCTGATCACCGATGCCGCGCAAAATGGCGATTTCACTTTTGTGGGCTTTGTCGAAGGCAATGACCTGCCCGGCACCCGCGTCGATGTGATTGTGACCGATGGGTTCACCGGCAACATCGCGCTGAAGACCGGCGAAGGCACCGCGAAATTTGCTGGCGAATTGATGCGCGAGGCTTTCACCTCGGGCATCATGGCGAAACTGGGCGCCTTCCTTGCGATGCGCGCGCTCAAAAAACTCAAGGCCAAGATCGATCCGCGCCGGGCCAATGGCGGGGTGTTCCTTGGTCTCAACGGCACGGTGGTCAAATCGCACGGCGGGGCCGATGGCACCGGCGTGGCGGCGGCCATCGACTTGGCTGCCCGTCTTGGTGGCCTTGGCTTCGTGGATCGGCTGGCGGCGCGGGTTGCCCTTGCGTCAGCGGCGGGGCAGGATAGCGCCAAGCATGAGGCAGGGGACGAGACAAAGAAATGACGATAAGAGCCGTGGTCCGGGGTGTTGGCCACTATTTGCCCGAACGCATTGTTGAAAACGCCGAGTTTGAAGCCACCCTTGAGACCACGGATGCTTGGATTCGCACCCGCACGGGGATCGAGCGGCGCCATTTCGCCGCTGAGGGGGAAACCACCTCGCAACTGGCGATCCATGCCGCCCGTGCCGCGCTGATTGATGCGGAAATGAAACCCGAGGATGTGGATGCGATCATCGTCGCCACCTCGACCCCAGATTTCACCTTCCCCTCTGTCGCGACGATGGTGCAGGCGGGCATCGGCTGCACCAATGCCTTTGCCTATGATGTGCAAGCGGTTTGTGCCGGCTTTGTCTTTGCGCTGGCCAATGCCAATGGGCTGATCGTGTCGGGCCAAGCGCAGCGTGTGCTGGTGATTGGCGCCGAGACGTTTTCGCGGATCATGGATTGGGAAGATCGCGGCACATGTGTGCTTTTTGGCGATGGCGCGGGCGCGCTGATCTTGGAAGCCGCACAAGGCACGGGCACGGTGCATGATCGGGGGATTCTCGCGACCGATCTGCATTCCGATGGCCGTCACCGCGAGCTGCTTTACGTCGACGGTGGTGTTTCCACCAATGGCAAAGCCGGGCATCTGCGGATGCAGGGCAATGCAGTCTTCAAACATGCCGTGCAGAAGCTTTCCGACACCGCCCATAAAGCGCTCGCCAAGCTCGATATGACCGGCGATGACGTGGATTGGATCGTGCCGCATCAGGCGAACCTGCGCATCATCTCGGCCACCGCCGAACGCATGGGCGTGCCGATGGAGCGTGTGGTGGTCACGGTGCAAGATCACGGCAACACCTCGGCGGCCTCGATCCCGCTTGCGCTTTCTGTTGGGCGCGACCGTGGACAGGTCAAAACCGGCGATCTGATCGTGACCGAAGCGATCGGCGGCGGGCTAGCCTGGGGCGCAGTGGCGCTGCGCTGGTAACCATTTGCGCGATCTGGGCGGGTGGGAATCACCCGCCAACAGGTGCAAAAGGTTAGGAACACAGAAAAACACCGTCTTAACAGCGTCCCGCAAGTCATTGATATTGACTCGCGATTAGGTTGCGCCCATCGTGATCAAAATCACTCCGGGGGGATTGAGATGTCGGAAAAGACTCTTACGCGCATGGATCTGAGTGAAGCTGTGTTCCGTGAAGTGGGGCTCAGCCGCAACGAATCCGCACAGCTTGTGGAAAGCGTGCTGCAACATATGTCCGACGCGCTGGTGCGCGGCGAGACGGTGAAAATCTCGTCTTTCGGCACCTTCTCGGTGCGCGATAAGGCGTCGCGCATGGGGCGCAACCCGAAAACCGGCGAAGAGGTTCCGATCTCGCCCCGCCGCGTGCTTTCGTTCCGTCCCTCGCATCTGATGAAAGACCGCGTGGCCGACGGCAACGCGAGGTAAACGAGCACGAGCCCGGTCGGGGCATAACAAAAACCCGCCCCGACAAGGACCCCAGAAAGGGATGAACGCGGCCGATGACCAAGTCTGCCGAGGCCTTCCGTACGATTTCTGAAGTTTCCGAACTTCTAGACACGCCCACCCATGTGCTGCGGTTTTGGGAAACCAAATTCTCCCAAATCAAACCCGTCAAGCGCGCTGGTGGGCGACGCTATTACAGGCCCAATGATGTCGCGCTGATCGCGGGCATCAAACATATGCTGCAAGTCGAAGGCCTCGCGATCAAAGAGGCGCAAGCAACCCTGCGCAAGCGCGGGGTGAAAGCGGTGACCGCACATGGCCATGAACTGGTCGATGGCGCCGCCGCACCGGAAGAGACTGTGACGGAAACGGCGGCTGACAACACCGCCGCGATTGAAACGGTCGCCGAGGCGGTCGCCGCAACTCTGCAAGAGGGTGCAGAAGAAGCGCCGCTTGAAGGGCCTGAGCCCCTAGAAGACTCGCCTGCAGAGGAGGCCGCCCCCGCGCAGGAAACGGCATCGGTTGCGCCTGAAACGCCCGAAGATCAAGAACTTGATCGGCCACAAGCGGCACCCGAGAGCTTTGCACTTGATGATGGCGCAGAAACCACTGCGGAGGCCGCGGCGGAAGCCTTCGCACCCGCGCAGGCACCTGACGCGGATGACACGCTGGAAGCGCCGGTTGAGAACCTTTTTGTCGAGGCCGAAGAATCGCCCTTCACACCGCAGGATGTGACGGCTGAAGCCGAGGAAAGCCTTGCGGTCGAATATGTGAATGAGGCCCCATCGCTTCCAGAAGAAGACGTAGAAGGTGCGGCTTCTGAGGTTTCTGAAATCGAAGACTCAGCGCCCTTCGATGCGGAAACGCCCCCTGTCACCACCGACGAAGCTGAAGTCCTTCCGCCGGAAGATGCCTCCGAACCCGAGGCAGATGCGCCCGAACTCAGCCCAGAAGAAGCCCAAGCGATTGCCGAGGCACAGGCAGCGCTGGAGATGGCACGGGCAGAAGCCGCCGCTGTGCGCGCGGAACTGAAACGCCTGCGCGCCGAGGCTGAGGCGATCCGCGCCGCCGCCCGCGCCGCACAAGACGCCCCCGCCGCAGAAATGCCCCCGCCGCTTCTGGACCCGACACTGGCATTGGGCCGGACAGAGGACCCCGAGGCCGAGGCGGAGGCGCCCGCGCTGGAAACCACTGGCGCGCCTATAGAGGCGGAAACCGAAGATCCGCCCGAGATGGTGACGCCCGCGCCAAAACCCGATGCGTTCGGCTTTGAGGCGGTGCTGTCCGAGATTGTCGCCGAAGCGGTGGCCGAGGCGCTTTTGGAAGCGAGCCTTGAGCAGCCTCTGGCGGTGCCCGAGACGCAGGCCGAGGACACGGAGCCCCCCGAAGAAGACACGCCGATTGCGCCCATCTTGGATGAGGTCGACTCTGAAGATTTGGCGGCTGAGCCGCTTGAAGATTCGCACCTTGAGGCGCCCGAAGAGCAAGAAATTGCTTTCAACGCCCCCGATGGCGAAGCCTCCCCTGTTCTTGCGGACATGGATCTCGATCCCGAGCCTGCGGAAGACGCGCTAACCGAGGAAGACGCCGCCTCCCCCGAGCCGCAAGATACCGCCTTTGATCTGGTCTTTGGCCGCATGCCCGCGCTGGAAGCCGAGGCTGAGGAAGTCGCGGAAGAGGCGGCACCGGAAGAGGATGAAGCCGCGCAGGACGCGCTGACCGACGCCGAAACCACAGTCGAAACCGAAGTCGAAACCGAAGTCGAAACCGAAGTCGAGATCGCTGCGACGCAGGAGCTGCTTACGGAGGCCGAGGAAGCAGCCGCTTTCACAGAAGAAGCGCCCGCAGAAGCGGAGCCGCTGGCCGATGCGGCCTTTGCGACCGCGCCGCCGCTTGAAGACATCGCGCCCCCGGAAGAAAGCACCGCACCGGACGAGGGACTTGCCCCGGAAGCGGGTGCCGCGCCCCTAGACACGCCCGAACACGACTCTTTGCCGGAAGTCGCAGAACAAGACGCCGCGCCAGAAGCCGAACCGGTTGCCGAGGAAGAGGACGCACCGACGGAGGATGCAGCCTGTGCTGCTGAAGCCCCCGTTGAGCCTCTCGCTCCGGTCACGGAAGAAACGGCCCCCGAGGAAGACGAGGCCCCGCCGCCGCTTGTCTTTTCGCGCGCCGCGCGCACTCCGGTGCCAGAGCCTGCGCCCGAGCCGGAACCGGTCCCCGATTTCGTGTTTCGCCGTCCGCGCCCGGCGGAGCATTTGCCCGAGCTGATCGCAGCGCTGGAAACGACAGATCCTGCGGAGGATGTTGAAGCCGCAGCCACAGCCGATGACGCCGCGCTGGAAGACGCGCCTGTTTCGGAACCCATTGCCGAACCGGACGCGTTTGAAGACCCCGAAGCACTTGGAGCGGAAGACGAAATCGCAGAGCTTGCCGCGCTAGATGCGCAGGAAGAGGCTTTCACGGCGCCCGAGCCCGAGGTCAGCGTAGAAGAGCTAAGCGCGCCGGAACCAGACGCCGCGCCCTTTATCGACGCCGCGCCAGAACCCGTGGCCGACTTGCCGCCCGAACCGGAGGCAGAGGCAGAGGACCCTGAACCCGCGCTGGATGACAGCGCCTATTCCTTTGTCGCCCCGCGTGGCCCGCGCCATCATCCGGTGGAAGCGCCCGAACCCGAGCAAGTGCAAGCCGCCCCCAAGGCGACGCAGGAATGGCATCAGCCCTCCCTCTTTGACTATTTCCCGCCAGAACCGCCCGAGCCAGAACTTCTGATCGAAGAGGAACTGGAACCAGAGCCAGATCAAAGCTTTATCGCGGAAGACCTAGCCCCCGAACCCGAGCCAGAACCCGAAGACGCGCATAAAGTGGATGCGCGTGACTTTGCGGTGCTGCCTGAACCGGACCCGGAGCCCGAAGACGCGCCGCTTGAAGCGCAGCCCGAGCCGCTTGAGGACATGGGTGCAGAGCCGCAACCCGACGCGTTTGACGACGCGCCCAGCCCCCTGCCCCCGGTCGAGCCCTTCGCGGCGATCATCGAAGCGCTGACGCCTGCGCAAGAACCGCCAGAACCGGCCGAAGTGCTGCCGCCCCCGCCCGACCCGCTTGAGCGTGTGGTGAGCTTGATTCTGAGTGGCACCGCGCCGCTCAACCAAGCGATTCCCACCGCAGGGCAAATCGACCCAAGCGTGAACCCCTTGGGCGCGCTCAAAGAAGGGCTGGGCCAGTTTGCACCGACGATGCTGTCGCCCATCGAACGGATGCGGCTCTTGTCGTCGCATGATCGGCTGATGGCGCTGCAAGCGCGGCTGGCGCAGCCGCCCCGCCCGCCCCCGGCGCGCCGCTAAGCATGGCCGCCGCGCTCCGCCCCAACTTGGCGCAAAAAGTTGCGTTTTCGCGCTTGCGCCCGGCGGCCCAATGGCTCTATATGCGCCTCGTCGGGCCGTGGCGCAGCCTGGTTAGCGCGTCCGTCTGGGGGGCGGAAGGTCGAGAGTTCGAATCTCTCCGGCCCGACCAACCGAACAACGCCCACTCCTTCGGGAGTGGGCGTTCGCATATCCGCCGTGTCCATTTTACGGGGTATTGAGATGCAGGGTGTTCTTCCCGATAGCGCATTGCGCGCGATGATTGAGCGCGGCGAAATTGCCGCCGATACCCCCGTGATCCCCGAACAGATCCAACCCGCCAGCCTTGATTTGCGGCTGGGCCGCGTGGCTTACCGCATCCGCGCCTCTTTCCTCGCGGGCAAGGGCGAGCGGGTCGAGGCGAAACTGGCAGATTTTGAAATGCACCGGATGGAGCTTTCAGACGGCGCTGTGCTCGAAAAGGGCTGCGTCTATCTGGTGCCCTTGATGGAAAGCCTGAACCTGCCGATGGGCCTCACGGCGGTGTCAAACGCGAAAAGCTCGACCGGGCGGCTGGATCTGCTTACGCGCGTCATCACCGATGGCGGCAGCGAATTTGACCGCATCCCCGAGGGCTATAGCGGCCCGCTTTATGCCGAGATTTGCCCGCGATCGTTTTCGGTGCTGGTGCGGCCCGGCATGCGGCTCAACCAGATCCGCTTCCGCGCGGGCCAAGCCGCGCTCACAGATGCCGAATTGAAGGCGCTCCATAGCGCTGAGCCATTGGTGAGTGGTGAGGCGGTGATTGACCACGGCTTGGGCTTCTCGGTCGATCTGCGGCCCGAGACAGGCGATCTGGTGGGCTACCGCGCCAAGCCCCACACCGGGGTGATTGATCTGGATCGGATCGCGCATTACCCGGCCTCGGATTTTTGGGAAGAAATCCGCTCGCGCGATGGGCGGATCATCCTCGACCCCGGCGCGTTCTACATTTTGGTCAGCCGCGAGGCGGTAGTAATCCCGCCCGATTTCGCCGCGGAAATGGCGCCTTACCTCGCAATGGTCGGCGAGTTCCGCGTCCATTACGCCGGCTTCTTTGACCCCGGCTTTGGCCACGGCGCAGCAGGCGGCGAAGGCGCGCGCGGCGTGCTGGAAGTGCGCTGCCACGAGGCGCCTTTTGTGCTGGAACACGGCCAAGTCGTCGGGCGACTGGTCTATGAGCGCATGGCCGACCGCCCCGAACGCCTTTACGGTGCAGGCATTGCCTCGAACTACCAAGGCCAAGGGCTCAAACTCGCCAAACATTTTCGGAATGGGTGAGCCGCGCTCGAAAAACGCTCCAGTGGAGCGTTTTTAGCGGCGAACGCCCGAGCAAACTTGCGAGGGCCGGATGCGCCCGAGCACGCCTGCGAGGGCTGGATGCGCGTCTCGCGGAACGCTCGCCGAGATCAAAGCGCGCAAGGGGGCGTTGCCCCCCTCTTGCCCTGACGGGCCATTCATCCCCCAGGATATTTGTACAAAGTCGAAGGGGCTAAGATCTCTTGCGCTGCGGATGTGGCTTGCCCCCATTAAGAACGAACTCGGCGAAGTCATTCCCGGTCTTCGTCATTTTCTGCGTTAAAATCTCCCGCTATCTGAGGCTGCACAGACATAAGGCAAGACGCCTTACAGGAGATAAGACCATGAAACTCAAAGCCATTCTCGCAGCCACCGCCGCGGCTCTCATCACCACCGCCGCCGCTGCGCAAGACAATGCCGCCGCCACCGCAGCTTTCGCCGAACTGGCCGCCCGCCAAGCCGATGATGCACGGATCGCCCACAACCTTGATACGTTCGACACGCTCGATTTTGACGTTTTCACCGGGCAAAAATGGGACCGCCTGCATGAAAGCCATGCCGAAGACATCAAAGTGCACCTGCCCGATGGCACGGTGACCGAAGGCATCGAACCCCATATCGACTACCTGAAATATTTCTTCACCTTCGCCCCCGACACCCGGATTGAACAGCACCCGGTGAAGATCGGCCAAGGCGAATGGACGGGCGTTGTGGGCGTGATTGAAGGCACCTTCTCCGCACCGATGCAGCTTGCCGATGGCAGCGTGATCGAGCCCACGGGCAAAGCCTATAAGCTGACGATGGCGACGGTCGGTCACTGGACCGAAGCGGGCGTGATGGATGAAGAATATCTGTTTTGGGACAATGCCGAATTCTACCGCCAAATCGGGCTTGGCCAATAAGCACGCGCCAAACAAAAAGGCCGGGGAACACCCCGGCCTTTTCACAACTCTCAACCCCGATCAGCCGATCCGGTAGTTCGGGCTTTCGCGGGTGATCTGCACGTCATGGACGTGGCTTTCTTTCAGGCCCGCGCCGGTGATACGCACGAATTCGCAATTGCCGCGCATCGAGGCCACAGTGGCGTGCCCGGTGTAGCCCATCGCCGCGCGCAGACCGCCGACCATTTGGTGCAGCACCGCCGCGACCGGGCCTTTGTAGGGCACCTGCCCCTCGATCCCCTCGGGAACAAGCTTGTCCGAGGCCGCGTCTTTTTGGAAATAGCGATCCGCCGAGCCGCGCGCCATCGCGCCAAGCGAGCCCATGCCACGGTAGGATTTATACGAGCGGCCTTGATACAAGATCACCTCGCCCGGGCTTTCATCGGTGCCCGCAATGGCGGAGCCGACCATTGCGCAGCTGGCCCCCGCCGCAATCGCTTTGGCGAAATCGCCCGAATATTTGATCCCGCCATCGGCGATGATCGGAATATCGCCCGCGCCCGAGCAAGCATCCATGATCGCGGTGAGCTGCGGCACACCCACACCCGCCACGATCCGCGTGGTGCAGATCGAGCCGGGGCCAATGCCCACTTTCACCGCATCCGCGCCCGCGCCGATCAGCGCCTTGGTGGCCTCGGCGGTGGCGACGTTGCCGGCCACCACTTGCACGGCAGCGTTATAGGCTTTGACCCGCTCCACCGCTTTCGCCACGCCTTCGGAGTGGCCATGCGCGGTGTCGATCACGATCAGGTCACAGCCCGCATCAATCAGCGCACAGGAGCGTTCGTAGCCCGCATCCCCCACGGTCGAGGCTGCCGCCACGCGCAAACGGCCTTTTTCGTCCTTGCACGCCAGCGGGTGCAGCACCGATTGCTCGCTGTCTTTGAGGGTCAAAAGCCCGGTCAGCTTGCCTTCGGCATTGACGACCAAAAGCTTCTCGATCCGGCGCGCTTTCATCAGGCTCATCGCCTCGTCGCGGTCGGCAGGTTCGTGCAGCATGGCGAGGTTATCCGCCGTCATCATTGCATGCACCGGGGTCGCCGCATCGGTGGCAAAGCGCATGTCACGGTTGGTGACAATGCCCACCACCTTGCCCGCCGCATCCACCACCGGGAAGCCCGACACTTTGAACCGCTCGCGCAGCGCCATCGCATCGGCGAGCGTTTGTTCGGGCGTGAGCGTGATCGGGTTGTATACGATCCCCGATTCAAACCGCTTCACCCGGCGCACTTCGTCGGATTGCTGTTCAACATTCAGGTTGCGGTGAATCACACCCATGCCGCCCGCCTGCGCGAGCGCAATCGCCATATTCGATTCCGTCACCGTATCCATCGCAGAGGACAGAAGCGGAATGTTTAGGCGGATCGACTTGGTCACCTGCGTGGAGACATCAGCCTCCGAAGGCAGCACGCTGGAAGCGGCCGGAACAAGAAGCACGTCATCGAAGGTGAGGGCCTCGCGAATCTGCATGGGGGTCTCCATCGGCAGGGAACGGTTGGCACGTCCCTGTTTCATGGAGTGCGCCCCGATGCAACCCCTCAGGCGACAGACGCGCCGGTTTTCGCCGCAAGTTGCCCCTTCGCCCACATTTGGAAGATGCGGTAGGCGATCGGCAAGATCGCCAGCGTCGCCGCCACCAGCATCGCCGCCCCCGCCAAACGCCACGGCCCGCCAAGGCTAAGCCAGAGGCTGGCGGTGGCCGCCATCGGGAAGGTCAGCGCCCCCCAGAACGGCGAGAACCCCGCTTTCAAAAGCCAAAGCGCGCGCGCAAGGAAGATAACGAGCAGCGCCCCCGTAATGATCCCAAACACCTGCGCCAGCGCTGTGCCGCCAAGACTTGCCGCCGTGGTGCCAATCACCGCCGCCGGGGCAAAATGAATGGCCAAAAGCGGGCGCAAAGGCGCGGGCACGCTTTCGCGCGCGAATTGCTGCAAAGAAATCGTCCAAATCACCACGGCGATGACCAACGCCAGCCAGAAAAGCCCGGTGGCGAGCAAGGTGTAGCCCAGCCCCGCCGCAGCCATGGCCGCCACGATCCAGCCTGAGAAGCTCAGGTGCCAAGCCGGCGTCACCCGGCGCTGCTCTGGCGGGCCTTTGATCAGCGTGATGATCAGCGCCACCGTCAGCACGACATGCACCAGCACGCCCAAGAAAAACAACCCCTGCCCAAAGAGCAGCGCATAAGGCGCGGTGGCGGCGGCCAGCAGATACAGGCACAGCACCGCGGCCGAAAGCCCCGCACGGCCCGGCAGGATTTTCAAATCCTCCATCGCCGCGCCGGGGCGCTGCGCGAGCTTTGCGCCGTAAGTCAGCAAAGAGAAAAGGGAAAAAAGCGTCACCGCACCAATCAAAACATCCGGCACAGCGGCGGGCAGATCAAAAGCCACCGCCCCTTTGCGCCAGGCCAGCGCGAGCCCCAAAAGCCCCAAAGTGGGCGGGAAAATCGCCGGGGGCGTGCGCCGCCACAGCCCTTTGGGCGCGGCATTGGGGGGCATCAAATTGGGCGGAACCGGGGCCATTGTCTTTCCTTCTCCTCACTCCACCGCAGCAACTTGCATTATTTCGCAACAAAGGAAAAGCTCGTCCCACCACCACAGGGAACGGAGCAAAAAAATGACAAAACATGGCTATGAAACGGGGCGGCTCAACCTGCCCTTTGTCGGCATTTCGACCTTTGGCAAACGCCCTTACGTTGAAGATTGGTCGAAGATCGAGGCCGATGTCGCGGTGATGGGCGCCCCCTTTGACTTCGGCACCCAGTTTCGCGCAGGCGCCCGCTTCGGCCCGCGCGCGGTGCGCGAGGCCTCGACGCTCTTTTCCTTTGGGCATGCGGGCGCCTATGACCATGAAGATGATGCGACCTACCTGCCCGAAAGCGTTCGGATCGTCGATATTGGCGATGCCGATATCGTCCACACCGACACCGAGGCGAGCCATGCGAATATTGAGGCGGGCGTGCGCGCAATGCTCAAAGCGGGCGCGCTTCCGGTGGTGATTGGTGGAGATCACTCGGTCAACATCCCCTGCATCCGCGCCTTTGACGACCAAGAGCCGATCCACATTTTGCAGATTGATGCGCATCTGGATTTTGTCGATGTGCGCCACGGCGTCCGCCACGGCCACGGCAACCCGATGCGCCGCGCGGCGGAAAAGGGCTATGTCACCGGTATCACCGCGCTTGGCATCCGCAATGTGTCTTCCACCGCGAAAGACGGCTATGACGCCGCGCGCGAGATGGGCGATGATATCTTGAGCGTGCGGCAGGTCCGCAAGCTCGGCACCGAAGGCGTGCTTGAGCGGCTGCCGAAAGGCGCACGGATTTACGTCACCATCGACATTGATGGCTTCTGCCCCTCCATCGCGCCGGGCACGGGCACGCCCTCGCATGGCGGGTTCCTCTACTACGAAGTGCTCGAAATCTTGCAAGGCGTCGCCAAAAATCACGAGGTGGTGGGGATCGATCTGGTCGAGGTCGCGCCCGACTATGACCCCTCTGGCGGCACACAAATCTTGGCCGCGCAGGTGCTTTTGAATTTCTTGGGCTTCATCTTCCACGCGCGGGAGCAACGCGCCGGGTAAGCGGAGCGCTTCGGCTTTGCCAAAGCGAACCGGGTGGGGGGCGCTGCCCCCCTCTTGCTCTGATGGGTAACCACACGCAGCCGCGACGCTTCGCGCGCGCACAAAAACGCGTCATATCCTTAATGGGGATTCACACCGCGATTCGTTTGTGGCATTCTGCACCGCAACACCCGGCAGAGGTGAACGCACGAGGCAGAGTATGTTTCCTAAAGGTCCGAAGGTTTTCCCTTTCGTCTATTATTCTTTGGCCGCCTTCTTGGCGATCAACTTTGCCTTTGCCGCAACGCAGGGGCCGAACGGCATTTTCCGCCGCGTGCAGCTGGATGCCGATATCACCAAGGCCGAGGCCGAACGCGACGCGCTGCTGGAAGAGCACGCCCGCATGGCCAATCTGACCCGTCGCCTGTCCGACGATTACCTTGATCTCGATCTGCTCGACGAGCGCGCCCGCGAAATTCTGGGCACGCTGCGCGCTGATGAGATCGTGATCCGCTAAGCTTTCCCAACGCTTCCCGCGCCTTAACTCTCGCACTGCGGGCCTTTGTCGCATGCGTCATTGCATCTGCGTCCGCTTTGGAGTATGTGATGGTTTAACGTTGAACTATCACGAAAACGGGAGGCTGTCCGATGGCGACACGCAAGACCCCCGAGACCCCGGCGCCCAAGCGCCCGAATGTCTCGAAGGAAGAATTGCTGCAATATTACCGTGACATGCTGCTGATCCGCCGGTTCGAAGAAAAGGCCGGTCAGCTTTATGGCATGGGGCTCATCGGCGGCTTTTGCCACCTTTACATCGGGCAAGAGGCGGTCGTTGTCGGCCTCGAAGCCGCCGCGAAAGAGGGGGATAAGCGCATCACCTCTTACCGCGACCACGGCCATATGCTCGCTTGCGGCATGGACCCCAAAGGCGTGATGGCCGAACTCACCGGCCGCGAGGGCGGGCTGTCCAAAGGTAAGGGCGGCTCGATGCATATGTTCTCGAAAGAAAAGCATTTCTACGGCGGTCACGGCATTGTCGGCGCGCAAGTGCCGCTTGGCGCGGGCCTCGCCTTTGCCGATAAATACCTTGGCAATGACAATGTCACCTTCGCCTATTTCGGCGATGGTGCGGCGAACCAGGGCCAAGTGTATGAAACCTTCAACATGGCCGCTTTGTGGAAGCTTCCGGTGATTTTCGTCATCGAAAACAACCAATATGCGATGGGCACGGCGCAAAAACGCTCCACCTCAACGCCGGATATCTACACCCGCGGCGCCGCTTTCGGCATTCCGGGCGAGGTGGTTGACGGGATGGATGTGCTTGCCGTGAAAGCGGCCAGCGAAAAAGCCGTGGCGCACTGCCGCGCGGGCGATGGCCCCTATATTTTGGAAGTCAAAACCTACCGCTACCGTGGCCACTCCATGTCTGACCCGGCGAAATACCGGAGCCGCGAAGAAGTGCAAAAAATGCGCGACGAGCGCGATGCCATTGAAAACGTGCGCGAATTGCTGCTTTCGGGCGGTCATGCCACCGATGATGATCTCAAGTCGATCGACCGGGAGATCAAAGCGGTGGTGAACGATTCCGCCGAATTCGCCAAAACGAGCCCCGAGCCCGCGCTTGACGAGCTCTGGACTGACATCACCGCGTGAGGAACGACTTATGGCAACCGAAGTTTTGATGCCCGCCCTTTCGCCGACGATGGAAGAAGGCACGCTCGCCAAATGGCTGGTGAAAGAGGGCGATACCGTCACCTCTGGCCAGATCATCGCCGAGATCGAGACCGATAAGGCGACGATGGAATTTGAAGCGGTGGACGAGGGCACCGTAGGTAAACTGCTCGTGGCCGAAGGCGCCTCGGGTGTGAAGGTGAACACGCCGATCATGGTGCTGGTGGAAGAGGGCGAAAGCGCCGATGCGCTGCCCACCGCCAAAGCCGAAGCCGCGCCCGCCCCGCAAGCCGATGCCCCTGCCCCGGCCAGCGCCCCCGCGCAAGCCGCCGCGCCGGTGGAAATCGTCTCCAAGGCCAGCGCCGACTGGCCCGAAGGCACCGAGATGAAAACCATGTCGGTTCGCGAAGCGCTCCGCGAAGCGATGGCCGAGGAAATGCGCGCCGATGAGACCGTCTTCTTGATGGGCGAAGAGGTGGGCGAATACCAAGGCGCTTACAAAGTCAGCCAAGGGCTGCTTGATGAATTCGGCGCGAAACGCGTGCTCGATACGCCGATCACCGAACATGGCTTCACCGGCATTGGCGTCGGCGCGGCCTTTGGCGGCCTACGCCCGATTGTCGAGTTCATGACCTTCAACTTCGCCATGCAGGCGATGGACCAGATCATCAACTCCGCCGCAAAAACGCTTTACATGTCGGGCGGGCAAATGGGCTGCCCGATCGTGTTCCGGGGTGCCAACGGCGCCGCCGCGCGCGTTGCCGCCCAGCACAGCCAAGATTATGCCGCGTGGTTTGCGCAAATTCCGGGGATGCGGGTGGTGATGCCCTATTCCGCCGCCGATGCGAAGGGCCTGTTGAAAACCGCGATCCGCGACCCGAACCCGGTCATCTTCCTTGAAAACGAAATCCTCTATGGCCGCTCGTTTGAAGTGCCGGTGCTGGATGATTTCACCATCCCCTTCGGCAAAGCCCGGATCTGGCGCGAAGGCACAGACGTGACGCTCGTCAGCTTCGGCATCGGCATGGCCCATGCGCTCGCCGCCGCCGACAAACTGGCCGAGGAAGGCATCTCCGCCGAGGTGATCGACCTGCGCACCCTGCGCCCGATTGATTACGACACGGTCCTCGCTTCGGTGATGAAAACCAATCGCTGCGTCACCGTGGAAGAAGGCTGGCCCGTCGCCAGCATCGGCAACCACCTCAGCGCCGTGATCATGGAACGCGCGTTTGATTATCTCGACGCGCCAGTGATCAACTGCACCGGGAAAGACGTGCCGATGCCCTATGCGGCAAACCTCGAAAAACTGGCGCTCGTCACCTCCGATGAGGTTGTCGCCGCCGCCAAACGCGTCTGCTACCGCTAAGGGAGGGCAAAATGGCCATTGAAATCCTAATGCCCGCGCTGTCCCCCACGATGGAGGAAGGCACGCTCGCCAAATGGCTGGTGAAAGAGGGCGACGAGGTCACCTCGGGCCAAATCATCGCCGAAATCGAAACCGATAAGGCGACGATGGAATTTGAAGCGGTGGATGAAGGCACAATCGGCAAATTGCTGGTGGCCGAGGGCACGGCGGGCGTGAAAGTGAACGCCCCAATCGCCGTGCTTTTGGAAGAGGGCGACAGCGCCGATGCGGTGCCCGCTGCGGCCAGCGCCACCCCGGCAGAAGCCGAACCGATGCCCGCGTTCCTTGACGAACCCACGCCCGCCAAGGCAGAAGCCCCGGCAGCCCCTAAAGCCGCCAGCGGTGCACGCATCTTTGCCTCGCCGCTCGCCCGCCGCATTGCCGCCGACAAAGGCTTGGATCTTGCCAGCCTCACCGGCTCCGGCCCGCATGGCCGGATCGTGAAAGCCGATGTCGAGGCCGCCAGCGCTGCGCCCAAAGCCGCCGCCCCGGTGGCCCAAAGCACCGCTGCCGCCCCCGCAGCCCCGGCAGCAGCCCCCGCCCCCGCGCCGGTCTCCGCCAGCGCCGTGGCGAAGCTCTACGAAGGCCGGGAATTCACCGAAATCCCGCTCGATGGGATGCGCAAAACCATCGCCGCACGGCTCACCGAAGCCAAGCAAACGATCCCGCATTTCTACCTCCGCCGCGAGGTGAAACTGGATGCGCTGCTCGCCTTCCGTGGCCAAATCAACGACCAACTCAGCCCCCGTGGCGTGAAGCTTTCGGTCAATGATTTCATCATCAAAGCCTGCGCGCTTGCGCTGCAAACCGTGCCCGCCGCCAATGCCGTTTGGGCCGGTGACCGGGTCTTGCAGATGAAGGCGTCTGACGTGGCCGTGGCCGTGGCTATCGAGGGCGGTCTTTTCACCCCGGTGTTCAAAGACGCCGAGATGAAACCGCTCAGCCAATTGTCCAACGAGATGAAAGACCTCGCCAAACGTGCGCGTGACCGCAAGCTTGCGCCGCAGGAATATCAAGGCGGCAGCTTCGCCATTTCCAACCTCGGCATGATGGGGATCGAGAATTTTGACGCCGTCATCAACCCGCCGCATGGCGCGATCTTGGCCGTGGGCGCGGGCGTGAAAAAGCCGGTGGTCGGCAAAGATGGTCAGATCGAAGTGGCGACGATGATGTCGCTCACGCTTTCGGTCGATCACCGGGTGATTGATGGCGCGCTTGGGGCCGAACTTCTGGCCGCGATTGTCAGCAATCTCGAACATCCGATGGCGATGCTGGCCTAACGCGGCAAACCCACCAAAAACGATCAGAAAAGCCCCCCAAGCGGGGGCTTTTTGCGTCAGGTCAAGGCAAAAACCTGTGCCGCGCGCTAGCCCAAAGGCGGGGGAAAACCCCGGTTCTGACATGCAAAGGACAGATCATGGACTGGCATAACGAGCTCGACACCATCCGCGCCGAGATGGCCGACTACAACGCCAAACAACCCGCCTCGCAAAAGGGCTTTGGCATCTTACATCACGAAGCGCTGGCCGAAGGCGCGCTTTCCACCAAGCAAAAAGAACTGATCTCGCTCGCCATCGGCATCGCCCGGCAATGCTCATATTGCATCGGGCTGCATGCCCAAGCCTGCATCGCCGCAGGCGCCACCCGCGAAGAGGTCGAAGAAACCGTCAATGTCTCGGTGCTGATGGGCGGCGGCCCGTCGCTCATGTATGGGCTCAAGGCGCTTGAAGCCTATGACCAGCTTAAGGGCTAAACACCCTACCCTGCCTTCAAAACCCTAAGCACCTCGCCCCGGCCCCGCCGGGGCGACCGCCCTTATCCCTCGCAATCGCAGCCGCGCAGACGTTGGTCCATCTCAACCGACGGATGCTCGCAGCCCGCCTCGCCCACGATCTTCGCAGGCACGCCCGCCACAGTCTTGCAGCACGGCACATCGGCCAGCACCACCGAGCCCGCCGCGATCCGCGAATTGTCGCCCACGCGAATATTGCCCAGCACCTTCGCACCCGCGCCAATCAGCACGCCATTGCCAATTTTCGGGTGGCGGTCTTGGTCTTCCTTACCCGTGCCGCCCAAAGTCACCGAATGCAGCATTGAGACATCATCGCCCACAACGGCGGTTTCCCCGATCACAATCGAATGGGCATGGTCAATCATCACGCCCCGCCCAATCCGCGCGGCGGGGTGAATATCCACCCCAAACATTTCCGAGGTACGCATCTGCACGAAAAACGCCATATCCGTGCGCCCCGAACGCCACAGCCAATGCGCAATCCGGTAGCTTTGCAGCGCCTGATAGCCCTTGAAGAACAAGATCGGCTGGATGAAGCGATGGCAGGCCGGGTCTCGGTCATACACGGCGACCAAATCCGCCCGCGCCGCCTGCCCCAGCGTTGGGTCAGAGCTATAGGCCTCATCGGCGATCTCGCGCAAAATCTGCTCGCTCATCTCACCCGAGGCAAGCTTGAGCGAAAACCGAAACGCCAAGGCGCGCTCAAAGCTGGGATGGTGCAACAGCCCAGCATGGATCAGCGCGCCCAACAGCGGTTCATTGCGCACCGCATCCTCTGCCTCTTCACAGATCTGCGTCCAAACCGGGTCAACGGCGGCAACTTTGGCATGGGTCTTGGCCATAGGCGGCTCCTTCGCTTCGGACGATCCTATCACATAGGTCTCGCCCCAGATAGGGGAAGGGCGCGGCAGGTTAAACCCCCGCCGACGCCATAGCTGTATTGCAGCAAGCACCATACCAAGCGCTTCAAGCCGCCACCCGTCCTGATAGCGCGGATGGTAAAGCGGCTCACATCGCGCCCGCCCGCCCAGCGCGCCGTTGCCCCAAGCGGGATGCAGCTTTCCCAAGCGCTTACGATATAAATCCGCGGCATGCGCCTGCTCCAACCAGCGCGCCAAAGTCTCGCTTTGTCGCGCGGACGCCACCAGTACCACGGCCCGCGCCGCAGCCATCAGATCATCGATCAAAATCGCGCGCATCACCCGCCCACGGTGATCTGCGCCGCCAGCCCCGGCCCGAAACTGTCCGAAATTTGCGCGACCGAAACCGCAAACGCGCCCGCAACCCCATCCGCTACCTGAAGCGCGCTCGGATAGGTCCAAGCGGCCTCCCCCAAGGTCACCTCCCGCTTGATCGCCCCATCGTGCACCACGCGCAGCAAATACAACTCCTGCGCCTCGCCCAAGGGCACCTCATAGCCCGCCCAGCTATCGCCATCGACGCGGGTGCGGCGCACCCAAGTGAAGCCCCAGCCCGCGGCCGTCGCCTCAGCACGTAAATGGCACGGGCTGAGGGGCCGCAGCCCAGCGCCCGCAAAGGCCTCCACTCGGTGGGTGTAAGACGGGTCATCATAGGGCCGCGCAGCCGATCCAATCCGGTAGTGCCGCGCCAAACCCCGGACCGAGGGCGCAAGGCTAATCTGTTCCGGCGCTCCATCCAGCAGCACCACAACGCTCCCCTCGGGCCAGACCTCGGGCATCAGCGCATCGGTGCCCAACTGCCCACGTAAGCGCTGCGAAATCTCCCACACGCCTTCGGCCACCGGCACGGCCTCGGCAAATTGCAACAACTCCCAATTGTCAGACGTACCATCGCCAATCGCCATCAGGTTCGCACCATTGAGCACGCCTTCCAGCGCAGCATTTTCGAGTGCCCCCGTCGCCAACTTCACCCGCAAAGGCGCGCCCCGATCCCAAAGCCCCGGCGCGGCGCGATGCAGCGGCGAAACGCTCTGCCCCAACACCGCGCGGGCCGAAAGCGTGGTGTTGAGCGTGTAGCCCGCATCCTCTTGCGCGGCATAAACCGCCACAGCACCGGGCCAAGGTACCGCAGACACGGCCAAATGCGGGGCGATCGGGTCTTCATCCCCGCGCATCAAAGGCAGGTCCAGAAACACCGCCCCCACCGGCACCGGCGCGGCAAAGGGGGACAGCACGGCCCCCTCCTCCGCCTCATCGCCGGGGGTGTAAACGCTTGGCTCCACCCGCACCGCCTCCACCTCCAGCGCCCCCGCGCGTTCCACCCGATCCAGCCGATAGCGCCGCGCCCCTTCGGGCAGATCGAGCGTCACCACATCCCCCGGCCCCAGATGTGCCAGCGACAGCGGCAAGGCAAACCGCGCCGTATCACGCGCCACTCGCGCCTCAGACAGCCACCGCTGCGCCAGCCCCTGCGCCTCCGCCCGCGTCAGCGCGAGCGGCAATTCAGAGCCCGTGGCCGCGCCGCCCGCTTCATCAGGGAAAATTGCCTCCACCGCGCGGGCCTCAAAATCACCATCGGCCTCCACATAGGCCAGCCGTACCCGCCCCGCGATTTCCGCCTGTGCCGCGCGGATGGTTTCCACGCTGGTATCACTCTCGCCCAGCGCCAAATGATCAGGGGTCAATGTCGCAACGCTCTTGCCATCGCGCATCGCAAACACCAACTGGCCATCGCGCTCCACCGCTTCCGCCCCATAGCCCAGCATCAGCGCTTGCAGCCCCGCACGCCCGGTCTCGCCCTCTCCCATCGTGAAACCGCGCACCAGCCCGTAAAGCTTGGCCACATCTACGGCCTCGATCCCGGCTGTGGCGCAAATCTCCCCCACCACCGCCGCCAAAGGCTGAGAAACGGCCCGCCCCGAAATCCAATGCCCGCGCGCGTAGTTCTCCCCATCCGCCCACAAATCACTGCGCGCCGGAAACTGCGGCCAAGGCCGCGCATCCCACGCCCAAACATGGGCGCGCGCCATATCCACCATCGGCCCGCCATAAAGCTCTGACACCGGGTTGCGCGCGGCATCCCCCCAATAGCCCAAGATCGCGCGCAGATATTGCATCTGGATCAACTCATCCCGCCGCCCATCCGAAAAGTAAGGCACCGCACTTTCCGAACTTTTCGGGTCCAAAAACACATTGGGCTGGTTCGTGCCCTTATCCACGGCGGCACACCCAAATTCGGTGAACCAAATCGGCTTGGAACGCGGCACCCAAGCGGTGGGCGTCGCAGCCCTTACACCCCCCACCCGCTCAAAATGCGCCTTGTCCCAAAAGCTGCGGATGTCTTTCGCCCGCCAAATCCACGGCTCCTCCTGCGCACCATCGGTGATCGGCGTGCGGATCTGCGCCGCACGATGCGCCTCCCCTGCGTAATACCAATCATAAAGCTCCCCGCCTTCGATATTGGCGCGCAAGTAATCCAGATTGTAAATCGCCCCCCAATCGGCATCGGCATGCTCTTCACCATCCCGCCAATCCGACAGCGGCAGGTAATTGTCGATCCCGATGAAATCGATGTTCTCGTCCGCCCACAGCGCATCAAGCTGAAAGAACCGATCCCCATTGCCCGGCGCATAGCCCGCATATTCCGACCAATCCGCCGCATAGCTGATCTTGCAATCAGGCCCCAAAACCGCGCGCACCTCAGCGGCCAGCGCAATAAGCTGCTCCACCGCCGGGAAGCTGTTTGCCTCCCCCCGCACCCGCGTCAGCGCAACCAGTTCAGAGCCAATGCAAAACGCCTCTACCCCGCCCGCCAAGGCGCATAAATGCGCGTAATGCAGCACAAAGCGGCGCAGGCCCCAATCCTCGGGGCCCGTATAAACCACCTCCCCGCCAGTCACCGCAAAATCACCCGCCCGCGCCGCGCCAAAAAACGCCGCCACCTGCGCCGTCGCGTCTTCGCTGCCATCGGGCGAGCCATCGCGTTCGGGCGCCACGTTCAGCGTGATCCTCCCGCGCCACGGCAAAACCGGCTGGCCAAGCGTGCCCGTATAGGGGTTGGGCAAACGGTTCCCCGCCAACTGATCCATCAAAATAAACGGGTAAAACGTCACCGCCTGCCCCGCCGCCTTCAGCGCCGCAATCGCTTGCAAGACCGAGGCATCGGCAGGCGTGCCGCCATAGACCGAGTTGCCCGCCTCATCGCGTGGCACCAGCGCGGCAGTCGTGCGCGTCTCCCCCGCCACGCGCCACGGCATATTGGTGCCATCACGCTCCGCCGCCGTTACCTTGGGGCGCAGCCTGCACGCCCCACAGCGCAGGTCAGAGCCAAACCAACTCACCACCAAAGACACCGCCTGACAGGCCGGAAGCTCCTCCCCCAGCCGCTCTAAAGATTGGCTAAAATCACTCCCGCCCCCCGGCGCGCTTTGGTTCGCCACCTCGTGTGCCACACCATCCACAAAAGACGCCCCAGAACTCAGGTAAACGGGCTCCGTCGCCAGCGCATATTCCCCGGTGCCCGGGATCAACGCGACCGCCTGCACGCCGCGCGTCAAATCCGGCACATCCCCCAACGCCGACCCTTGCGCGGCGCGCACCACCTCAAAGGTGAATTGCGGCACCCGGTTGCCATAGGGGCCAAGCGCCAGATCCTCGATCACCACATAAGCAATGCCCCGATAGGCCGGCGCCCTCTCTGCCCCCTCGACGGCGGCAATCTTCGGGTCGGGCAGTTGATCCTCCCCCCCGGTATAGATGCGCAGGTTCAGGCTATCGCGCGCGATCTCGCTGCCATCGGCCCAAACCCGGCCGACGCGCAAAATCTCCCCCTCGCATAGTGCCAGCGCAAGACTCACCGAATAGCTGTAACCGGTCGTGGTGCTGCGCGGACTGCCCTTGCCGGATTTCTGCACCGTCGCGGTTTCAAAAAACCGCGTTGCCCAAATCACCTGCCCCGCCACCCGCATCCGGCCCCAAAGCCGCCCCACCGGCGCGCCCTCGCTCGCGCTCGTCAGCCGCAACCGCTCCACCCGACCCGTCTCGACCGCTTGCGACCCCGCCCCCAGCAAGCGCTGGTCAATCACCCGCCCCAGCGTCGCCCCCACGGCACGCCCAATCACCGCGCCCGAAAGCCCCAGCACAGAACCGCCAAAGCCCGCCCCCAGCGCCGCCCCCGCCGCGCCCAAAACCAATGTCGCCATCGCTCACGCCCTTTCCGGAAAGGCAAACCGCGCCACAATCCGCCGCGCCCAAGGCGCCGCGAGCGGGCTTTCCACCACCCCATGCCCGCTATAGGCATGCACAAACCGCGCCTGCGCCCCAGTTGCCGAGACAATGCCCAAATGTTTCGCCACCGATCCCGCGCGCATCCGAAACAAGAGCACCTCTCCGGGCGCTTGCACCCAAAGCCCCGGCAAGGGCCGCAAATGCCTTTGCGCGGCCGCCCATAACGCCTCTTGCCCGCTCGGCTCAGACCAATCCGCGCGATAGGCAGGCACCGGCTCCGGCTCGCCCCCGTACAGCGCGCGCCAAACCCCACGCAACAGCCCCAGACAATCCGCCCCCGCGCCCCGCACACTCGCCTGATGCAGATAGGGCGTGCCAAGCCACTGCCGTGCCTCCGCCACCGCCCGTGCTCCGATCTCGCTCATCTGAACAGGCTCCCCCCGTCATTCGCGCCCGAGGGCACAGGGTAGGACATCAGCCAATCCTCACCCGGAATGTGCGGAAAGCCCCGGAAATTCGCGAAATTGTCGAATTTGAGCCGGCACGTCTCGGCCCGCTTGTCACAGCCCGGCTCAAGCTGAAGCACATCCCCCACAGCAAGCGGTGCCCCCAACGCGTGCCACAGCGCCACCTGCCGCGTGCCATCGGCCATAAGCCGATCGGTTTTCACAAGACCCACCAGCCCCGCCGCCACGCCCGATTGCACCACCATCCGGCCCTTTTCAAACCAGCGGTCTTCAAACCCCGCGCCCTCGGCCACCACGAACCCGCCCGTGTTCACCTGCGCCACCGCAGCGCTCAGCGCATAGCCATTGGTGCCCACATCAAAGCCGCAGCGCGCATCGCCCAGCACGGCAGCACAGCGCGGATGATAGATCCGCCCCTGTTCCTGCCCCAAAGCCTCGGTCAGCCCGCGCAACTCCGCCGCAAAGGCCCCGGCCCCGCGCGTAACCTCGCCAATATGGCCACGAAAGATCAAAGCGCGCTGCGCAACATCGGCCCAATTCACCAGCCAAATCCGCACCTCCGCCCCGTCATAGCGCCCCGCCAAAAGATCGGCCTCGGTGATCGCCTCTGAGCGCAGCGCGCCATAACTTTCGCTATTATCAATCGACAGCCCCGTGCCCTGCACCAAGGCCCGCGCACTCAAGCCACTCTCGGGCGCAAAGCGGACCCCTTCAAAGGCCAGGCCTTGGTCATGGTCGGTAAAGCCCAACACCATCCCATCGCGCCGCACCACCGCCCAAGCCCGCGCCACCGTGGTATTGCCGCTTGCCAGATGCGCCTGAAATTCCTCTGAAAACGCCATCAGACCCGCAGCTCCACCACCGGCACCTGCGGCACATCCCCCGCTTGGAACGACTGCACAGAAACCGCGATCCGGTCCGTGTCAAACCGCACCGGCACGTCAAACTCAAACCCCGCCGTGATCCGCGCACCCGCCCCCGGCGCGGTGTGAAACACCACCCCGCCGCTTTCCAACTCCAGCGTAAATTGCGCCTCTTCGGCTTGGTGGTCGCCCTGCACACCGGCCAGCACCGTCCCCGCCACGGGCTTGGTGATCGGGCGCCAATACTCCACACCGCCCGAGCTATAAAGCTTGCGCAACTGAAACCGGCGGCTCACCCCATCGCCCAAGCCCAAAAACTGGTCTTCATAGCCCGGCTGCACCGAAGCGGCGCAGCTTTTGTAATCGGCCCAATCCTTCCAGCGAAAGCCGTGCAGCTGCCCGCCCCTCGCCTCAAAAAACGCAATCAAGCGCTCCACATCATCCAAAGACCGCAGCCCCACCCCCGCATCATAGCGCCGCCGCGCATGGGCCCAGGGGCTATTGCGCTCTTCAAACCCGCTTGCCAGCGTCACAATCTCGGTGCGCCGCTCCGGCCCGCCCACCGAGCCAAAGCTTAAATTGGCGGGAAATCTCACCTCGTGAAAAGCCATCTCGCCCCCTTACGCATTGCGTTGCCCACGCGCCAAAGCGCGGTTGATCTGCTGCGCGATCTGGCTTGAAGACCGCGCAAAGCCCGCTGCATCGGGCGTGGAAACATGCATCACCACATTGACCGCGCGCCCGCCCCCGGCCTGCACCCCAAGCCGCCCGTCGGTGCCACGCGCCAGCGGCAAAATCGCCTCCGGCCCCGCCTCGCCCATCAGCCCCGTGGCGCCCCGTAAAGGAAAGGCCGTGGCCGCACTCACCACGCCGCCTTTGGCAAAGGGCAAAACCTGCCCCGCGCTAAAGGCCCCACCTTTTTCAAACGGGAACACGCCGCCCAAGAGCCCGTTCACCCCAGTGGCCAGCGCCCCGCCCAAAGCCTCTTGCACCGGGCGCATCGCCACCGCATAGGCCGTGCGCGACAGGCTCTCGGCCACCTGCCCCAAAGCGTCCGAGAGCGTCCCCCCCTCAAAAACCACACCATCAAAGGCGCGCTTCAAGCTGCGCCCAAGGCTATGGGACAGCGTGCCCACCTCACGCCCGGTGTAGGTCAGGCTTTCGCGCATCCGGGCAAGCTCGCCGCTAAAACTCGCCGCCATCCCCTCGGCCCCGCCCAAGGCGCGTTCCAGCTCCCCCGCCTCGGTGCTCAGGCTCTCAAAGCCCTCAATCTCCATCCTTTTGCTCTCCTTTCGCCGGGATATCGGGCCAGCGTTTGACCAAAGCCGCCAACCCCGCGCGGCTCAGCGCCCCGCCTTGCCCCTTCGCGCCCAGCATCAAGGCCAGTTCCGCCGGGCTCAGCGCCCAAAACTCCGCAGGCCGCAGCCGCAACCCCTGCAGCCCCGCCCGTAAAAGCCCAGGCCAATCCAACTTCTCTGCCATCTCAACGCGGCGGCTCAGGCAGGGTGAAGGCGCGTGCAAGCAACTGCGCCGCAAGCCGCGCCGCCACCAACGGACCGCCCGCAATCTCCACCTTGCGCAAATCCTCGGCCCGTCCCTCCCAGCCGCCGCCGCGCAACCCCGCCACCAAAAGCGCCAAAACATCGCGCGCCGAAAACGCCCCGCTTTCAAACCGCGCGACCAAATCCAAAAGGCTCGCCTCGCCAAGCTCCGCCTCCAGTTCCGCCAAAGCCCCAAGCGTCAGCTTTGCCGCCCACGGCTTGCCGCCCAGAACCACCTCCACCTCACCAGCCCAAGGGTTCGCCATGTCAAAGCGCCGTGAACCGCAGCGCGCCCGCCGAGGCCATCGCCAATTCAAAACGCGCCTCGCCATTATGGCTGCCCGCATATTCAATTGCGGTGATCATGAACGGCCCCTCGACCACGCCAAAATCCGGGATAATCACCTGAAAATCGGGCTTCTCGCCGTCAAAAAACACCTGCCGTGCGCGCTCATCGGTGCCCGCATCCTTGAACACCCCCGCCCCCGACAGGCTGGCCGAGCGCACCCCCGCCCCTGCCAGCAACTCCCGCCAACCGCCTTGGCTTTCAAGCGAGGTCACATCCACCGTTTCCGCGTTGAAGCTGATCCGCGTCGCGCGCAGCCCCGCAATGGTTTCAAACTGCCCCGCCCCGCTCAGATCGAGCTTGATCAACAGATCCTTGCCATTTTGCGCCGCCATCTTTCTCTCCTTTGGGTGAAAACGACCTCAGCCCGCCACGCGGGCGCGAAAGGTCAAATCAATGCGCCGGGTCTGCGCTTTCTCGACCCGCCGCGCGCGGGCGCGCAAAAACCACAGCCCAACCAGATGCCCTTGGGCCAGCACCAGATCGGTGCCCAAAAGCGCGTCAGACACCGCACCCGCCACGGCTTTGAGGCCCGCAAAGCCAGCTGCATCGGAAATGACCGAGAGTGTGAAATCATGCGCCGCCCCCGCGCCCGTCGCGTCCGAGGCATCGCGCACGCTTTCCGGCCCAAGGCTCACATAGGGCCCCGACACCGGACCGGGCGGCACCGCATCATAAATCGCCCCGCCCACCAGCGCGGTCAGCGCCGCATCCTCGGTGAGCCGCGAATAGACCGCCGCCTGCAACGCAGCCGCAATCGCATAGCTCATGCCGCCACCTCCTCGCGCACGAAACAGGTCAGCGTGCGGCCCTGCGGGTCATCATCGGCCACCGCCAAAATGGCAAAGATACGGGAACCATCGCGAAACCGTTGCGCGGGCATTGGGCGGCGCGGGCTGCCCACAGGCGCGGCCCGCACCACGACCCTGTAGGGCACCGAGGCCAGCGTCACAGCCTCGCCACCGCGCGCCGCCCCGGTGCCCGCCCGCAGCGCCGCCCAAAGCGTGCCCAAGGGCTGCCAGCTAAGCGCATAGCCCCCCGCGCCATCGGGCAGGCGCACCGCCTCCTCCAGCACCAATTCACGGTTGAAATCGGGCAAGCTCATGCACCGCCCCCCAAAACGCGCACCGTGCGCCAGCGCTCAATCAAGGCACTCACGCCAAAGGGCATCCCCGCACCTTCGCCCGCGCTGTCATGACGAAACTCAAAATATTGCGCGGCCAGCAAAAAGACCGCTTGCGCAAGGTCCACCGGCAGATCCGCCCAAGCCGGGCCAAAGCCTGCCGTGAAGGCCACCTCAACGCGGCCATCTGTCGGGATGCGTGGCAGCAAAGCCCCCACCGCGACCAGCCGGGGCCGCGCCATATCCTGCACCAGCCGCCAACTGGCCGGGTCCGCCACGCTCTCCGCCCCAGCGCTGTCGATCAACCGCAGCTCTGCCACAGCAGAAACCGGCGCAATCGGCAGCGTTTGCATATCCCCCCAGCGCCAGCGCGGCAGGCTCAGCGTGAAATCCCGCGCCAACAAGGCTTTCGCCGTGCGCCCCTCAATCGCCGCCAAAGCCGCGCGCAAATAGCCCACCAGCGCCGCATCTTCCGCCCCCACATCGGCAAAGCCGCGCCCCAGCCGCAAATGATCGCGAAATTCCGCCACCGGCAGCACCGCCTCGGCCACCGGCGCCCCTTCGGTCAACACCATGAAACACCCTCCGCACCACACCCAAACATGGGGGCCGGGCCAGGCCCGACCCCGCGCCGCCCTTAGGCGGTAGAAAATTTCAACAGCTTGATCGCCGCAAAATCGCTCACATCGCCGCCCACACGTTTGGAGGCGTAAAAGAGCACATGCGGCTTGGCCGAGAACGGATCGCGCAGCACCCGCAATTCCGGCCGCTCGGCAATCGTGTAACCATTGGCAAAATCGCCAAAGGCCAGCGCATAGGTGCCCGAGGCAATATCGGGCATATCTTCGGCAATCAGCACCGGATAGCCCATCAGCCGCGCAGGCTCGCCCGCCGCCAAACCGTCGGACCACAAAAACCGCCCATCGGCGTCTTTCATTTTGCGCACCGCGCCCGCGGTTTTTGAATTCATCACAAAGCTTGCATGGGCGCGATATTCGGCCCCCAAAGCATAGACCAAATCGACCACAGCATCCGAGGCATTCACCGCCGCAAAATCGCCATCCGCCCCGGTCGCAATGTAGCCAAGACTGCCCCAACTCCAGCCGCTGTTGGCCACTTTCGGATGGGTCAAAAACCCGGTCGGCTTATCGACCCCATCGCCCGCAATAAAAGCCGAAGCCTCGGCCCGGGCAAACTTGTCGGCAATCCGGTTCGCCAGCCAAGTTTCAATGTCGAACGCGCTGTCATCGAGCAGCCGTTGGCTCGCCTTGGGCAGCGCCGAAAGCTCATGCAGCGGGATCGTGATCCGGTCGATCTGCGGCATCGCCGTCTCGGTCAGGCTCGCCGTTTCCGTGGCCCAACCCGAGCCCATTTCGGAATGATCCACCAGCACATCGAAAGAACTCGCCTCCACATGCACCACGCTCGCAATCTGCCGGATCGAGGCGGTCGCCATCAGCACCCCGCGAATGGTCTCCGCCGTTTGCGGATCGACCAAATAGCCCCCCTCGGCGGAAACAGCGGTATTGAGCGCCTTGCCCTCCAGCGCCAAGGCCCGCAGCCCATCGTCATCGCCGTGGCGCACATAGGCCCCAAAGGCTTTCAGGTGCGGCGCCTCTTCGCTGGCCGCCTGCGCAAGGGCGGGACGCCCGGTGAGAGTTTTCGTTTGCAGCATCGTCACACGCTCTTCTTGCTGTTGCACCTTGGCCCGAAGTTCCTCGTGAAAGCCTTTGACTTCCTTCACAAAACCCGCGAGCGCGGCTTGCATTTCCCATGCCGGATCGGGGCCCGGGGGCAGCCCCGCCCCGGCCCGTGTCTGATCACTCATTTCCATCTCTCCTTGGGTTTGGCGGGCCTAGCGCGCCGCCAGTTCTGCCGTGGCCACGCGCAACGCCGCCGCCAGCTCTTGCAAGGGCGCGCGGGTCTTTGCCGCCACCTTGGCCGCGCGCAACATCGGAAAGGTCACAAGCGACACTTCCCAAAGCTCCAATTCGGCCAAAAGCCGCGCGCCCTTTTCGTTGCGATGCGCGCGCAAGGTGCGATAGCCGATCGACAGCCCGTCAATCGCCCCCGCCGCAACCAGCGCCGCCGCCTCGCGCGCCCGCGCCACCTCGGGCAAAAGCCGCCCCTTAACGTAAAGGCCGCGTGCATCCTCAGTGACGCTGTCCCACACGCCAATCGGCTGCGCGGGGTCATGCTGCCAAAGCATCTTCACCCGCCCGCCCTGCGCCGCAAGCCGCTCCAGCGCGCGGGCATAAGCGCCGGGCTGCACCACATCGCCGCCTTGGTCGGGCGTGCCAAAAAGGCTCGCATAGCCCTCGATCTGGGTGCCGCCCTCCACCTGCATCGGCCCATCGGCGCGGCAAAACTTATGTTCGAGCCCCGTTTCCAAAAGCCCGCTCTCCATCTGATCCATATCGTTTTCCTTACGTTGGGGCCGTGTCGAGAATGCCCAGCACCGCCTGCGTCACGATCACCGCCACCACGCCGTAAACGCTGAGCCACAGCCGCTTTTCGAGCCGCTCAATCAGCCCCTCGATCTTCTCCAGCCGCCGCTCCAGATGCGCGAATTGCAGCTCCATAATCCGGTCGGTCGCCTGCAACCGCTCCTCATGCGCGGCGAAGGGCTCCTTGAGGTAACGCGAGCCTCCGGTCGCCATGCCCTATCCCTCCGGCGCGGGCGGCAACCCCAAGAGGCGGCGCTTTTCGGCATCGCTCAAAAACGTGCCTTGCCCATCCGCGCCCGTATAGACAATCGCGCCCGAGGGCCGCGCGGCATTGTCCAAAAGCGCCTTGGACCAACCGCTTGCCGCGTTATGCACCTCGACCGCCACCGCCGCCGCCTGCATCGGCGAAAGCCCGTAATGGTCATCAGAAGGGTGGAAGCTTTTGATATGGCAAATCGGATCGGGCGCGCCGGTCATTTCAAAGCGATGCTTGCGCCCGCCCACCGCATAATCATAGGCCACGGGCCAACCATCCGGCCCCGGCACCACCTGCATGCGATCCGCGCGGAGTACATGCAATTCGCGCGGCAGGCCGGGTTCTTGCGCCACGGCCTCCACATAGCCATTGCCGGAAAGCAAAATCTGCCCCAGCAGCGCCTCAAACAATTCCGCCCGCCCTTGGCCCGGGTTGGGCCGCGCGATCAAATCCAACAGCGGATGCACCTCATAGCGACGCGTCGCATCGGCACAAATCAAAGGCACCGCCGCGCCCGCCTCCGCAATCAGCTTCACCGCGCGAAACCCCACCGGATTGGCGGTGAACCCCGCGCGCGTCAGGCTGGCGCTATCGCGCGGCCCCCAGACAGGCCGCCCCGCCCCCGCCGCCAGCGCCACAATCCGCCCGGTGACAGAGGCTTTGCGCTCCGGCGGCGCCGCCACGCGCGGTTTTTGGAAAAGATTGAACGCCATCAGCATCCCCTTAGGCCCGCATAAAAAAGGCCGGGCAAACCCCGGCCTTTGAGATGAATTTCCGCATTTCCGCAAAGGCTGCGGGGGTTTCACACCCCCGCGCCCCCGTGGGATATTTGCGGCAAGATGAAAGGCAAAGCGCCTAAAGCCCGCGCACCTGCGGGCGGCGCCAATGCGCGGCGGGGGTCAAAATGAGCTCGGTCATCGCCCACACCAGCGCATCCACCCGGTCGGGCGAGCCCCGCCCGGTGTAGCCTTGCACCGTCATGCGGCACATCTGGTCCTCAAGCGTGCCAAGCGCGCCCGCACGGCAATGTTTCACCCGGCCTTGCTCGTATAGCGCCGCGACAGGCTCCGCCCGTGCCGCCTTGCCCCGCGCCGCGCGCAACGCTTTGAACGGCACCAAAGGGTCAATCTGGCGAAGCACGCTTTCAATCAGATCACCGCCTTGGTTGACCTCCGCCACCAGTTTTTCGGCCCCCCAACGCTCCATCGCCGCAATCGCCGCGCGCGCCCAATCCGTGGGCCGCCCGCGCACGCTCGCATCCTCCAAAACATAGGCCCGCCACTCAGAGACCGGGCCGCGCATCACTGCGCCCGCCACCACAATCCCGCATTCATCCGCGCCCGCACCACCCGTCACCGCCGGGTCCAGCGCCACTACAACGCGGTCCAATTCCGGCGCCCGCGCAACCCGCGCCGCCTCCAGCATCGCCGTGGTCCAAAGCGCGCCCTCCACATCGTCAAGCAACACGCCCTCCAACTCCTGCCGCCCCAGCCGCGTGCCCGCATAACGCGCCTGCACCTCGTCCAAGAAGCTTTGCGCCAAATAGGCCCGGTTCGCCTCGGTCGGCGCATGGGTCACCACGGTGGAGGGGTTCTCCAAGATCGCCTTCAAGACCCCCAAATTGCGCGGCGTCGTGGTGATCACCTGCTGCGGATGCGCCCCCAGCCGCAACGCAAATTGCAGCATGTCCCAAACCTCTTCGGCCTTCTTCCATTTGGCGAGTTCATCCACCCAAGCGGCATCAAATTGCGGCCCGCGCAACGCCTCGGGCTCTTGCGCCGAAAAAGCCTGCGCGGTCGCACCATTTTCCCACACCAAACGCCGCCGCGTGGCCTCCCACACCGGGCGGCGGTCGGGCGGCGAACAGGCCAAGATCCCGCTCTCGCCAAAGATCATCACCTCGCGGACTTGATCAAAGGTCTCCCCCACCAGCGCCACACGCCGCGCCTGCCCGGCATCCTTCGGCCCCGCGCCTTCCACCTGCGCACGCACCCATTCCGCCCCGGCGCGGGTCTTGCCCGCACCTCGCCCACCCATGATCACCCAGCTTTTCCAGCTTCCCACTGGCGGCAGTTGATGCGGCAGCGCCCAAAACTCAAACAGCCACGGCAGCGCCAAAAGTGCGTTTTCGCCCAGCCCGCCCAAAAACGCATCAACGTCGCGCGGCGTCGCGCAGGCAAGCCAAGCGGCGCCCGATCTCATCTCGGGCCGCCGCAAGGTCGAGCCCGTTTGCTGGCACGGCTGCGGCAACTTGCTTGCGCAATTTTTCGACACGACCCCGTTCCTCCATCACCATCTGCAACGCTGCGCGCAGATCTTTGACTGACTGCACAGCCGCCTTCACATCGGCCTTTTCGCCCTGACGCAGCCCCCGCATCGCCACGGCCAACTCCCCCGCAACCGCGCGATACAACTCCTCCGTTTCCGCCAGCAAATCTGCCGGCGGATCGGTCCCACCTGTTACCTCACCATTCATCTGATCGTTCGCCTGCCCCCATGCTGCCCGCACCCGCCCCCCGGCAGGGCAAAATGAAAAAGCGCCAACGGGGGGTCCCCGCGGCGCTTGCCCACTTCTCCTAGCATGCAAAATTTCTACCTTAAGGCGTGCGCTGAGTCAAGCTTTAACGCCTAGGCGGTAGCGTGCGCTGCATTAAGAAACCCCGAGCAATGCCGGGGTTTCTTGTATCTTTTCAGTGCCTTGCAGCCTATTCCTGCTGCGCCTCGATCGCCCGCCAGCGCGCCACATTGGCGTTATGCTCATCAAGCGTTTGCGCAAAAGCATGCCCGCCCGTGCCATCGGCCACAAAGTAGATATAGGGCGTGTCTGCCGGATGCAGCGCGGCATCAATCGCCGCGGTGCCCGGGTTACAAATCGGCGTCGGCGGCAGCCCGTCGATCACATAGGTGTTGTAGGGCGTCTCGCGACGCAACTCGCTTTGGCGCAAGCCCCGCCCCAGCGCACCCTGCCCTTTGGTCACGCCGTAAATCACCGTCGGGTCCGTTTGCAGCTTCATCCCGCGCTCAAGCCGGTTGACGAAAACACTCGCCACCTGCGCGCGTTCCGAGGCAACCCCGGTTTCCTTTTCGACGATCGAGGCCATCACCAAAGCCTCTTCCGGGCTCGCATAGGGAAGCCCCTCCGAACGGGTCTCCCACGCCAAAGCCAAGGCCGTTTCCTGCCGCGCTTTCATTTGCGCCAAAAGATCGGCCCGGTTCGCGCCGCGCGTCACCTCATAGCTGTCGGGCGAAAGCGTGCCTTCGGCCGGAACCTCGGCCACATCGCCGCTGAGGAAATCGGCGGCTTTAAGCGCCTCAACCACCTGCCAGCTGGTCACACCCTCGGCCAAGGTTACGCGCAGCCGGGTGTCGGCCTTTTGCGCCTCCTCCGTGAAACCCTCGGGCACATCCTCGGCCTTCGGGTCAAACTTCGCCGTTTCCACATAGCGCCCCGTCGCCGGGTCGAGCGTGCGCAAAATCATCTGCTGCCCGTTTACACCAATGCGGAAATTCAGCTCCGTCCCACAGGTAGAGGGCCCGCCTGCGGTGATCTGATCGACAATCCCCGCCATCGAGCTATAGGGCTCAATCAGGTAAGAGCCGATCTTCAGCTTGCCGTCCTTGTCCGAATAATCGGCGCCCGCGCGCAAAATATACGCCGAAGACACCGCTCCCTGTGCGGCCAATGTCTCGGAAATATCGCGGAATTTCGCCCCCGATTCGACGCGCAGACAAATCCCCTCGGTCAGGGGGCCGGGCTCCTCATATTGGGTCTTCGCCCATGTCACGAGCCCGCCCAGCACCACCATGATCACGATGGCCAGCGTCAGGAAATTGGAGACGATATGCCGCCAGATCATCAGTCGCGCACCTTGCCCACGATCACGCTGGCATTGGTGCCACCAAAGCCAAAGCTGTTCGACATGGCGATATCAATCTTGCGCTTGCGGGCCTCTTTCGCGGCGAGGTCAATCACCGGATTGCCCGCCGGGTTATCAAGGTTCAGCGTCGGCGGCGCGACCTGATCGCGGATCGCCAGAATGCAGAAGATCGCTTCAATCGCGCCCGCAGCCCCCAAAAGGTGGCCCGTCGCCGATTTGGTCGAAGACATGGTGGCGTTGGCCGCCGCATCGCCGAGCAGCCGCTCCACCGCGCCAAGCTCAATCGTATCGGCCATGGTCGAGGTGCCATGCGCGTTGATGTAATCAATATCGGCAGGCGTCAGCCCCGCGTTCTTCAACGCCGCCGTCATCGCGCGGAAGCCACCATCGCCATCTTCCGAGGGCGCGGTAATGTGGTACGCATCGCCCGAAAGGCCGTAGCCCAGCACTTCGGCGTAAATCTTCGCGCCGCGCGCTTTGGCGTGCTCGTATTCTTCCAGCACCACACAGCCCGCGCCTTCGCCCATGACAAAGCCATCACGGTCTTCATCCCACGGGCGGCTCGCCGCTTGCGGGTCATCCGCGCGCTTGGTCGAGAGCGCCTTACAGGCGTTGAAGCCAGCAATCCCGATCTCGGAAATCGGGTTTTCGGCCCCGCCCGCCACCATCACATCGGCATCGCCGAGCATGATCAGCCGCGCCGCATCGCCAATCGCATGGGCGCCGGTCGCGCAAGCCGTCACCACCGCGTGGTTCGGCCCTTTGAAACCAAAGCGGATCGACACTTGGCCCGAAACAAGGTTGATCAGCGCCGCCGGAATAAAGAACGGGCTCACCCGACGCGGGCCCTTTTCTTTGATCAGCACCGCGTTTTCGGCAATCGTTTGCAGCCCGCCAATGCCCGAACCAATCATCACGCCGGTGCGTTCGCGGCTCTCATCGTCTTCGGGCATCCAGCCCGAGTCCCGCACGGCTTGGTCGGCAGCCGCCACCCCGTAAAGGATGAACTCATCGACCTTGCGGGCCTCTTTCGGCTCCATCCAGTCATTGGGGTTGAAGGTGCCCTCCGAGCCATCACCGCGCGGCACTTCACAAGCGTATTTCGTCGTCACAGCCGAGGCGTCAAACCGGGTGATCAACCCCGCCCCCGATTGCCCGGCCAAGAGACGCGACCAGGTTTCCTCAACCCCGCAAGCCAGCGGCGTGACCATACCAAGACCCGTGACGACAACCCGACGCATGCGCGCCCCCTTTGCAAAATTTCGTTAAGGCCTTCTACACGCGCACTTTGGGCCGTGCAACGTCCAGCGCCGCCGCAGGCGGGCATTCGCGCCACGCAAAAGGCTGGGAACGCGCGCCTTCACGCCTCGGGATACTCCGCCAACACCTCGTAGCTCGCGCCCTCACGCCCCAGATGCGAGCGGATCAGCGCAAAGCCTGTCACCCGCCATTCGGGCAAAACCACATCGCCGCGCGCTTGCAACAACGCACCAAGCTTTGCCGCCGCGCCGGGGCCAAAGCCTTTGCCAAACCGCGCAATCGTCACATGCGGGCGAAAGCGGCGCCGCTCCAGCACCACGCCCGCGCGTCGTGCCGCTTGCGCGACCTTAGAGTGCAGCGCCTCCAGCGCCGGGTTCGGCCGCGCGTTCAAGACCAAGGTTTCCACCCGATCCGCGCCGCCCATCGGGTCGAGCCCGGCCAGCTCCACGGTGAAGGGCGTCACAGGCAAAGCGGCAAGCTCGTCGTGCACCGCTTCCAGATCGGGCACGTCCACGTCGCCTAGAAAGGCGAGCGTCAAATGCAGGTTCTCTTCCGCCACTGCGCGGCCACAGCCAAGCGCGCTTTGCAACTGCGCGACAGGCTCCCAAAGCGCCTCCGCCAGCATCACCCCCACAAAGACCCGCATCTTCCCCCCAAACGCAAACGGCACCCCGCAGGGTGCCGCAGCTTCGCTAAGCTAGACCTCGATCACGCGAGGCGCTCCCTCATTCAAGGTGAGAGTGCAGGAACCAAACATCCTTGTCCATCTGCCGCGAGGCAGCGGTGAGCACATCGGCGGTATCGGCATCGCCCGCGCCCTCAGTCTCTTCAATGCCTTTGCGCAGCTTCGCGCCAAGCTTCAGCATCCGCGCGCATAGCTCTGCCAGATGCGCCTCAATCCCGGTCAGGCCAATCGGATAGGGTTCAAGCTCGGTGAACTTTTGCACGGCTTCGAGCGTGCCAACCGCCGTACCATCCAAAATCTGCACCCTCTCGGCGATCGTATCGACCTGCTCTTGCACCCGGGCGTGTACATTGTCGAGCAGCTCGTGCACGGCAATGAAATTCGGCCCCTTCACATTCCAATGCGCCTGTTTCAGCGCCAGACCCAAAGCGATCTCATCGACAAGGCAGGCATTGAGCACCTCGACCGAAACTTTGCGTGCATTCCCCTCAAGCCCCATCAAGCCGATGGAATTTTCCACCTCGCCGGCAAAGTCCATTTTCTTGCTAAGGTCTTCAAGGCCCTGAATATCGACGGTCATCGTCATCTCCTTCGCAGTTTCAAGTCATGGCCCGTAGGCCGCTTGTGCAAAGGAAAACGGCGCCCAAGGGGGCGCCGTTCCATGAATTCTCAAAAAAACCGATTAGGCGGCTTCGGTGATGAACTTCACCGCGTCGCCGAAGGTTTGGATGGTTTCGGCCGCATCATCCGGGATCTCGATGCCGAATTCTTCTTCGAAAGCCATCACCAGTTCCACGGTGTCAAGGCTGTCGGCGCCCAGATCGTCGATGAAGGACGCGGTCTCGGTGACCTTGTCTTCTTCCACACCCAGATGTTCCACGACGATCTTTTTCACGCGATCCGCGATGTCGCTCATGTCTTTTCCTCAGTTCGGGGGCGCGTTGGCCCATCCCTTCCGTGCTCGTGCGAGCGGCTTCTTCGCCCCGTCACGCAGGGCCGCCGCGAAACGGGGGCACACCCCCGTCCCGTCTTCGCCGCCTATAGCACAGTCCCCACGCAAGGCAAGTCGTTAAAAGACCGCGCTTGCCCCAACGGCAGGGGCAATGCGTCACACCATCGCCATGCCGCCGTTCACGCTGAGCGTGGCGCCGGTGACGTAACCTGCTTCGGGGCTGGACAAATACAGCACCGCCGCCGCGATTTCTTCGGGCGCGCCCATGCGGCCCGACGGGATCTGCGACAAAATCTTGCCCTTCTGCTCATCATTGAGCTTGTCGGTCATTGCGGTGGCAATGAAGCCCGGCGCGACACAGTTCACGGTGATGCCACGGCTCGCCACTTCGTAAGCGAGCGATTTCGACATGCCGACGAGCCCCGCTTTGGCGGCGGCATAGTTGCCCTGCCCCGGGTTGCCGGTTTGGCCGACGACCGAGGTGATGGTCACAATCCGGCCCCAGCGCGCCTTCATCATGCCGCGCAGCACGCCGCGCATCAGACGGAAGGAGGAGGTGAGGTTCACATCCATCACCGCCTGCCATTCGTCATCTGACATGCGCATAAAAAGGTTGTCGCGGGTGATGCCCGCATTGTTGACCAAAATATCGACCGAGCCCATCGCCGCCGCAGCCGCTTTCGGCAGCGCTTCAACCGAATCCGGGTCCGACAGGTTCGCGGGGCAAACAAACGCGCCCTCGCCCAGTTCTGCGGCCAACGTCTCAAGCGGTTCGACCCGCGTGCCCGACAGCGCCACTTTCGCGCCCGCCGCATGAAGGGCTTTGGCAATCTCGCCGCCAATGCCACCCGAAGCGCCGGTCACCAGCGCGCATTTCCCAGTCAGATCAAACATCTGCAAGCCTTTCCTTCGCCAATTCTTACTGGCGTAAATACCTATGGAGGGACCGGAGGCAGGGCCCCCGGCGCCCCCAGATCAGCCCTTGAGCTTCGCCAGATCTTCGGGCGTGCCCACGTTTTTGAGCGCGGTTTCTTTCGCGATGCGCTTGATCATGCCCGAGAGCGCCTTGCCCGCACCGATTTCCCACGCCTCGGTGACACCTTGCGCCACCATCCATTCCACCGACTCGCGCCAGCGCACCGACCCCGTGACCTGCTGTACCAGCAGATCGCGGATCAGATCGGGGCTACTGACCGCTTCGGCGCGCACGTTCGCCACCACCGGCACCACGGGGGCCGAAATCGCCACCCCAGCCAGCGCCTCGGCCATGCGGTCGGCGGCGGGTTGCATCAGCGCGCAGTGGAAGGGGGCGGAGACCGGCAGCATCACCGCGCGTTTCGCGCCCTTGCCCTTGGCGATCTCCACCGCGCGTTCCACGGCGGCTTTGTGGCCCGAAACAACCACCTGCCCCGGATCATTGTCATTCGCGGCTTGGCAAATCTCGCCCTCGGCGGCCTCTTGCGCCACTTCCGTCGCGGTCGCGAAATCAAGGCCCAGAAGCGCGGCCATCGCGCCCACGCCCACCGGCACCGCCGATTGCATCGCCTCGCCCCGGATGCGCAAAAGCTTCGCGGTATCCGAAAGGCTCAACGCCCCCGCCGCACAAAGCGCGGAATATTCGCCAAGCGAATGGCCCGCCACATAAGCCGCGTCGGTGATCTTGAAGCCCTCGGCTCCCAGCGCCTTCACGGCGGCAAGCGAGGTCGCCATCAGCGCGGGCTGGGCATTGGCGGTCAGCGTCAGATCGGCAATATCGCCCTCCCAAATGAGCGCGCTCAGCTTTTCGCCCAGTGCCGCATCAACCTCATCAAAGACCGCTTTCGCTGCCGGGTATGCCTCGGCCAATGCCTTGCCCATCCCGATCATTTGCGCCCCCTGACCGGGGAACACCCATGCCACGCTCATGCCTGTCTCCTTGGTAAACCTGCGCTTTCCTAGCCTGACGTAGCGTTCGGTTCAACAGCCGCGCTCAGCGGCATAAAGCGCCAAAGCAAAAGGGCGCCCCAATGGGCGCCCTTCCGTAACCGCTCCGGCTAAGATTAGCAGGAGTAGTAGAGTTGGTATTCGACCGGGTGGGGGGTGTGCTCGTAGGCGTACACTTCTTCCCACTTGAGGGCCATGTAGCCTTCGAGTTGGTCTTTGGTGAACACGTCGCCGGCGAGCAGGAACTCGTGATCGGCTTCGAGCGCTTCCAGAGCTTCACGCAGCGAACCACAGACGGTCGGGATCGCAGCCAGTTCTTCGGCCGGCAGATCGTAGAGGTCTTTGTCCGACGCCGGGCCCGGGTCGATTTTGTTTTTGATGCCGTCGAGGCCAGCCATCAGCAGGGCCGCGAAGCACAGATACGGGTTCGCCGACGGATCGGGGAAGCGGGCTTCCACACGTTTCGCTTTCGGCGATTCGGTCCACGGAATACGCACGCAGCCCGAACGGTTACGCGCCGAGAAGGCACGCAGAACCGGGGCTTCGAAGCCCGGGATCAGACGTTTGTACGAGTTGGTCGACGGGTTGGTCAGCGCGTTCAGCGCTTTCGCATGTTTCAGCACGCCACCGATGAAGTAGAGCGCTTCTTGCGACAGGTCAGCATATTTGTCGCCAGCGAAGAGCGGCTTGCCGTCTTTCCAGATCGACATGTTCACGTGCATCCCCGAGCCGTTGTCGCCTTTGATCGGCTTCGGCATGAAGGTCACGGTTTTGCCGTAGGCGTGGGCCACGTTGTGGATCACGTATTTGTATTTCTGGATGTTGTCGGCTTGCTCGACGAGACCACCGAAGATCATACCCAGCTCGTGTTGGCAGGTCGCCACTTCATGGTGGTGCTTGTCAACTTTCATACCCATGCGTTTCATGGTCGAAAGCATTTCCGAGCGCAGGTCTTGGGCTTCGTCGGTCGGGTTGACCGGGAAGTAGCCGCCTTTGTGGCCAGCGCGGTGGGCGAGGTTGCCCATCTCGATTTCCGCATCGGTGTTCCAAGCGGCGGCTTCGGCATCAACCGAGTAAGCCACTTTTTGCGGCGTGACCGAGAAGCGCACGTCGTCGAAGATGAAGAATTCAGCTTCCGGGCCGAAGTAGGCCGCATCGCCGATGCCCGAGGCTTTCAGGTAAGCTTCGGCTTTCGCAGCGGTGCCGCGCGGGTCGCGCGAGTAGGCTTCGCCGGTGTCGGGCTCAACCACGTTGCAGTGCACGCACATGGTTTTTTCAGCGTAGAACGGGTCGATGTAGACCGAGCCCGCATCCGGGATCAGTTTCATGTCCGACTGGTCGATCGACTTCCAGCCAGCAATCGACGAACCGTCGAACATGAAGCCTTCTTCGAAGAAGTCTTCATCGACCAGATCGGCCACCAGCGTCACGTGCTGGAGTTTGCCGCGCGGGTCGGTGAAGCGGACGTCGACATATTCGACTTCCTCGGCCTTCATCAGTTCGAGAGCCTTATTGACTGCGCTCATATTGACTACCCTTTCGTTGAGCATGGGTTTCCGGACCAAAAGTCCGAATTCTTACAAAGCGTTAAACCGCGTCTTCGCCGGTCTCGCCGGTGCGGATACGGATCGCCTGTTCCACGGGGGAGACGAAAATCTTACCGTCGCCGATTTTTTCGGTGCGCGCGGCGCCGACAATGGCTTCGATGGCGGTGTCGACCATCTCATCAGGCAACACCATCTCGATTTTCACCTTGGGCAGGAAATCGACGACATATTCGGCGCCACGGTAAAGCTCGGTATGGCCTTTTTGCCGCCCGAAGCCTTTCACCTCGATCACGCTAAGCCCTTGGATACCCGCTTCCTGAAGCGCTTCTTTCACTTCATCGAGCTTGAACGGCTTGATGATCGCTTCGACCTTTTTCATGCGCCGACTCCCCCTTTCGTTCTTGCCGCACCTCTCTGACCACTTTCCACGCCGCCCCGCAATCGGCTAGCTTTCGCCTAGGGCAGTGCGCTCGGGGATTCCCGAAAACGCGGTCAGGGTTTAAGCGTTTAGCGCATTTTTCGGGCAGTTTGTAAACGGGATGAATGAGAAACAGCCGCAAATCATCACAAGCGCCCAAATGCGCGCCATGGAAGCAACGGCAATCGGGACGGGCTCTGTCACCGGTTTGGAGTTGATGGAGCGCGCCGGAACCGGCCTTGTCACCGCCATCCTCGCCGCTTGGCCGGAGCTTGCACGCCCCGGCACCGCGCCGCGTGCCGTCATTTTATGCGGACCGGGCAATAATGGCGGCGACGGCTTCGTTGTTGCGCGCCAACTCCGCAAACGCGGCTGGCGGGTGGCACTTTATCTTTACGGCGGGGCCGAGCATCTGCCCCCCGACGCGCGCGCCAACCACGACCGTTGGTGCAAAATCGGGCGGGTCAATCCCCTGCCCGCCAAGCCCGATTTCGGCACGCCCGATCTGATTGTCGACGCGCTGTTTGGGATTGGGCTTTCGCGCCCACTGACCGGCTTTGACACAATCTTTGCCGCAATCAGCCGCACCCAAGCCCCGGTGCTGTCGGTCGATCTGCCCTCGGGCCGCGATGCCGATGCCCGCCCCGACACGATGGATTGGCCCACCGCGCCCACCTCGCTGGTGGTCACGTTTCACGCGCTCAAACCCGCCCATGCGCATCTTCGCGCGCGCGGCGTGCCGGTGATTGTGGTGCCGCTCGGGCTTTAGTTCATCTTTTCATCATGGCCTTTTGGGTAAAACCTGCCAAGCTAAGCAAAATTTCGACCGGAGCCCGCTATGACCGAGCACATCACCCTAACCGAGACGCGCCGCGCGGCGCTTTCCAAAGGGGTTGCAGGGCATAAATATAGCCACGGCCATTTGCTGGTGCTGGCCGGTGGGCTTGGGCGCGGTGGGGCGGCACGGCTTGCGGCCCGCGCGGGGCTGCGGGTCGGCGCGGGGCTGGTGACGCTCGCTTGCCCGCAGGTGTCTTTGGCGGAAAATGCCGCGCATCTGAACGCGGTGATGCTGATCGCCCTGCCCGATGCTTACACCCTGCGCGGCCTGTTTTCAGACACGCGCCTGACTGCACTTTGCCTTGGGCCTGGGCTCGGCCTGCCACGCGCCCAAGAAATGGTGCCCGCAGCCCTTTGGGGCAAGCGCGCCACGGTGCTTGATGCCGATGCGCTTTCCGCTTTTGAGCGCGAACCAGAATTGCTGTTCAACGCCACGCATGAAAACGTGGTGCTTACCCCGCATTTGGGCGAGTTTCGCCGCCTTTTCCCCGATCTGGCCGAAGCACTGGAAGCGGGCGAGATAGAAAAGCGTGACGCCACCCGCCAAGCCGCCGCCCGCGCGGGCTGCACCGTGCTCTTGAAGGGCGCGCAAACCACCATCGCCGATCAAAACGGATCGGCCGCCCTGCATGACGCGAGCGGAGAACTGGCCGCGCCGTGGCTCGCCACTGCGGGCGCGGGCGATGTTTTGGCGGGGCTGATTGCCGGGCTGATGGCGCGCGGCTTTAGTGCCTATGAAGCCGCCTGCACCGGCACATGGTTGCACGCCGCCTGCGCGCGCCAATTCGGCCCCGGCCTGATTGCCGAAGACCTGCCCGAAGCACTGCCGGCCGTGTTGCGCGAAATCGGCGTTTAAACTTTCACCGCCAAAGGCTTGCAGCCAATTTCGACACCATCGGCATAAACCACCTCGGACGCGTCAAAATGCAGGGTGAAAAGCCGGGTCTTTTGCCCCGTGACACGGGTGATGAACTGCCCATCCACCAGCCGCGCCACCGGCACCAAAGCTTGATCCGCACCAAACAGCACCTGCGCGCGCCAATCGCGCACCAGCACCTCTGTCCCCGCGCCCAAAACCAGCGCCTTGCCGGGCCGATCATGGCCAAGCGCGCCGGGCGCGACCCGCACAAGGTTGGAAATCAAAGGCACCGAGGAAATGCCTCGCAGCACCCGCGCGCCGGACCGGGTGATAATCCGATCGCCAAGGCTGAGGTATTCTACCGGCAAAAGCCCGTCCATCGTTGCCACTTGCGCCCCAAGCGCACAGCCCGCGCGGCCCTGCCCCGGCCCTGCTTCAAGATGGGTGTCGAGTGTGAATACGGGCGATAGGTTCACCGGGGGCTGCCCCCCGCTGCTGCGCCCCGTGGCCTGCCTGTCCATCGGGTGATCCTGCTCTTTGCTCGTGGCCTTTGCGGCTCTGGCAAAAAGACTAGGCGATTGGGGACAGGCTGGCGAGCGAAAAGGTTAACTGCCGTGAAATTCGCGCAGCCCTTGGCAAGAACGCATCACTTGTTGCAGCGTGCCGCATAAAGAGGTGCGAAAACAGGAGCTTCGGAGGTGACGTTCGAGGAGGCGCGTAGATTGGTGGCTTTGAGCCGCTCCGCCTCGATCTGGGTGTGGATTTGCAGATCGAAACAATCGAGCGCAGCGCTGCGCACCTGCCGCCCATCCAGCAATGTCACGACCGGATCGCTGTCTTCATCGCCTTGAAACGGCACCGCTGGCGTGGCGAGGCTTACCCCCAGCCCCAGCAAAGCGACCCATCCAATTGCATGATGACGTTTCATAACGGCCCCGATCCTCTGCCCCGATCCTTTGCCATGCCTTGATCAGACCATGCAAAAGGGGCGAGATTGTGAACATTGCGCGGTTCTTTCATCCATTGTTTCTGCCACGACAATCTTTCGAATTCGCAAACCGCCCCCTGTTCATTGCTCAACGAGATTGCTAAAAGGCCGCCTATGCGGGTGTGGCGGAACTGGTAGACGCACCAGATTTAGGTTCTGGCGCCTTTGGCGTGGGGGTTCGAGTCCCTTCACCCGCACCATACTGATTTTACTAGGGTTTTTCGTCATTTCTCGATTTTCCCCGACCATTCCCCGATAGGTTTTCGCAGTTCTTTTCGCACATTCACGTTCTGTGCTTGTTCTGTTCGCGGCGCTGCTGCGCCTCTTTCGAAGCCCGCTTCTGACTCGCTTGCGCTCGGTATTTCTGCACCATGCTCACCGTTTTGTGCCCGGTGACCGCCTGAATTTGCGCATCCGAACACCCGGCCTCGGCCAGTTCCTTCGCTGCCGTGTAGCGCCAACCGTGCTGCACAAGTCGCTCGGCGCCATCCTTCGCGCCGATTTTCTCACGCACTTGCTCGGCTTCGCGCTGTGCCTGCCGCTTTCCGATGTGCTGTGTAAGATTCTTGGCGAGGATATGCCGCCCCTTCTTGGGTAGAGCGCCCAGATAAGCCCGCAACCGTTCAGGGCAATACACCTCGATCTTTGCACCGGTCTTTTCCTGCACGACGCGCATGAATTCGCCGTCAAAGTCGGCCCATTCCATCGCCACGCAATCACCGATGCGCTGCCCCGTGCCAATCGCCAGCTCATAAATGGTGCGGGCGGTCGTCAGACCATGTTCATCGCAATGGCGTTCATAGGCGCGCAGCTTTTCTTCGGGCCAAGCGGAATATTCGCCACCTTTCAGCTTTGGAATATCTTCGACAGGGTTGCGCTCGATCCACTCCAGATCAACAGCATGGCGGCAGAGGATCGACAGCACCGCGATACGCTCATTCGCTTTTGACCATGTGTCCTGCAAAGCCGTTTGCACCATCAGCGCATCCTTGCGCCGAAAGGTCCGCATGTCCTTTGCGCCGTTCTTCTCGCGGATCGCCTCGCAGTGCCGCCGATAGTTCGCTTGGGTGTTCTTGCTCAAAGCCCGAAACCCGGGCGATTGGTAGTAGCTCACAATCAGCTTATCCCAAGTCGTCTTCGGCGGGGCATTGCGCTTGCCGCTTCGGCACGCCCAGTATTCGCGGGAAAATTCTTCCGTGTCGGGATTGTCAGGAAGGCGATGGCGCACATTGTCTTTCCTGAAATAGAAGTATTTCGGATTAGCTTTAGTGGGCTTGGCCTCAAGGAAAGGAAGATCAGGCTTTTTCATATCTCGAAATTATCCCCCTGAACGCATTCACCCTTCAAAACGGCTTCCAGATCGGCACAGCTCCAACGCGGCACCCCGGGCGCAAGAAACACCGGCCCCGGCAGGCTGCCAGCGGCAACCAACCCTTCGAACTCAGGCAGCGTCAACGAAAGGGCCTTCGCGGCCTCTTGCGCTTTCAGTGCGAGTTTGAAGGGGGTTCGCGCGGTCATTGAGTGTTAAGCCTCTACCTTTTGCGCCCAGCCCTTCGACTTCGCCATCTTGACCAGCGAGCGAGGGGCCGCGTTAAAACGGGTGTAATCGAATGCGGCCACCGGGCGGGCGCGCTCGCTCGGCCCGGTGATCTCGTCGCAGAAATTCAGCGCCAAAGCTTCCTCGGCAGTCAGCCAAGTTTCTTCGGCCATCCACGCGCGAATGCGCGCGACCGGCTGCCCCGTGGCCCGGGAATAAGCCTCGGCATAAGTGCTCGTCAGCTTGTCGAGCGTGTCGGCTTCGCCGCGCAACTCGCCCGCCGTGCCAAAGGTCAGCGCGGCAGGCTCATGAATCATGATGTGCGCGGCGGAATGCATCTGAACATGGTTCGCAGCGACCACAACCAGCGAGGCAGCGGAAGCGGCAAGCCCAACCACTTGAGCGGTGACGCGCCCGTGATCTTGCACAAGGGCCATGATCCCGGCCCCCTCGTGCGCATCGCCCCCCGGTGAATTGACGACAATCAGCGCCGCGCCGGGGTTCGCTTCGAGGAAGCGCCCGACGCTGGCGGTCGTGTTCTCGCCCTCACCGATCAGCCCATTGATGTGCAGCGCCCCGGCCATGTTCAGCGTCCCTTCACGTCTTCAAGTTCGGGCAGCTCAAGCGCGCGCGCGGCGGCAATCACTTCTGCCCGCGCCTTGCTCACGTTGTAATAGTGGACCGAGAGCGTCTCGCGGTGCGAGACGGTTTCACGGGCATTCGCAAAAGCAATCGCGCTCTCGATTTCTTCTTTCGTGCCGCCCCACCAAGTCGCGGAAAAATTGAGCCCGGTCTTAAACTCTGCCACATAGTCGGCTGTATACACTTCGCGGGCGATCAGGATTGCATCGTCCCAGTCGTCGAAGATACCGCGCGCGGGCTGCATAATGATTGCCTGACCTTCGTGCATGTCGATCCGGCCATTTTCGATCCGATGGAAACCGTTGCCGACCATATCGCGCGCAACGGCCCCTTTCAGGCCAGAGCGGGTGAGGTCCGTGAAGCAGCGAAACATGAGCGCATCACGCATGGTGAAGTCTTCCCATTGCGCCATGATCTCTTCTTCTTTGTTGAAGAAGGGCCCCCCACCGAACGGCAGGACCCCACGGCGACGGCTGCCGTCGAGTTCCCCCCGCGTTCCACCGGAAATTTTCAGCATTTGGGCTTGTCGCATTTTTCACTCTCCAAGGGATGCAAACTTTGGTCGCAACATTGCGCGCGGCAGCAAGCGCGGTCAAGATGCAAACCTTGGTCGCATCTTTATTTTAGGCAGAGTTCACCCCACCCCAAGCGGCGCGGCCGAGTCCCCGATCAACATCATAAGGTGTTCAGCAAACTCTAGCGTGCTGGCCACCCGTTCGCGCGCGGTCCGATCATCAAGGCAGCTTGATTCATTTTCGAGCGCAAGGCGGCAAGTGGTGATGATCGCGGTTGCCAGATAGGCGCGATTCTCGGTTTGGCTCGGACCATTGGTTTCGGGGCACAGGGCGCGCTCTGCCATCATCACAGGCCCCCCCAGATTGCTTCACCGCGCTGCACCGCGCCCTTTGCAATCGGCTTGGCAGCGGCAATGACCGCAAAGAGCGAGTCCCCGCCGTTCTTGATGTGCGAGGTGAGTTGATCCATCGCCTCGATAAGCCCCGAAAGGGTCAGTAGATCATCTTGCAGGGATGCAAACTCGCGCGTCAAATCCCGGGACAAGCCGGGAGCGTTCCCCAAAGCGGGGTTATGTGTGGGCATGGTGCTGTTTCTTTATGTTAGGAAGTGGCTTCTTCGGAGCGGGCCTTCGCGGCCCGGATCGCTTGGACTAGTTCGGAGTATTTCGAGCGCCCATTGCACTTTCTCTCAGGGCACAGGACGCGCTGCCATCATGCGCGAACCTCGCAGTATTCCCATTCGTTTTCCAGTGTCGAGAAGTGCCAAAACGGATCATTTTGCCAATGTTGATCGGCGCCACTGGCGATCATGGATACAAACTGCCGTGTGCCCGGCTCGCAATCCATCATGAGGCTCCGCAACACTGTGCCCTCGGGAACGGTTTCGGCATAGAGACGGAACAGCTCGGCCTTGTGGTGCTCGATCTGTTCTTCGCGCGTCATGGTCTGCGCGATCGCGGGCGAGGCCAGTGCAAGCGCGCCAAGCGGCGCAAGGGCCAGCGCAGGGGCAGAGAAGAAGAAGTCTCGGCGTTTCATGCCCGCCCCTCCATCAGCTTGCAGGTGCGCCGCAGGGCTGTGCGCATGTAGCTCCGCGCCTCGCGTTCTGTGCGGGTGTAGCCTGATCGGCGCTCGGTCGCGTCGAGGGCGAGCGTAAGACAATCATGGATTTCAGAAAGGGTTTCACCGGGCAAGCCGGTGGTGTTCCCCGAAGTGGGGTTATGTGCGTTCATTCTATGATCTCTTGTTAAGCGGCGGCTTCTTCGGTGCGGGTCTTCGCGGCCCGGATCACTTGGACAACTTCGGAATTTTGCGAGCGTCCGTTGCACTCGGCCTGTTCCTTGATCCAGTCTTTCAGCTCGGGCGGCAGGCGGAGCTGCATCGGCTTACGGTCGTATGTCATTCGCTCACCTCATCATGGCACCGTGCCCCAGTAGTGGCACCGTGCCCGCATTTCGTCAAGCGCAAACCTGTGGCACGGTGCCACGAAAAGGGGTGACCATGGCGATTCCGACAAATCGAGACAGTGACAAGTTCATCATTCGCCTTCCCGATGGGATGCGCGACCGGATCAAAGTTGCGGCAGATGCCAACAACCGCAGCATGAATGCCGAAATCGTTGCCACCCTCGAAGAGAAGTATCCCCAGCCCTTCGGGGAACATGAAGATTTCAGCATGGCGATTGCCGCAGCTGTCAGCTTCGATCCGAAGCGGGCGAACGGTCGCTTCGCCGAAGAGTTCGGGCTTGTGCTGCGCTACATTCGTGAGAAATTCGGCCTAGAACTTGCAGGGCATGATATAGCGAAGGAATACTTCGGCGATCCGCGCTTTCATGTCTCTGTTGTGCGCCTCACCGAATGGCTGGACTTGTCCTTCGGGCCTTGGGCGAAAGAAAACGCAGACGCCCCCGAGGCGAGCCGGAAGGACCGGAAAGAAGATTGAACACCGCGCCCGAAAGGGGGGCGAGGCTTTTCGAGAAGGCACAGTTGCCGTGATCAGGTCTGCAATTAAGGCGTAGGGTAGTGAGTGCATCCCCGAGAATGGCAGCGGGACAGTGTAGTGTGTTTATGAAGAGGCCAGACCAAATGATTGAATACTTTCCGTTTTTAAGCAAGATGCTCGATATTTTCTCCGACAACGCCAAGCAAATAGAAGCGTGCAAAGAGAAAACCTCCACATTAAATGCAGAAATTGAGATAATCCTACAAAGACGTCGGGCGAAGACTGCACAAGCACTCGCAGATCTTGAAAGACGAGCCACTTTGATCGACAGCAACCTATTGGAGACGGAGGCATTTTCTCAGTTGCGATCAAGCCTGACCAATATTGATGCCCTTCGGTCGCAAGCCCGTGAACACTGGAAATGCATTCACGAATCTCATCACCTAAGCCTTAGGGACTGGAGGAAAGCCCACATCATGATGATTGAGCGCAAATCTCTCATAATGCAGTCAGATGACTGGATCACAACGCTAGTGGCTCAGATCACTGGAGCATTAAATCAAGCGGAAGCCTCATTGCATACTATGGGAGCCTCGCACAGCGCTCTAGGGGCCCCCCCATTTACAGAGTAACGGTTCATTTCGACGAGACGTCCACAGCTGCATGGCGTTAAAACTGAAAGCGGCCCCACCCCAAGGTGAAGCCGCTTCGTTGAACCGCCGTCGCCATCGGCTAAAGGCCGCGATTCCGCCGGGGTTTACCCACTCACCGGCTAACGGGGATGGCGGCCTTACACAGGAGAAAAAGGCGGTCCCATCCTGACCATTCGTTCGGCAACCGCGCGCTGCGATAACCTGCGCCCGGTTACTCGCCGGGGTTCATGAACCAAGCGCGGTGATCCGCGAAGCCGCAGCCGAAATCGAGCCGGACCTTGAATTCCATCGAATCCACGTCGAAGCCCTCGCGGGTGAAGATTTGCGGCCCTCTCGCCCCGTCCAGATACGCGTGCAACATGCCATCGGGCACACCCGGCGCGGCGGACAGATACCAGCGCGTCGCGCTTTTCAGGTTCGCATCAACCAGCACATCGAGCTTTTCCGCGAACGGGTTCACTTGATCCACGCTCGAAGCGTTGATCGCGGCAACGAGCTGTTGCGCGACGGTTTCCAGCTCGGGCGGCACAATCAGGAAGGCCGGTTGCACTTGGATCGCCTCGCCCGAAAGCCCCTTTTGCCGACGCAGGGCCGTGCGCGCCTCGGTCAGCGACGTGACATTCGGCGCTCTCCCACTCGCGGCAATGTTGCCGTGATCGGCATGGAACAGCGTCTTGCCGTCCTGCATCGTCGGCCCAAGGCCCGCGTTCTTTTCGAGCAACGAGGCGAACAGCTTCGCCTCGGTCAGCGCCGCCCCGGTGCCTTGAATGCGCGCCGTGTTGCTCAAAACGCCAAGGTCATCATTGACGAAGGCTTGCCGGGTCAGCGCGAACACTTTGCCATAGGTTTCCACCGCAAAGGCTTCGCCCGCCTCGGCAATCGTGCCGCGCGTGAACTCACCCGCTTCGTTGACCTTATCGAGGCCCATCCCGTTCGACACTTGAACCGTATTGATCGGGCGGAAGTCAGCGGCCATCACCTCACGCGAAGCGCGCTTGAGCTGCGATTCAGAGGCCACATAGGCGTTGAGCAAGAGCTTGTTCGAGGCGATGCCCAGGGCGATCTGGAAATCCTCAGTCACATGCAGCCCGCCCATGAATTGTCGGGTGCGGCGGTTCCCGTGTGCCCAATGCCGCGATTTCTGCCGCCAAACTGGCCTGATCGGCCTGTACAGGCTGCGCAAAGCCCAGAAAGGCGCAGAGCGCAACCGCAGCCTTGTCATGCTTCACGGCGCAATCACTTTCGCAATCCGCGCGGCAATTGCCGCAGAGCCTTTGGGCGAGGGATGGATGCGGTCGGGCGCATAAAAACTGATGTCACCCTCCGGCACCAAATCGGCGAGCGGCACAAACTCCACCCCCGGATCGGCTTTGGCAAGCCGCCCAATGCGGCGGTCCATCTCATCGCCGGTGGGGCCGCATTTATCGACCGGGCTGTCAAACCCGTTCGAGCGCAAATAGCCCACAAAGACCACCCGCGCGCCGCTGGCCCGCAAAGCGCGCACCTGATCGGCAATCGCGCCCCCCATGCCATCGTGGGTGATCAGCTTGTCCAAAAAACGGGTGCAGGGGCCGCAGCCGCAATTCCACAGCACATCATTGCCGCCCCCGTTCAAGACGACCCAATCCCAGTTGCCCTGCCGGTATTGTTTGGGAATGCTCATCCCCATCGCGCCCGTGACGGGCAGCGGGTAAAGGTAGCTGGCCCCCATTTTGGAGCGGTCGCGCACATGTTCACCGGGCAAAAGGCGGCGCAATTCCTTGGCGACGGATTTGCCCTGCAACCCGTTCACCGCCAAAAGCGAATCGCCCATCACCAAAATATCCGCCTGCGCGGGCACCCCAGTGCCAAGCGCGCACAGCATCACCAGCAACCGCAGCGCCCTTTTGCTCATGCTCTCCCCAGTCTTCGCTTTGTGGCGCTCTTTATCATGCACAAGCGGCAATGTCGTGGCACAGAACGCGATCCCGCGGCTTTCCCGCAGCCAACCCTGCGCGAGGTCCACGATCGGAAACACCGATCGCAATTGCGACATTGTGCCTGACGTTTTTTGCTTGCGCGTCGTCGCATCCCGGCTGGAGGTTTCGCAATCTGCGGTGAATATGCTTGCAACGCCCCCGCAGCCCGGGGGGCGACGAAAGGGAGCCTCAATGACCGACTACGTGCTGACGGTGAACTGCCCCACGACCCGCGGGATCGTGGCCACAATCGCCAACTACCTTGCCGACAACGGCTGCAATATCACCGATTCGAGCCAGTTCGACGATCTGGCGACCGGTCAGTTCTTCATGCGCGTGAGCTTCAACTCGGAAACCGGCTCCGATCTGGCAACGCTGCAAAAAGGCTTTGAGCCGGTTGCGGCCGAGTTCAAAATGGACTGGGGCATGCGCGACGCCACCGACAAGATGAAGGTTCTCTTGATGGTGTCGAACTTCGGGCACTGCCTGAACGACCTGCTCTATCGCTGGCGCATTGGCGCGCTGCCGATCGAGATCGTGGGCGTGGTATCGAACCACATGACCTATCAAAAGGTCGTGGTGAACAATGACATCCCCTTCCACCACATCAAAGTGACCAAGGCCAACAAACCGGAAGCCGAAGCCCGGCTGATGGAAGTGGTCGAGGAATCGGGCGCGGAACTCGTGGTGCTGGCGCGCTATATGCAGATCCTGTCGGATCAGCTGTGCCAGAAGATGTCGGGCAAGATCATCAACATCCACCATTCCTTCCTGCCCTCGTTCAAAGGCGCGAATCCCTACAAGCAAGCCTATGAGCGCGGCGTGAAGCTGATTGGCGCGACCTCGCACTATGTGACGGCCGACCTTGATGAAGGCCCGATCATCGAGCAAGAGACCGTCCGCATCACCCATGCACAAAGCCCCGAAGATTACGTGAGCCTTGGCCGCGATGTTGAGGCGCTGGTGCTGGCCCGCGCCATCCACGCCCACGTGCAACACCGCACCTTCATCAACGGCAACAAGACGGTCGTCTTCCCGGCCTCGCCCGGCGGCTACACCTCGGAACGCATGGGGTAAGAGGCGCTCGGACGCCCGGCGCGCAAGCGCAAAGATCAACCGCGCGGGGGGCTCTGCCCCCCGTCTGCTTTGCAGCCTCCCCCCGGGATAATTCAACAAAGTCGAAGCCCAAAAGCTTGGTCTGCTCCGCGTTCATGAAATCCTGATCCGCCTGCAAGCGCGCTTTCACGCGCCGGGTCGCGGCATGCGATGGCTCTACATCCCCTGCCCCACTCGCGCCGGTTTTATCGGCCCGCGCCACCACCGCCCTTGACCTTTGCCCCGCCCGCCGCCACCTTGCGCCGACCTTTGGGAGCGCCCTGCATGGCCAAGAGCACCGCGCCGTTTTCCGGCTTTGAATTCCTGATCGCTTGGCGCTATTTGCGCGCCCGCCGCGCCGAAGGCGGGGTGTCCGTAATGACATGGATTTCCCTCATCGGGATCATGCTCGGCGTTGCGGCGCTGATCATCACGCTGGCCGTGCGCGCCGGCTTTCGCGCTGAATTTGTCGATACGATCTTGGGCTCAAACGCCCATGTGACGGTTTATTCCGCGCAGATGGAGGTCGAACCCGGCACCGGCATCTATTCCAATCTGATGTCCGATTATGCCGCGCGCGCCGAAAGGATTGCCGCCATTCCCGGCGTGACCCGCGCCGCACCACTTATTCGTGGCCAAGTGATGGCAACCTGGGGCGAGCGCGCCAATGTGGCCGAAGTCTATGGGATCACACGCGAAAATCTTGAAACTATCCCCCGCGTTGCACATTCGGCTGAGGCCGAGGGCGATATTGAGAGCTTTGGGCAAGGCATTGCCATGGGCTCGGAGCTTGCGCGCGAATTGGGCGTGACGGTAGGCGATACGGTCAAGCTCATTTCCCCCAATGGGGTGAAAACGCCCTTTGGCACCAGCCCCCGCGTCAATGCCTATCAGATCGTCTATATCTTCACCGCCGGGCGCTGGGACATTGACCGCACGCGGATCTATATGCCCTTTGCCGAGGCGCAGAGCTATTTTAACCGTGAAGGCGGCGCCGATGAGATTGAGGTGATGGTCACCGATCCTGAAGAGGTGGATGACTACACGCTGCAATTGCTGCAAGCGGGCGGCACAGGCACGATGCTATGGAGTTGGCGCGATGCCTCGAGCAGTTTCCTGCGCGCGCTGACGATGGAAGACAATGTGATGTTCGTGATCTTGTCGGTGCTGGTCTTGATCGCGACGATGAACATCACATCGGGCCTGATCATGCTGGTCAAAAACAAGGGCCGCGACATTGGCATTTTGCGCACGATGGGGCTGACCGAGGGCGCGGTGATGCGCGTCTTCTTCCTCTGTGGTGCGTTTACCGGGGTGATTGGCACAGCACTTGGCGTGGGGCTGGGGGTGCTTTTGGCGCTCAATATTGATGGCATCATGTCGGCGGTGAACTGGATCAGCGGTGGCGGCGCGTGGGATCCGTCCATTCGCGGCATTTATGAACTGCCCGCGAAGCTGCAAGCCTATGATGTGGGCCGCGCCGTGGGGCTGGCTTTGGGGCTGAGCTTCATTGTGACCATCTTCCCGGCGCGCCGCGCTGCAAGGCTGAACCCGGTGGAGGCGCTGCGCTATGAATGAGGTGTTGCGGCTCGAAGGGCTGGAAAAGGGCTATAATCGCGGCAAGCCCAACGAGATCATGGTTCTGCGTGGCGCGAACCTCACGATCCCGCGCGGACAGGTGTTGGCACTTGTGGCCCCCTCTGGTGCCGGGAAATCCACGCTTTTGCATATTGCTGGTTTGCTCGACACGCCCGATGCGGGCCGGGTGATCGTGAATGGCCAAGACATGACCGGGGCAAAAGATGGCGCGCGCACTGCGGCGCGGCGGCAAGCGCTTGGCTTCGTCTATCAATTCCACCACCTGCTCCCCGAATTCACCGCGCTGGAAAACATCGTGCTGCCGCAACTGGCCAATGCCAGCCCGCGCAAGGCGGCGGAGGCACGCGCGCGCGATTTGCTGGCCCGCGTGGGGCTGGCCGAACGGGCAAGCCATCGGCCCTCCGAAATGTCGGGCGGTGAGCAGCAGCGGGTGGCCTTTTGCCGGGCGCTGGCCAATGCCCCTGCCCTGATGCTGGCGGACGAGCCGACGGGCAACCTTGACCCGGCGACCTCGGACACGGTCTTTGACGCGCTGATGGAACTGGTGCGCGCCACCGGGCTTTCGGCGCTGATTGCGACGCATAACCTAGAGCTTGCCGCGCGGATGGACCGTGTGTTGCGGCTTGAAGACGGACAATTGGTGGAGGCGACATGATCGTTTATGGCATCAAGACCTGCGGCACGGTGCAAAAGGCGCTGGCTGCGCTGACCGAGGCAGGCAAAGCGCCCGTGCTGCGCGATGTGCGCGCCGAACCGCTCAGCCCCGAAGAAATTGCCGAGTTTGAGGCCGCCTTTGGCGAGAAGCTGGTGAACCGCGCCTCGATGACATGGCGCAAGCTGTCCGATGATGAGCGCGCGCAGCCCGTGGCCGCGCTGATTGCCGCCTATCCCACCTTGATGAAACGCCCGGTCATTCGCGGCAATGGGCTCACGCTGGGCTGGACAAAAGACACCCAAGCCGCACAACTGGGCGGCTAAAACGGCCCCAATATCGGCATCACGGCAAGGCTTCGTTAACCTTGAAAATGCCGTGATTCCAACAAATTTCGAGACGGTCTTAACTCTATCATAGGCTGAGTGAGAGCATGATAGAGCCATGATCCCTGCGCCAAGTCGGGGACGTGCAGGAGGCACGATGACCGCTTTGAAAGAGCGCCTGAGCAATACGGCAGCCCGCACCGGTGCAGAACCGGATTACTGGACCCAAGTGGCTTGGCTGAATGCCGGGGCCTCTCCGCTCATGGCATGGCGCCGCGCCGCGCGCTTTAGTGTGCAAGATCTGGCCGAGATTTCTGGGATTTCGGCGCAAACCATCACCGCCGCCGAAGCGCGCCAACAGGCGCTTTCGCCTGCGCAAATGGCCACGCTGGCAACCGCGCTTGGGCTGAGCCCGGGTGATTTGGAAGATTGAGGTGAGGCCGACCGGCAGGGCCCGGTCAAGCCTCTAAAGGAACAAACGAATAGCTAAAAGAAGAGCCCGCGTGGGCGCCGCGGGCCTTCGACGACACTACCCGTCGTTCAGAGCAGTTTGAGCTCACCGGCCGACGAGCGGCCATCGCGGCCCGAGATCAGTTCGAAGCTGATCTTCTGGTTATCGCTAAGCGACTTCAACCCGGCGCGTTCAACCGCCGAGATATGAACGAAAACGTCCTTGCCGCCGCCATCGGGGGCGATAAAGCCGTAGCCCTTGGTGGTGTTGAACCATTTCACGGTTCCGGTAGCCATATTTCTCTCCTCGTAGTGATCCCGCGGCTTCATTGCCGCAAGACGTGCAGCCCTGACTTTCAATTCCCCGGCTGCCCCAGGAGGGAGCGGTAGAAAGAGTTTGCCCACGCGAGGGGAAGCCTGCCACACGTGCCCCAAAAAGCAACGGTCAAAGCGCCGCAGGCCGGGGTTCAAGACCTTGCGTCAATTTGTCCAATTTGCCTTGTTTCACAGGAGGTTCAGCGCGAGGAGGCGGTTAATTGCACAACATTTGCGCAACCAAGGGGCGAGTTCCTGCCCCAAAAAGATCAAGCGTTCAAAAAAGTAGCGGGGGACATGTGCCCCCCGCTGCCAGAAAAAAATTCATTGCCCTTTTTCAGCGCAAATCAGGCGGCGTTGCCTCGGTGGTAAGGGTCGCGATGATCTCGTCAAGCGCCACGGTTTCGGTGCGGTTATCGCCCAAACGGCGCACCGAGACGGTCCGGTTTTCCACCTCTTTCATGCCGATCGCAAAGATATAGGGCACTTTGCCAAGGCTATGCTCGCGCACCTTGTAGTTGATCTTTTCATTGCGGGTATCGCATTCGGCGCGAATCCCCGCTTCGATCAACTTAGCCGCCACTTCTTCCACATAATCATCGGCTTCCGAAACAATCGAGGCGACCACCACCTGCCGCGGCGCCAACCACAGTGGCATCTTGCCTGCGAAGTTCTCGATCAACATGCCGATGAACCGCTCGAACGAGCCGAGGCAAGCGCGGTGCAGCATGATCGGGCGATGCTTGGCCCCATCGGCCCCGATGTAATGCGCATCCAACCGTTCGGGCAGGTTCGGGTCCACTTGCAGCGTCCCGCATTGCCAATCCCGGCCAATCGCATCGGTCAGCACGAATTCAAGCTTCGGACCATAGAAGGCCCCCTCGCCCGGGAAGATTTCATACTCATAGCCCGCAGCGGTCACCGCATTGGCCAGCGCCGCCTCGGCATGATCCCAGCTTTCTTCCGAGCCGATCCGCTTATCGGGGCGGGTCGAAAGTTTGATGCGCCATTTGTCAAAGCCAAGATCGGAATAAATCGCGGCAAGGAAGTCGATGAACTTCTTCGTTTCGGCTTCGATCTGCTCTTCGGTGCAGAAGATATGCGCGTCATCTTGGGTGAAGCCGCGCACCCGCATGATGCCATGCAGCGCGCCCGAGGGTTCATACCGCGCACAGGAGCCAAATTCCGCCATCCGCAGCGGCAGATCGCGGTAGGACTTGAGCCCGTGGTTGAAGATTTGCACGTGGCAGGGGCAGTTCATCGGCTTGAGCGCGTTGATGACCTTTTCGCGCGCGCCATCCTCGTCCACCTCAACGATGAACATGTTTTCGCGGTAGTTATCCCAGTGGCCCGAGGCTTCCCACAGCTTGCGGTTCACCACTTGCGGCGTGTTCACTTCGACATAGCCATCGGCGCGCTGACGACGGCGCATATAATCTTGCAGCTGGGTGTAGATGGTCCAGCCATTCGGGTGCCAGAATACCTGCCCCGGCGCCTCTTCTTGCATATGGAAGAGGTCCATCTCTTTGCCGAGCTTGCGGTGGTCGCGTTTCGCGGCCTCTTCCAGCATCGTCATATGCGCTTTGAGGTCGTCGCGCGACCGGAAGGCAATGCCATAGATGCGTTGCAGCATCGGGCGCGTGCTATCACCCAGCCAGTAAGCGCCCGCCACATGGGTCAGCTTGAACGCATCCGCAGGCACTTGCCCGGTATGTTGCAGGTGCGGGCCGCGGCACAGGTCTTGCCAAGACCCGTGCCAATACATGCGCAGGTCTTGGTCTTCGGGGATGCGGTTGACGAGTTCGACCTTATAAGGCTCGTTCGTTTCTTCGTAATGCTTGAGCGCCGCCTCGCGCGACCACACTTCGGTTTTCACCGGCTCGCGCGCATTGATGATCTTCTTCATCCGCGCTTCGATCTCGCCCAGATCTTCGGGGGTAAAGGGCTCTTCGCGGTCGAAGTCATAAAACCAGCCCGCATCGCGCACCGGGCCAATGGTCACTTTCACATCGGGCCAAATCTCTTGCACCGCGCGCGCCATGATATGGGCGAGGTCATGGCGAATGAGTTCGAGCGCCGGCACCGGGTCTTTCATCGTATTGATGGAGATGCGCGCGTCTTTGGTGATCGGCCACTGCAAATCCCAATGCGCATCATCAAGCTGCGCCGAGATCGCCGCCTTGGCGAGCGAATTGGAAATGGACGCCGCCACTTCCGCCGCTGTCACACCAGCCGGATAGTCGCGTTTATTGCCATCGGGGAAAGAAAGAGTGACCTGGGACATATGTCCTCCTCGTCAGTTTGGCGCCCACGGAACGCCCGGTTGCGGGTTATGTATCTTGGCTGCTATGCGCCGATAGAGTGAAACTGTCAAGAACTGCGCCTGTGGCAAAGGCGCAAGGCCCCAAATCGCGCAGGATCGCAAATGCAAACGCCCCCGCCGGGCAGACCAGCGGGGGCGCAGGAGGGCGTGTGTTCAGGAGGACGCCTATCAGAAGCGGTAAGCCGCACGCAGTTGAACCGCGTTGAAGTTTTGCTCCACGCTGTTCGCGGTGCCGTTGAAATCGGTGTCCAGTTCGCGGCGGATAAATTCGGCCCCGACCTGCCATTGATCGTTCACCGCGTAATCCACGCCAAGCCCGTAGTTCACGCCATCGGCGTCGTCATTGGTTTGGCCGTCACCATTGTTCCACTGCCCGCGCGAATAACCCACAAAGGCATAGGGCAGCGCATCGCCATAGGCCCAGCCAAGGCGCGCCTTCACATCAAGCAGGTTGTTGAAATGCGCAGGGCCATTGTCTGTGTCGACATCCGCCGCTTGCAGCGCAAGTTCGCCGCCATAGACCAGCGACCCGCGTTGCAGGTTGTAGCCGCCAAAGACCCCATAGCTGCCGCTGCCAAGGCTATCGGAGGTATCGGGCGCAGTAGCGTTTTTATAGGTCGCGCGGCCACCGGTCACCGACCCAGCGGTAACCCCGCCATAAAAGCCATCCCATTTCCCGGTCGAGGCCACAAAGGGCGCGGGCGCGGTGGGAGCCGCTTCAACCACGGGCGTATTCAAACCACCCGCAAAAGCAGGTGCAGCAAAACCAGCCGCCGCAGCGGCCACAAGAGCGAGTTTTTCCATATCAGTCTTCCTTCAGACAGAGTGTTTGTCTGCCCGTGAAAGATTGGCTGCACGCGCGCTAAATCAATGTTCCCAAACGGGAAAAATGGCTCAAACCCAGTCAACTAATCGTGCCTGAACGTGAACGAAAAAGGCGCGCACGGTTGCCCGCACGCGCCCCAAACACCCGCCCGAAAGGGCGAAAACCTTAGTGATTTGCGTAAATCTCGGCCACGCGCGCCACTGCCGCCTCCAGCGACATCTCTTCACTTTCGCCGCTGCGGCGCGAGGTCAGCTCGACCACACCATTGCCAAGCCCGCGCGGGCCCACAGTGATGCGCCACGGCAAGCCGATCAGATCCATGGTGGCGAATTTCGCACCGGCGCGTTCTTCGCGGTCGTCATAAAGCGGCTCAAGACCTTTTTCGGTAAGCGCTTTGTAAAGCGCGTTACAGGCACTGTCGGTCGCCGCATCGCCTTGTTTGAGGTTGACGATGCCGCAATGGAACGGCGTCACGCCCTCGGGCCAGATGATGCCTTTATCGTCATGGTTCGCTTCGATCAGCGCGCCAAGCAGACGCGACACGCCAATCCCGTGCGAGCCCATTTCCACCGGCACGCGGGTGCCATCGGGGGTGGAAACGGTCGCGCCCATCGCTTCGGAATATTTGGTGCCGAAGTAGAAGATTTGGCCAACTTCAATGCCACGGCCCACGCAGCGACGCTCTTCCGGGATCTCGTTAAAGACCGCCTCGTCATGGGTTTCATCGGTGCGGGCGTAAAGCGTGGTGAACTCGTCGCAGATCGCCGCCACTGCATCGCGGTCATCATAATCCACTTCGCGGTCGCCCAGTTTCAGGTCCGGCACTTTCGCATCGTAGAAGACTTCGCTTTCGCCGGTTTGGGCAAGCACCAAGAATTCATGGGTGTTGTCGCCGCCAATCGGGCCCGAGGCTGCGCGCATCGGGATCGCGGTCAGGCCCATCCGCTCATAGGTGCGCAGGTAGCTGACCATATGGCGGTTGTAGGCATGCAGCGCGTCTTCGCGGGTAAGGTCGAAGCTATAGCCATCTTTCATATAGAACTCGCGGCCCCGCATCACGCCAAAGCGCGGGCGCACCTCGTCGCGGAATTTCCACTGGATGTGGTAAAGCGTCAGCGGCAGTTCTTTGTAAGAACTGACATGGGCGCGGAAGATGTCGGTGATCATCTCTTCGTTGGTGGGCCCGTAAAGCATATCGCGATCATGGCGGTCTTTGATGCGCAGCATCTCTTGGCCGTAATCGTCATAGCGGCCCGACTCGCGCCACAGATCAGCCGGTTGCAGCGTCGGCATCAGCAGCGGAATGTGCCCGGCGCGAATTTGCTCTTCATGCACGATCTGCTCAATGCGTTTGAGCACTTTGAAGCCCAAGGGCAGCCAAGAATAAATCCCCGCCGCCTGCTGCTTAATCATACCAGCGCGCAGCATCAGCCGGTGGCTGACAATCTGCGCCTCGGCGGGGTTTTCCTTGAGAACGGGGAGGAAGTAGCGGGACAGGCGCATGGGCGGGCCTCTGGCAGAGTTTCGGTGAGTTCGTTGCCAATGGGGCTAGCGGAAACCGGGGCGCGGGGCAAGATGGGGCGAAAGACCAGAGGCCGGGCGATCCGCCGCCTTCCCCCCTCCCCGGCAAACCTGACATTCTGCCCAATGTCTTTGCCGAAGTCTCATCAAGGAAGCCCATGGATCTCTTTTTTGAAAGCTTGCCGTTCCTGCTTGGTCTGGCCTTAGTCTATTCAATCTTGGAGCTGCGGCGCTGGCGGCGCGACCGAAAGCGCCCCACGATCTTGATTGACGGCTCCAACGTGATGCATTGGCGCGATAACACCCCCGCGCTGGAGCCGGTGGTCGAGCTCGTGGCGCGGTTGCAAGCCGCCGGGTTCCGCGCCGGCGTCGTGTTTGATGCCAATGCGGGCTACAAGCTCGGCGGCCGCTACCAAGATGATGCTGTGCTTGCACGCCGGATCGGTCTACCCAAAGCGCAGGTGCTGGTGGTGCCCAAAGGCCAGCCCGCAGACCCGACCCTGCTCGCTGCAGCCCAAGATATGGGCGCCCGGATCGTCAGCAATGATCGGTTTCGCGATTGGGCCGAGGCGTTTCCCGATCAGCTGTCACCGGGCAAATTGATCCGCGGCGGGTACCGAAATGGCGCGCTTTGGCTCGATCTCGACTGAGCGGCCTGCGCAAAACCGCTAGGCGATTTGCGCGACTCAGCTTATAGTTGTGCGACGTTTCGCCGCTTGCCTGCGTCCTCGCTGCCGCCCTGCCACCGGGTGTGCGGCCCCGGCCTTCCTGCGCATCCATCGGCCCAACGTGCGAGAGCCCGCGTTGGACCGGCCGCTCGGTCCGCGCCTTTTTCCGAGTCACGCACATACCGCGCCAAGAAAGGTCACCCCCAATGCCCCAAGGTCTCTATATCGTCCGGTTGGATTTCGAAACTGCCCGCGCCGGGGCGGCTACGCTTTCCATCGAACTGGCCGTCAATCCTGAAACACGCCTGCTGGATGCCAGCCTGCATGGGCTGATGCGCACACGGGTCAATACACCGCAAGAATTCAATGGCCACGCCAAAGGGGTGATGGAGCTTTCGCCCGAGCGTGGCGCCTTGGGGCTGCTGGGGGGGCTTCAAGGTCAGGTCGTCGTCACCGCGCGCGGGCCGCGCGACCGCGCCTATCTTGCGCCGTTCTTTGGCGAATTCACCGTTGATGCCAATTGGAATGGCAGCGGCGCGTTTCATGTTGGCGATGCACGGTTTCAGGGCAAACTGACGCAGGTGCGCGTGCCCGAACCGGCCGAATAATGGCGGGCGCGACGATGAAACGCGGCTTCAATCGGCAAGGGGGCGCCTGTCGCCCCCGATTTGAGCAAGCCGCCGCGCATTGTGAAACCATGCGCGCATTTTCGCGCTTGCGCTCGCGGCGAGGCTGATCATGCTTATAGGTATGAGCGATGCATTTGCCCTTCCGATGCCCGGCACCTTTCTGACCGAGGCAGATTACAACGCGATGCGCCACCATCTGCGCGGTGTGCGGATTGTGGAGTTACGCCAGATCGGCGGCACCCCCGAAGATGGGGCCGAAGTGATGGCCTATCTGGAGGCAGAGGGATTCGCCGTGAAGTTCCGCTTGCTGGAACGGATGTCGCCGCCCCCGCTCAAACGCATCGTGTTCCGTTACCCGGGGCCGAAGCAAGCGGAAATGACCATCGCCCCGGAAATCGTGGAATAATCCACGGCTTTAGGGGCCCCAACGCCACCCAATGACGCGCGTCACACACGCGTTACAATTTTGCTGCGCACGCAGAAAAACTTGAAACCGCAAGCCAAAAACGCGATCTTGTCCAAAGGATTGTGGGGAGAAGTTCATGGCTTTGCCGGTGCGGCAACAGGTTACCTATTGGGGCGTCGCCATGGGCGCGCTTGTGGTGGTGCTTTGGGGGTTGGGCGATGTGATCCTGCCCTTCTTGGTGGGCGGCGCCATTGCCTACTTCCTTGATCCGCTGGCCGACCGGCTAGAGCGCGCAGGCGCAAGCCGGGCGGTGGCGACGGCCACCATTGCCTTTATCGCCACCTCTGCCTTTGTCGTGATTGGGCTCGCCATTTTGCCCACGCTGGTGCGCCAGTTGACCGGGCTTGTGGAAACCGCGCCCGAAATTGCCGCGCGGTTGCAAGCCTTTCTGACCACGCATTTCCCCTCGCTGATGGAGCCGGGCTCGGCCACGAACGAGGCCTTGGCGGGCGTTGGCAATGCGATCAAGGCGCGCGGGGCGGAACTGGCGCAAACGCTGCTTTCCTCGGCGATGAGCGTCGTCAATGCGCTGGTCTTCATTGTCGTCGTGCCGGTCGTGGCATTTTACATGCTGTTGGATTGGGACAATATGGTCGCCAAGGTCGATGCGCTGTTGCCGCGCGATCATGCGCCCACGATCCGCGAACTGGCCCGCCAAATCGACAAGGTGCTTTCGGGCTTTGTGCGCGGGCAAATCTCGGTTTGTTTGATCTTGGCCACCTTCTATGGCGTGGCGCTGATGGCGGCGGGGTTGACCTTTGGCCTGCTGGCCGGGGCGGTCGCGGGCATGCTGACCTTCATCCCCTATGTCGGCGCGCTGGTGGGCGGCGTGCTCGCCATTGGGCTCGCGCTTTATCAGTTTTGGGGGGAATGGTTCTCGATCGGGATTGTCGCGGGCATTTTTGCCGTCGGCCAATTCCTAGAGGGCAATATCATCACCCCGCGGCTGGTCGGCAGTTCGGTCGGGCTGCACCCGCTGTGGCTGATCTTTGCGCTGTCGGCCTTTGGCACGCTGTTTGGCTTTGTGGGCATGCTGGTGGCGGTTCCGCTTGCCGCGATGATCGGGGTTCTGGTCCGCTTTGCGCTGGAGCATTACCGCGAGGGGCGGCTTTACCGCGGCCTTGAATGGCAAGACGAAGACACCCCCAGCACCCTTTCAGATGCAACCGAAACCCCCGAGGATGAGGCCTAAGATGGGGCGGCAAATGGCATTCGACCTACCGGTGCGGCAAGCCCGGGGACGCGAAGATTTCTTCGTGGCAGGCGCCAATGCGCTGGCACTGGCAGCCCTTGATACGCCTGAGCATTGGCCCGCAGGCCGGATGCTCTTGGTGGGCCCCGAAGGCGCGGGCAAGACCCATCTGGCAGCGATCTGGGCCGAGGATCACAAGGCCGAAATCATTGATGCGCGCGCACTGACCGATGCCGGGGCGGAACGGCTGGCCGCGCTGCGCGCGGTGGTGGTGGAAGATGCCCAGCATATGGGCGGCGACCCGGCTGCCGAAGAAGCGGCGTTTCATCTGGTGAACCTGATCGCCGCCGAGGGGGGCTTGGTGCTCTTCACCGCCGATTGCCCGCCGCGCGATTGGCACCTGCGTCTGCCCGACCTCAAAAGCCGCCTTGAGGCCACCACGGCAGTGCATATCGCACCGCCCGATGATGTGCTTTTGGGCGCGGTTCTGGGCAAGCTTTTCTCCGACCGGCAATTGATCGTGCCGCCCACTTTGGTGAGTTGGCTTGTGCCGCGTATGGAGCGCTCTTTGGGCACGGCGCGGGCCTTGGTGGCGGCGCTCGATGCGCGCGCTTTGGCCGAGCGCAAGCCGATCACCCGGACCATGGCTGCTGAAGTGCTAGACACGTTACGTTGAGCGCACCTAAACTGTCACAATTCCATCACATAACAGAAGCATAAGCGCTCCATGACACAGGCAGATTTCCTCACCGCCCCCTTTCCCGTCCCGCATGAACTTCCCGAGGAGGATCTGGCTGGGCCGAAGCGCTTCTTCAACCGAGAGTTGAGCTGGCTCGCCTTCAACTGGCGGGTGCTGGAAGAGGCGGCGAACCAGCGCGTACCACTGCTGGAGCGGCTGCGGTTTCTTTCTATCTCGGCCACCAACCTCGACGAGTTTTACACCGTGCGCGTGGCCGGCCTGATGGAGCTTGTGCGCGAACGCAATGCCGTGCCCTCGGATGATGGGCTGACCCCTGCTGAACAGCTGACGCTGATCAACGCCGATGCCCGCGCGCTGATGGAAACGCAGCAATCCACGTGGAACACGCTGCGCCGCGAGATGGAAGAAACCGGCATCCATCTGCTGTCGCGCTCCTCGATCACCGCCGAAGATCGCAGCTTCTTGGCGGAATACTTCCTGTCGAAAGTGTTCCCGGTGCTGTCGCCGCTCGCCATTGACCCTGCGCACCCCTTCCCCTTCATCCCCAACACCGGCTTTTGCTTGGCGCTGGAGTTGGAACGCACCGCCGACAAACGGCGGATGCAGGCGCTTTTGCCGATCCCGCAGCAGATCGACCGGTTCATCCGCCTGCCCGGCGAGGCACGCTTCCTGCCGCTGGAAGAATTGCTGCTGTTGCACCTCGATATGCTGTTTCCGCGCTACACCGAAACCGGGCATTGCGCGTTCCGGGTGCTGCGCGACAGCGACCTTGAGGTCGAAGACGAAGCCGAAGACCTTGTGCGCGAGTTTGAAACCGCGCTGAAACGGCGCCGTCGCGGCCAAGTGATCCGGCTCAAAATCACCACCGGTGCGCCAAGCGCTTTGCGCCGCCTGATCATGGAAGAATTGCACGTCGCCCCCGATGAGGTGGTCGAGGTGAAGGGGCTCTTGGGGGTCGCCGATCTGAAAGAACTGGTGCTGGATAACCGCCCCGATCTGCTTTGGCCGCCGTTTGTGCCGCGCGTGCCCGAACGGGTGCAAGACCATGACGGCGATATGTTCTCGGCCATTCGGCATAAGGACATGCTGCTGCACCACCCCTATGAAACCTTTGACATGGTCATTCGCTTCCTGACGCAAGCGGCCAATGACCCCAATGTTCTGGCAATCAAGCAAACGCTTTACCGCACCTCGAAAGACAGCCCCGTCGTGGATGCGCTTTGCGAGGCGGCGGAAAACGGCAAATCGGTCACGGCCCTTGTCGAACTCAAGGCCCGCTTTGACGAGGCCGCCAACATTCGCCAATCGCGGCGGCTGGAACGCGCTGGCGCGCATGTCGTTTACGGCTTCATGCACCTGAAAACGCACGCGAAAATCTCCACCGTGGTGCGGCGCGAGGGCGAGAACCTTGTCACCTATACCCACTATGGGACCGGGAACTATCACCCGATCACGGCGCGGATTTACACCGATTTGAGCTTTTTCACTTGCGATGCGAGCTTGGGGCGCGATGCCACCAAGGTCTTCAACTATCTGTCGGGCTATGTGCAGCCCGAGGGGTTGGAGAATTTGTCGATCTCTCCCACCTCGCTCAAACCCAAGCTTCTGGAAATGATCGCCGCCGAGGCAGAGCATGCCAAAGCCGGGCGGCCTGCGGAGATTTGGGCCAAGGTCAACTCGCTGATTGATGCCGATGTGATTGATGCGCTTTATGCGGCAAGCCAAGCGGGGGTGGAAATCTCGCTCGTGGTGCGCGGCATCTGCGGTGTGCGCCCCGGCATCAAAGGGCTGAGCGAAAACATCCGCGTCAAATCCATTGTCGGGCGGTTCTTGGAACATTCGCGGATTGTCTGCTTTGGCAATGGCCATGGTCTGCCCTCAGAAGGGGCACGGGTGTTTTTCTCCTCTGCCGACTGGATGGGCCGGAACCTCACGCGGCGCGTCGAAACGCTGGTTGAGGCGAAAAACGACACGGTGAAAGCGCAGATCGTCGGCCAGATCATGGCGGCGAACATGGCCGATACCGCGCAAAGCTGGGTGCTTGGCCCCGATGGCCGCTTTATCCGCGCCCTGCCCGAGGGCAAGGAACTTTTCTCCTGCCACAAGTTCTTCATGGAAAACCCCTCGCTTTCGGGGCGTGGCACGGCGGGCGCAAAAGATGTGCCGGTGCTTGCCCATGGACCCGAACACAGGATACCGTGATCACGCTTAGGACGGATCGACTCGGAAGGCTGCCCGATGAACCCAAAGACCACTCCCCTGCATGAGGACGCCGAGGATTGGGACCCATTTGGAAAGCCTTTGTTCGATGACCCTTCAGCCCGCGCCGTGTCGCGGGTGGGGGTGGTTGATGTTGGCTCCAACTCGGTTCGAATGGTGGTGTTTGACGGCGCCGCCCGCAGCCCGGCCTATTTCTTCAATGAAAAGGTGATGGCGGGGCTGGGCAAAGAGCTTGCCGAAACCGGGATGCTGAACCCCAAGGGCCGCGAACGCGCGCTGATCGCGCTCAAGCGGTTTTCGTTGCTGGCCAAGGGGATGGATATTGGCCCGCTCACCTGCGTCGCCACGGCGGCGGTGCGCGATGCCAAAGACGGCCCCGAGTTTCAGCGCCAGGTGGAGCGCGAAACTGGGCTGCGGCTACATGTGATTGACGGCACCGAAGAGGCGCGGCTTTCGGCGCAAGGCGTGCTGTTGGGCTGGCCCGAGGCGCAGGGCCTGATTTCCGACATTGGCGGCAACTCGATGGAACTCGCCGTTTTGGGCGGGCGCAAAGTGGGCAAGCGCGACACCTCGCCTTTGGGGCCGTTCCGGCTGCAACAGATCGAGGGCGGTAAAAAAGAGCAAGTCGCCCATATCCGCGCCCATGTGGAGCGGCTGGCGAAGAAGCTCGGCACGGATCACGACCGGCTTTATCTGGTGGGCGGCTCGTGGCGGGCGATTGCGCGTCTTGATATGGAGCGCAACAAATACCCGCTTTTGGTGCTGCATGAATACCGGATGGAGCCCGACAGCGTTCTCAAAACGCTCGATTGGATCGGCAAGCAAGACTTGGCGGATCTGCGCGCGAAAACTGGCACCTCGCAAGCGCGGATGGAACTGGTGCCGCTGGCATCCCTCGTGCTGCGCGAATTGATCGAAACCTTCCAGCCGAAGGAAATTGACGTTTCCTCCTACGGTATCCGCGAAGGGCTTCTCTATGAGCAGATGCCCGACAAGCTGCGCGCGCGCGACCCGCTGATTGAAGCCTGCCGCCATGCCGAACGAGGGCAATCGCGGCTGCCGGGCTTTGGTAAAAAGCTGCATGCCTTCATCGAGCCGCTTTTTGGCGAGGTCTCCCCCGCGCGCTACCGGCTGATGCGCGCGGCCTGTTTGCTGCATGACACAACTTGGCGCACCCATCCCGACTACCGGGCCGAGGCGTGTTTTGACAATGTCACTCGCGCCAATATGGCGGCGCTAAGCCACCCGGAGCGGGTGTTTTTGGGGGGGGCACTGTTGCACCGCTACAAGAACTCGCGCTCCGGCAGCCGGTTCACGCCGCTCTTTGATCTGCTGCCACCCGAGCAATTGCGCGAGGCCGAGATCTTGGGCAAGGCGATGCGCTTTGGCGCGATGTTCGCGATCCATGATCCGGGCGATGCGGGCGAGTTGAGCTATAACGAAAAGACCAACACCATCGAGCTGCATCTGACCAAGCGCGGCGCGGGGCTGTTTGGCGAAGTGGCCGAGGCGCGCTTTGCCTCGCTCGCAAGCGCGATGAAGGCCACGCCGATGGCGATTTTGCCGACGTAAGAACCTTGCCCGGAGCAGCCGCTTTAGCGGCCCGGGCAGCGCCCGACCGCCCCCTCGGGCGGGCGCTTTGCGGCGTTTCGCGCGAAACGGGGCTGGCAAGACCTGACACGATAAAGTGCCTCATTCAGAGCTTTGTCGCCCACCCGGCGCTCGGCCCCTACCCTTTTGTGGCACCATCCCAAAACAAAACCGCGCCCCAAAGGGCGCGGCTCGTCACCTCCGAGATCGGAGATAGATTTCTTATTCGTCGTCGTCGGCCGCCGCAGCGCCCACTTCGTCGAACAGTTCGGCAATCTCGAACTCGGCAGCCGCTTCGGCTTCTGCGGCGAGTTCTTGGATCGATTTGCCCGAAGCTTGGATTTCGGCTTCTTCCATCGAGCGCGCCACGTTGATGACGATGGTCGCTTCGACTTCCGGGTGCAGCACAACGTGCACGTCATGCAGGCCGAGGTCTTTGATCGGGGCTTTCAGCACCACTTGGCGCTTGTCGATCGAGAAGCCGCCCGTGGTGGCCGCTTCGGCGGCGTCACGGGTGGTGACCGAACCATAAAGCGCACCGGCGTCGGACGCCGAGCGGATCACGATGAACTGCTGACCGTCGAGTTTCTCGGCCAGAGCTTGCGCTTCGGCTTTGGTCTCAAGGTTGCGGGCCTCAAGCTGGGCTTTACGCTCTTCGAAGCTTTTGATGTTGGCTTCGTTGGCGCGCAGCGCTTTGCCTTGGGGCAGCAGGAAGTTGCGGGCATACCCGTCGCGCACTTTCACGACATCGCCCATTTGGCCAAGTTTGGCCACGCGTTCCAGAAGGATGACTTGCATTGCTCTGTCTCCTTACTTCACGGCATAGGGAAGCAGGGCGAGGAAACGGGCGCGCTTGATGGCACGCGCAAGCTCGCGCTGTTTCTTGGCCGAAACGGCGGTGATGCGGGCGGGGACGATCTTGCCACGCTCAGAGATGTAGCGCTGCAGAAGACGGGTGTCTTTGTAGTCGATCTTCGGCGCGTTCTCGCCCGAGAACGGGCAGACCTTGCGGCGACGGAAAAACGGTTTGCTAGCCATGGGTCAAACTCCTGCGATCAACGACGTTCGGGACGCGGGCCGCGGTCGCCACGGGGGCCGCGTTCTTCGCGCTCGTCACGTTTTTGCATCTGCACCGAGGGGCCTTCGTCATGGGCGTCGACCTTCACGGTCAGAACACGCATCACGTCGTCGTGCAGACGGGCGAGACGCTCCATTTCCTGCACGGCGCCCGAGGGCGATTCGGTCCGCATGAAGCCATAGTGGCCTTTGCGGTTTTTGTTGATCTTGTAGGCCATGGTTTTCACGCCCCAGTATTCGGTGCCGAGGACTTTGCCCCCGTTGTCACCGATCACGGCGGAAAAATGTTCCAAAAGACCTTCGGCCTGCGCGTTGGACAGATCCTGACGCGCAATGAGGACATGCTCGTAAAGCGGCATGTAGGCTCCTGTTTTCACTAGGCGGCTTCAACGGTGGATGTAACCTTCCGCCACCCACCACGAGAGGCTGCGCCGGTTCATATCAGCGCGGAAGATGGGGCCTTATAGGGGAAAGCGCGCCGCGTGCAAGCAAAATCACCCTTTGGCAGCGGCGCGATTGCCTTGGGCGGCGAGCAAAATGCCCCCCAAAATCAGCCCAAAGCCCGCCGCGTGGTAAAGATGCAGCGGCTCATGCAGGAAGGCCGCCGACAAGATCGCGCCGTAAACCGGGATCAGGTGAATGAACTGCCCTGCCCGCGCAGGCCCCGCCAGCACCACCGCACGCGTATAAAAGAGATAGGCCAGAACCGAGGGCACAATGCCGATATAGGCGAGCGAGGCAATCGAAGCCGGGGTGAAGATCGGCCGATAGCCGAGCCAAAGCTCCAGCGCCAAGAACGGCGCAAGCATCGGTAGTGCAAGGATGATCTGCACCGCCAAAAGACCAATCCGGTTCACCTCTGGCGGGAAGAGCTTCAGCCCCATCGTGTAAAAGGCCCAAGCGATCATCGCGGTAAAAATGATCAAGTCGCCCTGCGCGAAATCAAGCGCCAGCGCGCGGGCGAGCGAGCCTTGCAAGATCACCACCGCCACGCCCAGCGTGGAGACAATCAGGCCCAAGACCTGCCACAGCCCCAAGCGCTGCCCCCAGAAAAGCGCGCCGATGAGCAAGATCAACAGCGGGATCGAGGAATTGAGCAGCATCCCGTTGGTGGCAGGCGTTGTCTGCAAGCCCCAATAAATCAGCGTGTTAAAGGCCACAACGCCGGGCACAGAAAGCCCGACGATGCGCCAGAAGTAGCGTTTATAAAGCGGCCAATCGCGTTTGAGATGTGGCCAAGCAAAGGGCAAAAGCGCGATCAGCGCAATCACCCAGCGACCATAGGCAAGGCTGACGGGGGGCCATTCGCCGCGCGAATAGCGCGCCACGATGAAATTGCCCGCCCAGAACAGCGGCGGCAGCGCCAGCACTGCCCAAAGCTTCCAGCCGCCTGACGCCTTTGCCTCACTCATCCCCGCCTCCCCGCGTTTGCCCCGGTGTGAGCCGAAATGTGCGCGGGAGCAAGGGGGCAGCAGCGCGCAGGGACGCGAGGTTAAGGGCGTGCCATCAGGGCATCGTGGGTCAGCACTCAGACCGGCGCGGGGTCTTCGGCCTCTACCGCGCGGCAATTGGCGTGCGCGCCTGTGGTGCAGGGCACAAAGGTGAAGATCGCGGCTTGCGAACGGCCCCGCTTGCCAAACATTGCCCGCTTGCGCCCCGTGGCTTTTTGTATCCGCGCCCAAAGCTGTTCGCCAGCCCGCGTCGTCAAAATGGGCCGCGCCGGGGTTTGCGCCAGCCCGCCCATCGCTTGCGGCAGGCCGGGAATATGCTGATCGGCCAAATACCCCGCCGTGGTACGCTTGAGCAGCAGCGTTTCGCAGGCACAACCCTCGGCCAAAATGATCTCATGGCGCTCAAACAGCAGATGCACATAGGCGATCCGGTCGAGCGGTTGCAGCCGCACCGTGGCCCCGTTGAGCAGCGCGGCGGCGGGCACCAGCACCTCTTCCCCCTGCGGGTCGGTAAGCAGCACCCGATGCTGGCGGCTGAGCAGCAAAGGCCGGGTATTGCCCAAAACGCCCGTTTCAAACCAGACCGGCATCGAGCGCCCAACGCCCGCCACATCAAACCGCCCGATCCAGCGTAAAGCTTGCGGGCCGTTGTCGCGCGTGTCCACCACATCACCGGGGCGTAGGCAGGCGATGGCGCGCTCACCTTCGGGCGTTTGCACCCGTGTGCGGGCATCAAAGCAGGGCATCTGATAGGTGGTTGGGGATTGGTCCGTGGTATAAAACCCGGGCGGATTGCCTGAGTCAAAATTATCCCAATACCATGTTTCCAAATCAAAATCCGGGGTCCAAACGAGTTGGATCAGATCGCCATGGCTATCAAGCCCCTCAAACACCACCGCATAGCCACTGTCGCCATTGAGGTCGATGAAATCGGAACGGATGATTGTGGCGTTTTCGATCGTATCGCCGCCATTGCCCGCAAAGGTGATGGTATAGGTATCGCCCGGCGAAAAGATATAGGGGGAGGGATCGCCCTCTTGCGAGGAGATCACCAAATCCTTTGACGAGTTCGGCGGATAGTCAAAGGTAGACGTGCCCGCCCCCGAGCCGATGTTGGAGCCCGTGGCAGCCGCAAACTGATTGTCGATGGCGTAGATGGTGAGGGTCATTCAGGGCTTGGGGAGGCTGTTTCCCAAACCCTAATCGCGCTTGGTAAACAAACCCTTTCGCGCCTTTACCCTAAGGCTTAGCCCACCAGCTTTTGCACCGCTTTGGCAAGCCGCGCGCTCATTTTTGTATAGGGCGGCATCAACGGGTCCAGAACCGCAAAGCGGTTTTCCAAGATCGGCTTTTCATGGCTGAAAGCGGCAAAGCCCCAGCGCCCATGCGCCGCCCCTAGGCCCGAATTGCCCACCCCGCCAAAGGGCAGGTTGAGGTGCAGGAAATGCGCAAGCGTCACATTCACCCCCACCCCGCCAGAGGTGGTGGCGGCGCTGATGCGGTTGATCAAGGTGCGGTCCTTGGTGAAGAGGTAAAGCGCGAGCGGCTTTTCCCCAGCCTCAATTTCGGCCAGCACCGTCTCCAGATCGTCATAGGCAATCACCGGAAGCACCGGGCCGAAAATCTCTTCGCGCATGAGCGCGGCCTCGCCCGGAACATCGGTCAACACCGTGGGGGCAAGGTAGCGCGCGGCCTCTTCCGCCACGCCGCCAGTGATAAGGGTCGCGCCTTTGGCCAGCGCCTCATCCAGCAAGCCCTTGAGCCGGGTGAAATGGCGCGCCCCAATCAGCCGCGCGAAGCTGCGCGAGGTTTCGGGCGTGGCGCCATACATCTTGGCGATTTCGGCGCGCAGGGCTTGGGTGAAAGCTGCCTGATCTCCGCGCGGCACATAGACATGATCGGGCGCGATGCAGGTTTGGCCCGCGTTTTGGAACTTGCCCCAAGCCACCATCCGCGCGGCTTTTTGTAGATTTGCGCCGGAGCCAAGAATGACCGGAGATTTGCCCCCCAATTCCAGCGTGACAGAGGCCAACGTTTTTGCCGCCGCCGCCATCACCACGCGCCCCACAGCGGGCGAGCCGGTAAAGAAGATGTGGTCAAAGGGCTGGGCAAGAAGCTCGGTCGACACCTCCACACCCCCTTCCACCACCGCCACAAGGTCAGAAGGCAGCGCGGCAGCGGCGATTTGGGCGATCAGCGCCGAGGTGGCGGGCGCGAGTTCGGAGGGTTTGATCACCGCCGCATTGCCCGCCGCAATCGCTGAGACCAACGGGCCAAGCGCGAGGCACAGCGGATAGTTCCACGGCGCGATGATCAGCACCGTGCCCTTGGGCTCGGGCCGGATCGTACCGCGTGTGCCCAGCATGGAAAGCGTGGGCCAAACCCGGCGTGGCTTGGCCCAGCGCTTCAGATGTTTGGACGTGTGCCGGATTTCCGACAGGATGGGGATGATTTCCGAGATCCGCACCTCAACCGGCGGCTTGCCAAGATCGGCGGCCAAAGCGGCCATGATCTCGCTTTCGCGCGCGCGCAATTCGGCGGCAAGTTTCGCCAAAACCGCGCGGCGCTTCGCAAGCGTAAAGTCCGTGCGCCGCGCCGCATCGCCTGCCGCGAGTTGGGTGTAGACCTCGGCCGGTGTCACACCAGCACCACGCGCTGATGCTGTTGGCCCAGCCCCTCAACCCCCAGATCGACCGTATCGCCCTCCCACAGGAATTGCGGCGGGTCCATCCCCATGCCCACACCCGGCGGCGTGCCGGTGGTGATGATATCGCCCGGCTCCAGCGTCATGAATTGGCTAATGTAATGCACCAGATAAGCGACCCCATAGACCATTGTCGCGGTCGAGCCGTTTTGGCGACGAGAGCCATTCACATCCAGCCAAAGCGACAGGTTTTGCGGATCGGGCACCTCTTCCTTCGTCACCAACCACGGGCCAAGAGGGGCAAAGCTGTCATGGCTTTTGCCTTTGACCCATTGGCCCGCATGTTCAATTTGGAAGCTGCGCTCCGACACATCATTGCAGATCATATAGCCCGCCACATGATCCATCGCGCTCTCGAGGGGGACGTATTTCGCGCGCGTGCCAATCACAAAGGCCAGTTCCACCTCCCAATCCAGCTTGGTGGAGCCGCGCGGCAATTCGATCGGGTCATCGGGGCCGGAAATCGCCGAGGTCGCTTTCATGAACAACACCGGCTCGGGCGGCACATCCATGCCAGACTCGGCGGCGTGATCGGCGTAGTTCAGACCGACCGCAATCAGCTTGCCAACATTGGCGACGGGGGCCCCCAAACGCACGCCTTCGGGCACAATCGGCAGCATCGCGGCATCGACCCATTCCAGCCGCGACAGCCCCGCATCACAAAGCGCTGCGCCATCAATATCGCGCACCACCCGGCTTAGGTCGCGCAACGTGCCATCGGTGTGCAAAAGCCCCGGCTTTTCAAAGCCTTTTTCGCCATAACGAACCAGTTTCATTCTTCCCCCCCTGCCTCCTGCAGTTCTTTGGCGCAAGATTGGACCGGAAGGTAGGCTTCGGGCAAGACCAAAGGCCCGGGGGCGACCCCGGGCCTCACCCTTTGCGCAAGTTCCGTGAGTGGGGCGCGCCGGGTTTGATCGTTTAGGCGGCTTCCATGCCCTCGGGCGCTTTCGCCCCGGTCATATAGGCCACCGCATCGGACATTGAATGCGTCTTTGGGTCGATCACACACAGGCGACGCCCAAGGCGGTGCACATGGATGCGGTCAGCCACTTCAAACACATGGGGCATATTGTGCGAGATCAGGATGATCGGAATACCGCGCGCCTTCACATCCAAGATCAACTCCAACACCCGGCGGCTTTCCTTGACGCCGAGCGCGGCGGTGGGTTCATCGAGAATGATCACCTTGGAGCCAAAAGCCGCGGCACGCGCCACCGCCACGCCTTGGCGCTGCCCGCCCGAAAGCGTTTCCACCGTTTGGTCGATGTTTTGAATGGTCATCAGGCCAAGTTCGGAAAGTTTCTCGCGCGCGAAGTCGCGCATCGCGCCATGATCGAGCGCGCGGAAAACCGAGCCCGCAATACCGGGTTTGCGGATTTCCCGCCCCATGAACATATTGTCCACAATCGACAGCGCGGGCGACAGGGCCAGGGTTTGATAGACCGTGGCAATCCCTGCCTCTTGCGCCTGCATCGGGGACGCAAAATGAACGGGCTTTCCATCAAGGAAAATCTCACCCGCATCGGGCTGCACCGCGCCGCAAAGCGCCTTGATCAAGGTGGATTTGCCCGCGCCATTATCGCCAATTACGGCCAGAATTTCGCCCGGATAAAGCTCAAAATCGGCATGGTCGAGCGCGGTCACTTTGCCATAGCGTTTCACGAGGCCACGAGCCGAGAGAATGGGTTGCATGCTCATTTCGACACCTTCCGGATCCATTGGTCGATGGCGACCGCGATGATGATCAGCCAGCCAATCGCGAAGACCTGCCAAAGCACATCCACATTCGCGAGCCGCAGGCCCGATTGAAACACGCCCACAATAAGCGCCCCAAAGAGCGCCCCGAGAATGGAGCCGCGCCCGCCGAAAAGCGAAATCCCCCCCACCACAACGGCGGTGATGGATTGCAGATTGCCCTCATAGAAGGATTGCGGCGAGATCGAGCCAACGCGGCCAATCGCGGCCCAGGCGGCGACGGCGCAGACAAGCCCCGCCATCCCATAGACCGAGAGCAGCACCCGGTCAGCCTGAATGCCCGCCAGTTCGGCCGCTTCCTTGTCATCGCCCACGGCATAGACATGGCGGCCCCAAGCGGTTTTGTTGAGCATGTACCAAAGGCCCAAGAAGACCGCGATCATCAAAAGCGAGCCATAGGTGACCTTGGCGCCAAAGAAGGCGAACCCTTCCCCCCAGAATTTGAGAAGCGGTGCGTTTTTGTCGATGTCTTGGCTGCGGATGGATTGCGCGCCCGAAAGCCAGAGGTTCAGCGCATAGAAAATCGACCATGTGCCGAGCGTGGTGATGAAGGGCGGCAGTTTCACTTTGGTCACAAGGAAGCCGTTCATCAGCCCCGCGCCGGTGCCGCCCGCAAAGGCCACGGCCAGCGCCAGAATCGGCGGCACGCCCATATAAACGGCGAGATTGCCCGCGATCACCGACATCAGCACCATGATCGCCGCGACGGAAAGGTCGATCCCGGCGGTGAGCACGATAAGCGATTGCGCGGCGGCCAAAATCCCGATGATCGAGACCTGCTGCAAGATCAGCGACAGGTTGAAGGGCGAGAAGAACCGATCCCCGGCGACAAGGCCAAAGACCACAATTGCCGCAACCAGCACGATCACCGGCACCAGCGTTGGATTGCCATGCAGCATATGTTGCAGCTTTTCGACCAAGCCCTTCGGTCGATCATCAAACTGCGCGACGCGCTTGTCGCTTTGGCCGAGTATATGCTCGAACTCTTGCCCCTTTGGGCTCCCCGTCTCGCTCATGCGCCACCCCTCCCGTGCCTGCTGATGCGAAAAGAGAGGCGGAAACCGCCTCTCTTGGTCAATTTTGGGCTAGATCAGCCCCAGCACTGATGCAGCGCTTCTTCTGAGGTGATCGAGGGCACGCCCTCAACCGGCTCATCGGTCACCAGCGTCACGCCGGTGTTGAAGAAGTCGAGCCCTTCGGAGTTTTGCGGCTTGGTGCCATCGGCGGCAAAGGCGGCAATCGCCTCAACCCCTTTGGAGGCCATCAGAAGCGGGAATTGCATTGAGGTCGCGCCGATCACCCCATCGGCCACGTTTTGCACGCCCGGGCAGCCACCATCCACCGAAACGATCATCGCTTGGCTTTCCAGCCCAACCGCTTTGAGCGCCTCATAAGCGCCCGCCGCAGCGGGTTCGTTGATCGTGTAGACGACATTCACGCCGCTGTCTTTTTGCAGCAGGTTTTCCATCGCGGTCCGGCCACCTTCTTCGTTGCCGTTCGTGACATCATTGCCAACGATGCGCGGATCGTCTTCGTCGCCGATATCTTTGGGGTCTTTCACATCGACGCCAAAGCCGGTCAGGAAGCCTTGGTCGCGCAGGTAATCAACCGAAACTTCAGAGGGGTTGAGGTCCAAAAGCGCGATCTTCGCGCCGGAAGTATCGCCCATCTTGGCCGCGGCCCATTTGCCGATCAGCTCGCCCGCCAAGAAGTTGTCGGTGGCAAAGGTGGCGTCGGCCGTGTCGGCGGGCTCAAAGGGCGTGTCGAGCGCAATCACCAAAAGCCCCGCGTCACGCGCCTGCCCCACCACCGGCGCCAAAGCGCGGCTGTCGGAGGGCGTGATCAAAATGCCCTTGGCGCCGCCCGCGATGCAGCTTTCCACCGCCGCGATCTGGGTTTCGACATCGCCATCAATTTTGCCTGCATAGGTCGAGAGCTGGATGCCCATTTCCTCGGCCTTGGCCGTCGCGCCTTCCTTCATCTTTACGAAGAAGGGGTTGGTGTCGGTCTTGGTGATCAAGCAGGCGCTCACCTCAGCCGAAGCCGCGCCCGCAAGGGCCGTAAACGCCAGAACCGAAGCGCCCAAAAGGGCTGCTTTGCGCATCATCACGGTATCTCCTCCCGTTATCACATGACCCCCTCCTCAAGGGGTCGCGGTGAGAGTGGCGCGAGTCGCAGGCAGGGTCAATAGATAAATCTAGTTGATTTATTATCTGCTAGCGCAATCACCCACCCTCTTTTCTGGCGTAGCGCTTGAGGTTAGGGTGCTTTGAGGAGGCCGCCATGTTCGATCTGGTGATTTTTGATTGTGACGGGGTTTTGATCGATAGTGAGATCATCTCGGCACAGATGCTAATCGCGGAACTCGCGCTGAATGGCGTCGAGATCGATCTCGATTATGTGGCGCGCCATTTTCTGGGCCGATCTTATCCCACTGTGCTCAAACAGGTGCGGCTCGAGTTCGGCCTTGATCTGCCCGAGGAATTTGAAGCGCGCTACCGCGAGCGGCTGCTTGCCGCCTTTGAACGCGACATGCAGGTGATGCCCGGTGTGGTGGCGCTGCTGGACCGGATTAGCCTGCCGTGGTGCGTGGCGACATCGTCCTCCCGCCCGCGCGCCGAACGCTCGCTGGAAATTGCGGGGCTGACCGGGCGCGTTGGGCCAAGGCTTTACACCGCCAGCCAAGTGCAAAACGGCAAGCCCGCGCCGGATCTGTTCTTTCTTGCCGCGCAAGAGATGGGGGCCGATCCTGCGCGCTGTTTGGTGATTGAAGACAGCCTCAATGGCATTCGCGCGGGGCTGGCGGCGGGGATGGAGGTTTGGCGCTTCACCGGCGGCAGCCATTTGGCGGGCCAAGACCTGATCCCGCCCGAAGATGCGCGCCCCGCGCTCAGCTTCGATGATTTCAGCCAATTCGAGACCCTGCTGGCGGGGCGCTAGGCGCAAGGATGGCAGTGATGGCAGAGCCCGACCCCACCCCGCAAGATGAGGCCGCCCGCGCAGGCTGGCTCTATTACGTTGGCGGTTTGACCCAAGACCAAGTCGCCGCTGAGCTGGGCGTGTCGCGCCAACGCGCGCAACGGCTGGTGGCAAAAGCCATGGCGGACGGGCTGGTACATGTGCGGCTTGAGCATAAGATCTCTGCCTGTCTGGACCTAGAGGCCGCGCTTGTGAGGCGGTTTGATCTGCAACTGGCGCGCGTGGTCCCTGCCCTGCCCGAGGGCGTGGACACCGCGCATGCCACCGCGCCCGCCGCCGCGCAATTGCTCGAACGCTATTTAGCCGAGGCGGAGCCGCTGATCATTGCCTTCGGCACCGGGCGCGCGCTTTCGGCGATGGCCTCCGAGGTGATGCGCACGCCCCATGCCCAGCACCGGATCGTTTCGCTCATTTCCAACATCGCGCCCGATGGCTCGGCCAGCTTTTATGACGTGATTATGCGCATGGCCGATAAGCTGCAATTGCCCCATTACCCGATGCTGGTGCCGGTGATCACCGACACCGCCGCCGAACGCGCGCTGTTCAATGCGTTGCGCCCGGTGCAAGCGGTGATGCAATTGGCCGAACAAGCCGATGTAACCTTTGTCGGCATTGGTCAAATCAACGAGGAAGCGCCACTTTACAAAGATGGGTTCATCACCCGCGCACAGCTCGATGACCTGCAGGCTGCCGGGGCAGCGGGTGAGATTGTCGGCGGCGTGATTGATGCCGAGGGACGCTATATCGACACTGAAACAACCCGGTTGATTGGCTCCTTCCGCATTCCAGCGGGGCGCGAAAAGCCGGTGATCGGCATTGCGGCGGGCAAATCCAAGCTGCAAGCGATGCAAGCCGCGCTCAAAGGGCAACTGATCAACGGGCTGGTGACCGACGAATCGACCGCCCGCGCGCTGCTGGGCTAGACCCCACCCAAACGCCCCACCTCACAAATGCTGCGCCTGCTCGGTGCCGCGAAAGCGGCGTCGTTCACACGTCATTCATGAATGTTAACAGATCGTAAACCTTCTTTCGCCTAGCCTGAATTTTCACGATTGACAGAGTGCCGCCCGTAAGTGAACATTTACTCACTGGTTGGGCATTTGCTCAAACTCTGGGAGGAGAACCATGAACACCAAGATCCGGGCGCTGATGGGCGCCTGTGCTCTGTCGGCGTTGGCGACTGCCGCGCTGGCCGAAACCACGATCACCGTTGCCACCGTCAACAATGGCGATATGGTCCGCATGCAGGGCCTGATGGACGACTTCTACGCCAAGCACCCCGACATCAAAGTTGACTGGGTCACGTTGGAAGAAAACGTTCTACGCCAAAAGGTTACGACAGACATTGCCACCAAGGGCGGGCAATATGACGTGATGACGATCGGCACCTATGAAGCGCCGATCTGGGGCAAACAAGGCTGGCTCCTGCCGCTCGAATTTGATGCCGCCTACGATGTCGACGACTTGCTACCCGCGATCCGCGGCGGTCTGACAGTGGATGGCAAGCTTTATGCCGCGCCGTTCTACGGCGAAAGCTCGATGATCATGTATCGCACCGATCTGATGGAAGCGGCGGGGCTGACCATGCCGGCCGAGCCCACTTGGGACGATGTCAAAGCCGCTGCTGCGGCGATGACCGACCGCGACAACGAGATTTACGGCATCTGCCTGCGTGGCAAAGCGGGCTGGGGCGAAAACATGGCGTTCCTGAGCGCGATGGCCAATAGCTACGGCGCGAAATGGTTCGACATGGAGTGGAACCCGCAGTTTGACGGCGCGACGTGGAAAGAAACCCTCACCGACTATCTCGACATGATGACCAATTACGGCCCGCCCGGCGCGTCGAACAATGGCTTCAACGAGAACCTTGCGCTGTTCCAACAAGGCCATTGCGGCATGTGGATTGATGCGACCGTGGCCGCGTCTTTCGTGACCAACCCCAATGACAGCACCGTTGCGGACCGTGTGGGCTTTGCGCTGGCGCCGAACAAGGCGGGCATTGCCAAACACGGCAACTGGCTCTGGGCGTGGAACCTTGCGATCCCGGCAGGCACGCAAAAAGCCGAAGCCGCGAAGACCTTTGTCGAATGGGCAACCTCGAAAGACTACACCGCGCTTGTGGCCGAGCATGAGGGTTGGGCGAACGTGCCGCCGGGCACCCGCACCTCGCTTTATGAAAACCCCGAGTATCAAAAAGTGCCGTTCGCGGCGATGACGCTGAACTCGATCAATGCGGCGGACCCGACCAACCCGACGGTTGACCCGGTGCCCTATGTCGGCGTGCAATTCGTGGCGATCCCGGAATTCCAAGGCATCGGCACCGCCGTTGGCCAGCAATTCTCGGCCGCCCTTGCGGGCACCACCTCCGCCGATGATGCCCTTGCCGCCGCGCAAGCGCTGACCACGCGCGAGATGAAAAAGGCCGGTTACATCAAGTAATGGCACTTCCCAGGGGGGCCTCCCGGTCCCCCGTCGCTCACATGCAGGCAGGCTCCCGACCTGCCGCATGAAGGCCACTTGGGCGGCCTGCGGGCCGCCCCCTTTCGACCGATTGCGGCGCATCCGCCGCCCCCCGTTTCCGATCAAGGCGCCCGCGCTTTTCATGTGCCTGCGCCCCCGCCAGCCGGAGCCCGACAATGTCGACCCAAGCCTCGCGCACCGCTGCCCGTCTGATGATCTCGCCCGCTGTTTTATTGCTGCTGGGCTGGATGATTATCCCGCTGGGCATGACGCTGTGGTTCTCGTTACAGCGCTACAACCTTTTGATGCCGGGGATGGAAAGCTTCACCGGCTTTGACAACTACACCTACTTCCTGACCGACCCCGCCTTTGGCGCGGCGATCTTCAACACGCTCGCCCTTGTACTGGGTGTGCTGACGATCACCACCTTGGGGGGGCTGTTGCTTGCCCTGCTTTTGGACCAACCGTTTTGGGGCCAAGGCGTGGTGCGGGTTTTGGTGATTGCGCCCTTCTTCGTCATGCCCACGGTTTCGGCCTTGGTGTGGAAGAACATGTTCATGAACCCGGTGAACGGCGTCTTTGCCCATTTGGCCAAAAGCGTTGGCCTGCAACCTTATGATTTTCTGTCACAATCGCCGCTCGCCTCGATCATCTTGATCGTTTCGTGGCAATGGCTGCCCTTTGCGACGCTGATCTTGCTTACCGCGCTGCAATCGCTCGATAGCGAGCAATTGGAAGCCGCCGAAATGGATGGTGCAGGCCCGATTGCGCGCTTTGTCCATGTGATGTTGCCGCATTTGGCGCGCGCGATCACCGTGGTCGTGCTGATCCAGACGATCTTCCTGCTTTCCACCTTTGCGGAGATTTTGGTCACCACCAATGGCGGCCCGGGCACGGCTTCGACCACGCTCACCTACCTCGTCTATATCCAGTCGCTCTTGCAATATGACGTGGGCACCGGTGCGGCGGGCGGCATCATTGCCGTGATCTTGGCCAATATCGTTGCGATCTTCCTGATGCGGATGATCGGCAAGAACTTGGAGGCGTAACCGATGGCCCGCGCCGTATCCCCCCGCCGCAAGGCTCTTGTCACCGTAATTGCTTGGACGATTGGGCTCGCGATCTTCTTCCCGATCCTGTGGACCGCGATCTTGAGCTTAAAATCTGAGGGCAATGCGATTGCAAGCCCGCTGACCGTGCTCACCACGCCTTTCACGCTCGAAAGCTATGAGACCGTGCAAGAGCGCTCCAACTACTTTGGGCATTTCTGGAACTCGGTGGTGATCTCGCTTGGCTCCACGCTCTTGGCCCTTGTGATCGCCATCCCCGCCGCTTGGGCGATGGCCTTCGTGCCGGGGCGCCGCACCAAAGATCTGTTGATGTGGATGCTTTCGACCAAGATGATGCCCGCCGTGGGTGTGCTTGTGCCGATCTACCTGATCTTCCGCGATCTGGGGCTTTTGGACACCCGCATCGGGCTGGTTGTGGTCTTGATGCTGATGAACCTGCCGATCGTGGTGTGGATGCTCTACACCTATTTCCGCGAAATTCCGGGCGAAATTCTGGAAGCCGCGCGGATGGATGGGGCGACGCTAAAAGATGAGCTCATTCATGTGCTCACCCCAATGGCCGTGCCCGGCATTGCCTCGACGCTGCTTTTGAACATCATCTTGGCGTGGAACGAGGCGTTTTGGACGCTGAACCTCACCGCCGCCAAAGCCGCGCCGCTCACCGCCTTTATCGCCAGCTATTCCAGCCCCGAGGGGCTGTTCTACGCGAAACTCTCTGCCGCCTCGACGCTCGCCATCGCCCCCATTCTGATCCTTGGCTGGTTTAGCCAAAAGCAGTTGGTGCGTGGCCTGACCTTCGGCGCCGTCAAGTAAGGAGCCCCACATGGGTGAAATCATTCTCAAGGGCGTGACCAAACGCTTTGGCGAGGTCGAGGTTATTCCGCCCATCGACCTGCATATCAACGACGGCGAGTTTGTCGTTTTTGTGGGCCCCTCGGGCTGCGGAAAATCCACGCTGCTGCGGTTGATTGCCGGGCTTGAAGATGTCTCGGGCGGGGTGGTCGAAATTGATGGCCGCAATGCGACCGAGGCTGCCCCCGCCGAGCGCGGCTTGGCGATGGTGTTTCAGTCCTATGCGCTTTACCCGCATATGACGGTGAAGAAGAACATCGCCTTCCCTTTGAAAATGGCCAAGCTCCCGCCTGAGGAAATTGAGGCCAAGGTGCAAGCCGCTGCCAAGGTGCTGAACCTCGCCAATTATCTGGACCGGCGTCCGGGGCAATTGTCGGGCGGACAGCGTCAGCGGGTTGCCATTGGCCGCGCCATCGTGCGCAACCCCGAGGCGTTCTTGTTCGATGAGCCGCTGTCCAACCTCGATGCCGCGCTGCGCGTGAACATGCGGCTTGAGATCTCCGAACTGCATCAATCGCTGAAAACGACGATGATCTATGTGACCCATGACCAGGTTGAAGCCATGACCATGGCCGACAAGATTGTGGTGTTGCAAGCGGGCCGGATCGAGCAAGTGGGCAGCCCGCTGGAGCTTTACCGCACCCCGCGCAACCGCTTTGTGGCAGGCTTCATTGGCTCCCCCAAGATGAACTTCATCGAAGGGGCCGAGGCCGCGAAACATGGCGCTCATGCGATTGGCATCCGCCCCGAACATATCAAGGTTTCGACCACCGAAGGCGCGTGGCAGGGCACGGTGGGCGTGTCTGAACACCTTGGCTCGGACACCTTCCTGCATGTCACCACCGAATATGGGGTGTTGAACGTCCGCGCGGGCGGCGAGGTCGATCTGCACCACGGTGACACGGTGTTCCTCAGCCCCGACATGGCGCAACTGCACCGCTTCGACCAACAGGGGTGGGCGCTGACATGAGGCTCGCTGGCAAACGCGCGCTGATCACCGGGGCCGCACGCGGCATTGGCCGCGCCTTCGCAGAGGCTTACCTGCGCGAGGGGGCCGAGGTGGTGATTGGCGATATCAACATCGCAGGCGCGCGCGCCACGGCGGCGGAGCTTGGCTGTGAGGCGGTGGCATTGGATGTCACCGATCAAACCAGCATTGAGGCCGCGATGGCCTTTATGCGCGCGGGTGGCGGGATCGACATTCTGATCAACAACGCCGCGACCTTCACCGCCGCCCCCATCGACGAGATCACCCGCGCCGATTATGACCGCGTCTTCGCGATCAACGTCTCGGGCACGCTGTTCACCTTGCAAGCGGCGGCGCGCGAAATGATCGCGCAAGGGCGCGGCGGCAAGATCATCAATATGGCGAGCCAAGCCGGGCGGCGCGGCGAAAGCTTGGTGGCGGTCTATTGCGCCTCCAAAGCCGCCATCATCAGCCTCACCCAATCGGCGGGGCTGAACCTGATTTCGCATGGCATCAACGTCAATGCCATCGCCCCCGGCGTGGTCGATGGCGAACATTGGGACGGCGTCGATGCCTTCTTTGCCAAATATGAAATGAAGGCCCCCGGCCAAAAGAAAAAAGAGGTCGGCGCCGCCGTCCCCTTTGGCCGTATGGGCACCGCGCAAGACCTCACCGGCATGGCGATTTTTCTTGCCAGCCCCGAGGCCGATTACATCGTCGCCCAGACTTACAATGTCGATGGCGGAAACTGGATGAGCTGAGACATGACCCTTTCAAACGCTACTCTCGCATCGTTGCCCAAAACCGTTGCCGCACCGGGCTATGACCGGTCCAAGCTCACGCCCGGCATTGTTCATATTGGGCTGGGCAATTTCCACCGCGCGCATCAGGCGGTTTATCTTGATGACCTTTTTGCCCTTGGCGAAGGCCATGATTGGGCGATTTTGGGCGCGGGCGTGCGTGCGCCCGACGCCGCTATGCGCGACACGCTTTTGGCGCAAGATTGCCTGTCGTCCGTCATCGAACTTGCGCCGGGTGCGCATAGTGCCCGCGTCATTGGCGCGATGATCGGCTTTATCGAGGTGCAGGCAGGCAATGCTGCGCTGATCGAGGCGATGCGCCAGCCCAATATCCGGATTGTGAGCCTGACCGTGACCGAGGGCGGCTATTACATCGACCCGAAGACCGGCACTTTCAGCCCCGAGCATCCCGACATTCGCGCCGATGCGGAAAATCCCGCCGCGCCCAATACCGCCTTTGGCGCGATCATTGCCGCGCTGAAAGCGCGCCGCGCGGCAGGCGTTGCCCCCTTCACCGTGATGTGTTGCGACAACGTTCCCCATAACGGCCATGTCACCCGCGATGCGGTGGTGGGTCTTTGCCGCCTGTCTGACCCGGAATTGGCCGATTGGATCGCCGCGACCGTGGCTTTCCCCAATTCGATGGTGGACCGCATCACCCCCGCCACCGGCGCGCGCGAAATTGCGATGGCCGCGGAGATGGGGCTGAACGACAAAGCCCCCGTCACATGCGAGCCGTTCCGCCAATGGGTGGTGGAAGACAATTTCCCCGCAGGCCGCCCCGCTTTGGAAAAGGTGGGCGTAACCTTCACCCCGCATGTCGATAAATTCGAGACGATGAAGATACGCATCCTGAATGGTGGGCATGCGATCATTGCTTACCCCGGTGGCCTAGCGGATATCCACTTCGTGCATGAGGCGATGGAAGATGATCTGATCCGCGCCTTCCTCAATCGTGTGCTCAGCGCCGAGGTTCTGCCGATTGTGCCGCCGGTGCCGGGGCAAGATTTGGGCGATTATAAAGCGCTGATCGTCGAGCGGTTCTCAAACCCCGAGGTGGCCGATACGGTACGCCGACTTTGCTTGGATGGCTCGAACCGGCAGCCGAAGTTCATCATCCCCTCGATCGCGGATCGCGTCGCGGCGGGCGCACCGGCGGAGGGGCTTATTCTGCTCTCCGCGCTGTGGTGCCGCTATTGCTTCGGCACATCGGAAAGCGGTGCGGTGATCGCCCCCAATGACCCGAATTGGGACCGTTTGGTTACCGTGAGCCATGAAGCGAAAGAGCGCCCCGCCGCTTGGCTCGAGATGGAAGACATCTATGGCGCTTTGGGCAGCAACCCGGCGGTGGTGGAAAGCTTCACCAAAGCGCTGAACAGCATCTGGGCGCGCGGGTCGCGCGTGGTGATGGGGGAATATCTGGGGCTCTGATCTTCCTCCATCCTCAGACCCCGGCCCCTACGGCCCCGTGCTTTGCGCGGGGCCGTTTGCTGTTCATTCCTTCCGTGTTTGCGCAGGGCGTTGCGGGGCTGCCTAAAAATGCTGCACCGCAGAAGGCCCAATGGTCGCACAACGAAAAGCTTTGCCTGCGGGGCATTTACTTGCGGCCACAGGTCGCGCAAGATTAAGGCCAAGCGGGGGGCACCTAACTTGACCATTCCAGTCGGAATTGACAGTATGAGCCCATGCCGAGCCGGAATTGGTCCGACTCGCCCGCGAAGGAGCGACACCAATGATGCTTTCGCCCGATCTGCCCCATGCCACGCAGGCACCGTTGGCCGAGCATCAACCTTTGGGTACGCTGCATCGCGGCTTTTCAGGCCATGTGTTCCACATTCTGGCCACTGAACATTCCGCCTGCCTGCCCGCCGATGAAATGGAACGCCGCCTGATTGAGTTGGGCTTTGTTGAAGGCGCGAAAGTGACGATCTTGCACGAGGGGCTCTTTGGGCGCGACCCGATTGCCGTGCGCGTCAATGGCACCACCGTTGCATTGCGCCGCCGCGAGGCCATGGCGATCCTCGTTTCCTGATCCGCATGTCCGAGCCGCCCCGTTCCGCCCCCTTCCGTCTGGCACTCGTCGGCCCGCCCAACTGTGGCAAGACGGCGCTTTTCAACGCGCTTACCGGCTCGCGCCAAAAGGTGGGCAATTATGCGGGCGTGACGGTCGAGCGGAAGGTGGGGAATTTCACCACCCCCGGCGGGAACACCATCGCGCTGACCGATTTGCCGGGCACCTATAGCCTGCGCGCGCGCTCACCCGATGAGATTGTCACCCGGGATGTGGTGTTGAACCATCACCCCGAGGAACCCGCGCCGGAACTGATGCTGGTGGTGGTGGATTCGGTCGCGCCGCGCGCCGGGCTGCGGCTGGCGATGGAACTGGTCGCCACCGGCCTGCCGATGATCGTGGTTTTGAACATGATCGACATCGCCCGGCACCGGAAGATCGAGATTGATACCGCCACGCTCTCTGAAGATTTGGGCGTGCCCGTCACCACCTCCACCGCCGTGCGCAAGGGCGGGCTGGAGGCGCTGCTTTCCCAGCTAGACAGCACGCTTGCCCAAGGCATCCCCGAACCGGGGCCGAATATGTGGGCGCCGCCTGATGCGGCAGATTTGCGGCTGAGCCATCGCGCCGCCGACCGGCTGATTGACCATGCGGTGAGCCATCCGCCCGAACATGACACGCTGACCCACCGCATTGACCGGCTGCTGTTGCACCCAGTGATGGGCTTGGGTTTCTTGCTCGTGCTGTTGTTCGTGATGTTTCAGGCGGTCTTTGCGGGCGCCGCGCCGTTCATGGATATGATCGACGGCGGCTTTGGCGCGGCGGCAGAGTTTATCACGGGCCACATCCCCGAGGGGTTGGTGCAAAGCTTCCTCACCGATGCCGTCATCGGCGGCGTGGGCGGCGTTTTGATCTTCTTGCCGCAGATCGTGATCTTGTTCTTCTTCATCCTGCTCTTGGAAGATTTGGGCTATATGGCCCGCGCGGCCTTCTTGATGGATCGGATCATGGGCGGCGCGGGGCTGCATGGGCGCGCCTTCATTCCGCTTTTGTCCTCCTTCGCCTGCGCCATTCCCGGTATTATGGCGACGCGGGTGATCGACAATCCGCGCGACCGGATCACCACAATCCTTGTCGCGCCGCTGATGACCTGTTCGGCCCGCATTCCGGTTTATACGCTGATTGTCTCGGCCTTCATTCCGGCCAAGCAAGTGGCGGGCATCATCAACCTGCAAGGGCTTGTGATGTTTGGCCTTTATGCGGCGGGCATTGTTTCGGCGCTGGCCGTTTCGGCGGTCGCAAAGTTCCTGTTTGCGCGGCGTGAAGCTTCTCCGCCCTTCATGCTGGATCTGCCCGATTACAAAATCCCGCGGCCGCGTTCGGTGGGCTTCGCGCTTTGGGTGCGCGCCTCGTCTTTCCTCAAGCGCGCGGGCACGACGATCTTTGCGATGACGGTGCTGATCTGGGTCTTGGCGACCTTTCCGCAAGCGCCGGAAGGGGCCACCGAACCCGCAATCCTTTACAGCTTCGCTGCGAAAATCGGCCAATTCATCGAGCCGGTTCTGTCGCCCATCGGGTTTAACTGGCAAATCTCGGTGGCGCTGATCCCGGCGATGGCGGCGCGTGAAATTGCCGTGGCGGGCTTGGCCACCGTCTATTCGGTGGCCGGTGGGGCTGAGGGCGGCGAGGCGGCCCTCGCCACGCTTCTCGCCAGCCAATGGAGCTTGGCCACGGCGCTCGCCTTCTTGGTGTGGTTCATCTTTGCGCCGCAGTGCCTCTCCACCTTGGCCGTGATCCGGCGCGAAACCGGCTCGGGCAAATGGGTCTGGGTGTCACTCGCCTACATGTTCGGGCTGGCTTGGGTGGCGGCCTTTATCACCTATCACCTCGCCGTTTGGATCGGCTGGGGCTGAGGTGTAATGGCCCGGCGGAGCGCCGGGCCACAGGGTCGAAAGCTTACTCTTCCACCACAAACGGCGGATCAAGCGGATATTCCTCTAGGTTCACGCCGGGGCCGATCCGGTCCACCACCGCATAGCGGCCCGGCGCGCCCATCGGCGCCAGCACCCCATGCCAAACATTGCGCAACAGGTTCACCCCCTGCCCCGGCTTGGTCATGAACGCGCGCAGACGCACCGGCTTGCCGCCCTCATCCTCGGCCACGCAAACCAAAAACGGCACCCCATCAAGCGGCAAGAAAGCTTGCGAGCCCAACGGATGGCGCTCGACCAAATCCACCACATGCGGCAACGCACGCGCCTTTGCATCAAAGAGCGAAATGCCGCCGCGCCCGCCTTCGCTCGGGTCGAAATCAAGCCGCGCCATATCATCATGGCGCCCACACATCCCGCCATTGATCAGCTTGGTGGGCGGCCCCGCCACTTCGATCACATCGCCATAAGGCGCAAATGCCTCGGCGGTGAGCTCTTCAATTTGCAGCGTTTGCATCTCGGTCTTCCTTCTTCCTGCCGCGATCCATTCCGCAGCATTTCGCGCACAGAAAAGACGCAAAAACAGGCAGATGCAACCCCAAGTGGCAGTTGCCCGGATTTTGTGCTGGAGGCCGCGCGAGAGCCCCGCTAGCGTTACCGCAAAAGGAGAAAAAGAATGCTCGACACCGCCCTTTTGTGGGACTGGGCATCCTTCGCGATGCGTTGGTTCCACATCATCACTGTCATCGCCTGGATCGGCTCGTCGTTTTACTTCATCGCGCTTGACCTGGGCCTGCGCAAGGCGCCCGATCTGCCGCCCGGTGCAGCAGGCGAAGAATGGCAGGTGCATGGCGGGGGCTTCTACCACATCCAGAAATATCTGGTCGCGCCCGAGCGGATGCCCGAGCATCTGATCTGGTTCAAATGGGAAAGCTACGCGACATGGCTTTCCGGCGCGGCGATGCTGATGATGGTCTATTGGTATCGCGCCGATATTTTCTTGATTGATCCGCTGAAATTGGACCTTGCGCCGTGGCAGGCAATGGCAATTTCTGCCGCCTCGCTCACCATCGGCTGGCTGATCTATGACCGGGCCTGCAAATCGAAACTCGGCCATTACCCCGCTGCCTTCATGGCGCTCTTGCTGCTTGCGCTGACCGCAATGGCATGGGGCTACAACCACGTCTTCACCGACCGCGCCACCTTCCTGCATCTGGGCGCTTACACCGCCACGATCATGACCGCGAATGTGTTTTTCGTGATCATCCCGAACCAAAAGATCGTGGTGGCCGACCTCAAGGCCGGCCGCACCCCCGACCCGGAATTTGGCCGGATTGCGAAACTGCGCTCCACCCATAACAACTACCTCACCCTGCCGGTGATTTTCTTCATGCTGTCAAACCATTACCCGCTGGCTTTCTCGGGGGAATGGAACTGGGTGATTGCCACGCTTGTGTTCTTGATGGGGATCACGATCCGGCATTGGTTCAACTCCCGCCATGCGGGCAAGGGCAGCCCCTATTGGACCATTCCGGCAACGCTGGTGCTGTTTGCCGCCTGTGTCTGGCTCTCAACCCAACGCGATGTGGTGGCGGAAGAGACCGCCGCGCTGACCACGCGGGGGGAGCGTTATGCGATGGCAGAGGGCTTTGAAGAGGCGGCGGATCTTGTCAGCGCGCATTGTTCGATGTGCCACACCGCCGAACCGGCGTGGGAGGGCTTTGCCACTGCGCCCCGCGGGCTTTTGCTCGATACACCCGAGGCGGTCGCGAACCACGCCGAAGAGATTTATATTTTCGCGGGGCTAACAGATGCGATGCCGCCCGGCAGCGCCAATTTCATGGAGCCCGAAGACCGCGCCGCGATCCGCGACTGGTTCCGCGCAGCAGAGGAAGGGCGCTTGGCGCAGAACTAAGGCGCGGCTCGACTGGTCACCGCACCAGCCCTTAATCCGCGATCAGGTGGAAGAAACTGCCGCTGACATGGCCGCGCACAGAGCCGGTCTCGGGCACCACATTCCCCGCCGCATCGCGCACCTCGGCCAAGGGGGCGTCGGGCTGCTCCAAAATCGTTGAGTAATGGAACTCATGCCCCCAAAGCGCCGTGCCAGCGGCGTGGCCCGGCATTGGGGCAGCCAGCGTGGCCGCGCGATAGCCCAAATGTAGGCGGCGTTTGGCATAGCTCGTCACCAACCCCAAAAGCCCCGCCATTCGGTGGCGCACACCCTCTTTATCCACGAGCGCTTCGCCCAGCACCATGTAGCCGCCGCATTCGCCATGCACCGGCTTTTGCGCTGCGAAATTCCGTAGTCCGGTCAGAAAGGTGTTTGCCGCCGCAAGCTTGCCCGCATGCAGTTCGGGGTAACCGCCGGGCAGCCAGACCAGATCGGCGCTCGGGTCGGGAGCTTCATCAGCGAGCGGGGAGAAGGGAAGCAGCTCCACCCCGGCGCGGCTCCAGCCCTCCAACATATGCGGATAGGCAAAGGAAAAGGCGACATCCCGGGCGAGCGCAATACGCTGCGCGGGTGGTTTGGGCCAAGCCCCCGGTGCGGGCGGCGGCGCGGCGCTGGCCGCCGCTTCCAGCGCATCCAAATCCACATTGGTAGCCACAAAGGTGGCGAGTTTTTCAAGCACCTGAGCCAATTCTGCCTGCTCGCCCGCTTGGACAAGGCCAAGGTGGCGCTCGGGCAGAACCATGTCTGGGTTGCGCGGCAGCGCGCCCAAAACCGGCAGGCCAAGCCGCGCCATCTCGGCCCGGATCATGCCTTCGTGCCGCGGGCTCGCCACATTGTTCACGATCACGCCCGCGAAAGGCGGCGCATCGGGGTGGCGGGCAAAGCCAAGCGCGGTCGCCGCCGCCGATTGCCCCTGCCCCTTGGTATCAAGCACCAGCACCACCGGCCAGCCATAGCGTTTGGCGAGTTCGGCGCTTGAGCCACGGCCATTGCGGCCCGGATCGGGCGGGCCATCGTAAAGGCCCATCGCGCCTTCAAAAATAACAAGGTCAGCCCCAGCGGCCTGCGCCGCAATCGCGCCCAAAAGGCCCGTGCCCATCGCCCAACCATCAAGGTTGAAACTCGCCCGCCCCGCCGCCACGGCATGAAAGGCGGGGTCAATATAGTCGGGGCCGTTTTTGAACGGCTGCACCACGCGCCCGCGCGCCCGAAGCGCCCCCAAAAGGCCCAGCGTCAGCGTTGTTTTGCCCGAGCCAGAGGCGGGGGCGGCGATGGCAAGGCCCTTCGGCCCATGGGAAAGCTCAGACATGGCGCGTCATCGCTTGGGGCGGCGGCTTTTGTCAAGCTGCACCGCTTCCTCCGCGGCATGGCGGATCAGCGAGAGCGTGCGAAAGCCGCCATGCGCCAATTTGCCAAAGGGCAACAGCAACGCAAAGCCCGCCACCGCGCCCAGATGCAGCGCGAGCAAAAGCCCCATCAGCGGCGTGTCGCGTAGCGCCAGAAGCAAAAGCCCGGTGCCCGCAAGGGTGGCGAGTTGGACGCGCGCAAACCCATCGGCCCGCGCCATCGCAGGATGTGTGGGAACCGGGTCAAGCCTGCGGCGCATGGCGTGCAAATGGCCAAGCCCCGAGAGCATAGCCACCCCCCCCGAGGCCCCCAAAATGACCGGCACACTCACCACCGGATAGGGCGCGGGATGGCCTGCTAAATGCAAAATATACCCCGCCACCGTGGCAAGGAAGGTGAGCAAAAAGCCCCCCGCCAGCAGGTGATGCGCGACGCGACGCCCCTGCCCCGCCGAGCCCGTGCGGGTCTCACAATCGCCCAGATTGCGCAAGGAGAGCGCGTCGCGCAGACCGGCCTTCAACGCCGCCCAAGTAACGGGCGCCCCCGGCCCCCGGATCGCACGCCAGTAAAGCACGAAGCGGGCGAGCAATGCGAGGCCCGCCCAGCCAAACACCGCCCCCGCGCCGCCCGCCATCAGCCTATGCGGCAACACCGTGTAAAACTCCCCCTGATGCGTGCCAAAAAGCGCCGCCCACGGCAAAAAGATCAGCGCCAAGAGCGGCAGGCCAAGGGTCAACGCCCAGAACAAAACCTCGGCCCCGCGCCCCTCACCTTTGTATTCCACCCGCCGCGCGGCGGCCAAAGTGGCGGGCAGGTTTACCGCGAGATCATGCGGGGGGGCATATTGGCAATCATAGGCGCAAGAGCGGCAATCATGGCACAGATGCGCCAAATGGCGCAGATCGCCGGGCGCAAGGGCGGGGCGGCGCTGCGCGGCGGGAAAGACCGCGCAAAGCCCGGTGCAAAAACCGCAGGTGTTACAGATGTTGAGCGCGCGTTGCGCCTCCCCCCGCGCCTCCAAAGCCACACGCGCGGCGGGGGGCGGCAGCTTGGGCAAGGGTTGCGGCGCGGCGGAGGCAGGCGGGACCAAAGCCGCCGCCGCTTGCCCGGCCAAGCGCCCAAAAACAGCGGCGAGCGAAAGCCCCGCCCCAGAAAGATAGCCCGCCCCCAACACCGCCCCACAAGAGATTGTTCCCACGGCAAAAAACCGCGGCGCGGGCGTGCCATTGGCGCAGATCACCCGGCCCTGCGGGTCGATCGCCAGCCCGTAGCGGGTAAAACCGATCCCCGGCACCACCGGGATCGCATAATAGGGCGGCGCGAGCGTCACCGGGGCCGAACGCGGCGGGTCACTGGGGGCGGAAAGCATGGCGGTAAGCGCCTGTGGATCAAGGCCGCAAAGCTGTGCCAAAGCATCGGGCGTTTCGGCTTTGAGCGGGGGCAGCAAAACCGGCGGCAGATCGGCCAGCGCCACTTCGCCCAAAATGATCCAAGCGCGCGGATCGGGGCGGGCGACCATCGCGCGGGCCATCACCGAATGGCGCGCTGGGGTGGTGACCCGCGCCTCGTCATAAAAACGCTTCCCGTCTGCGCCGACGACAATGCCCAGATGCATGCCATCAACGCGGCTCACGATCCCGGCGTCATGGCGCGCGGCGCGGGCATCCACCGCCACCACATGGCCATCACCGGGCGTGCCGGCGTCTTTGGCACCCTGCGCGAGCGCCCAGCGGAGCGGCGCGCCCAATTGCTCGGGCGTGCCCCGGTTGGCGGCGGGGTCTACAAGATCCGCCCCGGTGCCGCCGCTCGCCAAAATGACCGTATCTGCGGTGAGGCCATGCGGCCCCGTTCCGGTGCGGATTTCGAGCGAAAACGGCCCCTTGGCGGCAGGGTCCAACAGCGCGGGGTCGAGCGTGGCGACCTCACATAGCGGGCGGATCAGCACACCGAGCCCCGCCGCACGGCGCAAAAGCGCATTGACCAAAGCCTGCCCCCCACCGCGCAAAAACACCGTGCGGCGCGAATAGGGCAGATGACCCTCGGCCCAAGGCTCGAGCCGCACGCCTTGGGCTTGCAGCCAAGGCGCAAGCTCCGCCGAGCCCTCGGCCAAAGCGGTGGCAAGCGCGGGATCGGGGCAGCCGATGCGGGCCAGATCGGCAGCATATTCGGCCGCGGGATACGCATCGCGCTGGAAGGGCGTTTCAACGTCATTCGCGACGCGGATGTTGCGGCCATGCCGGGCATTGCCGCCGAGCCGTTCCGGCGGCGCGGCATCGACCACCAGCACCGCGGCCCCGACCTGACGCGCTTCTATCGCCGCGCAGAGCCCAGCAAGCCCCGCGCCGACCACCAGCACAGAGGTATGAGAGGGCAAATCGGCGGGCGTGGGCGTGTGGGTCATGGCCGGGCTAGAGTAGCGCAAGGAACGGGGCGGGCAAGCGTGGTCGCGCGGGGCTCACCGCTTTGCCCAGCCCTGCATCAGCGCCTCAAACGCCGCGCGGGTGCGGGGAAGCGCGGCGGTTGGATCGAGCAGCCCCAAATCCCGCGCGCGCAGGGCGAGGTCATACAAAAGCGGCGGGGCAAGCCCCACTTGGGTGAGTGCTGCACGGTCGCTCAAAATATCACTGGCCACGCCCTGCCCCACCACTTGGCCCGCACGGAAAAGCGCGACCCGGCTCGCCAAAGCACAGGCCAGCTCCACGTCATGGGTGGAAAACACAAGCGTCATGCCGCGCGCCATCAGCCCTTGCAACAGCGCGATCAGCTGCGCCGAGCCCGCCTCATCAAGCCCCGCCGTGGGTTCATCCAGCAAAAGCACTTCGGGGCGCATCGCCACCGCACCCGCAATCGCCACGCGCCGTTTTTGCCCGCCCGAAAGCATATGCGTGGGTCGGTCGCGCAGATCAGAGATCGACAGCATTTCAAGCGCTTCTTCAACCCGCGCGCGGGCCTCCGCCGCGCTCAGCCCAAGGTTCAGCGGGCCGAAGGAGACATCTTCAAACACCGTCGCGGCGAAAAGCTGATCATCGGCATCTTGCAACACAAGCGCGACGCGGCGACGCCATTCGGTGAGCGCCTTGCGGGAATAGCCGACCGGAGCGCCCCCCAACAGCACCTGCCCGCTTTGCGGGCGCAAACTGCCGTTAAGGTGCAGCAACAGCGTGGATTTGCCAGCACCATTCGGGCCCAAAATCGCGAGGCTTTCGCCCGCCGCGACAGAGAGGCTCAGCCCATCCAGCGCCGTCACATCGCCCGGAAAGGCGTAGCGCAAAGCCTCGGCAGACAGGATGGCGGTCACAGCAGCATCCCCAACATGGCAACAGCGGCTTGCGCGGCCAAGATCGCGCCCAAGCTCGCCCAAGAGGCGCTCGCGCGGTCGCTTAGCACCCGCATCTCCCCTTGCCAGCCGCGCGCGGCCAGCCCGACCTCAAGCCGCCGCGCCCGTGCCATCGCGCGCGGCAAAAGGGCGGCGATCACTTGGCCGGTGGAGCGCAGCCAGCGCGCGCGGGTGGAATGGCCCAAACGGGCGCGTTGCGCCACGGTCATGACGGCGGCCTCTTCGGCGAGAATGAAGACGAAGCGATACATCAAAAGCGCAATTTCAACGATTTCAGACGGCAGGCCGACCCGGCGCAACCCGGCGACAAGATCGGCGGCGGGCGTGGTGGTGGCAAGGAAAATCAAGCAGGTGGTGGCGGCCAGCGCGCGCAGTACCAAAAGCACGGCCTCTTGCGCGCCCTCCGGCGCAAGGCCAATGCCCTCGGGGCCAAGTTGCACCAAAAGAACAAGCGATCCGGGGATCAAAAAGCCCAAGGGCAGCGCGGCAATGGCGAGCCAAAGCTTAAACGACACCCGTGCCAGCCCAAAGGTGACGGCGAGCATCGCCGCCGTCACGAAAACGGCCCCCGGCCACGGGGGCAAGGTCACCGCCAAGATCAAAAAGCCAAGGCCGATCAGTGCCTTCTCTGCCAAGGGGCGGTTGCGCCAGCGCCCCGTAGAGGCGATCCGGTCAAGAGAGGCAATCGACATTCAGGCTGTTTCCGTTCTTCACGCGGCGTCGCTGACGGCGCGCCCTTCCGGCTTTTGCGTGGTTTTGGCGCGTTCATGCCGACGGCCAACGACATAGCCAATGACAAACGCGCCAATCGCCGCTTGCAGGGCGAAAAGCAGGCTTTCGATTTCGCCGCTGGGCGGTTCCCAAAGCGGGTTCGCCCAAGGCACGAAACCGGGGTTTTCTGCCTCAATCAATTCAGCAGCAGCCCCATCGGCCCCGCCAAATTCGCCGCCCATCAAAAGCGGCACAACCGCCAAAACGACAACGGCCAACAACAGCCACAAGGTCCGGTTCTTGCCCATCAGCGCGCCTCCCCGGCCAAGATGCGCAGCTTTTGATCATCGGGCACTTTGCCCGCCAGCGCATCCATCACGATCACGGTCAGCAAGCCTTCGACAATGGCGAGCGGCACTTGCGTGAAGGCAAAGATCGAGCCGAATTTCACGGCCGCCCCGATAAAGCCAGAGACCGGGTCCGGATAGGCCAACGCCAGCTGCAGCGCGGTGGTGACATAGGTGGCCAAATCGCCCAGCATCGCCGCGAAGAAGACGCTGAAAGCGACCGAGAGGCCCACGCCCCGGCCCAGCTTCCAAATCCCCCAAGCAACCCAAGGGCCGACAATCGCCATCGAAAACGCATTGGCACCCAGCGTGGTCAGCCCGCCATGCGCCAAAAGAAGCGCTTGGAACAACAGCACAATCACACCCAAAACCGCCATCACCGAGGGGCCAAAGATAATCGCGCCAAGCCCGGTGCCGGTTGGGTGCGAACACGAGCCCGTCACCGAGGGGATTTTCAGCGCCGAAAGCACAAAGGCAAAAGCGCCAGAGGCAGCCAGCGTCATCCGCGCCTCAGGCCGCTCGGCCACGATTTTGCGAATTTTCAACGCCCCCGCGACAAAAAACGGGGCGGAAACCGCATACCATCCAATGGCATGGGAAGCGGGGAGATACCCCTCCATAATATGCATGTAAAACGTCCTTCCACTTCAGACGCGCCGCTTTTCGAAGGCCGGGGGCACCCCGCCCCGGGAAGGCTTGCGACGCTCGAGCGATGGCAGGTCTCCTGACTTGCGGGTCACGGAACCGGTCACCTTCCCGACTGGTGCTCCCCGTGGACAGGGCAGTCAGTGGCATACGACCGGGTCTCGCCGCTCACAGTTGCGGGGGCAGTCACGGATTTGGCCCCTGATGGGTAATCCTCACCGTGTTCCCTATTAATCCCATCCCGTTGGGAACCATCGGGGGAAGTATCCCCCCTGTCACCAAACTGTCAACCCTTGCGCCTGCGTCAAAGGCTGCGGCGCATCAGGTAAATATCCATGACCCAACCGTGGGTTGCACGCAGGGCCGCGCGGGTGGCCAGAATTTGCTCCGTCACCTCGGCCAAAGGCCCCGCCACCAGCACCTCTTCGGGCATCGCGACACAGCCGCCCCACCAGATCGAAATGCCCTGCGGATCAAGGCTTTGGAACGAACATTCGCCATCGAGCATCACCACAACCGTATCGGCGGCAGCGGGCCAGCCGTGGTCGCGGATTTGCCGCCCGGTGGTGATGACAAAGGGCGCGCCAATGTCATTCAGCGGGATCGCATGAGCTGCACAAAGCGCCTGAATCGCAGTAATGCCGGGAATGACCTTGGTGGTCAGCGCGATGCGTTTTTCCAGCCGCGCGGCGATGCGCAAGGTGCTGTCATAAAGCGCCGGGTCCCCCCAAACCAAAAGCGCGACTTTGCCATTTAGATCAGGGCATTGCGCGGTGATCTGGACAAGCCACGCCTCCGCAATCGCATCATGCCAATCATCCACGCCTTTGCGGTAAGACGGGTTTGCTGCATCGCGCACGGGCAGGTCGAACTCCACCACTTTGGTGGCGAGGTTGGTGATATGGGTGGCACAAATCGCGCGGCGCAGGCCCGCAAGGTCGGATTTGTCGGCCCCTTTAAGCGGGATCAAGATCAGATCGGCGGCATTCATCGCGGCAATCGCTTGCAGCGTGACATGGGCCGGATTGCCGGTGCCGATGCCAATCAGCGTAAGCTCGATCATCTTAGCCCTCCGGGTCGTAAAGCGGGCCGTAAAGGATCAGCGCGGGGTGGTTTGAGCGTGCCTCGGCCAGCTCCGCCGCAAGCTTGGCGATGGTGGAGCGGTGCAGGCTTTGTTCGGGGTGCCCCACGGCTTCGGCCAAAAGCGTGGGCGTGTCCGGCGAAAGCCCATGCGCGACCAAATCTGCCGCGAGCTTTGGGAAGGTGCGCTTGCCCATAAAGACAACCGTGGTCGCCGCCGGGTCGGCCAAAGCCGCCCAATTGAGCGTTTCGGGCAGATCCCCCGTCACATCGGCGCCGGTCACAAATTGCACCCGCCGCGCGGTGAGGCGGCGCGTGAGCGGCATCCCCGCCGCCGCCGCCGCCGCACAGGCCGAAGGCACACCGGGGATGATTTCATAAGAGATACCCGCCTCTTGCAGCGCGACCAGTTCCTCTTCCAGCCGCCCAAAAAGGCCAGAGTCACCCGATTTCAGCCGCACAACCTTTTGCCCGGTCAGCGCATGATCGACGAGCAAACGGCTCACATGGTCTTGCTTGGGCGAGGGCCGCCCCGCGCGTTTGCCAACAGCGATCAGTTCCGCGCCTTCGCGCGCATGGCCCAAGATCGGCCCGGCAGACAGGTCATCGAAAAGCACCACATCCGCCTTGGCAAGCCGGTCAGCCGCCTTCAACGTCAGCAGTTCCGGATCGCCGGGGCCAGAGGACACAAAAGAGACGTAACCGCTCATTCCGTGCCCTCCGGGAAGCGCGGCTCGGTCCCAACCGGGCGGTAGCGGCGGTCATAATCGCCCGCGTAAAGGCGGCTTTCGTCAAACTCTTCGGTATCGAGCGAGCGGCCCACCATGATCAGAGCGGTGCGCTCCATCTCGGCCCCCACCGCCGTTTGCAGGCTGCCAAGGGTTGCGCGCACTACCCGCTGATCGGGCCAACTTGCGCGCCACACCACCGCCACCGGGCAATCTGACCCGTAATAGGGGGTAAGCTTTTCCACCACATCTTCAAGGACATGGACCGAGAGGTGAATGGCCAAAACCGCGCCGGTGCGGGCGAAGTTTTCCAGCGTCTCACCCTCGGGCATGGCCGAGGCGCGGCCAGAGGTGCGGGTCAGAATGACAGATTGCGCCACGCCCGGCAGGGTGAGTTCCGCACCCAAAGTCGCCGCCGCCGCCGCAAACGAGGGCACACCCGGCGTCACATCATAAGGAATACCAAGCGCGCGCAACCGGCGCAGCTGCTCGCCCATCGCCGACCAGACCGACAAATCACCCGAATGGAGCCGGGCGACATCTTGGCCCGCCTCATGCGCGGCCTGAATTTCGGCGATGATCTCATCAAGGCTGAGCGGCGCGGTGTTGACGATTTTCGCGCCATCCGGGCAGTGGCTCAAAAGCGCAAGCGGCACAAGGCTGCCCGCATAAAGGCACACCGGGCAAGAGGCGATCAGATCGCGCCCGCGCAAAGTGATCAAATCTGCTGCGCCCGGCCCCGCGCCGATGAAATGCACCGTCATTCGCCCTCTCCTTCAGCCACGGCAAGCGTTACCCCGCCGATCACCTGTCTTGGCCCTTCCAGCCGCGCGCCGCGCCCTGCGGCCCGCAGTGCCGCCGCTTCGGCCACCGATCCTGTGCCCATCAGCGCCAGAACGCGGGGCGATTGCGTGGGCGTTTCGACCCCGCGCACCTCAACCCCGATCACGCGCTGCCCCGGCAGGGCGGCGGCAAGCTCTTGGGCCTTTTCCGCGGCGGTTGCAAGGGCATCCACCGGACCGGCGGCCAAAAGCGCCGCCGTGAAATCCACCGTGCCCTTGCGAAAGCCAAGGCCCGCGACCCTCACCGCACCACACTCCATTGCACCTGCGGGCGCGAGGCCGACCAACCGCGCATCCGCCCCAAGGGCTCGGATTGGGCGATGTCGACCCGCATCAAGCTACCGCCGTGGCGCGCGTGCAAGCTGGCGAGCAGGCTTTCGGTTTCCAGCGTCACCCCATTCGCCACGAGCCGGGTGCCTTCGGGCAAAAGCTCCCACAACCGGGTGTAAAGCGCCTCTGACCCGCCGCCGCCGATGAAAACGGCATCCGGCAGCGGCAAACCGTCCAAAGCATCGGGCGCGCTGCCATGAATGGCCCGCATCTGCGCGCCAAGGCCGAAGCCCGCGATATTGGCTTTGATGTTTCCAATCCGGTCCGCGCGCGGCTCGATGGTCAGCGCCCGCCCCCCGGCCAAGCACCATTCCACTGAGACAGAACCCGAACCGCCACCAATATCCCACAAAAGCTCCCCCTTGCGGGGCGCAAGCGCTGCGAGCGTGAGCGCGCGAAACGGGGATTTGGTGATTTGGCCGTCATGTTGAAAAGCACTTTCTAGCCGCCCCGGCACGCGCGAAAGCCCCACCTCTGAGGCAAGGTCCGCACCATCAAGCGCAACCGCCACCAAAGCGGAAACCTCTTTGAGGTCATAGTCTTGCGCGGCGATGTTGCGCAGCCTCTCTTGCGGGCCGCCCAAGTTTTCCGCCACAACCATCCGCACCGCGCCATAGCTGTGGGCCGTGAGCCAAGCGGCAAGTTCCCCCACCGCCGCGCCATCGCGCATCGTCACAATGATCTGCGCGCCGCGCGCCAGTTCGGGGCGCAACCGGGTGAAGGGCGCGGCATGAAGGCCCATCGCCGTGACGCTTTCGCCCCGCCAGCCGAGCCGCGAACACAGAAGCGACACGACGCCGGGCGCCGGGATCGCGCGCCATTCATGCGCCGCGAGCTTTGCCGCGAGGCTCGCCCCCGCGCCGCACCAAAACGGATCGCCAGAGGCCAGCACCACCGCAGGCGTGCCGCGCGCGGCGAGCACCGGCGCAATGTCAAAGGGCACGGGCCAAGGCCGCCCGCGATCCCCCGCGCCCACCAGCGCCAAATGCCGCGGCCCGCCAAAGATCAGTTGCGCGTCATTGAGCGCTTCCCGGCTTGCCAAGGGCAGCCCATCAAGGCCATCTTCGCCCAAACCAATGATCGAAAGCCAAGGATCAGACATGACACGCCTCCTTTTGCTGGGCGGCACCACGGAAGCCAGCCGATTGGCCAAAACCCTTGTAGACCAAGGGTTTGACGCGGTGTTTTCCTATGCTGGGCGCACCTACAAACCCGTGCCGCAACCCCTGCCCACACGGGTGGGCGGGTTTGGCGGGGTGGAGGGCCTTTGCGCTTTTCTGAAAGCTGAAAACATCACCCATGTGATTGACGCCACGCACCCGTTCGCCGCGCAAATGAGCACCAATGCCGTGGCCGCTTGCGCCCAAACCGGGGTGCCGCTGTGCGCCTTTGAACGCGCGCCTTGGACCGCCCAACCCGCCGATGCTTGGACCCACGTCCCCGACCTTGAGGGCGCGATTGCTGCACTGCCGCATGATCCCGCGCGGGTGTTCTTGGCGATAGGAAAGCAGAACCTCGCCGCGTTTAACGCCGCGCCGCAGCATTTCTATTTGCTGCGCTTGGTGGACCCGCCGGGCGAAATGCTGCCCTTGCAAAATGCGCGGGCTGTGGTGGCGCGCGGCCCCTTTGATGTTCAAGGGGATACAGAATTGCTGCGCAGCGAAAGTATCACCCATATCGTGGCGAAAAACGCCGGGGGCGCAGGGGCGGAGGCGAAACTGATCGCCGCCCGCGCGCTGCAGATTCCGGTGATTTTGATTGATCGGCCGCATGTGCCGCAGCGCAGCATCCGCGACACGCTCGACGGGGTGCTGCACTGGCTCGCAGATCACGGCGCGACGCCGCGCGGAGTATAGACCCACGGCCCCACGCGGCGGGTGGTGGAATTGCCCACCAGCACCACGGTGCGCATATCGGCCATTTCCGGCGTGGCCTCGGCCAAAGTAACGGTGTTGATCCGCTGCTCGGGCGTGGAGACCGCACGGGCAAACAAGATCAACCGCTCGGGCTCACATTCCTCGCGCAGCACTTCAAGCACGCGGGTGAACTGATGCGGACGCGATTTCGAGCGCGGGTTGTAAAACGCCATCGCAAAATCGCCGCGCGCGGCATGGCGCAGACGATGTTCGACCAGTTCAAACGGTTTGAGGTTATCGCTGAGGTTGATCGCGCAGAAATCATGCCCCAAGGGCGCACCCGCCGCCGCTGCCGCTGCCAGCATGGCCGTAATACCGGGCAAGATGCGGATCTCGATCTCGGCAAATTCGGGATGCGCCTCGTAAGCCTCAAACAAAGCAGACGCCATCGCAAAGACGCCCGGATCGCCAGACGAAACAATCACCACGCGCTTCCCATCGCGTGCCATTTCAAGGGCATGGCGGGCACGATCAAGTTCAACCCGGTTGTCCGAGGCGTGCAGCGTCAGCCCTTCGCGCGGGGCGATGCGCGCGACATAGGGAATATAGCCCACAATATCGGTGGCCTGATCGACCGCCGCCGTCACCTCGGGCGTGACCAGTGTCTCTTTGCCGGGGCCAAGCCCCGCGACCACAACCCAACCGCTCATTCCGGGGTTCCTTTCTCAGGCCGCCGCCCCTGCCCGTGCACCAGCACGATCGCGAAATAGGGGCAGTCGTTTTCTTCCACCTCGGTCAGCTGCGCAAGGCGCTGGTCGGGCATGGTGCCGCGTTCAACAAGCCATGCAGCCTCTAGCTTGCCCACCGCCGCCAGCGCGCGCTTGATTTTGGGCAGGTTGCGCCCGGTTTTCATCACCACCAGCGCATCTGTCGCGGCCATGTGGCGAGCCAGTTCTTCCTCGGGCAAAGTGCCGGCCAAAACGGTCAACACATCATCGCCCCAAGTGATCGGTTCGCCCGTTGCTGTCCAACAGCCGACCATGCCCGGAATACCGGGGATCACTTCAACCTCCACCTTGCCCAACAGGCGGGTGTAAAGGTGCATGAACGAACCATAGAAGAAGGGGTCGCCTTCGCACAGCACCACGATGTCGCGGGTTTTCGTAAGTTCAAGAAGCCGCGACGCCCAGTCATCGTAGAAGTCCGCCAGCGCGGTAATATAGCCGGGGCTGTCAAAGGGAAGCTCGGTCGTGACCGGATATTCCATCGCGTGTTCAGTGACTTGCGGGGAAAGCATGCCTTCGACAATGCGCCGCGCTTGGCCCGCGCGACCGGCTTTGCGGAAATAGGCAATATCGCTGGCGCCGCGAATGGCGCGGTCTGATTTGACCGAAATGAGGTCTGGGTCGCCCGGGCCAAGCCCTGCGCAGATGATCCGCCCCATGATTATTCCTTCCGACAGGCAAGCGCATTGACCGCCGCAACGGTAATGGCAGAGCCGCCCAAGCGCCCCTCCACCACGACCCATGGCACCGGGTTCGCCTCGGCCAGCGCAGCTTTCGATTCCGCCGCGCCAATAAAGCCCACGGGGCAGCCAATGATCGCGGCCGGACGCGGGCAATCGGGGTCTTCAAGCATGTTGAGCAGGTGAAACAAAGCGGTCGGCGCATTGCCAATTGCCACCACCGCGCCAGCCAGTTTGGGCCGCCACAATTCCAACGCGGCGGCGGAGCGGGTGTTGCCCATCTCTTTCGCCATCTCCGGCACGCGCGGGTCTTGCAGCGTGCAGATCACTTCGTTGTTTGCCGGCAGACGCGCGCGGGTGATCCCCTCGCTCACCATGCGCGCATCGCACAGGATCGGCGCGCCCGCCTCAAGCGCAGCCCGCGCCGCAATCGCCATGCCCGGCGCGAATTGGACGTGTTTTTCTAGCCCCACCATGCCCGCCGCATGGATCATCCGCACTGCGACCACCTCTTCTTCGGGGGTGAAACGGGCCAGATCGGCCTCTGCGCGGATCGTGGCGAAGGATTGCACGTAAATCTTCGCGCCGTCCTTCTCATACTCATAGGGCATTGCGGGTCTCCGAAAAGGGTTGTGCGCTCATAGCCGTTCTTCAAGGCTTGCGGCAATGGAATTGCGCCGGGTCTGCCACAGCCCGGCCTCGGCCAAACGGCGGAAAAGGTCGCGCATCGCGGCGAGCGCCTGCGGGTTGGCGGTTTCAAGAAAATCGACCACGGCCTCGTCGCCCAAAGTGGCCTCATGATAAAGGTCAAAGAGATGCGCGGGCACGACTTGGGCCAGATGCGCGAAAGCGGCCATGTGATCAAGCGTTGCCGCAATCTCGGCCCCACCGCGAAAGCCGTGCCGCATCATGCCAGAGACCCAAGCCGGGTTGGTGGCGCGGGCGCGCACGACGCGGGCAATTTCTTCGGGCAAAGTGCGGGCCCGTGGGCGCGCGGGGTCCGTGGCGTCGAGGTGGTAAAGTGCGGGCGCTTCCGCCCCAAGGCGGGCAAGGGCCGCGGCAAAGCCTGCCTCATGCGCGGCGTAATCGGCGGCCAAGAGCACATCTGACTCTGGCAGGTCTTGCGCATGCACAAAGCTATCCGCCCCCATCAGGCGCGCCTCAAGCCCGGCCCGGTCCGCGCGGATTTCACCCTTTTTATCAATCGCGTAGGAGGAGGCATTGAGCCATGCCTCACCCGCTGCAGCGCGGGCTTCGGGCGTGAAATGGTCAAGCGCTTCGCCCATACCGAGCCCATATTGGCCGGGCCGTGGCCCAAAAACCCGCGGCGCGGGGCGGGCATAGGGGTTATCGTCCACACTTTCTTCGCGCAAAGCCAAAGCCTCGGCCCCGGTTTCAAAAAGCTGGGCCAAACCCGGAAAGATATCGCGGAAAAGGCCGGAGACGCGTAGCGTCACATCAATGCGCGGTCGCCCCAAAAGCGCGAGCGGAATGACCTCAACACCTGAAACACGGGCCGCGCCCTCGTCCCACACGGGCTTCAGCCCCGCGAGATGCAGCGCCATTGCGAATTCCTCGCCTGCAGTGCGCATGGTGGCGCTGCCCCAAAGGTCAATCACCAGCCCTTTGGGCCAATCGCCTTGATCTTGCAGGTGCTTGCGCAGCAATTCCTCGGCCAGTTTCACCCCTTGGGCATGAGCGGCGCGCGAGGGCACGGCGCGCGGATCCACCGCAAAAAGATTGCGCCCGGTGGGCAGCACATCGGCGCGCCCCCGCGCGGGGCTGCCCGAGGGGCCGGGGACGACGCGCGCGCCCGAAAGCGCCGCCGTCAGCCCCGCGCGTTCCTCGGCCCCACAAGCGCCCTGCCCCAGCACATGCAGCCCATCGCCAAACTGGCTTTCTTTGATGTCGCAGACAAAGCGGTCGATCCGGGTGATCGCTTCTGCCGCCGATGCCTCTGACGGGATGCCCAGATCATCCTCTACCCCGGAAGCCCGCGCCTCATCGCGAATATCGGCAATCAGCCGGTCGCGACGCGCGGGGTCGAGCCCGTCGGCGGTGGAATATTCATCCAAAAGCCGTTCGAGCCGCGTCATCCCCTCGGGCACGGCGGCTTGGGCGAGTGGCGGCGGAAGGTGGCCCAGCGTCACCGCGCCCAAACGGCGCTTGGCCTGCGCCGCCTCGCCGGGATCATTGACGATGAACGGGTAAATGACGGGCCGGGTCCAAAGCGCCTCGGGCCAGCAGGTTTCTGACAAAGCCACCGCTTTGCCCGGCAACCATTCCAGCGTGCCATGCGCACCCATATGGCACAGCGCCTGCACGCCTTGCGCGCGCAGCCACAGATAAAACGCCACATAGGCGTGGCGCGGGGTGCGGCTCAGGTCGTGATAATCGTCATCGCGGGTGGTGACCGCACCACGCTCGGGCTGCAGCGCCACCCATGCGGCACCCCGCTGCAACGCAGCAAAATGGAAGGCCCCGTCTTGGAAGGCGGGGTCATCTTCCGGCGCGCCCCAAGCCTCGGCCAGGTCTTCGCGCAATTGTTCGGGCAAGGTTTCAAGCGCCGCCAAATACTCAGCCAAAGGCCAAGCGTGGCGCGCAGCGGTCAGGCTTTCTACCGGAGCGCCCGCGCTGACCCCATAACCTTCATCGGCCAATTGGCTCAACAAACCTTCGGTCGAGGCCAAAGCATCCAGCCCCACCGCATGAGCCATCTGCCAATCCCGGCCCGGATAGGTCGAGAGCACCACCGCCAAGCGCCGCTGCGCCACCGGGGTTTGGGCAAGTTCATGCCAGCCCGTGATCCGGTCGAGCGCCGCGGTGATGCGGCCTGCATCGGCACGGTGGGCAAAGCGGGCATATTCCAAATCCGGGTCGCGCGGTTCGGGGGCCTTGAAAGACACAACCCCCGCGAAAAGCCGCCCATCCACCTCGGGTAGCACCACATGCATCGCCAAATCCGCTGGCGAAAGGCCCCGCTCGGCCTCCGCCCAATCGCGTTTGCGCGCGGTCGAAAGGGCGACTTGGAAAACCGGCACGCCATAGCGGTCAAAGGGCGTGGTGCCATCTGTACCCTGCGCCGAAAAGGCGGTGGCATTGACGATCAGCGCCGGGGCGTGCCCGTCAAGCCGGGCTTGCACAGCATCGCCCAAGCCCTCGGCCTTTAACGACGCCGCAAAAAGCCCGTAAGCCGCAAAGCCGCGCGCGCGCAGCCCTTCGATCAGCGCATCCACCGGCGCGGTATCAGCCGAGGTCAGATAGGAGCGATAAAACGACACCAGCGCCAAGGGCCCCTCGCCCTCAGGCGCGGCGATCACGCCCTTGGCCGGATCATAAAACCCCCAATCGGGCAGCCGCTTATCGCCCGGCACCGGCGGCGCATAAAGGCCCGAGGCCAGCGCGAGTTGCGACAGCGCCGCTTGTGCGGCCACCGCGCCGCCCGCATCGCAAAGCTCTTTGAGCCGCCGCAGCGTCGAGACCGGCAGGGTCGAGAGCGCATCGAGCCGTTCATCCTCGCGCCCATCCGCGGGCAGCACCGCCAAAGCGATCCCCTTGCGGCGGCACAAGTCTTGCACCGAGGCCAGCCCATAGGGCCAATACGCCTCTCCGCCGATCAGGCGGATCAAAATGCCCTTGGCTCCGGAGAGTGTATTTTCCACATAAGTATCGACCGAAACCGGGTGGCGCAGCGCCACAAGGTTTGCCAACCGCAGCGTCGGCAGTTTGCCGCCCGCCCGTTTCCAGCCCGCCGCGAAAGCGCCAAGGTCGCTGTCAGAGAAAGACAGCGCCACAAGGTCCGCCGGGCGCTGACCAAGATCGGTCGGCACCTCGGTTTCCTCAAGCCCGTGGCTTTCGCGGAAGACGACATGCATCAGGCAGACACCCCGGAAAGCAGCACGTCGCGGATCGCGGCTTCATTCACATCATCATGCTCGGCAATGACCACAAGCGCGGAGCGGCGGGCGCGGTCGCCCCAAGGCTGGTCATATTGATGGCGCACGCGCGCGCCCACCGCCTGAACGAGCAAACGCATCGGCTTGCCCGCCACCGCGACATGGCCTTTGACGCGCAAAATGTTTTGCTCAGTTGCCAAGCGTTCAATCGCCGCCACCAGCGCCGCCGGGTCGGTGATTTCGGGCAGCTCAATCACCACAGTTTCAAAATCATCATGCTCGTGATCATCGGCCCCATCATGGTGGCTTGGCCGCGCGGCCAGATCATCTTCCGCCGCCGCGCCAATGCCCAAGACCACCGCCGGGTCAATCGTGCCCTCGACCATCGGCAAGATCGGCAGCTTGCGCGGGGCTTCGGCCTCAATCACCGCGCGCGCGGCGGCCAAGCCTGCCTCGCCCGCGAGATCGGCTTTCGACAAAAGCACCAAATCCGCACAAGCGATCTGATCTTCAAACACTTCCGAAAGCGGCGTTTCATGGTCGATGCTGTCATCGGCTTGGCGCTGCGCATCCACCGCCGCCTCATCGGGCGCAAAACGGCCCGCCGCCACGGCCTCGGCATCCGCCACGGCAATCACACCATCAACGGTAATTTTCGAGCGGATCGCGGGCCAGTCAAAGGCTTTCAAAAGCGGCTTGGGCAGCGCAAGGCCCGAGGTTTCGATCAAGATATGATCGGGGCGATTGGGCCGCGCCATCAGCGCCTCAATCGTCGGGATGAAATCATCCGCCACGGTGCAGCAGATGCAGCCATTGGCCAGTTCGACAATGTTCTCATCGGGGCAGTTTTCATCGGCGCATTGGCGCAGAATGTCCCCATCCACCCCCACGGTGCCAAATTCATTGACCAACACCGCGAGCGTGCGGCCCTGCGGGTTCGCCATCAGATGGCGGATCAGCGTGGTTTTGCCCGCGCCCAGAAAGCCGGTGATCACAGTGACGGGAATTTTGACGAGGTCCGACATGGCTTACTCCTGAACGGGCAGATCTTGCGGGGGAATACGGGCAAGGCTTTGCTTGCGGAAAATTTCGGGCCGCGCGCGCCACGGCACGAGGCCATCGGCGCTTTGCGCGTAAAGCGCTGCGCCTTCCAAAATGGTCGCGGCATCTTCGGGGCCCATGCGGCCATAGACGTAGGACCATTTACCGGGGGCCGAAAGCGCCACCGAACAACCCTGTGTGCAGGCCGATAGGCATTCAACCGGCACCACCGTAACCCCCTCGGGGCAAGGCAGATCGGTAAGCGCAGCGTGCAAAAGCGCGCCGGGGCGGGCCTCGCCTTCGGGCTCAACACCTGCGCGGCGGCAAGTGGTGCAAACGTGCAGCGTGGTGGCCATCACCCCTCCTTAATGGGTTTGGGGGCGGGGCCGAAGACGGGCATGAAGCCCCTCCCGGTCGCGGCACACCCCGTCCGCCCGAAACACATACGCTGGCAGGTCTCCCGGCTTGCGGATGCGAGGCCTAAACCCCACGGTCGCCCCCCCTTCCCGGCTTTTGCCAGTGGTGCGGGGCGCCCTCTCCGGTCACGGTCGCGGGGGCGGCTGCGTTTCGTGTTTTTGACTGTTTCAGTCGCAAACCCTGTCGCATTCCCTCTTCGCCTGTCATAGGACAGAAACCAGCGCCGCCCCTGAGTGGGCGAGACGCCTGCCATTGTCAAGCGCGAGGACCGCCCCGATGACGTCTGAAAACGACAGCGCCCCGGAAGAGAAACCCGACGATCTGGCCCGGCATGCCACGAAGATGGCGAAGAAAAAGGCCGCACGCGATAAGATCATGGCGGGCAAGTCCGGCGAAAAGGGGCTGATCATCGTCCATACCGGCTCTGGCAAGGGCAAAAGCTCCTCTGGTTTTGGGATGATTCTGCGCTGCATCGCGCATGAAATGCCCTGCGCGGTAGTGCAATTCATCAAAGGCGCTTGGGACACGGGCGAGCGGCGCTTGCTGACCACCCATTTTGGCGATCTGTGCCAGTTCTACGCGATGGGCGAGGGTTTCACTTGGGAAACCCAAGACCGCGAACGCGATGTGGCGGCGGCAAAAGCGGGGTGGGAAAAGGCGAAAGAGCTGATCCGCAACCCCGAGATCCGCATGGTGCTTTTGGACGAGATCAATATCGCGCTGCGCTATGATTATCTTGACCGCGACGAGGTGCTTGCCTTCTTGCGCGACGAAAAACCCGAAATGACCCATGTCGTGCTGACGGGCCGCAATGCCGCGCCCGAGTTGATAGAGCTGGCCGATCTGGTGACCGAGATGGGGCAGATCAAACACCCGTTCCGCTCGGGCATCAAAGGGCAAGCGGGCGTGGAGTTTTAAGGCAACGGCTGGGGGCGCGGCCCCCAGACCCCCGAGGTATTTCGGCCAAGAAGAAACGGGCACGTTAAGGAGTCGTTAACCTTGCTTTGTGAGGCTTTGACTGCGGTACAGGGAGAGGTCCCGATGACCGCCCAAGGAGAAAGCGCTGCGTCTTCCCCGCTGCGGCGGCCCAAGGCGCAGCGCCGCTATAATATTTGCCGCGCCCCTTTCTTCTTGGCACAAAATACCTCCGCCGGAGGCTCCCAAACGTACAACACAACCGGAGGCCGGGCATGAAATCCCTGATGATCCAAGGCGCTGGCTCAAACGTCGGCAAGTCGATGCTGGTGGCGGGGTTGTGCCGCGCGGCAAAGCGGCGGGGGCTGAAGGTTGCGCCGTTCAAGCCGCAAAATATGTCCAACAATGCCGCCGTGACGGCGGATGGGGGCGAGATTGGCCGTGCGCAGGCGCTTCAGGCGCTCGCTTGCGGGCTCGAACCGATGGTCGATATGAACCCGATCTTGCTCAAGCCCGAGACTGATGTGGGCGCGCAGGTCGTGGTGCAAGGCAAGCGGCTCACAACCACCAAGGCGCGCGATTATGCGGGGCTCAAACCGCAGCTAATGGGCGCTGTGCTGGAGAGTTTTGAGCGGCTGAAAGCCAGCCATGATCTGGTGATCGTCGAAGGCGCGGGCAGCCCGGCGGAGGTCAACCTGCGCCAAGGCGATATCGCCAATATGGGCTTTGCGCGCGCGGCCAATGTGCCGGTGGTGCTGGCGGGCGATATTGACCGGGGCGGTGTGATTGCGCAGATCATCGGCACGCAAGCGGTGCTGGATCCAGACGATGCCGCGATGATTTCTGGTTTTCTGATCAATAAGTTCCGGGGCGATGTATCGCTGTTTGACGATGGCTATCGGCTCATCGAAGCCCGCACCGGCTGGCACGGCTTTGGCACCTTGCCGTGGTTTCGCCAAGCGCATTTGCTGCCTGCCGAAGATGCGCTGGATCTTGGCTCGGGGCGCACATCGGGGGGTACCGTGATCGCCTGCCTTGCGCTCTCGCGGATTGCGAATTTTGATGACCTTGACCCGCTTGCCGCCGAGCCGGGGGTGGATTTGGTGATGGTCACGCCGGGCCAGCCGATCCCTTGCGAGGCGAAGCTGGTGATAGTCCCCGGCTCCAAATCCACGCGCGGCGATCTGGCGTTTTTACGCGATCAGGGCTGGGACATTGACCTGCAAGCGCATGTGCGGCGCGGCGGTCATGTGCTGGGCATTTGTGGTGGCTATCAGATGCTGGGCCGCTCGGTCGCCGACCCCGATGGCATTGAAGGCGCGCCGGGCACCACGCCGGGGCTGGGGCTGTTGGACGTCGACACGGTGATGACCCCCGACAAGCGCCTGACCCGCACCCGCGCCACCCATGCGCCCACCGGGCTTGATGTTGAAGGCTATGAGATTCACATTGGCAAGACCGAGGGCGCGGACCGCGCCCGCCCCTTTGCGCGGATTGAGGGCCAGGCAGAGGGTGCGATTTCGGCCAATGGCAGGATAACGGGCAGCTATTTGCACGGGATGTTTTCTGCCGATGCCTTCCGCGCCGCGTTTTTGCAGGGCCTTGGCATTGCCGCCTCGGGCCAAAGCCATGCGGTCGGGGTGGAGGCCACGTTGGAAGCGCTCGCCGACCATATGGAAGAGCATCTGGATGTAGAGGGGCTCTTGGCCTTGGCGCGGTAACCCGCCGCAAGCGAAAGCCGCGCCCTTTGGATCAGGCGCGGCCTTTTGCGCCTTAGCGCACTTCCCAATCGGTGGGCAGGTTTTCTTGCCAGCCCGCGCGGTGCAGAAGCGGCGTGTCATCGGTGAACTCGGGCGTGCCGATGCACAGCCACGCGGTGAATTCCCATTCGGGCGGGGTTTCAAGCAATTCTTCCACCGCTTTCGGGTCCAGCACCGAAACCATGCCAAGGCCAAGGTTTTCCGCACGTGCCGCCAGCCACAGCGTATGGATCGCCATTGCGGTGGATTGTTGCAGCGTTACCGGCATCGAGGCGCGGCCCAGCCCGTGGCCCGCTTGCGGGTCGCGGTGAGTGAAGACGGCGAGTTGCAGCGGCGCTTGGTCGATGCCTTGCAGCTTCAGTTTCGCGTAAGCCTCCGCCTGATCGCCTTCATAGGCCCCGCCCGCCGCGTCGCGCGCGGCATTGAAATTGGCCAGCACCTTGGCGCGGATCTCGGGGCTGTCGATGCGCAACACCCGCCACGGGCGCGCATTGCCAACAGACGGCGCCATATCCATCGTGGCGCGCAAACGGTCGATCACCTCTTCAGAGATCGGATCGGGGCGGAAATGGCGCACATCGCGGCGCCAGCGCAAAACCTCTTGCAGGGCATCGCGGTGGGGTTGGTCAAAGTCCATCGGTTAAAACCTTTTCCAGTCGGGTCCATTCGGCGGCGGAGCCGGGCAGGCCCAGCCGCAGCCAGTGTTGCGAATAGGGGAAGATGCGGCTCCAGATTTGCGCGCGGGCAAGCTTTTCTTGCGCGGCCACCGCGTCGGGCGTGGCAAAGGTGCGAAAGAGCGCCGTGCCGCCGATCAGCGCCCACCCCGCCGCTTTGGCAAGTGCATCAATTTGCACGACTTCTTCGCCAAGCCGCGCGGTGGTGGCCGCGGCCCAAGCGGTGTCTGCCAGCACGTGCGCGCCAATTTCGAGCGCAGGGCCCGAAACGGGCCACGGCCCCGCCATATCGGACAGTTCCGCGATGGTCTCGGCCGCGCCAAAGGCAAAGCCAAGCCGCAACCCGGCGAGCCCATAGAACTTACCGAACGAGCGCAGCACGATCAGATTGCCGCCCGCTTGATCGACCAGCGAGATTTCGGGCGTCGCATCGGCAAAGCTTTCATCGACGATAAGCCGCCCCACTTTTGGCGAAAGTGCCTGCAAGGCCTCGGGCGCGATCACCCGGCCATCGGGGTTGTTGGGGTTGACGACCACGGCAAGGTCAGCGCCCGCCAAGTCTTCAAACCGGGGGACTTCTGTCACCTTCCAGCCCGCGCCGCGCAAGGCGCCCGCATGTTCGTTATAGGTGGGGGCCAAAACCTTGGCATGGCCCGGCGCGGTGAGGCGCGGCACCAGTTGAATGGCCTGTTGCGCACCTGCAAGCGCCACGCCGGGGGCCGTGGTGTCAAAGGCCCGTTGCGCGGCGGTGATCAGCGCGGCTTTTTGCGTGGCGGTAGGCAGGCCCGTCCAGACCTCGCCGGGCAGATCGCACAGCGGATAGGGCACGCGGTTGATGCCGGTGGACAAGTCGATCCAATCCGCCCCGCCAAAGCGGGCCTTGGCGGCATCGATATTGCCGCCGTGATCGCGCGCCTGATCTTGGCTCACGCAAACCTCCAAAGCAGTGCCGCAAGGGCAATCAGTGCCCCCGCCCCTGCCATGGCACGGATGTAAAGTGCAAGACCCCGCGCCAGCGTTTCGGGGCTGGGGTCGGGGGCCGCGCCATTAAGCCACGGCTCCTCGGTCACGCGGTCCCCATAGATGCGCGGGCCAGACAGGCGAATATCGAGCGCCCCGGCCATGGCCGCCTCGGGCCAGCCCGCATTGGGGGAGCGATGCGCGCGGGCATCGCGTTGCATGATATCAAGCGCCTGCGCCGCGCGCTTGCCCGAAGCGACGCCAAACAGCACCCCTGTCAGCCGCGCGGGGATCAGGTTCACCATGTCGTCGATATTGGCAGAGGCCCAACCAAACTCTTCATGGCGCGGCGTGCGATGGCCGATCATCGAATCGAGCGTGTTGATCGCCTTATAGGCGGCAATGCCCGGCAGCCCTGCCACGCAGCCCCAAAACAAGGGCGCGATGATCCCGTCCGAGCTGTTCTCGGCCAAGCTTTCAAGGGCAGCACGCGCCACCCCCGCCTCATCCAACTGCGCGGGATCGCGCCCCACGATCATCGAAACCGCGTGGCGCGCGCCCGCGAGATCGCCCACCAAAAGCGGTTTGGCGACAGCGGCCACATGATCATGCATGGAACGCAACGCAACCAGCGGCCAAGCCAGCACACCACCGATCACAATGCCAACCCAACTTTGCGGCAGAAGGCTTTGACAAATATGTGCTATTGCCCAGGTAAGCAAAATCACCACCGCCGCCGCCGCCACGCCTTTGGCCTTGCGCTGCGCGCCCGTGTTCCACGCCTTATCAAGCCGCGTGATCAGCGCGCCGATCCAAGTGACCGGATGGCCGATGCGGTTATACAGCACCGCAGGCCAGCCAAGCGCGAGGTCGAGCGCGATGGCGACAAGCATCATTGCGGCAAAGTTCATCTCTCTCCCCCCTGCAGGCGCAAGACCCCGCGCCAGCCTGCGCCGCGCAGCACCGCCTCGGCCCCCGCGGGCACGGTGCCCGGCGCGAAAATCAGCCCCCGCGCCGCGCCGGTATGCGCGCGCATCCAGCCAAGCGCGCCGAGCTTTGCGACCAGCGCAGAGACATCTTCGCCCGCGGGCCCGCGCAACGCCGTGCAGCGCGCGGCACTTTCGGACGCAAGCGCGGCAAAACTCGCCAAATCTTCGGCCCTTTGCCAGCGCGCAACAAGGTCGGCAATATCGGCAAAGCGGGTATCCGCCGCCACCGTCCGCGCGGGGCCACCGCAAAACCCGCCCAAAATCTCATAGCGCGGCAGTCTGGGCAGCGTGCCAAGCCCCTGCCCCTGCCGCGAGGCCCACAGCAGCCGATCCGGCGCGGCGAACATGGTCGGATCGCTCGCCCCCTCCGCCGCGATGCAGGCCTGCGCCAAAACCTCGGGCGGGCCTTCCCATCCGGCCAGATGCGCAAGGGCAACAAGCGAGGCGGTGGAAACCCCCGTGCCAAGGCCCGGTGCCACGCAGGGGCGCAAAACGACTTGGCCCTGTAGCTTTAGCCCCAACCGCGCCAGAAACCGTCGCGCGCGTTCTGGGCTGAGCCCTGCGCCTTGCACCGAAAGCCCGCGCCGGGGGTGGTAAAACGCCTCTAGCCCCAGTTCGGGCGCGGCGACCGTCACCAGCACCACCGGCCCATCGGGACCAAGCCGCCCTTGCAGCCATTCGCCAAAATGGCCCGGAAGGTGCAGGGCCGGTCTCATCCAAAGGTCCGGTTGACGTTGGAAATGACCCAATGCCCATTCGGCAAAGCCAACAACTTGGTGACGGAAAACGGCGAGACATCAAAGGCAAGGCCAGAGGCGAGATGCCCCATCGCCAGTGAAAGCGCCGCGCGCACCACACCGGCATGGGCGACAACGGCAATCCGCCCACCCTGCCCCGCCAGATCGGTCAGCGCCGGATGCACGCGCGCGCATTGATCGGCGAAACTTTCCCCCCCCGGCGGGCGGTGATGCGCCAAAGCCTCCCGCGTCATTTGGCCAATATCGGGCAGGTCTTTGAACGGCACGCCTTCCCAAGCGCCAAAATCTTGCTCCCAAAGCCGCTCGTCAAAGCTGGGTGTGGTGTTTGGAAAAAGCGCCGCCGCGGTTTGCTGACACCGCAGCGCGGGGCTCGCCACCAATTGCACCTCCTCGCCAAGCGCCGCGACGGTGGCCGCGATCACGGCTTCCTCTGGCAAATCGGCGGGCACATCGCGCCGCCCAGCCAAACAGCCGCCATTGGCCGCAGGCGCATGGCGGATCAGCAAAAGCTCCGTCGCAGCGTTCGCCCCCATGGTCGCATTTCTCCTTCAAACTCGCCGCCCTTTCTGCTTTGTTGCCGCGCAAGGAACAAGAGGCAAGGCTTCCCATGGCACGCATCCTTCTGGTGACCGGCGGCGCGCGCTCGGGCAAAAGCACTTATGCCGAGGCGCGCACACTCGAAATGGGAACGCCCGCGCATTACATCGCCACCGCGCAGGCATGGGATGACGAAATGGAAGCCCGGATCGCCGCGCATCAGGCCCGGCGCGGCCCAGAATGGGTCACCCATGCCGAACCTCTCGATCTTGTGAAAGTTTTGCGCGAAACGGACACCGCCCCGCGCTTGGTGGATTGCCTGACGCTGTGGCTCACCAATTTGATGCTGGGCGAGAAAGATTGGGAAACTGCGGCAAAGGCACTCGTTGCAACGCTGCCCGATCTGGCGTCTCCGGTCGTGTTTGTAACCAATGAGGTGGGGCTGGGCATCGTGCCCGACAACCGCCTTGCCCGAGACTTCCGCGATGCGGCGGGATATCTTAACCAATGGGTCGCAGCAGCGGCGGATGAGGTCATCTTCACCGTTGCGGGCCTGCCAATGAAAGTGAAGTGAGCCACGATGCAGCCGTTTGAATCTTTTGCCGAATTTGCCACGCTGGCCGACCGTCTGCCCGCCGCCGATGAGGCCATCCGGGCCGAAGCGCAGGCCCGCCAAGACAGCCTGACCAAACCGCAAGGCTCGCTGGGCCGTCTGGAAGAACTCGCGCTGCATTGGGCGGCGTGGCGCGGCACCGTGCGCCCCGAGATCAAGAAAGCGCAAGGCATTGTGTTTGCCGGCAACCACGGCATTTGCGTGCATGGTGTGGCCCCCTTCCCGCAAGAAGTGACCGTGCAAATGGTCGCCAACTTTGAGGCCGGTGGCGCGGGCATCAACCAGCTGTGCCGCGCGGCGGGGGCAGAGCTCAAAGTGGTCAAACTCGACCTCGACCGCCCGACCCAAGATTTCACCACCGCCCCGGCGATGACCGAGGCGGAAACGATTGCCGCTCTCAATGTGGGCTTTGCCTCGGTTGATACCGATGCCGATGCGCTGATCATTGGCGAAATGGGCGTGGGCAACTCGACCATTGCGGCCGCCCTCGCGGCGGCAGTCTTTGGTGGCCCGGCGGTGGATTGGGTTGGCCCCGGCACCGGCTCGGATGCCGAGGGGATCAAACGCAAAATCGCCGTCGTGGACAAAGGCTTGGCGCTGCATTCGGGCCTTGGCGGCATGGAAACGCTGGCCGCGCTGGGGGGCCGTGAACAGGCCGCGATGTGCGGGGCTATTTTGGGCGCGCGTGCGGCGCGCATCCCGGTGATTTTGGATGGCTTCATCTGCACCTCGGCGGCGGGCACGCTTTACAAAGTGGACCCGCGCCTGCTGGACCACTGCGTTGTGGGCCATTCCTCGGCCGAACCGGGCCACCGCCTGATGCTGGAAGCGATGGGCAAACGCGCGCTGATGCAAATGGATATGCGCCTAGGCGAAGGCACTGGCGCGGCGCTCGCGCTTGGGGTCGTGCGTGCGGCGCTTGAATGCCACAACGGCATGGCGACCTTTGCCGAAGCTGGCGTGAGCGAAGGCTGATGACCGAGCAAGGGCAGGCAAAACCGGGCTGGCTGCGCGCCCGCGCGACCGAGGCGCTTTTGGCGGTGGTGTTGCTTACGCGCCTGCCCGCCCCCCGCCTGCCCGACCCGGCGCCAAGATTGGGGGAGGCCGCTTGGGCCTTCCCGCTGGCCGGGCTGGTGCTGGGGGTTTTGGCCTCAGCCGTTCTGGCCCTTGCACTCGCTTTTGGGGTGCCGCCCAGCGTCGCGGCGGGGCTTGCGCTTGGCGCGCAGGTGATGATGACCGGCGCACTGCATGAAGACGGCCTTGCCGATTGTGCCGATGGCTTTTGGGGCGGCTTTACCCGCGAGCGGCGGCTAGAGATCATGCGCGACAGCCGCATTGGCACCTATGGTGTGGCGGCACTCGTCTTTAGCCTTGGGCTGCGCTGGCAAGCGCTTGCTTTCCTTGCCGGATTTAGCCCCATTGTTGCAAGCGCCGCGTTGATTGGCTTGGCGATGAGCACCCGCGTGACCTCGGTCGCCTTGATGGCCACCATGCCCACCGCGCGCGACAATGGCATGGGCCACCGCGCCACGGGTGTGACGCCGGTGGTGCTTGCGGGGGCGATGGCGCTTGGGATCGCCGGGCCGCTCCTCTTGGGGCTACCGCTCTTTGCCATCGTGCTGGCGGAAACGCTCGCCGCGCTCGCCGTGGCACGTCTCGCCATGCAGCGCTTGGGCGGACAAACCGGCGATGTGCTTGGCGCGGCGCAGCAATGCGCTGAAATCCTGGGCTGGTGCGCGATCTGCGCCCTGCTTGGTTAAGCCGATCTCTTCGAAAAAGCCCGCATTTTATCGTCAAAGCGGTTTTGCCGCACAAAAAGGCTTACCTAGCTTCACCGGGTCTTAACGAGTTTTTCGCACGATCACCGCAGTTTTTCGGAGCGTGCGTATGTCGACTAAAGGCAAGACCAGAACCTTCTCATCTTTCCTGATCCGTATGGGTCTGACCGTGGTCCTGTGTGCGATCATCGTCGCCGGGGCCCTTGGCGCGATGGTTTACGTCGATATGCGCGGCCAAGACCAAGCCGCTGCGGTGGCGCGGCTCAAGGATGATCTTGGCGCGGTTGAACGCAATATCGCGGCGGCGCGTGATGCCGAGGCGCGGTTTCGCGAATTGCGCCAAGAAGAGTTGATCGGGCAGCAACAAGAATTGCTGGACGAAATTGGCACCGCGCTTGACCGCATTGCCGGTCAAGCCGAACGCTTGGGCCATGACGATATTGCCAAGGATGCGCGCGCGGTCAAAGCTCCGCTTGGCGACTATGGCCAAAGCTTCACTGCGCTGGCCGAGGCCCGCCGCACGCTGGGTCTGACCGTCGAAACCGGGCTTGAGGGCGAATTGCGCGCCGCCGTCCATGATGCCGAAAAGATTGTGAACACGCTTGGGGTTCCGCAGGTTCAGATCACGCTCTTGATGCTGCGTCGGCATGAAAAAGACTTCATCATGCGGCAAGATCAGAAATACATCGGCAAGGTCGATGCCGAGGTGGCGACCTTCCTCGACTATCCCGAAAGCAAATATCCTTCGGCCCAACACCGCGCCCGCGCGGTGAAAAAGATTGAAGCTTATCAAGCCAGCTTCCATCAATTTGCCGATCTCACGTTGAAACTGCGCGCGATGGGCGAGGCAAGCGATACCGCCTATCACACGGTTCTGCCCGCGCTGGCGCAACTGCGTGGCCGGATCACCAGCGATGGGGCTGAAATCGCCGCGATTTCTGCCAAGCAAAAAATGATCGCAGGCGGAGCCATTGCCGCAGCGGGGCTTTGGGGGCTTTTGCTGCTCACCATCTCTGCCGTGCGGCTTTACCGCGCCACCGCGCTGCCGCTGCGCTCTGTCTCTGAGGCAGTCAGCACTTTGGCCGCGGGCACGACCGAAATTTCTGTGCCGCAATCGCGCGTGACCGAGGTGCAATCCATCGGGGCCGCTTTGACCACCTTCCGCGATGCAATGCTGGAACGCCGCCGCCTTGAGGCCGAACAAGCCGCCGAGGCCGAGCGGGCTGCCGCCGAGCGCCAAGCCCAAGCCGACCGCGAAGCCGCCGAAGCTCGCGCCAAGGCCGAAGCCGCCGAGGCCGAGCGCCGCGACGCCGCTGCACGCCAAGCCCGCGAACATGCCGCCGCGCAAGAGATTGCCGCTGTTGTCACCGCCTGCGCCGAGGGGGATTTCTCGCAACGGCTGCGCACCGATGACAAAGAGGGTGTCTTCGCCGAACTATGCCATGGCGTGAACCGGATCGGCGAGGCCGCTGCCGATGGGCTGGCTGCGGTGCAAACCGCGCTCGAACATCTGGCTGAGGGCGATCTTACCTACCGCATGCCGACAAGCTTCCAAGGCATTTTTGCCGAAATCGCGCAGGTGATGAACCATTCGACCGACAGCCTGAGCGATACGCTGACCAATATCACCGTCTCGGCCACCTCGGTCGATGTGACCTCGAACGAAATTTCGGGCGCGACCGATGACCTTGCGCGGCGCACCGAGCGCAATGCCGCCACGCTCGAACAAACCGCCTCGGCGCTTGAACAAATGTCCGCCACGGTGAAATCGGCGGCAAGCTCTGCCGAAGTGGCGCGTGGCGCGGTGGATCAGATTTCCGCCAAAGCAGGCAATGGCCGCGAGGTTGTGACGCGCGCCGAGGCCGCGATGGATGAGATCAAGACCTCCTCCGATGCGATCGCCAAAATCTTGCAGGTGATCGACGACATCGCCTTCCAAACCAACCTGCTGGCGCTGAACGCCGGGGTCGAGGCCGCCCGCGCGGGCGAGGCCGGGCGCGGCTTTGCCGTTGTCGCCTCCGAGGTGCGCGCGCTGGCGCAGCGGTCCTCGGAAGCGGCGCGCGATATTGCCGGGCTTATTGAAAGCTCAGGTCAATCGGTCGGGCGCGGTGTGGAACTGGTGCGCGATTCTGGGGCTGCCCTGCGCGATATCGTGGCGGGTGTGGAAGATGTCGCGCAAAAGATTGCCGAGATCGTCACCGCCTCGCGCGAAACGGCCGCGGGCATTGGCGAGATTTCGAACGCCACCACGGAACTTGATCGCACCACGCAGCAAAACGCCGCCGTCTTCGAGCAAACGAATGCCGCCGTGCGCACGCTGCAAGGGGAGGCCACCGCGCTGGCGCAATCGGTTTCGGCCTTCCGGCTGAGCGCACAAGGGATGCAAGCCCCCGCGTCGCAACCTGCGGTTTCCAACACCGTCGCGCATCACGCGCATCAGGGCGCCGCCAATGAAACGGTGTTTGTTTCGCGCCGCCGCGCCTAAGTCACCGGGCGTGACTAACCGGGCGTGGCTTAAAGATCGGTGATCGGCGCGCGCAAACCGGTTTTCGGTTTTGCGCGGTCATCGGGCGCCAAAAGCGGCGGCGGTTCAGGCGCACCGGGCACCCGACGCATGATAATATCGCCATTCGGCAACCGCTCAGGTGCATTGTAATAGCGAATATCGTCGATCAGCGCCAAAACCTGCTTCAACTTTGGCCCCAAAGCCTCTGCCGCTTCGCCCAAGCCTTGCTGCATCTCATCAAGATGCGGAGAGACCTCATCCAAAAGCCCGCGCAAGAACAATTCCGCGCCCCGCTCGACGAGCGACTTCCCCGCCGCCATATCATCACGGCCAGAGGGTTCGGGCAGATCTAGTTCTTCGCCCGGAGGCTCCAAAATTTGCGGTCCGCTATCTTGGGCAAAGGCAAACCAGCCCCCCAGCCCAAGGGCCGCAGCGGCAACACCTGCAAGAAGAATGCGCTGTTTCATGGCGCCAATATAAGCGCGTTACAGCGCAATATCTACCGAGACCGGAAAATGATCTGAGGCTTGCAGCAAAGCTTCGCGCAATTCGGGCGCGCTGTAGCAGGCCGGGTCATCAAACGGATGCCAAATCCGCCATTTCGGGCCGCGCTGCCGCAGATCGGGCGAGAGCAAAATGTAATCCAGCATAGCCGAGAAATACTTGCCCGGCGGCGGGTCAGGAATGAAGAACCGCGCAGAGGCAGGCTGCGCCTCGGTCTGGCCTTTGCCAAGCCGCGCATGCGGGTCAAAAAGCTGGCGGTTGCGCGCAAGCCCTTCGCCCAAAACGATTTCTAGCCCCGAGCGGCCAAAGAGCTTTTCATATTCATCGAGCCCCGGACCATCGTTGAAATCGCCCAGCACCATCAGGCTTTCGCCTGCATCCAAAAGCGTATCCACCCGGCGGCGCAGCCACAGACATTGCGCCAATTGCTTGCGGCGGTTCTCGATTGCGATGCGGACTTGGGTATCCAGATCATGCGCCCCATGCGGCGCTTTGGATTTGATATGCACGCCAATAAGCCGCAGCGCACCGCCCGTGCGGGTCTCAATCACGGCCTCCAAGGGGGGCTTGGAAAAGGTCACCGTATCGAGCGTGTCGTCGATATCGAGGTCGATCTCCAGCTTGTCATCAAAGCGCGGCGCCAGCGGCGTGCCGGGGTTGGGGTCATGGTAGATTTGCACCGCATCGGGGTCATAAAGCAGCGCGATTTCTTGCTGGGTGTCGTTTTCAAAGCCAATCAAGGCACGGCGTTGGCGTAGCCCGAATTTGGCGGCAAAGGCCTCCAGCATCGGGACGGTTTTGCGCCGCGTGTTGTTATCGGGGGCTTCAACAATCAACACGCAATCGGCATCAAGCGCGGTGAACACAATCCCCAGCGCGCCCAATTGTTCCGCCCGCGTCACGCCGTAGCGCGAGGAGCGCTCGCTATCGTCGAGCATCCGCCCGCGCCGATCAAAGAGCGCGGTGAACCATTCCACATTATAAGTGGCAATCCGCATTCACAGCGCCGATTGCTTGGCGGCGCTTTCGATCTGCGCCCAAGCCTCGTTGAGCGCAACAACACGCTCTTCGGCCAGTTTCACCGCTTCGGGCGGCAGGCCGCGTGCCATCGCCCGGTCGGGATGGGCCTCGCGCACCAGCGTCTTCCAGCGCGCTTTCACCGTGTCGATATCGGTGCCGGGCGGCAATTCCAAAACCGACCAAGGGTCGAGCGGCGCACCTGGCACAAAGGCAGCCCGGACCGAGCGGAAATGCAGATCTTCAATGCCAAAGATGCGCGCGACCTCGGACAGGAAGGCATCTTCGTTTTCGTGATATTCGCCATCGGCCATCGCAATGGCAAAAAGCCCCTCCAGCAGGTCTTGCAGCATCGGATCGCCGCGCCCGAACATATCGGCGATCTTGCGGGCATAGGCATCAAACCCGGCCACATCGGTGCGCGCCATATCAAAGACGCGCGCGGCATTCGCCTCTTCCCCCGGCGGGATTTGGAAAATGTTGCGAAAGGCCGAGACCTCATCACGGGTCACTTGCCCATCGGCTTTCGAGAGTTTCGCCCCAAGCGCAATGATCGCGATGGTGAAGGCCACCGAGCGTTCGGGCGGCGTGCGCTCAAAAATGCCCGCCAACCCTTCGGCGCGGGTAAGCGAGGAAACGGCCTCACCAATGCGGGCCCATAATGATGGCTTGCGCTCCATAACGCCACTTTAGCGCCGCGCAACGGCTTTTGCATCTGCGGAACAGGTCAAAAATAAAGGAAATTCTTGCCTGTTGCAGGCGCGCTGCCTGAGGGGAAACGCCCCTTTGCACATGCAGCAAAATCGCCCCCAATCCGAAGCGTTTTGGTCGATTTTGCCTTGAAACGCGGGCGTTTCCCCCCATTTTTCAACAAGACAAAGACAACAGGAGGGACAAGCGCGTGCTCAGCCGCATCGAGAAATTATTCCAACATGAAGCGGCGGGCGGCATCGTTTTGATGATCGCCACGGCACTGGCGCTGGGGCTGGCCAATTCCTCTTACGCCGATCTTTACACACAGGTTTTGCACCTCAAGTTCACCATCGCGCTGGGGGATACCGGGCTTTCCAAACCGCTGATCTTATGGATCAACGATGGTTTGATGGCGATTTTCTTCCTGCTCGTTGGCTTGGAACTCAAGCATGAAATCCGCCAAGGCGCATTGCGCACCCCCTCTAACGTGGCGCTGCCGGGCGTTGCCGCTTTGGGCGGGATGGCGGTGCCTGCGTTGATCTATTTGGCGCTCAACTGGTCTGACCCGGCGCATGTTTCGGGCTGGGCAATCCCGACCGCGACCGACATTGCCTTTGCGATTGGGGTCGTGGCGCTTTTGGGCAAACGGGTGCCGCCCGCGCTGAAACTGTTCCTGCTCACGCTCGCGATTTTGGATGACCTTGGCGCGATTATCGTGATTGCGCTTTTCTACACGGCAGAACTGAAACCGATTTACCTCGCGCTTGCGCTCATTCCGATGGCGCTGATGGCGCTGCGGCTGTTCACCGGCGCGCATCGAGTGGCGCCCACGCTGATCTTGGGTGCGGTGCTCTGGGTCTTGGTGCTGAAATCGGGCGTCCATGCGACGCTGGCGGGGGTGATCACCGCCTTCTTCATTCCGCTCAAAGACCGCTATGGGAAATCGCCGCTGCATTCGCTGGAACATGCGCTCAACCCCTATGTGATGTTTATGATCGTGCCGCTTTTTGCGCTGGCGAATGCGGGCGTGAGCCTTCAGGGCATCGGGCTTGGTGATTTGCTCGCCCCCTTGCCGCTGGGCATTGCCGCCGGTCTGGTGATCGGCAAGCAGCTTGGTGTTTTCGGGGCGAGCTATGCTTTGGTGAAATCGGGCGTTGCGCGGTTGCCTGCCGCCACCACATGGCTGCAGCTTTACGGCATCGCCTCGCTTGCCGGGATCGGCTTCACCATGTCGCTGTTCATCGGTTCGCTGAACTTTGAAGAAGACGCACAGATGAATGCGGTGCGGCTTGGGGTGTTAGCAGGCTCGCTCATCTCGGCGCTGATTGGCTTCTTTGTGCTGCGCTTTGCGCCGCTTACCAAGGAAGCCAAAGAAGAGATCGCCGAGGCACAAGCGCAACCGGCGCAATAAGCCGGGGTCGCTGACCCCTGTCCCACGGGCCTTAAAAAGAAAAAGGGCGCCCCGTTCGGAGCGCCCTTTGTTTTTTGGCTGGGACCAGATCAGGCGCGCGCGGCGCGGATCAGATCAAGGATTTCGCGCGCAGCGGCGGGGATATTGGTGCCCGGCCCGAAGATCGCCTTCACACCCGCTTTTTTCAGGAAGTCATAATCTTGCTGCGGGATCACCCCGCCGCAGATCACCAAGATATCCTCGGCGCCTTTTTCCTTCAGCGCTTCGATCAGCTTCGGCGCAAGCGTTTTATGGCCCGCCGCTTGGCTCGAAATGCCCACCACATGGACGTCGTTATCAATCGCGTCTTGCGCGGCTTCTTCCGGCGTTTGGAAGAGCGGCCCCACATCAACGTCAAAGCCGATATCGGCGAAAGCGGTAGCAATCACTTTGGCGCCCCGGTCATGCCCGTCTTGGCCCATTTTCACCACCAACATCCGCGGGCGGCGGCCTTCGGCCTCGGCAAAAGCATCGACATCGGCTTGGATTTGAGCAAAGCCCGCATCGCCCTCATAGGCGGCGCCATAGACGCCTGCGAGCGTTTTCACCTCGGCGCGGTGCCGGCCAAAGATTTCTTCCATCGCTATCGAGATCTCCCCAACCGAGGCCCGCGCGCGGGCCGCTTCGACGGCGGCTTCCAGAAGGTTGCCCCCTTCTTGCGCGCGCCGCGTCAGTTCGGCGAGCGCCGCCTGACATTTCAACTCGTCACGGGTCTTGCGCATTTTCGTAAGCCGCGCCACCTGCGCCTCGCGCACGGCAACGTTGTCGATATCGAGAATGTCGATCGGCTCTTCTTTGGCGAGACGATACTTGTTCACCCCAACAATGACTTCTTCGCCACGGTCGATCATCGCTTGGCGCTTGGCCGCCGATTCCTCGATCCGCAGTTTCGGCATGCCGGAGGCCACAGCCTTGGTCATGCCGCCCATCGCCTCGACCTCTTCGATCAGCGCCCAAGCTTTTTCGGCCAATTCAGCGGTCAGGCTTTCAACGTAATAGCTGCCCGCCAGCGGATCGACGACATTGGTGATGCCGGTTTCTTCTTGCAAGATCAGCTGCGTGTTACGCGCGATCCGGGCGCTGAACTCTGTCGGCAGGGCAATCGCTTCATCCAGCGCGTTGGTGTGCAAAGACTGCGTGCCGCCAAGCGCTGCCGCCATCGCCTCATAGGCGGTGCGGACCACGTTGTTATAGGGGTCTTGCTCTTGCAAGCTCACGCCCGAGGTTTGGCAATGCGTGCGCAGCATCAGCGAGCCCGGTTTCTTCGGGTTGAACTCGGACATGATGCGGTGCCACAGCAGCCGCGCGGCGCGCAGCTTGGCGGCTTCCATGAAGAAGTTCATGCCAATGGCGAAGAAGAAGCTCAAGCGCCCCGCAAACGCGTCGACATCCATGCCCCGCGCTAGGGCCGCGCGCACATATTCGCGGCCATCGGCGAGCGTATAGGCAAGCTCCTGCACGAGGTTCGCGCCCGCCTCTTGCATGTGGTAGCCCGAAATCGAGATCGAGTTGAACTTCGGCATCTCTTTCGAAGTGTATTCGATGATATCGGCGATGATCCGCATGCTCGGTTCAGGCGGATAGATGTAGGTGTTGCGCACCATGAATTCTTTGAGGATGTCGTTTTGGATCGTGCCCGACAAAAGGCTGCGGTCCACGCCCTGTTCCTCGCCGGTGACGATGAAGTTTGCCAGCACCGGGATGACGGCGCCGTTCATCGTCATGGAAACGCTGATCTTTTCCAGCGGAATGCCATCGAAGAGGATTTTCATATCCTCAACGCTGTCAATCGCCACACCGGCTTTGCCGACATCGCCCACCACGCGCGGGTGGTCGCTGTCATAGCCACGGTGGGTGGCAAGGTCGAAGGCCACCGAAACGCCCTGTTGGCCCGCCGCAAGCGCCTTGCGGTAGAAGGCGTTTGACTCTTCGGCGGTGGAAAAGCCCGCATATTGGCGGATCGTCCACGGGCGCCCCGCATACATCGTGGCGCGCGGCCCACGGGTAAAGGGCGCAATCCCCGGCAGCGTGCCCATATGCGACAGCTCTGCCGTATCGGCCTCGGTATAAAGCGGTTTGACCGTGATCCCCTCGAGGGTTTCCCAGTTCAGGCTATCGGGGCTGCGGCCCTTCAGCTCTTTTTCGGCCAGTGCGCGCCAGTTTTCGATCTTGTCGGTCATCTCGAACCTCGCTTCGGGCTGGGCGGGGGTTGGACCCCGCCACCCGGGATTGGACAGTCTTGCAGGGGGAAAACTCCCCCCGCCCTTATTCAAATTCCATGATCACATCATCGACCTTGAGCGAGTCGCCCGCGGCGCAGTTGATCTTGCTCACCACGCCCTTACGCTCGGCGCGCAGGATGTTTTCCATCTTCATCGCTTCGACGGTGGCGAGCGCTTGGCCTTCTTGCACCTCGTCGCCCTCTTCGACGGCGATCTTCACCACCAGACCCGGCATCGGGCAGAGCAGCATTTTCGAGGTATCGGGCGGCAGTTTCTCGGGCATCAATTGCGCCAACTCGTGCTGACGCGGGGTTTGCAGCCAAACCTTAAGATCGGCGCCGCGCACGCGGATGCGGAAGCCCATCGGGATTTTGCCGACCTTAAGCACCAAGGGCGTGCCATCCACGGAAAGCTTGGCGAGCGATTGCCCCGGGGTCCAGTCGCTTTCCACGCGCAGGCAAGCGCCATCATCGTCAAAGGTGACCGAGGAGCCGTTTTTGTCGGCCGCGACGGTGACCGGGAAGCATTCGCCTTGCAAGCAGACCATCCATTTGTCGCCCACGCGGCGTTCATGGTTGCCCAACGTGCCCGAGATTTTGGTGCGGCGAATTTCGGCGACGCGGTGCATCGCGGCGGTGGCGGCGGCCACGCGGCGCAGCATGCTGATGCCCAAGGTCACACCGTGGAACCCCTCGGGGTATTCTTCGGCGATGAAGGCGGTGGTGATATTGCCCGAAACGAAGCGCGGGTGGTCCATCACCGCCGCGCAGAACGGCAGGTTGTGGCCAATGCCTTCCACTTCGAACGTATCGAGCGCGAGCCGCATCTCTTCAATCGCGGCTTCGCGGGTTTCGCCCCAAGTGCAGAGCTTGGCGATCATCGGGTCATAGAACATCGAAATCTCGCCGCCCTCATAGACGCCGGTATCGTTGCGCACGAGCCCCTCGCCCGCCGTCGGCCCTTCGACCGGGGGTTTGTATTTCGTCAACCGGCCAATCGAGGGCAGGAAGTTGCGATAGGGATCTTCGGCGTAAAGGCGGCTTTCCATCGCCCAGCCGTTGATGGTGATGTCCTCTTGCGTGAACGGCAGCGGCTCGCCTGCGGCGACGCGGATCATTTGCTCCACAAGGTCGATGCCGGTGATGAGTTCGGTCACCGGGTGTTCCACCTGAAGGCGGGTGTTCATTTCAAGGAAGTAGAAGTTGCGATCGCCATCGACGATAAATTCCACCGTCCCCGCCGAGGTATAGCCCACGGCTTTGGCCAGCGCACAGGCTTGCTCGCCCATAGCTTTGCGGGTTTCCGGGTCAAGGAAGGGCGAGGGCGCCTCTTCGATAACCTTTTGGTTGCGGCGCTGGATCGAGCATTCCCGCTCATGCAGATAGACGCAGTTGCCGTGTTTGTCGGCAAGCACCTGAATTTCGATGTGACGCGGTTGGGTGACGAATTTCTCAATGAAAATCCGGTCATCGCCAAAGCTGTTTGCGGCTTCGTTTTTCGAGCTTTCAAACCCTTCGCGAGCTTCTTGCGCGTTCCACGCAATCCGCATGCCTTTGCCGCCGCCACCCGCCGAGGCTTTGATCATCACCGGATAGCCGATCTGATCGGAGATTTTCACCGCCTCATCGGCATCGGCAATCAGGCCCATATAGCCCGGCACGGTGTTCACACCCGCTTCTTGGGCGAGTTTTTTCGAGGTGATCTTGTCGCCCATCGCCTCAATCGCGGGGCTCGGCGGGCCCACAAAAACCACGCCTTCTTTTTCCAGCGCGGCGGCGAAATCCATCCGCTCGGACAGGAAGCCATAGCCCGGGTGCACCGCTTCCGCACCGGTTTGGCGGATCGCGTCCATGATCTTGTCGATCACGATATAAGATTGGTTCGCGGGGGGCGGACCGATATGCACCGCCTCATCGGCCATCTTCACATGCAGCGCCTGCGCATCGGCATCGGAATAGACGGCGACCGTCTGGATGCCCATTTTGCGCGCCGATTTGATCACGCGGCAGGCGATCTCGCCGCGGTTGGCGATCAGGATTTTCTTGAACATGGTCAGTCCCTTCCTCCAGGCGCGTCTCTCCCCGCGCCCCCCTTGGTCATGGCAGTGTCATTGGTGAAAATAAAACGGCCACCGGGGCAGTTCGCCCCGGTGGCACGCGTAACAGGCCGATCCGCGCAAAGCGCGGCGGTAAAAAGATTAGTAGCAGGGCGCGCCGATGCCGGCGTTGCAGGTCGCGCCACCAGCGAGCGCACCAATGGCCGCGCCAGCGAGCACGTTGTTGTCGGTCGCGTCAGCGAGCACGGCACCAGCCGCGGCGCCCGCAATGGCGCGGTCGCCTTGCGTTTCCATGCAGCCGGCCAAAGCGGTCGCGGCAAGAAGGGCGAAGAAGAAGGGGGATTTGCGCATGAGTGTCTGCCTCCGTTCGGGGTTGTATTCTGCCCCAAATCTAGCGCGGAACGCGACTCACTCAAATGATTTTCGCAACATGTCGTGGCAAAAATCGCGCTATAGGCGAACCCTTGCGCATCGGCCAAGGCTTTGGAAGGCTGCGGCCCGACCAACACGTCAGGCCGCAGACCAAGAGCATGGGCTTTTGAAAGCGGCGCGGCTTCGAAACGCACCGCTCTTTCCTTCATTTGGGAAGGCGCGGCGCGATTGCAAAAGCGCGAATGCACTTTTTTGCCGCAATCGGCAAAATCTTGCTCAAAATCACGCGCCGCAGCCTGCATCAGTCCCAATCCTCGTCGTCATCATCTTCCCATTGGAAGGACTCAGGCGCCGCAAACACCTCAGGAAAGGCGGCTTCAGCGCGCTTGCGGTCCAACCGCAGGAGTTGATCATAGGAAGAGGGATCAGCGGGCTCTTCCGCCCAGACCACTTCGCGGCCAATCAGCCAGCTCAGACGCCCGGCATCCAGATTGCCACGTTCAAAGGGGTCTTCGCCAAAATGGTTCCAAAGCGCGGCCACAAACCCCGCATCTGCGCGCCGGTCGGCGGCATTGCGGTCTTTGTAGCGTTCGCGGCGAATGATCTTGGTGGCGCCCTGTTTATTGGCGCGCCGGATCGTGAATTGGAAGTCGGTGCCCGGAAGACGGGACGGAAAACCACGGTGTTTCAGCATGATGTGCCTCCTTTGCGGGGGGCATGGCACATCAGCGCCGCCTTCGACAAGGCGCAGGGGCGATTCAGCCCCGCAACGCCGGGGGCAAGGCGCGAACCTTGCCCCCGATGCAGATCAATATTTGCCGCTTTGAACCGGCTCGATGGTGACCGGCTCAACCGGTTCCGGCTTCGGCGCGCAAGCGGCGACGAAAGCAACGAGCGCAACGGCGAGGATAGCTTTTTTCGACATGTGTCTCTCCTGATCGGGCGAAGGACATGCGCAAAGGTCTTCCCCTGCGCCTCCCCCGAGATGGCGTGATGGCAGAAATGATTCCTGCCATGGATCAGCGTATCGCGGCTTTCGGCGCCGCAGAAGAGGGGATTTTCCAAGGTGTTGCACGCAATAGGCGGGCATCGGCCAGCTTCGGGCGCGCCAAAGGCGTAAAGCGCCATGGCCCGGCGCATTGCACCTTGCCTGCCTCCCTGCCCTTGTGACGCGCGCGCGTACATCAATAGAACTCCCAAACACAGGCCCCGTCTTGCACGGAATAGGCCTCAAAGAATTGCACCGCGTCCTCGTTTGGTTCGCCAAACGGCACTTCGCGGTCTGCGAGATCAAGCACGATCTCGGCGGGTTGCGGGCCCATCTCGGGCAACCGCGGGATCACATAGCCGTTACACAAAGCCTCAAGGTCCGCGCCTGCCTGATCCGGGTCATAATCCGGGCCAGCGACATCGGGCGCGATGAAGCGAAACCGGATTGTCAGCCCGTTCGGCCCTTGCGTGTCGCGCAAGGTCTCGAACCACTGCACCGCCACGCCCGAAGGCACCGCGATCGGCTCTTGTGCTAAAACGGGCCGGGCAGCCGCCAAGGCAAGCGCGACAAACGCCGCGCCATGCAAGGCTTTGACGAGATACCCGGCCCCACGCCCCATTCCGCGCCCCTCAGAGCGGAATGTTGTCGTGTTTCTTCCACGGGTTGGTGAGCTTTTTCGAGCGCAAGCTCGCAAAAGCACGCGCCACCCGACGCCGCGTCGACGAGGGTTTGATCACCTCGTCGATGAAGCCACGCTCCGCCGCCACGAAGGGGTTGGCGAAACGGTCTTCATAATCTTTCGTGCGCGCGGCGATTTTTTCCACATCGCCCAGTTCCGAGCGGTAAAGGATCTCGGTCGCGCCTTTGGCCCCCATCACGGCGATCTCGGCGGTCGGCCAAGCGTAGTTGAAATCCCCGCGCAGGTGTTTCGAGGCCATAACGTCATAAGCGCCGCCATAAGCTTTACGGGTGATGACCGTGACTTTCGGCACCGTCGCTTCGCCATAGGCGAAGAGCAGTTTCGCGCCGTGTTTGATCACGCCGCCATATTCCTGGCCCGTCCCCGGCAAGAAGCCCGGCACGTCCACCAACGTCAGGATCGGAATTTCAAACGCATCACAGAAGCGCACGAACCGCGCGGCTTTACGGCTGGAATCGATATCCAAGCACCCCGCCAGAACCATCGGCTGGTTCGCCACCACGCCCACGGTTTGACCTTCAATCCGGATGAAGCCGGTGATGATATTGCCCGCATAATCGCGCTGGATCTCAAAGAAATCGCCCTCATCGGCGATCTTCGTGATCAGCTCTTTCATGTCATAGGGCATGTTCGGGTTCGCCGGGATCAGCGTATCCAAGCTTTCCTCAACCCGATCCACCGAATCGAAGAAGGGCCGCACCGGCGCTTTTTCGCGGTTCGAGAGCGGCAGGAAATCGATCAGGCGGCGGGTCTCGGCAATCGCCACCACATCGTTTTCATAGGCGCCATCGGCGACCGAGCTTTTCTTGGTATGGGTGCTCGCGCCGCCCAGCTGTTCGGCGGTGACGATCTCATTGGTCACCGTTTTCACCACATCGGGGCCGGTGACGAACATGTAAGAGCTGTCTTGCACCATGAAGATAAAATCGGTCATCGCGGGGCTATAGACCGCGCCACCTGCGCAAGGCCCCATGATCAGCGAGATTTGCGGCACCACGCCCGAGGCCATGATATTGCGCTGGAACACATCGGCATAGCCCGCGAGCGAAGCCACACCTTCTTGGATGCGCGCGCCGCCCGAGTCGTTCATGCCAATCACCGGCGCGCCGTTTTGCATCGCCATATCCATGATCTTGCAGATCTTTTCGGCATGGGTTTCCGACAGCGAGCCACCAAAGACGGTGAAGTCTTGAGAAAACACATAGACCATGCGGCCATTGACGGTGCCCCAGCCGGTCACCACGCCATCGCCCGGAATATGCTCTTTCTCCATGCCAAATTCGGTGCAGCGATGCGCCTTGAACATGTCGAATTCTTCGAAAGAGCCCTCGTCGAGCAGCAGTTCAATACGCTCGCGCGCGGTCAGCTTGCCCTTCTTGTGCTGCGCTTCAATCCGACGCTCACCCCCTCCAAGGCGCGCGTCCGCGCGGCGGGCTTCCAGCTCGCTCAAAATATCTTTCATTTCGGTCCCCTCCGAGAATTTCACTGCAACCTAATCGAGCGCAACATTATTACCAAGAGGATTTCCGAAAATTTGCAAATTATTCTCAAGCCGGCGATTGCGAATTGCAACACTGCAAAGCTCCGTCCGCCAGCGCCTTGCCCGCAAAAGCGGCCTTTATCCCCATTTTTAAGGGCATATCACAGCTTTAGCGCCCCTGCCCGGCAATCTTGTGACGCATACATTTCCGCAATGGACAAATTGCCGCGCACGCCCTAGCGGCATTCTTATGGCTTTTTTCAACCGCTCCACGCCCCCGCATATCGTCACCCTCGTGCTGTCCACGGGGATTGCGGCGCTTAGTCTCAACATCTTTCTGCCCTCGCTGCCCGGCATGGCGCGGCATTTCGGGGTGGACTATGGCGTGATGCAGCTGACGATCTCGGCCTATTTGGCGATGTCGGCGCTGGCGCAGTTCTTGATTGGCCCGATTTCAGACCGCTATGGTCGCCGCCCTGTGACGCTGGTGGTCGTGGCAATCTTCACGCTCGCCTCGGTCGCCGCGCTTTTTGCCCCCACCGCCCAGACCTTCTTGGCCGCGCGGTTCGTGCAAGCGGTGGTCGCCACCACCTTCGTGATTTCGCGTGCTGCGGTGCGGGATATGTTTCCGGGGCCAGAAGCCGCCTCGCGCATTGGCTATGTCACAATGGGCATGTCTTTGGTGCCGATGATCGGCCCGGTGGTGGGCGGCGTGCTGGATGCTGCCTTTGGCTGGCAAGCCAACATGATCGTGCTTGCGGCTTCTGGCGTGGGGCTGTTTTGGCTCGTTTGGGGCGATATGGGGGAAACGGTCGCGGGCGGCGGGCTGGGCTTTCGTGCGCAATTGAACGCCTATCCGGTGCTGTTTCGCTCGCAACGGTTTTGGGGCTATGCGCTTTCGGCGGCCTCCGCTGCGGGGCTCTTTTATGCCTATCTTGGCGGCGCGCCTTTGGTGGGCGAGAAAGCCTTTGGCCTGAGCCCCGTTGAAATTGGCTACTACTTCGCCCTGCCCTCCGTCGGCTATCTGATCGGTAATTGGGTCTCGGGCCGGTTTGCGACGCGGCTGGGCATGGATAAAATGGTGCTGGCGGGCACCGCCCTTGCCACCGCAGCGCTGGCGCTCGCGCTGATTGCCGCCCTGTCCGATGGGCTGGGGCCGCTTTTCTTCTTCACCACCGTCGCCATCACGGGCATCGGCAACGGGCTCGCGCTGCCCTCGGCCAATGCGGGGATGATGTCGGTGCGCCCCGAACTTGCAGGCACCGCCTCGGGCCTTGGGGCAACACTGTCGATCGGCTGCGGCGCGGCGCTTTCAAGCCTAACAGCCCACTTCGTCGGGCTTGAGGTTTCGGTTCTACGGCTGGTGGCGATCATGTTCGCCTCCTCGCTCGTTTCGGTGCTGATGATGCTGTGGGTTTTGCACCGCCGTCGCGCGCTCGGCATTTGACGCCCCGGCTTTGCAAAGCGTAGAATTGCTTTGCAAAAGCGCGGGGGAGGCGCGGATGGCAACTCAAAAACTTTACGCGGGCGTCAAGCTGCGCGAAACGCGCGCGCGCCTAGGGCTGACGCAAAAGGCCTTTGCCGACAGGCTGGGCGTGTCGCTGCCCTATCTCAATCAGATGGAAAACAACCACCGCCCGGTTTCGGCGGCGGTGGTCTTGGGCCTTGCGGGCGAGTTCGGCCTTGATGTGACCGAACTTTCCGCAGGCGATGCCGAGCGGTTGGTGAGTGACATGCGCGAGGCTTTGGCCGATCCGGTCTTTGCCGATGGTGGCGCACCGCCCTTGGCGGATTTGCGACTGGCGGCCTCCAACGCGCCTGCGCTTGCGCGGGCCTTTTTGGAACTGCACCGCTCCTACCGCCAAGCGCATGAACGGCTTGCCTCTTTGGATGAGGCCTTGGGGCGCGAGGGCGCGCAAACCGTTGTCAGCCCTTGGGAAGAAGTGCGTGACTTCTTTCACTATTGCGACAACTACATTGATGCGGTGGACCGCGCGGCAGAGCATTTCGCCTGCCCCCAAGGCAGCCGTGGCGACCCGATTGCCCGCGCGATTGCCGCGCTTGCCGCGCGCGGGATCGAGGTGGAATTCGCTTCTATCTCTGAGCTGCGCAGCCGTGCAGGTGACAAGATCCTTCTTTCCGCCCATGCCAACCGCGCGACGCAGGCGTTTCAGCTTTTGCACCAAGTCGCGCTGATGACGCAAAACGAACTGCTGGAGGCGACGCTTGATTTGGCGCGCTTCCAATCCGAGACCTCGCGCCAGATCGCCAAGATCGGGCTTGCAAATTATTTCGCGGGCGCGGCGCTCTTGCCCTATCGCGCCTTCCTTGAGGCCGCGCAGGAAACCCGGCACGATTTGGAGCGGCTCGCCGATATGTTTGGAGCGAGCATCGAACAGGTGGCGCACCGCCTTTCCACCCTGCAGCGCCCCGGCGCGAAGGGGATTCCGTTCTTTTTCGTTCGGGTAGATCAGGCGGGCACGATCACCAAGCGCCACTCCGCCACGCGGTTGCAATTTGCCCGTTTTGGCGGCGCCTGCCCGCTGTGGAACGTGCACCAAGCCTTTGAAACACCGACCAAGTTCTTGCGCCAATTGGCCGAAACGCCCGATGGCGTGCGCTATCTGTGCCTTGCGCGCGATGTCTCTAAAACCGGGGGCAGTTTCACCGCCCCGGTGCGCCGCTACGCGATTTGCTTGGGCTGTGAGGTAAGCCACGCGCGCGGTCTGGTTTATGCCGATGATATGGAACTGACGAACCCGCGCGCCTATCAGCCGATTGGGATTTCGTGCCGGATTTGCGAGCGGCGCGATTGCCATCAACGCTCTGTCCCGCCGCTGGAACGCCGCCTACGGGTGGACCCAAACCGGCGCGGCCTGCTGCCCTATGATATCGCCTGAGAGAAGACGCCCCGAAGCACCGGGGCTTCGGGCCTAAAACAAAAAAAGCCCCGGGAAACCGGGGCTTCAGGCGGTTTCACAGGCTCAGGAATGATGCAGCATATAGGCGATTTCGTCCTTGATATGCGCGCGCTGTTTGCGTAGATGGACTTCGGCAAAATGCTCCAGCGGTTCCACATTCGTTTCCGCCCGATGCACTTTGTCGTTCACCTGGTCATAGTCTTCCAGCAGTTTTGCAAAGTGGATGTTGACCACTTTCAAACTGTGGACCTTATCAATTTCATACGGAAAATCTTCGCCAAGCGTATGCGGCGTGTTGGACATTGGGCTCCCCTTCCCTTGTGTTTATGAGGAAAGCCTAGGGGCAGCCCGCGCCGCGCACTTTGACCCGTGTCAAATCACCCCAGGGTTTAGCGCGAACATTTTTAACGATGCACAGGACGCCAGCCCGCCGCCAAAGCCTCTGCCTCGGTGCAAAACCAGCGCTCGCCTTTAGACGGATCAATCCGCGTCGCAGCATAATCGCGCGAGGCGGTGGTGTGAAAAATCCGCCCCGACCGCGAGATATTGCCTTTGATCAAACACGCGCCGGGAGGCTGTTGTGCTGCCCCCTTCCGCGCCTGCCGCCGCGCGGCTTCAGGGTTCAGATGCGCGCCGGACCAAATGCCCTTTTGCGCGGCGCGTGCGGCCTGTTCTTCACCCACATAATCTTGCGCATATTTACGGTAGGCCTCGGCATAGCCCTCCGCCACCAGCGCGGCATTGAGATTGCGCCCACCCGCACGGCACACGGCAATCAGCCGATCATAGCGGTCATAGTCTTCCCCCTCGCAGCGGGTGTCGCCGCGCGCGGTCATCCGCTCCAAAGCCGCCGTCGCCGCCGCTCCGCAGCGCCAATCGCGCCCTGCCGGATCTTGGCAGGTTTGGTCCTTTTCCGGCGCGTCAATGCCATGCAACCGCACCCGCACCGCGCCAATGGCGAGCGTGTCACCATCAATCACCCGCGCGCGCCCTTGCACGACCTCAGCCGCGACGGGCTGCGCCATCAGCAGTGCTATCAAAACCCACTTCACCATGGCGCGACGCTAGCGCGCCCACGCGCCAGCGCAAGCCAATTCTGTGGCCAAACTCAACACAACCGCAAGATGTAGCGTTAACGCTGCGCGGTTTGCCAGTTCGGGTTGATCCACGGTTCGACGTTTTCCGCCGGCAAACGACGGCCCAGAATATGGTCGGCGACCTTTTCCCCCACCATGATCGAGGGGCCATTGAGGTTTCCATTGGTGATGCGCGGGAAGATCGAGCTATCAGCGACGCGCAACCCCTCCACCCCAATCACGCGGCCCTCCGGGTCCACCACCGCCATCGGATCATCGGCCCGGCCCATCCGCGCGGTGCCACAGGGGTGATAGGCGCTTTCGGCATGGTCGCGAATGAAACTGTCGATCTGCTCATCCGTTTGCAGATCCGTGCCGGGCTGGATTTCGTGCTTCACATGCGGTTGCATCGGCGCTTGGGCAAAAATCTCGCGCGTGAGCCGCACCACTTTGCGGAACTCGGCCCAATCATCGGGGTGAGACATATAGTTGAAGCGAATGACCGGATTGTCTGCCGGGTTGGCGCTGCGCAGGGTGACCTTGCCGCGCGATTTCGACCGCATCGGCCCGGTGTGCACTTGGAAGCCATGCCCCTCGGCGGCGACCTTGCCATCATAGCGCACGGCAAGCGGCAGGAAGTGGTATTGAATATCGGGATATTCAACGCCCTTGTCGGAGCGGATGAACCCGCAAGCCTCAAACTGGTTCGAGGCACCAAGCCCGTTTTTGGTGAAAAGCCACTGCGCCCCGACGGTGATCTTGCCCCACAGGTTCCAGTATTTGAACAAGGTCACCGGCTCTCGCGCGGCAAATTGCATATAAATTTCAAGGTGGTCTTGTAGGTTCGCCCCAACGCCGGGGCGATGGGCCAAAACCTCAATGCCATGTGCCTTGAGATGCTCGGCATCGCCAATGCCCGAAAGCATCAAGAGCTTCGGGGTGTTGAGCGACGAGGCAGCCAGCACCACCTCGGCCCGCGCGCGCAGCACCTTCACTTCACCCTTGCGCTCATATTCCACGCCGACGGCGCGGCCATTTTCAATCACCACCTTGCGCGCAAGCCCGCGCACGATCTCAAGATTGCCGTTTTTGCGCGCCGGGCGCAGATAGGCATTGGCGGTGGACCAGCGCCGCCCTTGCCAGATCGTCGCCTCCATAGGGCCGAAGCCTTCTTGCTGCTCGCCGTTATAATCCATCGTCACCGGGTAGCCCGCTGCCGCGCCCGCTTGGATGAAATGCTCAAACAGTACGTTTTCACGGGGCCCGCGCGACACATGCAGCGGGCCTTGATGGCCGCGCCAAGCCGCATCGGCGCCATCATCCTCGCCATGCCAGTTTTCTTGCCGTTTGAAATAGGGCAGCACATCGGCATAGGACCAGCCGCTTGCGCCCTGCTCCGCCCAATGGTCAAAGTCGCGCGCATGGCCGCGCACATAGACCATGCCATTGATCGAAGAGGAGCCCCCAATCACCTTGCCGCGCGGCGTGACCAAGCGGCGGTTGCCCAGATGCGGCTCCGGCTCGGTGGACATGCCCCAATCATAAAGCCCCATATTCATCGGGTAAGACAAAGCCGCAGGCATCTGGATGAATGGCCCCCAGTCGGAGCCGCCATGCTCGATGATCACCACCTTTTTGCCCGCTTCCGAGAGCCGATAGGCCAGCGCCGAGCCGCCCGAGCCCGCCCCAACGATCACATAATCCGCTTCCATATCGTGCTCTTTCATCTTGCGACAAATATCCTGGGGGTCCGGGGCAAAGCCCCCGGCGGTTGGCTCAATAGGGGCTATCGACCGGGCCCATGCCGACATAGACCGACTTCACCTGCGTGTAGTGCTCGATCGCCGCTTTCGAGTTTTCGCGCCCAAGGCCCGAGGCTTTAACCGCACCAAAGGGCATTTCGACCGGGGTCAGGTTATAGGCGTTGATCCAGCAGGTGCCCGCCTCCAACTGGCCAATCACCCGATGCCCGCGCGCGAGGTCTGCGGTGAAGACCCCGGCGGCGAGGCCAAATTGCGTGTCATTGGCGCGCGCGATCGCCTCTTCCTCGGTCTCAAAATCAAGCACCGCCATCACCGGGCCAAAAATCTCTTCGCGCGCGATGGTCATGCTATCCGTAACATCGGCAAAGACCGTGGGCTGCACAAACAGCGGGCCTTCATTGCCCGCCGCGCCGCCGCAAATAAGCCGCGCGCCCTCTTCCTTGCCCTTGGCAATGTAAGACATCACCTTCACATGCTGGTCCGCAGTGATCAGCGGGCCAAATTGCGTGGCCGGATCGAGCGGGTCGCCCGCGAGGATCGTGCCGGTGCGCTCGGCCAACCGCGCGAGGAACCGCTCTTTGATGCCCTTTTGCACAAAGACGCGGGTGCCGTTCGAACAGATTTGGCCCGAGGAATAGAAGTTCGCCAGCATCGCCGCGCCAATCGCACTTTCCAGATCCGCATCGTCGAAAATGATCAGCGGTGATTTGCCGCCCAGTTCCATCGTCACATGCTTCATGCCCGCCGCGGCGGCGGCATAGACCTTTTCGCCCGTCGGCACAGAGCCGGTGAGCGAGACCTTGGCGACGCGCGGATCAGTTGAAAGCGCCGCGCCCACCGCGCCGCGCCCCTGCACCACGTTGAACACACCCGCAGGCATGCCCGCCTCAATGAAAATCTCGGCCAGTTTCAGTGCCCCCAAGGGCGTGATTTCGGAGGGCTTGAACACCATCGCATTGCCGGTCGAAAGCGCCGGCGCCGCCTTCCAGCAGGCAATTTGGCTGGGGTAGTTCCACGCGCCAATGCCCACGCAAACCCCCAAAGGCTCGCGGATCGTATAGGCGAAATCGCCGCCCAAGGGGATGGTCTCGCCCGTTAGCGTCGGCGCAAGCCCGGCGAAATATTCCAACGCATCGGCACCCGAGGGCCAGTCGGCCACTTCGGTCTCTTGGATCGGCTTGCCGGTGTCGAGCGTTTCAAGATGCGCAAGCTCCGCCCCCCGGTCGCGGATGATATCCACCGCGCGGCGCAAAATGCGGCCCCGTTCCACCGGCTGCATCCGCGCCCAGTCTTTTTGCGCACGTTCTGCCGAAGCAATCGCCGCATCCACCACGGCGGGCGTGGCCGCATGCAGCCGCGCAATCACCTCGCCCGTGCCGGGATAGGTGACCTCGATCACCTCGCCTGCGCTGTCTTCATGCCATTTGCCATCAATGAAATGGCTGGCTTTCGGTTGGGCCTTCATGGCGTCCCCTCCAGTTCACGGTCGATATATTCATTCACGATATCAAGGGCATAGTCTCGGTCTGGCGCATCGTCAGCCAGCGCTGCACGAATATAGACGCCGTCGATCATAGCCCCCAAGCCACGCGCCACGGCCTGCGCACGCGCCCCCACCAACGGGCGCAATTCGTGCCGCAGGTTCGAGCGCAGCCGGCGCTGATAGATCCGCAAGAGCCGATGCGCCTGCGGGTTGGTTTGCGCGAGCACATAGAAGTTAAGCCAAGCCGAGATCGTTTCGCGCCGAAAGCTGCCCTGCGCGAAAGAGCCCGCCACAATCGCGCGCAAGCGGCTTTCGGGCGTGTCGGCGGTGGCCAATGCGCCGCGCACCTCGGCCCCGTAAAGGGTCAGAATCGCGCGCATCGCGGCCAGAAAGATTTGCTCTTTTGAACCGAAGTAATGATGCGCCAAGGCCGAAGACATGCCCGCGCGCCGCGCGATTTGCGCGACCGTCACCTCCAGCGACCCGGCCTCCCCCACGGTTTCAATCGTGGCTTTCACCAAGGCTGCCCGTCGAATAGGCTCTGCCCCAAGCTTCGGCATGTGTTTTGCGACTCCGTCAAAGAAATCTCTTGCATTCTGGAGCTACCTGAAAGTTTATTGACTCGTCAATCAACAAAAAACGTCTGACCCGGAACCGGGCAACACATGGGAGACCCTGATGACCCTTCGCTCTGTCCTTCTTGCTGGTGCGGCAAGCCTGACGCTCGCGCTGCCCGCCTCTGCCGATTGCGGCAAGGTCGTATTTTCGGATGTGGGCTGGACCGACATCACCGCGACCACCGCCGCCACCGTCACCGTGCTTGATGCGCTTGGCTATGAAACCGATGTGAAACTGCTCTCGGTGCCGGTCACCTACACCGCGCTTTCGGGCGGCGATGTGGATGTGTTCTTGGGCAACTGGATGCCGACGATGGAGGCCGATATTGCCCCCTATCGCGAAGATGGCAGCGTTGAAACCGTGCGCACGAACCTTGTTGGCGCGAAATATACGCTGGCCACCAATGCCGCTGGCGCCGCGCTCGGGATCACGGATTTTGCCGATATCGCTGCGCATAAAGATGATCTGGATGGCCAGATTTACGGCATTGAGCCCGGCAACGATGGCAACCGTCTGATCATGGATATGATCACCGCCAATGCTTTTGGCCTTGAGGGCTTTGAAGTGGTGGAAAGCTCCGAGCAAGGGATGCTCGCGCAGGTCGAGCGCGCCGATAAAGCGGGCAAGCCGGTGATCTTCCTTGGCTGGGAACCGCATCCGATGAACGCCAATTTCGACATGACCTATTTGGCGGGCGGCGATGATTTCTTTGGCCCGAACTTTGGTGGGGCCGAAGTCGCGACCAACGTGCGCGCGGGCTATGTGGCGGAATGCCCGAATGTTGGCAAACTTCTGGAAAACCTTGAGTTTTCGCTCGCGATGGAAAACGAGATCATGGGCGCGATCCTCAATGACGGCGAAGACCCGAATGAGGCCGCCAAAGCGTGGCTGTCGGCGCACCCGGATGTGCTGGGCCCGTGGCTTGACGGCGTGACCACCAAAGATGGTGGTGATGCGCTGGCCGCCGTGACCGAAGCGCTGAACTAAGCGCCAAGAGACAAAGCCGTTCCCCGAAGCCCCCGGGGAACGGCACCAGAGCAAGGAGCTCCCCCCACATGGAGTGGCTGACGGACCACAAACTCCCGGTCGGCAAGACGGCAAAACACGTCTTCGACTGGTTCAAGGAGAATGCCTCGGGCTTCTTCGATATGCTTTCCGCACTGATGCAGGCCCTGATCGACGGGATCTTGTGGCTGCTTCAAACGCCGCCGCCGCTGGTGATCGTCGCGCTGTTTTGCGCGCTGACATGGGTCACCCAGCGCAAGTGGCAAATGGTTTTGTTGGTTCTGGCCGGGTTCCTCTACATCCTCAACCAAGGCTATTGGAAGCCCACGATGGAAAGCCTCACGCTCGTGCTTTCCGCCTGTGTGGTTTGCATGGCTGTTGGCGTGCCGATTGGGATTGCGGCAGCGCATCGCCCGCGCCTTTACATGGCGATGCAGCCGGTGCTGGACCTGATGCAAACCCTGCCCACCTTCGTCTATCTTATTCCCGCCATTGTGTTTTTTGGCATCGGCATGGTGCCGGGGCTGATCTCGACCGTGATCTTTGTGCTGCCTGCACCGATCCGGCTTACGCATCTTGGTGTCTCCACCACGCCGCAAGCGCTTTTGGAGGCTGCGCGCGCTTTTGGTGCCACGCCGCGCCAAGTGTTGTGGAAGGTCGAGCTTCCCTATGCGCTGCCGCAGATCATGGCGGGGCTCAACCAAACGATCATGCTGTCGCTGTCGATGGTGGTGATTGCCGCACTTGTGGGTGCGAACGGGCTTGGGGTGCCGGTGGTGCGCGCGCTCAACTCGGTCAATACCGCGCTTGGCTTTGAAGCGGGGATGATCATCGTCGTGGTGGCCATCATCCTTGACCGGATGCTGCGCATGGGGGGCAAGAAATGAACATGGAAATGACCCCCGCCAAAACCGCAGGCGTTGCGGTGCGGTTTGACAATGTCTCGATCGTTTTTGGCGATCATCCCGCGCGGGCTTTGCCCTTGATGGATGCGGGCCAGTCGCGCGGCGAGATCCAAACGCAAACCGGCCAAGTTTTGGGCGTGCATAACTGCTCGCTTGATGTGGCCGAGGGCGAGATTTTGGTGCTGATGGGGCTTTCGGGCTCGGGCAAATCCACGCTTTTGCGCGCGGTGAACGGGCTCAACCCGGTCTGCCGTGGTAAGGTGGAGGTGTGCGACGGCAATGGGCTGGTTGATGTCACCCATGCCGATGCACAAACCTTGCGCCGCATCCGGCTGAGCCGTGTGGCGATGGTGTTTCAGCAATTTGGCCTGCTGCCGTGGCGCACCGTGCGTGAAAACGTGGGCCTTGGGCTTGAGCTTGGCGGCATGTCTAAGGCCGAGCGGCGCGACCGGGTGGATGCGCAATTGCAGCTTGTCCATTTGGAAGACTGGGCAGACCGCAAAGTGGGCGAGCTTTCGGGCGGGATGCAGCAGCGGGTCGGCTTGGCTCGCGCCTTTGCGACCGAAGCACCGATTTTGTTGATGGATGAACCCTTCTCGGCGCTTGATCCGCTCATTCGCGCAAAGCTGCAAGATGAGCTCTTGGAACTGCAATCCACGCTCAAACGCACCATCGTTTTTGTGTCTCACGACCTGGATGAGGCGTTCAAGATCGGCAACCGGATCGCTTTGATGGAAGGCGGGCGGATCGTGCAATGCGGCACCGCGCGCGACATCATCGCCAACCCGGTCAATGATTATGTCGAGGATTTCGTGGCGCATATGAACCCGCTCGGTGTGCTGACTGCGGGCGATGTGGCGGAACCCGGCACCGCAGAGGGCGCGCCGGTCGACCCGTCGCTGCCGGTGATCGAGATCATGGAATTATTGCGCCATGTGCCCGCCGTGGCGCTGAGCGATGGCCGCAAAATCACCCGCGAGGGGGTGATTGGGCGGCTGATTGATCCGCGCGGCGCGCAGGCGGCGGAATAAGCCAACCCCAACACCAAAAACAAAGGCCCCTTGCGAGGGGCCTTTTCTTTAGCTTTGCTGGGCGGCCTTGCGCCGTTTGATCACCGCTTCGCGCCACGCCATATAGCTCACCGCGCCCACGATCATCGCCGCGCCCAAGAAGACAAACGGATCAAGCGCCTCGCCAAAGAGCACATAGCCCGCGCTCGACGCCCAAACGAGTTGCAAGAACACCACCGGCTGCGTGACCGTGACCGGCGCACAGGCAAAGGCGCGGGTCATGCAATAATGCCCCAAAGTGGCAAACAAGGCGGTCGCGCCGAGCCAAAGGTTTTCCGACCATGTCATCGGCTGCCAATTGAGCACGGCGAGCGGCGCGAGGCAGAGCGTGACCACCACCGTCATCAGCGCCACCACCACCGTGGCGGGGGCTAGGCCCGAAAGCCGCTTCATCATCAGATAGGAGAGGCCAAAGAAGAAGGCCGCGCCAAGCTGCGCCACATGGCCCGGCTCAATCGCGCGCATGCCGGGTCGCAAGATCACCAGCGCCCCGATGAGCGCCACCACCACAGCCACACCGCGCCGCCAGGCAAAGCCCTCGCCGAGCAAAAGCGCGCCGCCAAGGCTCACCACAATCGGGTTGAGATAGCCAATCGCCGTCACATCGGCGATCGGAATGCGCGCCATCGCGTAAAACCACATCAAAACCGCAATCGCCTGCAACAGGCCGCGCAGGCCAAACAGCCCCCAGACCTTGGGCGAGAGCTTCATGTGCAAAATATGCCAAAGCGCCGGGGCCACAAAAACCCAGCCCCAAGCAAACCGTACAAAAGAGGTTTGCGTCGCGGGCAGGTTGGAGCCGAGGTAATGCACGATCACATTGACTGCCGTGAAGCTTAGCGTGGTGCCCAGCATCCACAAAAGCCCGGCAAGCGGGCGGTCTTGGGCAGGTTTGGCTGCGGGTTTCATGGCGTTTTTTTCGGGGGCGGCAGGGGCAGAAGTCATGGCTCTTTCTGCGGTGCGGCCCGGCACTTGGCAAGTGCGCGATTGTGCCCGTTACAGCGGCGAAAGCGCGAGCTTCAGCGCCACCGAAAACATGATGAGCGCGACAAGCGCATCAAGCACCCGCCAAGCGATAGGTTTGGCGAAAAGCGGGGCGAGCAACCGCGCCCCATAAGCGAGCGCAAAGAAGAAGATGAAAGAGGCGCAAACCGCCCCCGCGCCAAAGGCCAAACCCTGCCCCGGAAACTGCGCCGAGACCGCGCCCAAAAGCACCACCGTATCAAGCCAAACATGCGGGTTCGCCCAAGTGAGTGCGGCGACCGTTACCATCACGCTGCGCAACGTGGGCGCCGCGCCCGCGCCTGCCTCAAGCCGTTCCCCGCCACGCCATGCGGCCAGTGCTGCACGCATACCATACCAAGTGAGAAAGGCTACGCCGCCCCAGCGCAAAGCCTCCGCCACCCAAGGCGCAAGGTTGGAAAGCGTCCCCATGCCAGAAACGCCGAGCGCGATCAAAAGCGCGTCCGAGGCGGCACAAAACAACGCCACCGCAAAGACATGCTCGCGCCGCAGCCCTTGGCGCAGCACAAAGGCGTTTTGCGCGCCAATTGCCAAAATCAGGCCAAGGCCAAGACGAAAACCAGCAAATGCGGCGGTGGAACTGGGGGTCATGGGGGTCTCCTGCCCCTGCTCTAGCCTGCGCCGCGCCCGCATGCCAGAGGGGCAGATTTGATTTCGGTCAAGGAAAGGCGCGGACGCAGCGGCTAGCGCGGTGAAAATGTCGCAGCTTCGCGCCGCAAGTCCCGCGAAGGGTGTTGCTTTTTTAACCAACTGCGGTGAACCTGCCGCGAAACCGTGCCGCCCGGAAAGACCGCCCCTTTGAGATCTGCCCGCCATGCCCCCTCGCGCCCGTCTCGCAGCCCTGTGCTGCGCGCGCTCGCGGTTTTGGCGATGCTGGTGCAGGTGGTGTTCTTTGCTGAACATCTGGGCGCCTCTGCGGTTCATGCGATGGGCTCGGTCACGCCCGGCGAACGGCTTGGGTTCTTGCAAATCTGCACCGGCGAAGGGATCGCGCTTTACGACCCCGCCACTGGCAAGATGGTCACCGCACCGGGCCAAAGCCTGCCCAGCCCAACCAGCCACGGCGATTGCGCGGTTTGTTCCAGCGCGGGTGTGTGCAGCTTTGATGCGCCCACGGGGGCGGTGGCACCCACACCCAATTTCACGCTGCAAGCCGTTGCAGAAACTGCGCTTTTTATACCCTTTGACATTATCGCGGCGCCGCGCCGCTCTGGCCTGATCCGCGCACCACCGGCCGCGTAAGGCCCGTTGCACCGGTGCGCAGCGTCCCGCGTTGCCGGTGCAGCAAAGGCTTTCTTGTCTCAGCCAGACCCTGCGCCCTTGGGCGCTTTTCAGCCAAATTTTGGAGATTTCCATGAACCGTCGCGATTTTCTTTTGACCACCACCACCGGTGCCGCCTTTGCGAGCCTCGGGGCCGCCGCCGCGCATGCCGAAATGGCGATGAGCCCCGGCGAAAAGCCCGTCAGCCCGATGCAATGGACCGATGAAAACGGGCTCACCCGGTTTTTGAAACACGACACCGATCCGCTGAACGACGAATTCGCCAAATACCCGCGCTGCCCCTATTGCGGGATGATGCGGCAGATGTATTCGCACAGCCGCCACCTGATCGTTTATGGCAATGACACGGTGGATGGCACTTGCTCGCTGCATTGCGCGGCGATCTCGCTGTCGCTCAATATGGATGCGGGGCCGAAGGCGATTTATGCGGGCGATGCCGGGGCCGAGGGCGAAGTGAAACCGCTCGCCGATACCGCCGCGATGACCTATGTGATTGACCCGGCCAAACCCGGCACGATGACGGCGGTCTCCAAATGGGCCTATGCCGATGCGGCCAAAGCCGAGGAGGCGGCGAGCAAAGGTGCGAAGACCGCGACTTTTGAAGAAGCGCTGACTTTGGCCTATTTGGATATGGCCAAAGACACGCTCGCCATCCGCAAGCGGCGCGGCGAAAAACGCAAGCAGATGGGCATGGAAATGCCCGCGGGCAACTGACACCATCACATGGCTGGCCGCGCCTGCGAGGGCGTGGCCGGTTCAGGAGGAACGCGTATGTGCACCATCTCTCGCCCGAACCGCCGCACCACTTTGGCGCTGCTTTTGGGCGCATCCGCCCTGCCCCTTGCGCCGCGTGCCGCGCGCGCCAAAGCCACCGCGATCGACCTGCCGCCGCCCGGCCCGCGCGACACCTGCCCCGTTTGCGGGATGTTCGTCGCCCGCTACCCCGATTGGGTGGCCACAATCCAATTTGCCGATGGCGAAGCGGTCCATTTTGATGGCGCGAAGGATTTCTTCAAATTCCTGCATGACCCCGGCAAATACGCCACGGGCCGCACGCGCGAGCAAATCACCGGCATGGGAGTGAGCGATTATTACGAGGTTGCCCTCGTCGATGCGCGCGAAGCGGTTTATGCTGTGGGGTCAGATGTGCTCGGGCCCATGGGGCATGAATTTGTGCCGCTTGCTTCGGATGCGGATGCCACGGATTTCATGGCCGACCATAAGGGCCAGCGGCTTTTGCGTTTTGACGAGGTCACGCCCGATCTGCCCTTCAAGCTTGATGAAGGCGCATTCGAGTGAGCCAACCGCGCCCTTACCGCCGCCCCTCGACCCCGGTTTTCACGGCCCTTGGCCTATTGCTCGCCTTAGGGGCCGCGCAGGCGGTGCATGCGCTTTCCACCGCGCCACGCGAAGCGGCCCGGATCGCCGCCAACCGCGAGATTGTGCGCGATTTGGGGCTTAGCGATTTGGCGCTTTTCACCGAGGCGCGCTACACCCGCCACCCTGCGCTGGCCGATAATGCCTCGGCCTTCCAAGATGCGCCGGGCAGTTTTGAACATTTCCCCTCGGGCTCTTTCGTGCCGCCCGCTGGCCCTTGGGGCACGGCCAAGCTTGGGTTTGCGCCGCAGGAGGTCACGCAATGAAAGCGCTGCGCCGCCAGCGCGCGCTCGCCGATTACACGCTCGCCGCTTTGGGACGGCGCAAGGTGAAGAACCTTGCCCTTGTGGGCGTGTTCTCGCTCGTGGTGTTTTTGCTTGCCTCAGCCATGTTCTTCGCTTCGGCGCTGCGGCATGAGGCGAGCGCGGCTTTGGAAGGTGCGCCCGATTTGATTGTGCAGCACCTGAGCCTTGGCCGTCAGGGGATGATCTCTGAAGACCGGATTGCGGAGCTGGAAAGCATTCGCGGCGTCTCCAAAGTGCGTGGGCGGCTTTGGGGCTATTATTACGACCGGGTCAGCGGCGCGAATTACACGGTGATGGTGCCCGATGGCGGGCAGATGCCGCCTCCCGGTCAGGTGATTGTAGGCGAAGGCATTCCCCGCGCGCGCGGGCTCGATTGGGAGGGCGCGCCGCTGTTCCTAAGCCGCAAGCAGGGTGATCTGAACCGCTTTGATATTGCACAGATCTACAGCAGCGATTCCGCGCTTTTGACCGCCGATCTCTTGCTGATGAACGAGGCCGATTTCCGCGCCTTCTTCTCGGTCCCCGAAGGGGGTTATACCGATATCGCCGCGCGGGTGCGCAACGCCAATGAGCTTGCCACGATCATCGACAAAGCCACGAGCCTCATGCCCGATGAACGCTTTGTCAGCCGCGATGATATTGCCCGCACCTATATGAAGCTGTTTGATTGGCGCGAGGGGCTTATGGTCGCCCTTGGCGCGATGGCGATGCTCGCTTTTGCGATTTTTGCGGCCGATAAAGCCTCGGGCCTTTCTGCCGAGGAAGCGCGCGAGATTGGCATTTTGAAAGCGATCGGCTGGGATACGCGCGATGTGATTGCGATGAAGCTTTGGGAAGGCGGGCTCGTCTCGGTCGGCGCGTTTTTGCTCGGCGCTGTGGCCGCCTATGCGCATGTGTTTTGGTTTGGCGCGTCACTCTTTGCCCCGGTGCTGAAGGGCTGGGCGGTGATCTACCCGGACTTTGCGCTTGCCCCGGTGATTGACGGCGCGCAACTGGTGACGCTTTTCCTTTTGACCGTGCTTCCCTATGCCGCCGCGACCGTGGTGCCGGTGTGGCGCGCGGCGAGTGCCGACCCCGATGCGGTGATGCGATGATCTCTCTCTCCGATGTCTCCAAAACCTATAACGAGGGCCGCCCGAATGAGGTGGCCGCGCTGCGCAGCGTCACGCTTGATATCGCGCGCGAGGGGGTGACGGTGTTCATGGGCCCCTCGGGTTCGGGCAAGACCACGCTGTTGAGCCTTGTGGGCTGCATGGCGCGCCCCACCACCGGGCGGATCACGCTGGATGGGGAGCCGGTCTCGGGCCTGCCCGAGCGGTTCTTGACCGAGTTGCGGCGCGTGAAATTTGGTTTTGTGTTCCAGCGCTTCAACCTCATTCGCGGCTTGAGCGTGTTGGATAATGTTATGCTGCCCGCCGCCCCCTTGGGCGAAGAGCCAAAAACCGTGCAAGCCCGCGCGATGATGCGGCTTGAGGCTTTGGGTCTGGCCGAGAAAGCCTTGATGCCGGTTGAGGTGCTGTCGGGCGGCGAAACGCAGCGCGCCGCGATTGCGCGCGCCTTGGTCAACGATGCCCCGGTGCTGATTGCCGATGAGCCAACCGCCAACCTTGATACCGCGCTCACGCATCGGTTTTTGGATATTGTCGCCGGGCTGCGGGATGAGGGCAAAACCGTGATCCTGACAAGCCATGACCCGCGGATCATCGCCGCCAGTGCCGTGACCGCCGTGGTCGAGATGCGCGATGGCCAAGTGGTCGAGGTGCGGGGATGATCTTCCGCACGCCCATCCTAACGCTGCTCTTGGTTTCTGCCCTTGCCATTTTGGTGGCCTTAGGCGCGGCGTGGTTTGGGCAACGCGTGTTGCGGCACTGGGATCTGGCCTCTGGCAGCCGCGCGCAATTGGTGATGGAGCGGCGTACCGAACTCATCTCGACCCTGTTTGCCATGGTGATGCTGGCCGAGGCGGTGGCGCTGTTTCTTTTCGTTTTCAACGCGGACCGGATGGCGGCCCTGTTCGTTGGCGCGATGTGCGCGGTGGGCACGCTCAACGTCAACGCTTATGGCTTTCCCGCGCTTTACGCCAAGATCGGGGTCTTCTTTGCCGCCGCCGTTTGGCTGGTGATCGACCATGTGGACCGGCTTGGCCGCGACTATCCGCTGACACGCGCCAAATATGCGCTGGTGCTGGCGATTGCGCCTTTGGTGCTGTTGGCGGGCGGGCTGGAGCTGACCTATTACCTTGGCCTCAAAACCGATGTGATCACCTCTTGCTGCTCGAAGCTGTTCACCCCGGCGAATGCGGGGCTCTCCGATGAGATGGCCGCCGTTGATCCGGCGCTTGCGCTTTGGGCTTTGGCGGGGGCCGAGGCTTTGGTGTTGGGCCTTGGCGCCTATGCCGCCAAAACCGGGCGCGGGCATGGCGCCTTTGCGCTAGCGGGGGCGGGCTTTTTTGCCGTAGCGATGACCGCGATCATCTCGGTGATTTCGCTCTACATCTATGAAAACCCCAACCACCATTGCCCGTTTTGCATCTTGCAGCGCGAATACGGCTATATTGGCTACGCGTTCTACATCCCGCTTTTTGGCGCAACCGCGCTCGCGCTTGGGTTGGGCGCGGTGGCCCCGTTCAAGCGCCGGGATAGCCTGCGCGCCCCCCTGCCCCCGGTGCTGAAGTGGCTCACGCTTTGGGCGATGGCGGGCTTTGCCGCCTTTGGCGCGGTGACGATCTATGCGATCTTGCGCTCGCATCTGATCTTGTTTGGCTGATCCCGCGCCCCCCTTGTGCCGCCTTCACAAACGCAAAAGAACAGCATCCCTCACCCTCTGAGGTGCGGCGCCCTTCTCCGCCTCTGCTAGGCTTTCGGTATTTTCCGGTTGCGCTGACCGCTCGAAAATATACTATACCCGAGTATACGACACGGGAGCCCCTCATGCCCAACAATCCGGACGACAAGAAACGCATTCTTGCGCGGGTGCGCCGGATCAAAGGCCAATGTGAGGCGCTGGAACGTGCGTTGGAAAGCGGTGCGCCCTGCGCGCCGATTTTGCAGCAAATCGCCGCCACCCGTGGCGCGATGAATGGGCTGATGGCCGAAGTGCTGGAAGCCCATGTCCGCGATGAATTCGGTGCCCCCGAGGGAGATGGGGGCGCGAAAACCAAGGAACTGCTGGCGCTTGTGCGCAGCTATCTCAAGTAACCCGAAGGGAGCCCCTCATGAAATCTCGTGCCGCCGTTGCCTTTGCCCCCGGCAAACCGCTTGAAATCGTCGAAATCGACGTTGCCCCGCCGAAAAAGGGTGAAGTGCTGATCCGCATCACCGACACGGGCGTGTGCCACACCGATGCCTTCACCCTCTCGGGCGATGACCCGGAAGGTGTCTTCCCCGCCGTTTTGGGCCATGAAGGCGCGGGCGTCGTGGTTGAGGTCGGCGAAGGTGTCACCTCGGTGAAACCGGGCGATCACGTCATTCCGCTTTACACCGCCGAATGCGGCGAATGCGAATTCTGCAAATCGGGCAAAACCAACCTCTGCGTCGCCGTGCGCGCCACCCAAGGCAAAGGCCTGATGCCCGATGGCACCACCCGCTTTTCCTACAATGGCGAGCCGATCTACCACTACATGGGCTGCTCGACCTTCTCGGAATACACCGTTGTGGCCGAAGTCTCCTTGGCCAAAATCAACGAACACGCCAACCACGAACATGTCTGCCTGTTGGGCTGCGGCGTGACCACGGGGATTGGCGCGGTGCACAACACCGCCAAGGTGGAAGCGGGCGACAGCGTCGCCGTCTTTGGCTTGGGCGGCATTGGTCTGGCCGTCATCCAAGGCGCGCGCCAAGCGAAAGCGGGCCGGATCATCGCCATCGACACCAACCCCGAGAAGTTTGAACTGGCCAAGCAATTCGGCGCCACCGATTGCGTGAACCCGAAAGACTATGACAAGCCGATCCAGCAAGTGATTGTGGAAATGACCGGCTGGGGCGTGGACCACAGCTTTGAGTGCATTGGCAATGTGAACGTGATGCGCGCGGCGCTCGAATGTGCGCATCGTGGCTGGGGCCAATCGGTGATCATCGGCGTGGCCGGGGCGGGGCAAGAAATCTCCACCCGTCCGTTCCAACTGGTCACCGGCCGCAAATGGATGGGCACCGCCTTTGGCGGGGTGAAGGGCCGCACGCAACTTCCGGGCATGGTCGAAGATGCGATGAAGGGCGAGATTGAACTGGCCCCCTTTGTCACCCACACCATGCCGCTTGACGAGATCAACACCGCCTTCGATCTGATGCATGAAGGCAAGTCGATCCGTTCGGTCATCAAGTTCTGAGGCTGCGCAGATGGAACGGCTTGAATCGCACGCCTGCTTTGGCGGCGCGCAAACGGTCTGGAAGCACGCATCCGAGGTGCTGGGCTGTGAGATGAGCTTTGCCGTTTTTACCCCCGCCCATGCGGCGGGGGAGCGGCTGCCGGTGATCTATTGGCTGTCGGGGCTGACCTGTAACGAGCAAAACTTCATCACCAAAGCGGGCGCGCAACAATTTGCCGCCCAGCATGGGGTGATTTTGGTGGCACCCGACACCTCGCCCCGTGGCGCGGATGTGGCCGATGATGAGGCTTATGATCTAGGCCAAGGCGCGGGGTTCTACCTCAACGCCACGCAAGACCCCTGGGCGCAGCACTTCAAGATGTACGATTACATCACCGAAGAACTGCCCAAGCTGATCGAGGCGGAATTCCCGGCCTCCGACAAACGCTCGATCATGGGGCATTCGATGGGCGGGCATGGTGCTTTGACCATCGCGCTGAAAAACCCCGGTCGCTATGCCGCCGTCTCGGCCTTTTCGCCGATTGTCGCGCCCACTCAAGTGCCGTGGGGCGAGAAAGCCTTCACCGCTTACTTGGGCGAAAATCGCGCCACTTGGGCCGAGTGGGATGCGACCGCGCTTTTGGCGGGCGCTTCCGAGCGGCTTCCGGTGCTGATTGACCAAGGCGAGGCGGACCCGTTCTTGGAAAATCAGCTTAAGCCCGAGATCTTTGCTGCCGAGGCCGAGCGCCTGGGCCATCCGCTGACGCTGCGCCGCCAGCCGGGCTATGACCACAGCTATTATTTCATCGCAAGCTTCATCGGCGATCACATCGCCCATCATGCGGCCGCGTTGAAAGGCTAAACAGGTCGGCCCGGGGAACCCTCGGGCCGCGCCTTTTTTAAAGCGCCTCCACCGTGACCTGCGCTTTCGCCCCGCCCAATTGGGCAAAGGCGCGTTGGCGGCAGGTAAAGACGATGATCTGCTGATCGCGCGCCACACGATGCAGCGCGGTGAACATCGCCTCGATCCGGTCATCATCGCTCATCACCAAAGCATCGTCCAAAATCACCGGCACCGGATGCCCCGCCTGCGCAAAAAGCCGCGCGAAAGCAAGCCGGGTCAGGATCGCCAATTGCTCGCGCGTGCCACCGGAAAGAATATCGAGCGATTCCGCCTCCCCCTCGCGGGTCAGGATTGATGGCAGAAGCGTTTGATCATCAATCTCGATCTCCGCCCCCGGATGCAGGATCGACAGAAGCGGCTTCAACTCGCGCATCACCGGCTCAAAATAGGCCTCCCGCGCGGCACTGCGCGCCGCCTCAAGCGCCACGCGCAGCCGGATCAGCGCTTTCACCTCGCCCTCGTAACGCCCCGCACGGGCCTCGGCCTCTTGGTGACGGCCTTCCAGATCGGCCAAGCGCTCCTCAATCCCTTCTTCGGCCAAAACGCTGATGCGGGTGTCGAGTTCGGCCAGATGGCGGCGGCCCTCTTCCACCTCTTGGCGCGCTTGTTCGGCCGCGCTGGTGGCACGGGCAAGCCGTGCCTCGGCGGTCGCAAGATCGGGGGCGGCGGCGGTAAGAACCTGATGTGCTTGCGCCTTTTCCGCCGTGGCTTGCGCGCGTTTCGGCAGCTCCGCCCGTAGCGCAGCAAGCCGTTCGGCCAAAACTTGCGGATCGCCCGCCTCTTGCTGCGCGGCCTCATGCGCTTGCTTTTGGGCGAGCCGCGCGGCCTCCGCCCCGGCCCGCGCCTCGCGCGCGGTGCTGGCAAGGTCTTGCGCCGTGCGGGCCTCGGCTTGCGCCGTGCTCGCCGCTTCGTCGGCTTGGGCAAGGGCCACTTCCAGCGCGGGAATATCTTCCTCCGCCCCCTGTTGCGGTGCCTGCGTAGCCTCTGCCTGCGCGCGGGCCAGATCGGCGCGCAAAGATTCCGCCCCTTTGGGCGCAACATCGGCCAAGCTGGCGGTGATTTGCTTGAGCGCCTCGCGCAACCTTTGCGCCTCGTTCAGCAAGTGGCGCGCCGCAGACAGGCTTTCTGCCCCACAAGCGGCCAGCGCCGCATCGCGCGCGCCCCGCGCCTGATCCAACCTTTGCGCGGTTTCCGCGCCGCGCTTGGCGCCGGGGTCCAGATACAGACTGCCAAAGCCCGGCAAGGTGATCTCGCAGGCCGCAAGCACCGGATGCGGCCCCGCCCCCAAAGGCACGCCCTCCAGCAGCGCTTGGCCCCCGCCCGTGGGGTGGGCGCTGATCTGCACCGCTTGCAATTCCGCCTGAACGGTCAAGCGATCCAGCGCCGCTTGCGCCTCTTCCGCCGCTTGCAGCGCTTTGGGCGAGATCCGCATCAACCCCAATTTCGCGGTGATCTGCTCGGCCTCTTGTTGCAGGCTCTCGGCGCGTTTGACTTGGCCTGCCAGCGCCTCGGCGCGCGCCGCAGCCGCGCGGGCAAGCTGCGCCTTTTGCGCGGCACCAAGACGCGCGCGCAAGTCCCGCAAAATATGCGCGCTGGCCTCTGCCTTTTGCCGCGCGGCCCCCTCGCGCCCAGCAAGCTCTTCCGCCCTTTGGCGCGCCGCTTCGGCTTTTGTCTCTGCCGCATCGCGCGCTTGCGCCAACTCTGTGAGCCGCGCTTGAAGCTGGGTGAGACGCGAAATCTCTCCGTTTGCCGCCGCTTCCTCGTTTTGCGCAAGGCGCAGGGCGGTTTCACTTTGGGCCAATTGCGCGGCATGGGCCTGCGCGGCCTCATAGGCGGCTTTCGCGGCCTTCACCGCCTCCGCACGGGCCTGCGCTTCCGCCGGGTCGGTGAGCCGCGCGATCTGGCGTTGCACCTCACCACGCCGCGCCAAATCGCCAGAAAGACGCTCGGCTTTGGGGCGCAACTCGGCAATTTCTTTGGCAAGGCTTTCCACCTCCGCCAAGGCTGTCGCCCAAGCGCCGCCCGATTTCGGCTTACCGGTCGCGGTGACCAAGGGGGCGAGATCTTCAACCACCCGCGCCACAACGGCATCCATGCGCCGCCCGCCGGTCATCGCCTCGATCTCGCCCGCCACGGACGAGAGCAAATCGCGCCGGGTGTTGAGCCCGCGTTCGCGGGCGCGTCTTTCGTCTGCACTCGTGCCCTCGGGTTCAAGCCCCAACAGCCCTTGGCGCACCCAGACAAGACCAGACGGCCCCGCAAGCCCGCCAGACCCGGCGCCATCTTGCATCAGCGCTTCAATCCACGCCTCTGCCTCATCATCTTGCGCGATGATCCGCCCGCCCGCCTCGGTGATGCGCGCTTGCGGACGCGAGAGCCAGCGTTTGAAGATCGTGTAACGCCCCGTGGGCAATTCCACCTCAACGCTGGCTTCCGGCGCGCCCCCCGCATGTGGGCGCAGGCTTTTCACCGCCGCGCCAGAGGCCCGATGACGTTCAAAAAACACCGCATGCAGCGCGTCGAAAAAGGTGGATTTGCCAAATTCATTGGGCTCAGAGAGCACCGTGAGCCCATCGCCCAGCCCAGAGAGCCGCGCACGTTGCCCCGCGAAGCGGCGGATGTTGGAGAGTTCAATCGCGCGCAGTTTCATGCCTGCACCTCTTGCGAAAGCGCATAAAGCCGGGCAAGCGCGCGCGCCGCCACGTCACGATCCGCTTGCGACAGCGCCAAATCCCCGCTTTCCGCCAAAAGCACCTCGGCCGCTTGGCGCAAAGCCCCGGCGCGGTCGATCTGGTCCAGGTCTTCGGGCAAAGCCTCCACCCCAAGGCGCGAAAGATCCGCCGCCCACCAGCCAAATTCGGGCGCAAGCCGGGCCAGTTCCGCCTCCAAAGCGGCCCGTTCGGCCAAGGGCAGCCGCCCAGAAATCACCAACTTGACCAAGTGATTACGCCGCCGCGATCCGGGTAGCATCAGATCCAAAAGCGCCGTCGTGTCTTCCCCCGGCAGCATCTCTAAAGACAGCCCATGCCAGCGCAGCTGCCCGGTTTCCATCGGCGTGACATCAGGCGGATCCCCCGGGCGATCAAGGCTCACCAAGAGCGCGCCGCCCGCCAGATCATGCTTGAAACCATCCGGCTCCGGCGTGCCCGAATACCATGTGCGCGGCCCGACCTGCATCTGCCCATGCCAATCGCCAAGGGCAAGGTAGTCAAGCCCCGAACGCGCGGCACGATCGGGCGGAATAATCCCGGCGCCCCCCTCTTCGGCCAAGCTTTCACCGCCGGAAAAATCGGTGATCGCACCGTGGCCCAGCCCGATGCGCACAGCGCCCTCTGGCGTGGGGGCAGACATTGCCTCGGTCAAATCACGGCCCGGGCGGCGCTGGGTGCACGGCGCGGGCAGCACATAAACGCCGCCTGCAAGGACGATGGGGTCGGGCGAGGTGAGCACGCGCAGGTTCTCGGGCGCTTCCGTAGCAATGCGCCGCCAAAGCTCAGTTGCGGCCAAGCTGTCATGGTTGCCGGGCAGAAGCGTCCAAGCAATGTCAGCTTCCTCCGCCATCGCCGAAAGCGCTTGGCGCAGGGTCTCTGGCGCGGGGGTTTCGGCATCGAAGGTATCGCCCGCAAGCAGCACATGACGCGCGCGCCCAGACCTTGCCGCCGTCGCAAGCGCCGCAATCGCGCCGTGGCGCGCCTCGCGCAGGCGGTTGCGGATCGCCTCGGGGTAGCCGCCAAAGGGTTTGCCCAAATGCAAATCGGATGCATGTAGGAAACTGAACGCCATGGGAAATCCTGTCAGAGCCAAGAGCCCCATCGCTGCACGAAGCCGCCGCAAGGGTCAACACCACGCCCGCAATTTGCGCCATTCTCGCCGCGTCTCATGCGCCCCTATGCCGCAAGCCCCAAGCCTCACACGTTTTTTGCTTGTCCCCTGCGCATGCTAGGCTAGGTGAAACTTGACCCGCATCGGACCGGAGGCCCGCGTTGACCCCCAATGATGACCACCCGCTGCGCTATGCGCTGGTGAACGAATTGCACGCCCGCCCGTTTCCGGCGGTGGGTGCGCCCGCGCATGTGATCTATCTGGCGTTCAAAGAACCCAAAGATGCGGCCAACCGCGACCGCAGCAAAGACCATGACCATCTCGTTGACCTGTTGACCCGCGCGGGCGGGGCTGTGCCGCCCGAAGGCGCGACGCATTACACCGGCGAAATTGGCCGCCATGTGCTCAAATGGGAAAGCCACACCGAATTCACCACCTATCTGGCACATGCGCCCGGCGTGTCAGAGCGCCCATTTGACCCGGCAGAGGCCGAGGTCTTTCCGCCCGCATGGATGAAAGCCGCGCCGGGGCGGCGGATTGCGGCGGTCTCGATCCGGATTGAAGAACTGCCCGCAGATCCGATGAAAATCTTGCCCGCGGTGGAAAGCTGGTTCGTACCCGAAAGCCTTGTTTGCGCATGGGTTTTGGATGAAACCGCCGTTGTCGCGACCGATTTTCGGATCGACCCGGCGGGGCTGATGCGCTTTGCGCTTTTTGCCAAACCCGGCACCGGGCAAGGCCGCATCGGGCGGATTGTGCAGCGACTGTGCGAGATAGAAACCTATCGCGCCGTTTCGATGCTGGGCCTTGGCCGCGCGCGCCAACTCACCACCAAGCTCAATGCGCTGGAGCCGGAGCTGAGCGCGCTTGTGGATAGTATGAAAGACGATGCTCATCCGGCAGAGGATACGCTGCATCGCCTGCTTGAAGTCTCAACCGAACTCGAAAGCCTCGCCGTCACCCACACGTTCCGGTTTTCGGCCACCAATGCCTATGAGGCGATTGTGCATGACCGCGTGCAGGTGCTGCGCGAAAGCCGGTTCAATGGCCGCCAGAAGTTCGAAGAGTTCATGATGCGCCGCTATGACCCGGCGATGCGGACGGTAAAATCGGCTGAGGTACGTTTGAACGCAATGGTCGAACGCGCCGCGCGGGCGGGGGAATTGCTGCGCACGCGGGTCGATGTGGCGCGCCAAGCGCAAAACCAAAAACTCCTCGAAAGCATGGACCGCCGGTCCGATCTGCAATTGCGTCTGCAACGCACGGTCGAGGGGCTCTCGGTTGTGGCGATCAGCTATTATGCGGTGAGCCTTGCCGCCTATGCCGTTTACCCGATCGCCAAGGAAGTGGGCATTTCCAAAGAAATGGCCGTCGCGGGGCTCACGCCCTTTGTGGTGGCAATTGTCTGGCTGGCACTGCGGCGGATCCGCAATAGCGTCGGGCATTAAAAAGGGGGCCAGCGGCCCCCTTCTCGCATTCTGGTGAGCCTTGGCGCTTAAAGGTTGCCAACGCCACGCGCGAGCGCCGCGACCCCGGTGCGGGCAACATCGACCAGCCCCAAGGGGCGCATCAGTTCCGCAAAAGCGTCGATCTTTTCCGACGTGCCGGTGATCTCAAAAACAAAGCTTTCAAGCGTGCTATCGACCACATTGGCGCGGAAGATATCGGCCAGACGCAGCGATTCAACGCGCTTTTCGCCCGTGGCGGCGACCTTAAAGAGCGCCAATTCACGTTCCACGGCCGAGGCCTCGGTGGTGAGGTCATGCACCTCATGCACCGGCACGATCCGCCCCAGCTGCGCGCGGATTTGCTCAATCACTGCCTCGGTGCCACGGGTCACGATGGTGATGCGCGAGCGGTGGCCCTTATGGTCGATCTCGGCCACGGTCAGGCTGTCGATGTTATAGCCCCGACCCGAAAACAGCCCGATCACGCGCGCCAGCACGCCCGGTTCGTTTTCCACAATCACCGCCAGCGTATGGCTGCGTTCCACATCCGAGTGGGTGTCGCGCAGGTCATAGGCGGAATGGCTGGTGGAGCCTTTTTTGATGTTCAGAGCGGCCATGTGCCCTCTCCCTTCCGAATATCTTTCATCTTGCCGGAAATATCCCGGGGGGTCCGGGGGGCAGCGCCCCCCGGCTCTGTCACACCAGCGCGGCGCCGCCGCGGAAGGCCTCGGCATCGGCCGAAAGCAGCATGTCATTATGCGGCTTGCCGGACGGGATCATCGGGAAGCAGTTTTCATGCTTCTCAACGAGGCAATCAAACAGCACCGGGCCATCGTATTCGATCATCTCCATGATCGCGTCATCAAGCTCTTTCGGGTCGCTGACCACAATGCCCTTCCAGCCAAAGGCTTCGGCCAATTTCACAAAGTCCGGCAGGCTTTCCGACCAGCTTTGCGAATAGCGCCCGCCATGCAGCAGGTCTTGCCATTGCCGCACCATGCCAAGGCGCTCGTTGTTCAAGATGAACTGTTTCACCGGGGTGCGGAACTGGGTGCAGGTGCCCATTTCTTGCATGTTCATCAGCCACGAGGCTTCACCCGCGATGTTGATCACAAGGCTTTCGGGATGGGCGATTTGCACCCCGATCGAGGCCGGGAAGCCATAGCCCATCGTGCCCAAGCCGCCCGAGGTCATCCAGCGGTTCGGCGCGTCAAAGCCCAAGAATTGCGCCGCCCACATTTGGTGCTGGCCCACTTCGGTGGTGATGTAGCGGTCGCGGCCCTTGGTGAGTTCCTCAAGCCGTTGCAGCGCATATTGCGGCTTAATGATCGTGTCGGAATTGGTGTAGCTCAGGCAGCGCACCTTCTTCCATTCGTCGATCTTTTGCCACCACTTGCCAAGGCCCTCTTTGTTGACCTTGCGCCCACGCGCTTTCCAGACCTTGAGCAGGTCTTCCAGCACATGGCCAATATCGCCCAAGATCGGCAGATCGACCTGAATGATCTTGTTGATCGACGAGGCATCAATATCGACATGCGCCTTGATCGAATGCGGGCTGAAATCGGCCACGCGCCCGGTGATGCGGTCATCGAACCGCGCGCCAAGGTTGATCATCAGATCGCAGTCATGCATGGCGAGGTTGGCCTCATAAAGACCATGCATGCCCAGCATCCCAAGCCAGTTCTTGCCGGAGGCCGGGTAAGCGCCAAGGCCCATCAACGTCGAGGTGATCGGGAAGCCTGTCGCATCCACCACTTCACGCAGAAGCTGGCTTGCACCGGTGCCCGAGTTGATCACGCCGCCGCCGGTGTAAAAGATCGGGCGTTCGGCCTTTTCCATCAACTCAACGAGCTTGGTGATCGCGTCCAGATCGCCTTTGACCTTCGGCTGATAATGCTCGGTGCGCGCGGTTTTCGGCCCGGTATATTCAGCCGAGGCGAATTGCACGTCTTTCGGCAGATCCACCAGCACCGGACCGGGGCGGCCAGAGGTCGCGACATGGAAGGCTTGGTGGATCGTTTCCGACAGCTTCGCCGGGTCTTTCACCAGCCAGTTATGCTTGGTGCAGGCCCGCGTGATGCCAATCGTATCGGCTTCTTGGAAGCCATCGGTGCCGATCATGAAGGTCGGAACCTGCCCCGAAAAGACCACCAAAGGAATGCTGTCCATCAGTGCATCGGTGAGGCCGGTCACAGCATTGGTGGCGCCTGGGCCAGAGGTCACCAGCACACAGCCCGGCTTGCCAGTCGAGCGGGCATACCCCTCGGCCATATGCACGGCGGCTTGTTCGTGGCGCACAAGGATATGCTTGATGTCGTTTTGCTGAAAGATCGCGTCATAGATCGGCAATACCGCACCACCGGGATAGCCGAAGATCGTATCGACCCCCTGATCCTTTAGCGCTTGCACCACCATTTCCGCGCCGGTCATCTGCCGCGACATCTTTATCCGTCCTTTCCGGGGTCCGTTTCACCCCGTGCCTTCGCCAACAAAAAGCCCCCGCGTGATCGGCGAGGGCACATGGGAACCAAAATGGTCAACCGTTACCGGCCCATGCGCCAATTCCCTACTACGACCACAAGCGCGAACATCGCTGATCCTTTCGCCTCTATTGGGGCGGACATTAGGGGGTGCCCTTGGGGGCGTCAACGGCAAAACACTGAATATAATGTCGCGCCAAAGGGTAAAGCGTTCCAAAAATTGCGCAGATCGGCAAATCGGTGACATTTTCGCAAGTCACCCACAGGCAAACAGGCTCGATTCGGCCCTTTTCCATCCATGGTTTACAAACGAGTCGCTGCGGCGCACCCTTTGCCCTTAGGGAAGATGCTGCCATTTTGGCCGGTGCCGTGCCCCGACACCACTTAGAGGCGAAAATTCTGCAAGATTGGTCAGGAAATCGAACCGCCGAGGGCCGAATTCCTTGCTTTTCCTGCGCGCACCCGGCAGGAACAGCCCAGCCCCTTATGGGGATAAAGGGCATTGGAAGGGGAGGAGACGATGGGCGCTTTGCTGGCTCTGTCACGGGCCGTCGACCGCATCAACGAAGTCATCGGAAAGTCAGTCGCTTGGCTCATTCTGGTGGCGGTGCTGGTTTCGGCCACCAACGCCATCGTGCGCAAGGTGTTCAACACCTCATCGAACGCATGGCTTGAGGCACAATGGTATTTGTATGGCGCGGCTTTCTTGCTGGCAGCGGCCTATACGCTCAAGCAAAACGAGCATATCCGGATCGACATCGTCTATGGCGCCTTCTCGCGCCGGGTGCAGCACTGGATTGACCTTTTTGGCCATGTCTTCTTCCTGCTGCCCTTCATCTGCTTGATGCTTTATATGCTGACGCCCTTCGTGCTGCGCTCCTTCACATCGGGGGAAATGTCCACGAACGCGGGCGGGCTGATCTTGTGGCCGGCAAAGTCACTCTTGCTGATCGGCTTTGGGCTGCTTTTCTTGCAAGCCATCTCTGAGATCATCAAGAAAATCGCGATCATGCGTGGGCTGATTGCAGATCCTCACACCTATACCGGTCACCACGGCACTGCCGAGGCGCTGGTCGAAGAAGAGGGGCTCTGAGATGCTTTTGGAACTCATTGCCACGAACATGGCACCGATCATGTTCGTCTCGCTTATCGTGTTTTTGCTGCTGGGCTATCCGGTGGCATTTTCGCTCGCGGCGAACGGTCTTGTCTTCTTCATCATTGGTGTTGAACTGGCCCCGCTTTCGGGCGGCTCGATCAACCTCAGCTGGCCTTTGCTCAACGCGATGCCAGAACGGTTCTGGGGCGTCTTAAGTAACGAGACACTCCTAGCCATTCCCTTCTTCACCTTCATGGGGATCGTGCTGGAAAAATCCGGCATGGCGGAAGACCTGCTGGATACCATCGGCCAGCTTTTCGGCCCGGTGCGCGGCGGGCTTGCCTATGCGGTGATTATTGTGGGCGCTCTTCTGGCGGCGACCACCGGCGTTGTTGCGGCCTCGGTGATCGCGATGGGGCTGATCTCGCTGCCGATCATGCTGCGTTACGGCTATGATCGGCGCATCGCCTCGGGGGTGATTGCCGCCTCTGGCACGCTGGCACAGATCATCCCGCCCTCGCTCGTCTTGATCGTTCTGGCCGACCAGCTTGGCCGCTCGGTGGGCGATATGTACAAAGGCGCGCTGATCCCCGGCCTTGTGCTGACGGGCATCTACCTTGGCTACGTGGCGGTGATGTCGATTGTGCGCCCTGCCGCCATGCCGGCCCTGCCGAAAGAGGCGCGCACGCTGGGCTCTGGCGTCACCTCGCTTTTCGTCGTGCTGGCGATTGGCATTGCCACTTTCTTTGCCACCTATAACTGGCTGCATGTGCCCGACGCGCGCGATTCAAACGCCGATATTCTGGCGGCCGCTTTGGCCGTGGTGGTGATTTATGTCATCGCCCTGATCGACAAAGGCACGCATCTCAACCGCATGAGCCGCCTTGCGCAGCAAGTGGTGATCGTGCTGATCCCGCCGCTGGCGCTGATCTTCCTTGTACTTGGCACCATCTTCTTGGGCGTGGCCACGCCGACCGAAGGTGGCGCAATGGGCGCGGTGGGGGCGCTGATCCTCTCGGGTGTCAAAAAGCGGCTCAGCATGCATGTGGTGCGCGAGGCGCTTGCCGCCACCACCCGGCTTTCTGCCTTTGTGATGTTCATCCTTTTGGGCGCGCGGGTGTTCTCGCTCACCTTCTACGGGGTGAACGGTCACCTTTGGGTGGAACACCTGCTGGTGTCGCTGCCGGGCGGTGAGATGGGCTTCTTGATCGTTGTCTCCCTGCTCGTCTTCTTCCTCGCCTTCTTCCTCGACTTTTTCGAGCTGGCCTTCATCATCGTGCCGCTTTTGGCCCCCGCAGCCGAGAAGCTGGGCATCGACCTGATCTGGTTCGGGGTGATCTTGGGCGTGAACATGCAAACCTCGTTCATGCACCCACCGTTTGGCTTTGCCCTGTTCTTCCTGCGCTCTGTCGCGCCGAAAAATCCTTATGTGGATAAGGTGACAGGACAGCTGACCGATCCGGTGAAGACCTCGCAAATCTATTGGGGCGCGGTTCCGTTTGTGTTCATCCAGATCGTGATGATCGCGGTGGTGATCGCCTTCCCGCAGATGGTGATGCACTACAAAGGCAATCCCGTCGATGTGAGCAATGTCGAGATCACCCTGCCCGGGATGCCCGGCCTTGGTGGTGGTCTGGGTGCACCGGGTGGCATGGGGCTGCCGCCGATTGGTGGGCAACCGGCCGCGCCGGGCGGTGGGCTGAGCCTTGGGGCTCCCTCGCTCGGTGGTCCGCCGCCGGGTCTGGGCGCACCGACAGGCAACCCGCAACAGCCGCCGCAAGGCGGTGGCGCAAGCCTCGGCATCCCCGCCCCCATGGGCTTGGGCGGCGCCCCAATCGGAAACTAAAGCAAAGCGGCGGCCCTCGGGCCGCCGTTTTCATTTCGCTTGGTGCCGATGCACGCGGAAGATCTTTTCCCGCAGTTAAAGTATGTGGCGACGCCACCGCCCCCAAAAGCAAAAGGCGCCACAAAGGGCGCCTTAAACAGTGGTGCAGATGAGCGGCGCTTAAAGCTGCGCAGCCACGTCTTCGGGGACGTCAAAGTTATGCGTCACCGTTTGCACGTCATCATCTTCTTCCAGCGCATCAATCAGCTTCATCAGCTTTTGCGCGGTTTCCAGATCCACCTCGGTCGAAACCTGCGGTTTCCAGATCAGCTTGGATTCGGTCGACTCGCCCAAAGCCGCCTCAAGCGCCTCGGACACCTCCGAAAGGTTCTCCACCGCGCAATAGATCCAGTGGCCTTCTTCGTCGCTTTCCACGTCATCGGCACCGGCTTCAAGCGCGGCCATCATCACCGTGTCCGCATCGCCCGCCGAGGCCGGATAGGAAATCTCACCCACGCGGTCGAAGCCGTGGCTCACCGAACCGGTTTGGCCCATATTGCCGCCCGATTTGGTGAAGTAGCTGCGCACGTTGGAGGCGGTGCGGTTGAGGTTGTCGGTCAGCGCCTCGACGATGATCGCAATCCCGTTCGGGCCGTAACCCTCATACCGGATTTCGGTGTAATCCGCCGCATCGCCCATTTGCGATTTTTTGATCGCGCGGTCGATCACGTCTTTCGGCATCGACTGCGCCTTGGCCGCCTTCACCGCAAGCCGCAGACGCGGGTTTTTATCCGGGTCGGGATCGCCCATTTTCGCGGCGACGGTAATTTCCTTCGCCAGCTTCGAGAACATTTTCGAGCGGATTGCATCCTGCTTGCCCTTGCGGTGCTGGATGTTCGCCCATTTGGAATGGCCTGCCATGCCCGTCTCCGTCGCACTATCGGTTTGGCGGCTTCTATAGCCAGTGCAGCCGGGCATCGCAAGCGGCGCAGCGCCGCCCCAGCAGATTGGCCCCGCAGGTGCGCTTATTGCGACGTCGTGCCGTAATTTGGCACGGGCTTATCTTCGCCAGCTTTTGGCGTTTCAAACACAAACCGCCGCCCATCTTCTTGGCGGGTGAGCGTGATCACCGCATAGGGTTCAAGGAAAGCCTCCGCCCCCTGCACCCAAACCGGGCGCTTCATTTCAACGGCATAATCATAGGCAGTTGAACAGCCCTCTAGCATGCCCGATGGCATCGCAGCACTGTTCGCACCACAGCGGCTGCCATCAGTCAAAACCACGGTCAGTTGGTTTTCCAGCAAGCTCACATGATCGGGGCGCGCAAGCGGTGCGGCGCCCGGCAGCGCACAGGCAGACAGCAAAGCAACAGCGGGCAGAAGAAGAAAGGAGCGCATAGGATACCTCAGGGCACGAGCGGCCAGATCAACGGGATAACGAATGTGCCGACAATGGCTAGGAGCAGGTTCAGCGGCACGCCGACCTTTAGATAGTCGGAGAAGTGATAGCCGCCGGGGCCATAGACAAGCGTGTTCGTCTGATAGCCGATCGGCGTGGCAAAAGAGGCCGAAGCAGAGAACATCACCGCCACCACCAGCGGGCGCGGATCAAGCCCCAAGGACTGGCCAAGTTGGATCGCGATTGGCGTCAAAATAACCGCAACGGCATTGTTGGAGACAGACTCGGTCAGCACCGAGCCAAGCAAGAACACGGCAAAAAGCGTCAGATGCGGCGAAAGCCCCTGCAGATAGGGCGCGACCGCATCAACGAGCAACAGCACCGCGCCCGAGCGTTCCAGCCCCACCCCCACGACCAACATGGCGAAGATGAGCGCCATCAACCGCCCTTCGATAAAGGAAAATGCCTCATCGGGGTCAATCGCGCGGGTAAGCAAAATCACCGCCACCGCCAGCGTGGCCAAAAGCAAAATCGGCGCTACGTCAAAAGCGGCAAGCGCCACCACGGCGGCCATCGCCCCCACGGCGATGGGGGCCTTGGTGCGCCGAAACGCGCGGATCGTGGGCTTTGTGACATCGACCAAATCCATATCCGCCGCCAAGCGCGCAATATCTTCGGGCGCGCCCTCAAGCAGCAGCGTGTCACCAACCACCACCACCAGATCATCCAGCTTGCGGCCAATGTTTTGGTTCCGCCGATGCGCCGCGAGCACATAAACACCGTAACGGCGGCGCAGGCGCAGTTCGCCAAGCGAGCGGCCAATCATCCGGCAACCGGGCGAGATCAGCACCTCGACCGTTTCGGTCTGCACCGAAGACAGCTTATCCACCATGCGCAGATCGGTGTTTTGCTGCAGGCTCATCAATTCGGCCATTTCGGTGCGCAAAACCACACGGTCACCAGCGGCCAAGACCGCGCCCGCAAGATCGCGCCGCAACGAGGCATCGCCGCGCAAAACGTCGATCACCCGCATGCCTTCGCGCTTGAAAAGTTCCGCCTCCAGAACCGGCTGACCGATGAGGCCGGAGCCTTCGGGCAAAGCCACCTCGGTGAAGAATTTCATCTTGCGCTTGTCGCCCAAGAGCGCCCCCATCGAGGTGCGATCAGGCAAAAGATGCCGCCCAATCAGCAGCATGTAAGCGCCGCCCACCAGCACATGCACCAGCCCCATGCCCGAGATTTCGAACATGGTGAAAGGCTCCATCCCCTTTTGCCGTGCGACGCCATCGACAAGCAGGTTGGTCGAGGTGCCAATCAAGGTGACAGTGCCGCCCAAGATCGCCGCATAAGAGAGCGGGATCAGGAATTTGGAGGGCGCGACCCCAATACGGCGCGCCAAAGCCATCATCACCGGCATCATCAACACCACCACGGGGGTGTTGTTCAAAAACGCCGAAGCGGCGGCAATCGCAGCAAAAATCGCCATCACGGCAATAACGGGGCGGTCATCGACATGCTTTTCGGCAAGCCGTGTCAGCCAATCCAGCGCGCCGGTGCGCACAAGCCCCCCCATGAGCAGGAACATCATCACGATGGTCCATGGGGCCGAGTTTGACAGCACCGCCGTCGCCTCTTTGTAGGGCACAATGCCGAGCATCAGCAGCACCGCCGCGCCGCCAATCGCGGTCACTTCGGTGGCAAATGTCTCGCGCATGAAAAGAACAAGCATCCCCACGACAAGCGCAAGGGTCAGCCAGGCTTCCATGGTCTGGCTCAGTCCAAGGTCGATCATCGCGCACCTCTGTTCATCGGGGCGATACTACAAGCGCCAATGCGCCCGGCAAGCCCGCATCGTCACAGCCGTCACGTAAAAACAGATCAAAGCTCAAACTGGCGCAGATTGCTGCAGATGCCCGCCTTGGCGCACCGGAACAATGCGCGTTGCACGCCCGGTCTTGTCATCGGTCTCGATGTAAACGCCCGAAAGCGTCACCGAGCCGCGTGCAGGGCTGAATTTCTCGCGCATCATCCCGGTGATGAAGCGGCGCATCGGTTCGGCCTTTTCCATGCCGATGACGGAATCATAATCGCCGCACATGCCTGCATCGGTCAGATAGCCGGTGCCATCAGAGAGGATCATCGCATCGCCGGTGGGCACATGGGTATGGGTGCCAACCACAAGGCTTGCGCGCCCATTGCAAAAATGGCCCATCGCCATCTTTTCCGAGGTCGCCTCGCAATGCACATCGACCAAGATCGCCTGCGCCTGCCCGCCCAAGGGGTGCGCACGCAATACAGCATCCATCGCCGAGAACGGGTCGTCAAAAGCGCGCTTCATGAAGACTTGGCCCAGCACTTGGGTGACCAGCACCTTGCGCCCGCGCCGATCTTCAAAGAGCCGCGCGCCCTTGCCCGGCGCTTCCTTGGCGAAATTGAGCGGGCGGATCACCCGCGGCTCGCTTTCGATAAAGCGCAGCATGTCTTTTTGGTCAAAGGCATGATCGCCGAGCGTCACCACATCGGCACCCGCCGCCAACAGCACCCGCGCATGATCGCCCGTCAGCCCCATGCCACCCGAGGCATTCTCGCCATTGACGACCACAAAATCGAGCCGCCATTCCTCGCGCAGCCGAGGAAGCTGCTCGACCACCGCCGCGCGCCCAGCGCGCCCCATCACATCGCCAAGAAAAAGTATTTTCATGAATTTCCCATAGGCCCAAGGGCGGCCCAAAAGCAAGGGTATTGGCAGCGCAGGAGGTCAGGCCCCGCGCGGCCAGATCGGGCCGTTTTCCGTAACAATAAGATCCAGCGGTTGATCGGTCGGCTCAATCGGCACTTCGTCGATTTCTTGCGCGCTAAAGGCATAGCCAATCGCCGTGGTGGGCCCTTTGGCGCGCAGCGCCTCAAGTGTGCGGTCATAAAAGCCGCCGCCATAGCCAAGCCGATAGCCGCGCCGATCAAACGCGACGAGCGGCACAATCAGCACTCGCGGCGTAATCTCTGGCCCGTCTTGCGGGATCGCCGCGCCATATTCGCCTTCAATCAGCGGGGTCTGGGCGGTCCATTTGCGGAAAATAAGCCCCCGTCCCGGCCCCAAAATCACTGGCACGCCCACGGGGCCGGAATGCCCCTCCATCACCCGGCGCGGGTCGATCTCGGTGCGGATCGGCATGTAACCCGCCAAAGGAGCAGGGCCAAAGCGCATCAGCGCCGCGGTCAGATGCTGGCACGCCCAGCCCTGCCCCGCAGCAAAGGCTTCCTTGCGGCGGGCGAAAGCTTGCTTACGGGCGGCCGCTTTTAATTCGATCAAATCGCTCATAGCAGCACCAGCCCCGCCAGCCCCAAGAAGGCAAAGAAACCCACCACATCGGTGACCGTGGTGACAAAGGTGCCCGAGGCGAGCGCAGGGTCTGCCCCCAAGCGCTCCAGCGCCAAGGGCACAGCAATGCCCGCAAGTGCTGCGACGAAAAGATTGATCACCATCGCCACGCCGATCACAACGCCCAATTCGGGCGCCCCAAACCAGACCCAAGCCACAGCCCCCATCACAGCGGCGAAGACCGCGCCATTGGCAAAGCCCACCACCGCCTCGCGTCGGATCACCCGCCATACGTTGCTTTCGGTCAGGCTTTTGGTGGCAAGTGCCCGCACCGCCACGGTCAGCGTTTGCGTGCCCGCATTGCCGCCCATCGAAGCCACAATCGGCATCAGCACCGCCAAAGCAACGAGCCGCTCAATCGTGCCCTCAAAGAGCGCAATCACCCCCGAAGCGATGATCGCAGTGAGAAGGTTCACCATCAGCCACGGAAGGCGCTGGCGCACGGTCTCGGCCACACTGTCCGAGATCGAGCTTTCATCGCCCACACCGGCAAGGCGGAGAATGTCTTCTTCGTGCTCTTCATCAAGCACGTTCATCGCATCGTCGATGGTAATCACGCCGACAAGGCGGTCGTCATCATCCACAACGGGCGCAGAAATCAGGTGATATTGGTTGAACGCATAGGCGACATCGGCCTCTTCTTGACGCGCCCAGATGGTGCGGAAACTGTCTTCGGTGATCGAAGCCAGCGCCACATCGCGCTTTGAGGCCAAGACCTTACCCAAGGTGACATAGCCCACCGGATGATGACCGGGGTCAACCAGCACGACATGGTAAAACTGATCGGGCAACCATTCCTCGGCACGCAGAAAATCAATTGCTTCGCCCACAGTCCAATGCGCGGGCGCGGTCACCACCTCGCGTTGCATCAAGCGACCCGCCGAATATTCCGGCCATGTGAGCGATTGCTCAACCGCCGCCCGATCGCTTTCATCGAGCGCCTCAAGGATGGCTTCCTGCTGCGGCTCTTCCAGATCTTCGATCAGGTCGACCACGTCATCGGAATCAAGTTCGCGAACCGCCTCGGCCAGAATTTCGGCCGGCAGTTGTTCGATCACCTCTTCGCGGATCGATTCGTCGATCTCGGTGAGGATTTCCCCGTCCATCTCGGGGCCATAAAGCCGAAGCAGTTCACGCCGATCATGCGAGCCCACCTGTTCCAGAAGGTCGGCAATGTCAGCAGGGTGCAGCGGTTCCAGAAGCTCTGTCAGAAGGGGGGCGTCTTGTGCCTCCGTCGCCGCCAGAACCTGTTCAACCAAGTCCCCAGACAGCGCATAGTCTTCTTCAAAATCGTCTTCTGTCCGCTCTTCCGTCATTCCGCCCCCGCTTGAAATGGCTTGTCTCGGCTTGGGGGCACCTTAAACGAGCCATTCGCAACACAAAAGGCGAGATTGGCAAAGTCTTGAGCGCACCCTAGCATGGGGGGAAGAATAAGGAGCATAAGATGGTCGAGCTGATCTTCGGGCAGGTGCTGTGGTTTGCTGCGGATCCGATGGTGGAAGGCGCAAGCGCCGCGCGGCATGAACGGCGCGGGGCTGTGGCCATTGAAGAGGGGCGCATTGCGGATGTGGGCACCGCCGAGGCGTTGCGCGCGCGCTACCCGCAGGCCACCATGACCGATATGGGCGACAAGCTTCTGTCGGCGGGCTTCATTGATACCCATGTCCACTACCCGCAAACCGCGATCATTGCGAGTTGGGGCAAGCGGTTGATTGATTGGCTCAACACCTACACTTTCCCCGAGGAAATGCGCTTTGCCGACCCGGCCTATGCGGCGGCGGTGGCAAGCACCTATTTCGATTTGGCGCTCGCGCATGGCACCACCTCGATGTGCAGCTATGCCACGATCCACCCGGCCTCGGTCGAGGCGTTCTTTGCCGAGGCGCAGGCGCGCGGCCTGCGCGCGCTTGCGGGCCGCACCTGCATGGACCGCGACACCGCGCCAAACGGCCTGCGCGATACCGCGCAAGCGGCCTATGACGAAAGCAAGGCGCTTTTAGAGCATTGGCACGGGCGCGACAGGCTGTCTTACGTCATTACGCCCCGGTTTTCGCCTACCTCGACCCCCGATCAACTTTTGGCCTTGGGCAGCCTGTGGGCCGAGCATCCCGATTGCTTGATGCAAACGCATCTGAGCGAGCAGGTCGATGAAATCGCTTGGGTGAAAAGCCTCTACCCGCAGGCGCGGGACTACCTAGACACCTATGAAACCTTTGGTCTACTTGGGGAAAATGGCGTTTACGGCCATGCGATCCACCTTGAGCCGCGCGAGGTTGCACGGCTGCGCGAGGTGGGCGCGGGGCTGGCGCATTGCCCAACCTCCAACACCTTCATCGGCTCGGGGCTTTTTGATGCGGCGGGGCTGGCGGGCGCGGGGCTACGCGTGGGGCTTGCCACCGATACCGGCGGCGGCTCCAACTTCTCGATGCTGCGCACGATGGCGGCGGCCTATGAGGTGGCACAACTGCGCGGCGTGGCGCTGCATCCCGCACAGCTTTGGTATTTGGCCACCACGGGCGCGGCGCGGCTGTTGCGGATCGAGGAGCGTGTGGGCAACCTTGCGCCCGGCATGGAGGCCGATCTGATCGCGCTTGATCTCGCCTCCACCCCCGTCATCGCGCAGCGCGTGGCGCGGGCGGAGGATTTTTGGGAAAGCCTCTTCCCCACCATCATGATGGGCGATGACCGGGCGATTGCCGCGGTTTGGGTGGCGAGCCAGCGGCAAGTTTGAGCGCAAGCCAGGGGCGCTGCCCCCGGACCCCCGAGGTATTTCGGCCAAGAAGAAAGGGGCGGTCAGCGGGCGAGTTTGCGTGCCAAAGTGTTGTGCCGTTCGATCACGCGGGGCAGATCAAGCGTGGTGATTTGGCCTTCCGCCACCACCTGCCGCCCCTCGACAAAGAGATGCTTCACGCGTGTGGGGCCCGCGAGCAATAGCGCGGCGACCGGATCCCAAGCCCCTGCGGCCTCTAGGCCCGACACATCCCAAATCGCCAGATCGGCGCGTTTGCCGGGCTGTAGGCTGCCCAGATCAGACCGCCCCAAAACCTGCGCGCCGCCCAAAGTGGCGATTTCCAGTGCCTCGCGCACCGACATGGCATCGGCCCCATTTTGTACGCGCTGCAACAACATCGCTTGGCGCGCCTCTCCGATCAGATTGCCCGCGTCGTTGCTGGCAGAACCATCGACACCGAGCGCCACCTTTACCCCCGCATCGCGCATCGCTCGCACCGGCGCGATGCCCGAACCAAGGCGGCAGTTCGAACAGGGGCAATGCGCCACCCCGGTGAGCGAACGAGCAAAAAGCGCGATTTCCTCGCTAGAAAGCTTCACGCAATGCGCGTGCCAGACATCGGCCCCGGTCCAACCCAAATCCTCGGCGTATTGGCCGGGGCGACACCCGAAGTGATGCAGGCTATAGGCGATGTCTTCGTCATTTTCCGCCAGATGGGTGTGCAGCATCACGCCTTTGTCGCGCGCGAGCAGAGCCGCATCGCGCATCAACTCGCGGCTGACCGAAAACGGCGAGCAGGGCGCCACGCCCACACGCACCATCGCGCCCGCGCGCGGGTCGTGGTGGGCGTCAATCACCCGGATACAATCTTCCAAAATGGCCGCTTCACGCTCCACCAGACTGTCGGGCGGCAGACCACCGGCGCTTTCGCCAATGCTCATCGCGCCGCGTGTGGGATGAAAACGCAGGCCAATGTCATCAGCCGCCGCGATCGTATCATCGAGCCGCGCGCCATTGGGGTAGAGGTAGAGATGATCGGAGCTGAGCGTGCAACCCGACAGCGCAAGCTCGGCCAAGCCGGTGAGCGCCGAGACATGGATCTCTTCTGGCCCCATCTGCGCCCAGATTGGATAGAGCGTTTTGAGCCAACCAAAAAGCAACGCATCTTGCCCGCCCGGCACCGCGCGGGTGAGCGTTTGATAAAGATGGTGGTGGGTGTTGATCAAACCGGGCGTGACCACGCAGCCCTTGGCCGAGACGACCTGCCCCTTGCTGGTGAGCCCCTCGCCCACGGCGGCAATCACCCCGCCCCGGATCAGCACATCGGCGCCCTTAAGCTCGCGCCGGGTGCCATCCATCGTCACCACGACCTCGGCGCCTTGGATCAAAACCTCACGCATCGCGGTCTCCTTGATCTCGGCGGGCGGATCAGCCCTGCAAAACCGCCATAGCTGCGGCGTGAATTTCGGCATTGGCGGCGGCGAGCACCCGGCCCCCTTCGTAAGCAGGGCCGCCGGCCCAATCGGTGACAAGGCCGCCTGCGGCCTCAATCACCGCAATCGGCGCGGCCACGTCATAGGGTTGCAGCCCCGCTTCCACCACAAGGTCGATCTGCCCCGCCGCCAAAAGCGCATAGGCATAGCAATCCGTGCCGTAGCGGGTGAGTTTCACCTGTTTGGCGAGCCGCGCGAAAGCCGCGCCTTCCTCAGCCGTGCCGACTTCGGGGAAGGTGGAAAACAGCACCGCTTGCGCAAGATCTCCCCCCGCCCGCGCGCGCAACTCGGCCTGCCCCATCGGGCCAGTAACCCGCGCCGTGCCAAAGCCGCCCACAAAACGCTCGCCAATATAGGGCTGATCAATCACCCCCATCAGCGGCGCGCCCGGTTTGCTTTCCCCTTCCTCAGACAGCGCGATCAGCACCCCCCAAGTGGGCGTGCCCGACAAATAGCCCCGCGTGCCATCAATCGGATCAAGCACCCAAGTGAAGCCGGAGGTTCCTTTGGTGACGCCATATTCCTCGCCCCAGATGCCGTCTTGCGGGCGCCGGGTGGCCAAAATCTCGCGCATCGCCGCTTCGGCGGCACGGTCGGCCACGGTGACAGGGTCAAAGCCGCTTGTGAGCTTGTTTTCCGCCCCGATCCCGCCTTGCGGGCGGAAATGCGCCAGCGTCGCCTCCCGCGCCGCCTCGGCCAATGCCTCTGCGGTGGAGAGGAGATCGGCCTGTTCAGCCAAAGAGAACGCATGCGGCATGAGATAACTCCGAAAGCGAGTGGGCAAAAAGAAAGGGGAGCGTTTCCGCTCCCCGTTCTTAAAACCTTTCGGCCGCAGCGGATCAAGCCACGTTCGAAAGCACCTTCGCGAGTTCAAAGAGGCGACGACGCTGTTCTTCCGGGATCGCGTAATACGACCGCACCAGTGCCAAGGCTTCTTTGTCGGAGAAAAGATCGCCTTCTCTGCTACTGGCCTCGGGCTCTTCGCCCGCAAGCCCTTCGAAGAAGAACGACACCGGCACGTCAAGCGCATCGGCGATATCCCACAGCCGCGAAGCTGAAACGCGGTTCATCCCGGTTTCATACTTTTGGATCTGCTGAAACTTGATGCCAACCTTATCGGCCAGCTGTTGTTGCGTTACCCCCACCATCCAGCGGCGATGACGGATACGTTTGCCCACATGGACATCAACTGGATGCTTCATTCCCACTTCCCCGGAAAATCACTTCGGTCCTCAGAATAACACGACGAAAAAAGAGAGTTCGGCATCAAACACAAAAACCTAGCAAAAAAGATAGTTACTAGACCAAAAGTTGGCGCTGATTGACCCGGTTTGTCAATCAAACATCGTAAACAGCCCAAAGGCGCACCGCCGAAAAGCCTTTCATCCGCAAGATGTTTTGCAAGTTGCAATGCAAGCTGCAACTACCCTCGCGTCACTTTTGCATTCTCGCACAGGTTGATTCGGACACCCCCCGCAGTCGCCTCACCCTGAACCAGACAGTGCAGTCCATCGGGGCTGGTCGGAACGCCTTTGCACCGTTATCGTCACCATAAGAGCAAGGAACCGGACCCAATGCGCGCTTATGAAGTGACCGCCCATGACGCCCCGCCGCGGCTGACAGACCGCCCCCTGCCCGCCCCCGGACCGGGCGAAGTGGCGGTAGAGATCGCCGCTTGCGGGCTGAACTTTGCCGATCTCTTGATGTGTGCGGGCAAGTATCAAGATACGCCCCCCCTGCCCTTCGTGCTGGGGCTTGAGGCGGCAGGCACGGTCACCGCGGCCGGGCCGGACACAACGCTTGCCCCCGGAACGCGGGTTGCGATTTATGCCGGGCAAGGCGGGCTGGCCGAGGCGGGTGTGTTTGCAGAGGCGCGCTGCACCGTACTGCCCGAAACGATCAGCTTTGAAACGGCAGCCGCTTTTCAAATCGCTTATGGCACATCGCATCTCGCACTCACCCAGCGCGCGCGGCTGGCACCGGGGGAAACGCTTGTGGTTCTGGGCGCGGCAGGCGGCGTGGGGCTGACGGCGGTGGAAATTGGCGCGCGGATGGGCGCGCGGGTGATTGCGGTGGCGCGCGGGCTGGAAAAGCTCGCCGTCGCCAAAGCCGCAGGCGCGGCGGAGGTGCTGGATGCCGAAACGCCCGATCTGAAGGCCGCGCTGAAAGACCTTGGCGGTGCGGATGTGGTCTATGACGCGGTGGGCGGCGCCTTGGGCACGGCGGGCTTTGGCGCGCTGAGACCCGGCGGACGGTTCTTGGTGATTGGCTTTGCGGGTGGCGAACAGCCCGAGCTAAAGCTCAATCACGCGCTCGTGAAGAACCTTGAGATCCACGGCCTTTATTGGGGCGGTTATCTGAAACTGGACCCCGCGGCGCTGCGCCGCTCGATGCAAGAGTTGTTCGCTTTGGCCGCAGATGGCAGCTTAAAGCCCCATATTTCCGCCACCTTCCCGCTCGATCAGGTGGAAGAGGCGTTGGAGATGCTGCGCACGCGCCGCTCCACCGGAAAGATTGTCGTCACGATGCGGTGACGACTGCCGCAAGGTCGGGGCAAAAGACGGGAAAATTGGCGCCAAAATCCGGCGGAAACTTCTTGAAACCTGCCCCCGCCTTTCCCAAATGACACCCTGAAGCGGTGCCGAACAAGCTCCGCCATGATCTTCAAGGAGGCACTCGATGGCTGATTTCAATACCATGCGCGCCCGATCGGTCGCGGGCAATGCGGCCCGCATCGACGAGGGGCTGCGCGCCCACATGAACAAAGTCTACGGGCTGATGTCGCTGGCGATGTTGATCACCGGTGCGGTCGCCTTTGGCGTGGGCACCAACGACCAACTGATTGCCGCGATCTTCGGCACCCCGATCAAATGGGTGGTGATGCTGGCGCCGCTGGCCGTTGTCTTTGCCTTCGGCGCGATGATCCACAAAATGTCGACGCAAACCGCGCAAATGGTCTTCATTGGCTATTCGGCGCTGATGGGCCTGTCGATCAGCTTCATCTTCAAAGCCTATACCGGCATTTCGATCGCGCAGACCTTCTTGGTGACCGCAATCGCCTTCGCCTCGCTCTCGCTTTACGGCTACACCACGAAGCGCAACCTGAGCGCGTTTGGCTCGTTCCTGATGATGGGCGTTGTCGGTCTGGTGATCGCCTCGATCCTGAACATCTTCATCGCCTCGAGCGCGCTGCAATTTGCAATCTCGGTGTTGGGTGTGCTGATCTTTGCCGGTCTGACCGCTTACGACACGCAAAACATCAAAAACACCTATCTGCAACTCGCCCACAGCGATTCCGACTTCCTTGGCAAGGCGGCGATCTTGGGCGCTTTGCAGCTCTACCTCGACTTCCTGAACCTCTTCATGTTCTTGCTGCAGTTCCTGGGCAACCGCGAATAACAACGCGCCTCCCCGCAGCACCTCCGGAAAGCCCCGTGTCCGCACGGGGCTTTTTCTTTGGGCAGAAGCCTTTTTGAATTGTTGTAATTGCGACAGATTGGCCGCCGACCCCATCCATACTTTAGCGACTCTTTCGTGCTAGCCCCAAGAGGACTAGGTAGGGCTTGGGGGCGCAGGGGGTGCGCGTGAGACTGTTTGGCAAGGCAAGGGCACCGGCGCCGGTGCCTCTGAAGACATGGTTGTGGCGCGCCTATGTGCGCGCGGCACTTGTCCCGCTTTTGCTGATCGAACTCGGGTTTCTCTCGATCTACTGGGCCACCAATCAGGTGGTCTATGAGCGCTCCGCTGCCGCCATCACGCAAATTTCTTCAGACGGGCTGCGCGATGCTGCCACGCGCGAGGCGAATATCATCGCCCATCGGCTTGATGCGATTTCGGCCCTGACCAAAGTCTATGCCGAAGAAACCGGGCGCGCGCTTGCCACGCCCGCGACCGTCAGCGCCGCCGAAAAGGGCCGTCACGCGATGACCGCAGAGGGCGCCTTTGTCACCACCGCGGATAATGGCGGCTCGGCAGTCTTTTATTCTGGCTTTGTGCCCGTGGGCCCTGCCGAGAAAGAGAAGGTCTGGCGCACGGTGCCGCTTGACCCGCTGATGCGCTCGATCCAGCAGGCCGATCCGCTGATCGCGCAGATCTATCTCAACACATGGGACAGCTATAACAGGATCTATCCGTGGTTTGACGTGCGCGGCGTCTATGCGCCGAAAATGGATATCCCAAGCTACAACTTCTATTACGAGGCCGATGCCGCCCATAACCCGGAGCGCCAACCGGTCTGGACCGATGCCTATGTCGACCCGGCAGGCGGTGGCTGGATGGTGTCATCCATCGCGCCAGTCTATGGCCCAGACAAGCTCGAAGCCGTGGTCGGGATTGACGTCACCATTGGCACGATTGTTGAGCGCGTGCTGAATATCGCGCTGCCCGGCGATGGCTATGCGGTTTTGGTGGGGCGCGACGGGACGATCCTTGCGCTGCCGCCCGAGGGCGAAAGCGACCTTGGGCTGACCGAATTGGTTGGCCACAAATATGAAGAAGCGATCTTGGCCGATACGTTCAAACCGGCAGAGTTCAACATCTTCACCAAGCATATGCTTTCCGGGCTTGCCAAAGACATGCGCGCCGAGGCCGAAGGACTGCGCCGCATCACGCTTGATGACCCGATGTTCGCGGCGTGGTCGACCGTTGCCGGGCCGAATTGGCAGCTTTTGGTGCTGACCCATGAAGACCGCATCTTGACGGAATCCACGTCTTTGCGCAGTCAATTGTCCTTCGTGAGCCAAACGATGGTCGGCATTTTGGTAATCTTCTATGCGATCTTTTTTGCCGTGCTTTGGCGCCGCTCCAAGAAGATGAGCGACCGCGTTGCCGAGCCGCTGAATGCGTTTGAAGGCCGGATGGCGGTGATTGCCCAAGGCGGCACGCTTGATGATCCCGGGCAATCGGAAATCACTGAATTGCAACGCGTGGCCGAGCATCTGGTAAAAATGGGCGATAAGCTTGATGCGGTGAACCGAGCGAAATCAGACTTTCTATCGGCGATGAGCCATGAGTTGCGCACGCCGCTGACCGCGATCATTGGCTACGCCGATCTGCTGGAAGGCTCTGCCGGGCAGCGGCTTGACGGGGCGCGGCTCGCACAGGTGAAAGCGATCTCCAAAGCGGGCTGGACGCTGGTGCGGCTGGTGGAGATGGTGCTCGATCTCAGCCGGCTTGAACGCCAAGACATGCAGTTGAAAGCTGAACCGATTGACGTGCTGCCGCTTGTCGAAACCGCCTTGCAGGTGATGGCCCCCGAAGCGGCGCGAATGGGGCTTACGATGCGCATTGAAGCGCCCGACACCCTGCCCCAAGTGCGCTGCGACAGCGAAGTGTTGGTCCGCATCCTCGACCAACTGATCTCAAATGCGGTGAAATACAATATTGAGGGCGGGGCGGTCCTAGTCTCGTTCGATCAAGAGAGCCGCAACGATCTGGCGATCCGCGTCACCGATAGTGGGATCGGCATCGCCCCCGAAGACCATGAAACGGTGTTTGAGGCGTTCCAGCGGCTTGGCCATGAAAACAGCACCATTGACGGCGCAGGCGTCGGGCTTGCCTTGGCGCGCCGCTTTGCCGAAATGAGCGGCTGCGGGCTGAGCTTCGAAAGCGCGCCGGGCGCAGGCACCACCTTCACCCTGCGCGTGCCGCGCGCCTAAAAAAGCTGCGCGCGCAAGGCGGCAGTGAACAGCGCCACCCCCGGCTCGATCAGTGCATCGGGAAAGTCGTAATCGGGCGCATGCAACGGCGCGCAGCCTTCCCCCGCGCCCAAAAGCAACATGGCCGCCGGGCAAAGGTCCGAAAATCGGCCAAAATCTTCCGAGGCGCGCATCGGCAGATCCAGATCGGTGGCGGGGATGCCCGCCGCCTGCATCGCCCGGGTAAACACCGCCACCGCCTCGGGCGCGTTTTCGCAATGGCGAAACACGTCATGCCATTCGTGCTGTGAACGCAGCCCCGCGGCGGTCACTTCTGCGGCAATCAATTCTTCGACCGCTTCGGTCAGTTGCTGCATCCCCGCATCTGTGCGGGTGCGCAAAGTCACCCAAAGCTCCGCCCGCCCCGGCGCAATGCCAAAACTTGGCGCGCCAAGGCTTGCATGGGTGACCGTGACCAATGCGAAAACCGCTTCCTCCGGGCTGTGCCCCTGACTAAGGCCCGGCAACCGCTCGATCAGCCGCGCCAAGACCGGCCCCGGCGAAAGCCCCAAATCGGGCTGCGCGGCGTGCGCTGTGCGCCCCTCAAGCACGATCTTCATGCCGCGCGAGGCGCAATGGGCCACCCCATCGCGCACCACCGCAGCGCCCAAGGGCAGCCCCGGATAATTGTGCAATGCCAAAGCCAGATCGGGGCGCAAAGGCGCAAATTTCGGATCGGCCAACACCGCCGCAGCGCCGGAGCCATCTTCTTCGGCGGGCTGAAAAAGCAAGATAGCGCGCCCCCGCGCGGGCCGATGCATGCCCAGCCAGCGGGCCACGCCAAGCACAATCGCCATATGGCCATCATGCCCGCACAGATGCCCCTGCCCCGGCACGGTTGAGCGGTGCGGATGCGTACCAATTTCTGCAATCGGCAAACCGTCCAACTCGCAGCGGATCATCACACTCGGCCCCGGTACCGCGCCTTCATAAACCGCCGCCACCCCATTGCCCCCAAGCCCAGACAGCAACGTATCGGGGCGGGTTTCTTGCAAGGCCGCGCAAACCTGCCGCGCGGTCTCCACCTCATGGCCAGACAACTCGGGCGCGGCATGCCGCGCGCGCCGCCATGCGGTCAGGGCCTCAAGGGCTTGCGGATCAAGGATGTCGGCGCACATTCGGGTCTCCGGTCTGGACCGTGCCACGATACCAGCCCCATCCGCCCCGGCAAGGGGCGGAGAAGGAGACAGATTTGCGCTTTTCAGATCACGCCAAGGGCGCCCGGTTTAGCCTTTCGGCTTGGAGGGCAGGCCCTTTTCTTTGCGCGCGGTGTGCTTTTTCTTCTCAACGTGCTTGGTCAGCCGCGAAGGGATCGACTTTTTGCGATCCTTATAGGGGTTGGAGCTGCCTTGGTCTCGGAAGTAAATCCGGATCGGCGTGCCGGGCATGTCAAAATCAGCGCGCAACCCATTGACCAGATAGCGCCCATAGCTTTCCGGGATCTGGTCGGTATGGGTCGCCTTGATCACAAACCCCGGCGGGCGGGTTTTCGCTTGGGTGATATAGCGCAGCTTGATGCGGCGCCCGCCCGGTGCGGGCGGCGGGTGCGCCTCGGTCATCGCGATCAGCCATTGGTTCAGCTTTGCGGTGGAGACGCGGCGGTTCCACACCTCATAGGCCTTCAAGATCGCATTATGCAGCCGATCAAGCCCCTTGCCGGTTTTCGCCGAAACGGTGACCAAAGGCGCGCCACGCAACTGCGGCAGCAGGCGTTCAAAATTTTCGCGCAGCTCTTTGAGCTTCTCGGGTTTGTCTTCCTCAAGATCCCATTTGTTCGCGGCCACAACCACGGCACGCCCCTCGGTTTCGGCGAAATCGGCGATCCGCAGATCTTGCACCTCAAAGGGAATGTTCACATCCAAAAGCACCACGACCACTTCGGCAAAGCGCACCGCGCGCAAGCCATCGGCGACCGAGAGTTTCTCGAGCTTGCCCGAGACCTTGGCCTTTTTGCGCATGCCAGCGGTGTCCCAGATCCGCATCGGCGTGCCCATGAACTTCGTCGAGACCGAAATCGCGTCGCGGGTGATGCCCGCCTCTGGCCCGGTGAGCAAACGATCCTCACCGATGATCTTGTTGATCAGGGTCGATTTGCCCGCATTCGGGCGGCCAATCACAGCAAGCTGAAGCGGACGTGCCTCGGTCGGCATCGGCACCGCGCTTTCGTCTTCCTCGGCTTCTTCCTCGGAAAGCGTCACATCCACTTCGGGCATATGCGCGACGTTTCTCTCGGCGAAGTCATCGGCCAAGGGGCGCAGCACGTCGTAAAGATCGTCCAACCCCTCGCCATGTTCGGCAGAAATACGAATGGGCTCGCCAAGGCCAAGACCCCAAGCCTCCAAAGCGCCCGCATCGCCCGCCGCGCCTTCGGCCTTGTTCGCGGCCAAAATCACATGGGCGTTTTTCTTGCGCAGGATATCGGCAAAAATCTCATCGGCCGGGGTCACGCCCACCCGCGCATCGACGAGAAAGAGGCAGATATCCGCTTCCTCCACCGCGCGCTCGGTAAGCCGCCGCATCCGGCCTTGCAGGCTGTCATCCTCTGCAAGCTCCAGCCCGGCCGAATCGATCACCACAAAACGCAGATCGCCAAGCCGCGCATCGCCCTCGCGCAAATCGCGGGTCACACCGGGCGTATCATCGACAAGCGCCAGCCGCTTGCCGACCAACCTATTGAAAAGGGTCGATTTCCCAACGTTAGGGCGGCCTACGATGGCAAGGGTAAAGCTCATGTCATGCTCCTGTCGCGGCCAAAAGCCGCGCGTGAAGCCGCCCGCTTACACGGATTTTCCCTCAACGGAAAGCGTGCAATTGCCCCGTGCGCGAAACGACATAAAGGGTAGAGCCCGCCACGATCGCATCGGTCGCCGCCCCGCCGGGGATTTCGGCCTGCCCGATAAGCGCGCCATTAGCCGGATCGAAGCTGCGCAACAACCCATCAGAGGAGACAACAAACAGCTTTCCCCCCGCCAATACCGGGCCAAGGTTCACATGGATCTCGTTTTGGCGCTTGATCTTGTCTTTGACGAAATAGGGCAGGTCTTCGGACCAGATCGTTTCGCCCGTCGACGCATCGAGACGCATTAGCTTGCCTTCATCCGAGATCAGGAAGATTGAGCCGCCAGCAACTTGCACCGGGCTTACAGCGCCTTCATCGGCGCCCCAAAGCCGCATGCCGCTCGTGGCATCAAAGGCACCAAGTTTCCCCGCAGAAGAGCCCGCATAGACGGTATTGCCAACCACGACCGGATCGCCGGTCAGGTCAGAGACAATCGTATAGCCGCGCCCGGTGCGCCCGCCCACAACCCGCGCGCGCCACACGCCCGCGCCAGTGGCACGATCCACCGCGACCATCTCGCCCGTCGCAAAGGGGAAGATCACCGTTTTGCCAGCAATCGCCGGGGCCGAAACGCCCGACATGCCCGCTTTGCCCGGCACGCCGCCCATTTGCCATTGCACCTTGCCATCAGCCGCATCAATCGCCCAAGCCGAGCCATCGCGCGCCAGCACATAAACAGAGCCATCGGCCACGGTGGGCGCACCGCCAATGCCCGCATCAAACTTTTGCCGCCAGACCACCGCCCCGCTGGCCGCATCCACGGCGACGAGTTCGGCAAAGCCCGTGGTCGCGTAAATCCGACCATCGGCATAGGCGAGACCCGAACCGGTTGCATCATCATCGCGGTCGCCCGGCGCGGCGATATCGGTCGCCCAGACCGTGGCGCCCGAGGTTGCGGTCGCGGTCAGTTGCGCGCGGCTATCAAGCGTGAAGACCTTGCCACCCGCCGCCACAGGCGCGGCGGCAATGCGGTAGCGGCGCGATTGCCCCTGCCCGATCGGCGCGGACCAGACATGCGTCAGCCCCTGCCCGATGGCAGCATTCATCAGCCCATGCGATGCACTGCCCCCGCGTTGCGGCCAATCCGCATTGGCAACGACTGCGGGAAGCGAAATCGGACGGGCCGCCTCAAGCGCGCTTGCGGGCTCTGCCCCGCCGCCATCCCCCAGCACCGCGCGCGGATCAAGCCGCTCGCCTTCCAGATGCACCTCACGCTCACAGGCCGTAAGCGCCATGGCCGCGCCCAGAATGGCAATTCCCGCAATCCGCTTCACGGCACTCTCCCCGCTCTTGTTCCTGCCTGCCCGCACGTTTGGCCTTAGGCCGCCGCCGGGTCACCGCCCAGCGCCACAATCAACTCTGTCGCGCGTTGTTGCAAGCCCGAGGTGACGCCATCCTCGGCCAGAATTTCGCGTGCCTTGGCCAGCGCGGCGTCGGTATCGCCTGCCGCCACCGCTGCAAGCGCTTGTTGTTCCATCGCCAAGAGGCGGAACGGCGCACCGGGATTGGCCAAAAGCTCAAGCTCTGCCGCACGCTCATCGGCGCTCATCAGATCCCCAGCCACCAGCACCGCCTTCAGACGCGCCAATTGGCGCAAACTGTCGGGCAAGCTCGTATCGGCACCAACGGCGCGCAAATCCGCAAGCGCGGCTTCGGGCTTGCCATCTTCGGCGGCCTGCGCAGCCGTGAGCAATTTCACCAAAGCCTCTTGCGGACCAACGGCCGAAATCCCGGCCAAAGCCTCGCCGGGGTTTTCGGTCTGCATCGCGGCCAAAACCGCATCGCCAAAGCTTTCAGCCTCGGCCTTGGCGGTAGCCTTTTGCCATTCGACATAGGCCGAACCGCCCACCAGCGCCAAAATCGCGACAACGCCGATCCAGCCATATTTGCGAAACAGCGTCCACAACCGGTCGCGCCGCACTTCTTCGGTGACTTCGTCGATGAAACTGTCGCTGTCGTGCACGCTCAAGGCTCCCTGATCTTTGCCCTATCTATACGCAAGGGCGCACCAATGCCAAGGGCAGGAAATGCCCTGAACCGCCGCAAGCGGGGGCGCTGCCCCGACACGCTTTCGCTTATTCGGCGGCTTCCGCCTCGGCCTCTTCTTCGGCCTTTTGCACCGCCCACATGCCCGCGTAGCGGCCGCCGCGTGCGAGCAACTCTTCATGCGTGCCTTCTTCGCTGATCACACCCTGTTCGAGCACCACAATCCGGTCCGCATCAACAATGGTAGAAAGCCGGTGCGCGATCACAATCACCGTGCGGCCCCGTTCCATCGCATCAAGGCTTTCTTGGATGTCGCGTTCGGTCTGGGTATCAAGCGCCGAGGTCGCTTCATCCAAAAGCAAGATCGGCGGGTCTTTGAGCAGCGTGCGCGCAATGCCGACGCGTTGCTTCTCCCCACCCGAAAGCTTCAGGCCGCGCTCGCCCACTTGGGTCTCATAGCCTTCGGGCAAGCTCATCACGAAGTCATGGATCTTGGCCTTTTTCGCCGCGGCCTCAATCTCTTCTTGCGTGGCATCGGCCTTGCCATAGGCGATGTTGTAGCGGATCGTGTCGTTGAAAAGCACCGTGTCTTGCGGCACCACGCCAATCGCCTCATGCAGGCTTTCTTGCGTGACCGAGCGCAGGTCTTGTCCGTCAATCGTGATTGCGCCGCCCGTCACCTCATAGAAGCGGAACAAGAGCCGCCCAATGGTGGATTTGCCCGAGCCAGAGGGGCCAACCAGCGCCACCTTCTGCCCCGCGCCCACCGGCAGCGTCACCCCTTTGAGGATCGGACGATCCGGATAATAGGCGAAATCGACGTTATCAAAACGGATTTCCCCGCCCGTGACCTTGATCGGCTTGGCATCCGGCGCGTCTTGAATCTCGGCGGGTTGGTGCAGCAGATCAAACATCTCGCCCATGTCGACAAGAGCTTGGCGAATTTCGCGATACACCGTGCCAAGGAACCCAAGCGGCATGGTGATTTGGATCATATAGGCCTGCACCATCACGAAATCGCCAACGGTGAGCGTGCCCGCTTGCACCTCTAGCCCCGCCATCACCATTACCGCCACAAGACCGGTGGTAATGATCAGCGCTTGGCCAGCATTGAGCGCGGCAAGGCTTTGCCCGGTTTTCACCGCCGCTTGTTCATAATGGTGCATCGAGGCGTCATAGCGCTTTGCCTCGCGCTTTTCGGCGCCGAAATACTTCACCGTTTCAAAGTTCAGCAGGCTGTCGATCGCTTTTTGGTTTGCGTCGCTATCGGCCTCGTTCATCTTTTTGCGGATCGAAACGCGCCATTCGGTGATGCGGAACGTGTAGGTGACATAGGTCCAAATCGTGCCAACAACGACCAGCGCATAGCGCCAGTCAAACAAGAAGGCAAAGATCAGCGTGACCAGCGTCAGTTCCAAAATCAGCGGCCCGACCGAGAACAGCATGAAGCGCAAAAGGAAGTCGACGCCCTTCACCCCACGCTCGACAATGCGCGACAGCCCCCCGGTTTTGCGGGTGATGTGATAGCGCAAGGACAGCGCGTGGATGTGTTGGAAGGTCTCAAGCGCCAATTGGCGAAGCGCGCGTTGAGCCACGCGCACAAAGACCGCGTCACGCAATTCGCCAAAGCCAACCGACATCAGCCGTGCCACGCCATAGGCCACGGTGAGCGCAATCGCGCCCAGCGGCAAGAGCCAGGCTTCCGAGCGGCCCTCGCCCGCAAGGCTGTCCACCGCCGCTTTGTAAAGGAAGGGCGTGCAGACCGCGACAATCTTGGCCGTGATCAAAAACGCCATCGCAATCATCACGCGCTTCTTCACCCAAGGGTGATCGGCGGGCCACAGATACGGCGCGACCGAGCGAATTGTGCGCCAACCGCGCGCGCGCTCGGATTTGTCCATCTTGCCAGCTTGCGTAATCTGAGAGGGCGGCATCAGCCCCTCCTTCCAAAACATCTTTAAGGGAGTCGGGGTCAGGCCCCTGCGGGGGGCAACCTAAAAGCCGTGGCGGGATTGTCCAGTGCCAAGTGGGCGCGGCCACGGCCCACAGCCCGCAACGGCACGCGGTTTGCCCAAGGCAAAACCAACGCGCATAGGCCGCGCCTATTCGGGCAGCGTAAAGACCTGCCCGGGATAGATCCGGTCGGGGTCACGGATTTGGTCGCGGTTCGCCTCAAATATCTGCACGTAAAGATAGGGGTCGCCATAGGTCGCCCCGGCAATCGCCCAAAGCGTGTTGCCCGCCGCGATCGTCACAGCACGGGTGCGCGGCGGCCCGGAGGCAGGCGAAGCTTGGGCCGCAGGGGCCTCGGCTGTCTCAGGCTGCGGCGCGGCGGTTGCAACCGTCTCGGGTTGCGGCGGCCCGGTGGTGAGCATGGCGCTCGCTTGCGGCAGATCGGGCATCGGGGCAAGGGCCGCCTCCAACACCGGCGGGGCCACACCTTCAAAGGCTTGTTCGGCACGCGCGAGCACTTTGCCAGCCGCATCCAGCGCATCGACGCGCAGGCTATGCGGCCCGGCAGCGGCGGCAGGCAAGCGCATCGACCAATCCCCCGTGCTGCCCGCCTGCAAGAGCCCGACCTCGGCATTGTCGATATAGGCGCGCAATAGCGCCGCCTCGGGCGCGCCCCGGCCCGAAAGCGTGATCGTGCCGTCGGGCGCGAAAGCCAGCGTGTCGATCACCAAATCGACGGCCGCGCCCGCCAGAACCCGCGTGGTACCGGTCTCAGCATCGGTGACCAGCGGCTTTTCGGCCAAGACCTGCGCGGCTTCCACCTGTTCGGCCACGGCGTCAGGGGCCGCGCCCGCCTCGGTAGCCGCCTGCGCAAGGGCAAGCGGGCTTGGCGCAACGGTCAGGCTTTCCCCCGCCACTTGCGCAACGCCATTCGCCCCGGTCACTCGGATCTGCAGCGCACGCGGTTCGGCAGAAGGGTCAATATCAACAAGCGCGGCAAAGGCCCCGGTGGCGTTGGCGGTCACCGTCTCAATCACCGCGCCCTCAAGCAGCAATTCCACCTGCGCACCGGGGGCAACGGTGCCCGCCAAAGTTAGTGCCCCTTCGGGTGTGACGCGCAAAGCATCATAGCGGGCCACCGGGGTGGGCTCTGGGTCCGGCTGCACATCTTCCGCCACAACGGGCGCGGGCGCGGGCGCCACAGCCTCGCGCGCAGCCTCAGCTTCAACGACAGGCTCTTGCTCGATTTCTGGCGCAGGCTCCACCGCAAGCGCGGGCACGGCGGCGGGTTCTGTGACCGCCTCCGGCATGGCCAGCTTGGGTTCAGGTGCGGGCGCGGGCGTCAGATCGCGCCCGGAAAAACTCCACCAACCATAGCCCGCGAGCGCCAGCACAAGCGCGCTAGCCCCGCCGAGCCAAGCCCCGCCCCGAATTCCACCTTCGGACATCGCGCGCATCCTTCTTCGTCTTGGCAGCCACCCGCCGCTTGAGTGCGCTCATCTGACCCGGTATCACGAAGGAAAGCAACTCCCGCCAAAGTCGAATTTTCCCATAAGGACCGTCAGATGAGTGCTTCCTCCCCCGTCAAACCCGCCCGTTCGGTCTGTGTGTTCTGCGGCTCGCGCCACGGCACCCGCGCCGCCTATACCAATGACGCCCAAGCCACCGGGCAAATGCTGGCACGGCGCAGCTGGCGGCTGGTTTATGGCGCAGGCGATGTGGGGCTGATGGGCGAGGTCGCGCGCGCCGCACAAGAGGCTGGCGCCGAGACCTTTGGCGTGATCCCCGAACATCTGTTTCGCCTTGAGGTCGGCAAGCGCGATCTGAACACTTTCATCGTCACCGAAAACATGCATGAGCGCAAAAAGGTCATGCATATGAATTCCGACGCAGTGGTGGTGCTGCCCGGCGGCGCGGGCAGTTTGGATGAGTTTTACGAGGTGCTCACGTGGCGCCAGATCGGGCTGCATGAAAAGCCGATCTATCTGCTCAACACCGGGGGCTATTGGAACCCGCTTTTGGCGCTCAATGACCATGTGGTGGCGGAGGGGTTTGCCAGCGCGAGCCTTTTGGACATGGTGCAAGTGATCGACACGGTCGAGGCGCTGGAAACCGCGCTAGACACCGCTTTTAGCTAAACGCCTCTCGCAAAGGGTGCTGGGGCGCTGCCCCCGCAAGCTCAGCCTTTGCGGCGCAGGCTGGCGGCGGAATAAAGCGCCAAAGCGCCCCAAATCAGCGGGAAGGCGACCGCATGGGCCGCGGTAAAGGGTTCGGCAAAAACCACAACCGCCACAAGGAATTGCAGCGTGGGGTTAAGGTATTGCACCAGCCCCAAAGTGGCCATGCGCACCCGCCGCGCCGCATAGGAAAAGAGCATCAAAGGCCCGCCGGTCAAAATGCCGGAAAAGGCCAGCATCACCGAATGGCTGAGGCTTTGCCCAAAGGCCCCGGAATGGGGCGGCAGACCAAACCAGCCAAAATGCTTCGCCGCGAGGAGCCCCACCGCAAGCGGCACCAAAATCACCACCTCGGCCAAAACCGAGATCACCGGCGGCACGTCGATGCGCTTTTTGATCAGCCCATAAAGCCCAAAGGTGCCCGCGAGCAGAAGCGCAATCCACGGTGCCGCGCCCAAGGCCCATGTGAGGTAACCCACCGCAACGGCGGCAATGGCCACAGCCACCCCTTGGGCGCGCCCCATCTTTTCACCAAAGACCGCCATGCCCAAAGCCACGGCGACCAACGGGAAGATGTAATAGCCCAGCGAGGCTTCGACCGCATGTCCGTTTTGCACCGACCAAATGAAACCAAACCAGTTGATTGAAATAACAACGGCGGCGATCAGCAGCACCCGCACAGCGCGGCTTCTCAGTGCCGCCCAAAGCACCGCGCCCCGACCCTGCGCCGCGACCACCGCCCCCAAAAAGACCGCCGACCAGATTGTGCGATGCGCCAAGACCTCGGTCGGGGGCACCTCAGAGAGCGCCTTATAATAGATGCCCGACAGCCCCCAAACCACGCAGGCCGCAACAATCGCCCAAAAGCCTTTGGTGGTCTCTTGCATCGCTTTCTCCTGCGTCAAAACGCTTAAGAGCCCGCCCTTGCGGCGCCGTCAAGCGCGACTTGACCAAAGCTGCGCCGGGTGGCATTTTTCACCCCGCAACCCCTTTGGGCGCTGAGCGCGGTCCGGCTATATCCGGGCAACCGCGGCGCTTCGGCCCCATCGTGCAATGGTTGCCACGAGTCTGACGGGGTCGATTTCAGGAGCCCCGTGATGAAAACGATCATCGAACCCTTTCGCATCAAATCGGTTGAGCCGATCCGCCTGACCTCGCGCCCCGAGCGTGAGCGGATGCTGGCGGAGGTTGGCTATAACCTGTTTGGTCTGCATTCCGACGATGTGCTGATTGACCTACTCACCGATTCCGGCACTGGCGCGATGTCTTCGCACCAATGGGCGGCGGTGATGCGCGGTGATGAAAGCTATGCCGGCTCGCCCAGCTTCACCCGCTTTGAAGCGGCGGTGAAGAACCTGATGCCGTTCAAACATGTGATCCCCACCCACCAAGGCCGTGCGGCGGAAGCGATCATGTTTTCGATCTTTGGGGGCGCGGGCAAATGCATCCCGTCGAACACCCATTTTGACACCACGCGCGGCAATATCGAGGCTTCGGGCGCGCAAGGCGATGACCTTGTGATTGCCGAGGGCAAAGACCCGCAAAGCCTGCACCCGTTCAAAGGCAATATGGATCTGGGCAAGCTCGAAGCTTACCTGCAAGAGCATGGTGATGCCGTGCCGGTGGTGATGCTGACCATCACCAACAATGCGGGCGGCGGCCAGCCGGTCAGCCTTGAAAACATTCGCGGCGTGGCTGCGCTTGCGCATCGCTTTGGCAAGCCCTTCATCATTGATGGCTGCCGCTTTGCCGAAAACGCGTGGTTCATCAAATGCCGCGAAGAGGGGCAAGCCGATCGCACCATCCCCGAGATCGTGCGCGATTGCTTTGCCGTGGCCGATGGCATGACGATGTCGGCCAAGAAAGACGCGTTCGGCAATATTGGTGGCTGGCTCGCGCTCAATGATGATGATCTGGCCGAGCAAGCGCGCGGGCACCTGATCCGCACCGAAGGGTTTGTCACCTATGGCGGGCTTGCGGGGCGTGATTTGGATGCGCTCGCACAAGGTCTGAGCGAGATCGTGGAAGAAGATTATCTGCGCTACCGTATCCGCACCAATGAATACATCGTCGAACGGCTTGATGCGATGGGCATTCCGGTGGTGAAACCGGCGGGCGGGCATGCGGTCTTTATTGATGCGCGCGCGTGGCTCGACCATATTCCGCCGCTGCAATACCCCGGTCAGGCTTTGGCCGTGGCGCTTTATGAAATTGCGGGCATTCGCTCTTGTGAGATTGGCACCGCGATGTTTGGCCGCCAGCCCGATGGGTCAGAAAAGCCCGCCGCGATGGATTTGGTGCGCCTTGCCTTCCCGCGCCGCACCTATACGCAAAGCCATGCCGATTACATCGTCGAGGCCTTTGAAGAGGTGGCAGCCGCGAAAGACAGCCTGCGCGGCTATAAGATCGTGAAAGAGCCGAAACTGATGCGCCACTTCACCTGCCGTTTCGAAAAGCTTTAAGGGCGGGAACCGGTTCCCGGGCCAAGCATTCGAACCCGTGCAAAATAAAACCGGCCCCAAACGGGGCCGGTTTCGTCTTTCCGGAGGTTATTTCGGTGCCTCAGAGACGCGAGGCGACGTTTTCCCAGTTCACCAGCTTGTCGAGGAAGTTGGTAAGGTAGGCCGGGCGCTTGTTGCGGAAGTCGATGTAGTAGCTGTGCTCCCACACGTCGCAGCCAAGCAAAGCGGTTTGGCCAAAGCACAGCGGGTTCACGCCGTTTTCGGTCTTGGTGACTTTCAGCGCGCCATCGGTGTCTTTCACCAGCCACGCCCAGCCCGAGCCGAATTGCGCGGCACCGGCGGCGGCGAACTCTTCTTTGAATTTCTCAACCGAGCCAAAGCTTTCGACCAGCGCTTTTTCCAGCTCGCCCGGCATCACTTTGCCGCCCGGCCCCATCATTTCCCAAAACTGGGCGTGGTTCCAATGCTGCGACGCGTTGTTGAAAATGCCCGATTGCGCCACGGCGCCCGCGGCATAGGTGCCTTTGACGATCTCTTCGACCGATTTGCCTTCCCATTCGGTGCCCGCGATCAGCTTGTTGCCGTTATCGACATAGGCTTTGTGGTGCAGGTCGTGGTGGTATTCGAGCGTTTCCGCCGACATGCCCAGACCAGCAAGCGCATCATGGGCATAGGGAAGATCGGGAAGTTCAAAAGCCATTGGATTGATCCTTTTTTCGGTTCTGTTGCGACTAAATGAAGCACCGAAAGCGCCAAGGTCAAGGGCAAGCAGCGGATAAATTCTGCACAGCCCTCGGGCCTTAGGTGCACATTAGCCGATGTCGTCTTCTGTGGTCTTGCGCGCCGCAGCCGCCGCCTTCATCCGCGCCAGCAGATCCGCCTTGTCCGCGCCCTTGCCAAAGGGGTTCTTGGCCGAGCCTTTGGCATTGTGCTCGGCGTGACGCGGCGCGTTTTGGCCCGGCTTCACGCCGCCTGATTTTGAATAGTCCATGAGTGGTCTCCCGTTTCACATAGTGTCGCGTGAAACGGGGGGAGTTGCAATGTCGCAGCCTCATTCTTCGCGGCAGGCCCCTTCGCCGCGAAAGGTATTGGAAAAGCCGCGGGGGATCATCGACAGGCTGGCGCGGTTCGTCGCTTTGACGATGGTGAGCTTGTAATCGAGGTAGGGCGCATATTGGCTGCCGCTGTCACGCGCCCCCTTGACGGTCCAGGCATAGGTTGTCCGACGGGCGTTATCGACGGTGATGCGAGCAGTGACGGGTTGCCCATGCACATGCGCAATGACGGGATCATAGGCCACGGTCTTGCCAGACTTATCGACCACCACAAAAATCTCAGGCTGAATCCAGTTCCCGCGCGGGCGCTGGGTCATCGTACAACTGATCAGCTTGCCGCCGGGTGGTGCTTTGAAGCTCGGGCGCGGTGATTTGGAAAATGCAGGTGACGCGAGGCAGGCAAGTACAGCAACACACGCGAAAATGGGCTTAAACATCGAATACTCCAACAAAGTGCGCGGCCTTTGTTCCACCCGCCTTTGGGACGCGCAAGCAAAAAGGGGGGCAAAGCCCCCCAAATCTGTGCCCGAGCGATTTTCACCCGACACTCGCTTGAAAACAGGGGGAAACCCCCTGCCCGGCTTAGTAGATCTCGCCACCTTTGCGCGACGAAACCTCCAAAAGGCCCATCATGTAACCGGCCACCGAACGGAAGCAGATCACGCTGAGTTCTTCGGGGCCAGAACGCCAGACGGCGGCGGGCACTTGCGCCGCACGCGAGCGGCGCATCTCGCCTGCTTCAAGGGTTTCAAAGTCGATGGGGCAGAGCTTCATCAGCACTTCATCGCCTTTGGCGCCTGAAACGGTGAACATCGCGCGGGCATCCGACACGTTGGTCACAAGCGCATGTTCCTTGGCCAAAGCCTTTTCCAGATCAGCGGTGACTTGTGCGGCTTCTTCATAGCCGCACAGCACCAAAAGCTCATCCGGGCTCATCCAAGCCACCGAGCGGGCGCCTTCGGTCACGATGGCGCGTTGCGCGGGCACCTTCAGCCCCAGCGCCTTGAGCCCTTTGGCAAGCGCCTTGGAGCCCAGATCAGCGCGCAAGGTGACCATGCCCTTCAGACCCGCCTCGGTGACAGTGGCAAAGCCGGTGTGGGATTGCCCGTTCAGTGCAGAAACGGCCTTAGACATCGGCTTTCTCCCCTGCTTTGTCGTAGAACACCGGATCGACGATCCGCGCTTGGATCACCACGCCATTATCGGCGGGGAAATCAAGCACTTCGCCCATCCGCTCCGGCCCGTGTTTCACCAGCCCCATCGCGATGCCTTTTTTCAGCATCGGCGAATAGTAGGTGGAGGTCACGCGGCCTTGCACGTTGCGCTGGTTGTTCTCGTTCACGCCTTGATCCACGGCATAAACGCCATCGGGCAGCACCGTGCCATCAAGCGTTTCAAGCCCCACAAGCCGCCACCGATCCGGGTCGGCCATATGGGTGCGCAGTTGCGCGCGCTTGCCAAGGAAGTCTTCCTTCTTCTTGGAAATCGCCCAGCCAAGGTTGAGGTCTTGCGGAATCACCGTGCCATCGGTTTCGTCGCCGATCATGATGAAGCCTTTTTCGGCGCGCATCACGTGCAGAGCTTCGGTGCCGTAAGGCATGGCGCTGAACTCGGCCCCGGCCTCGTTCAGTTTTTCCCAAAGCGCGAGACCCATATTCGCGGGGACCGCGATTTCATAGGACAGCTCGCCCGAGAACGAAATCCGATAGATCCGCACCGGGAAGCCACCAAGCTCGCCTTCTTTGAAGGTCATGAAGGGCAGCGCCTCTTTCGAGACGTCCATCCCGCCAAGTTTCTCAAGCAGCTTGCGCGCTTTCGGGCCGACCACGGCGATTTGCGCATATTGCTCGGTCAGGTTGGCGGTATAGACCTTCCAATCCCACCATTCGCATTGCAGCCAATCTTCCATATGGCCGTGGATGTGATCCGCCCCACCCGAGGTGGTGTGGCACAGCCAAGTGTCTTCGGCCAAGCGCACGACAACACCATCGTCGATCAGGAAGCCGTTGTCCGAGCACATCAGACCATAGCGGCATTTACCGACCGGCAGGGTCGACATCATGTTGGTATACATCATGTCGAGGAACTTGCCGGCATCGGGCCCTTTGACGACGATTTTGCCAAGCGTCGAGGCGTCAAGCAGGCCCACATTGGTGCGGGTGTTGACGATTTCGCGGTTGACGCTGTCGCGATGCCCCTCGCCCGCACGCGGGTAGGTATAGGGGCGGCGCCACAGGCCCACCGGCTCCCAATGCACGCCATGCGCTTCGTGCCAGCCATGCATCGGCGTTTTGCGCAGCGGTTGGAAAATTTCGCCGCGCGCTTCGCCGGTGACCGCGCCGAAGGAAATCGGCGTGTAGGGCGGACGGAAGGTGGTGGTGCCGGTTTGCGGAATGGCTTGGCCAAGCGCATCAGAAAGCACGGCCAGACCGTTGATATTGCTCAGCTTACCCTGGTCAGTGGCCATCCCAAGCGTGGTATAGCGCTTGGTATGTTCAACAGAGGCGTAGCCTTCGCGGGCGGCCAATTGCACGTCCGAAACCTTCACGTCGTTTTGGAAGTCGAGGAAGGATTTGAACTTCAGATCATTGCCAGCCTTGGCGGGCATGATCCAAACCGGGGTGATCGGGTGTTCTTCTTCCGCACCACCTGCAATGCCAGCCTCGGCGCAAAGCGCGTTAAGCGTCAGCGCGCCATTGGCGGAACCGACCACTTCGGCAATCGGCTGGCCTTTGTCGCCCACCGGCGGACGGGCCGGATCGGGGCGGAACATCGCGCCCGCTTCATCCCACATCACCTTGCCGCCCGAATGCGAATAAAGGTGCACGACCGGCGACCAACCGCCCGACATCGCCACACAATCGCAGCCCAGCACATCTTCAACGCTGCCGGTGCCGTTTTGACGGCAGATTTCCACCGCCACAACGCCCGACTTGCCGCGCACTTTGGAGATCGCATGGCCTTCAAGCACTTTCACGCCACGCTCTTTGACCGCTTGCACGAGCGCGCCATTGGCCATTTCGCGCGCGTCGATCACGGCAACGACTTTTTGCCCGGCATCAAGCGCACAAAGCGCGGTGCGATAGGCGTCGTCGTTGTTGGTCACAACCACGATTTCCTTGCCCGGAGAAACCGCCCAGTTGACGATATAATCGCGCACGGCAGAGGCGAGCATCACGCCCGGCACATCGTTGCCCGCAAACGCCAGCGGGCGTTCAATCGCACCCGAAGCGACTTTGGTCAGGCCCGCACGGACACGCCACAACCGGTGGCGCGGACGGCCATCTCCCGGGGTGTGGTCAGCCACACGTTCGTAAAGGATCGCATAGCCGTGGTCATGAAGCCCCGCCACCATCGTGCGGGTCATCAAACGGACATTGTCCATCTTGCCAAGGGCTTCGAGGGCTTTCTTCACCCAAGCCTCGGGGTCCATGCCCTCGATCTCGCCGCCATCGACGGGTGCACGCCCGCCCCAATGCGCGGTTTGCTCGGCCACGAGAACGCGTTTGCCCTCTGCCGCCGCTTTCAGCGCCGCCATCAGGCCTGCAACACCGCCGCCCGCAACCAGCACGTCGCAATAGGCATAGGCTTGTTCATAGCGGTCCGCGTCGGCTTTGGTCGGCGCAGCGCCAAGACCCGCCGCTTGCCGCACGATCGGCTCAAAGAGTTTGTGCCACGCCCAAGTGGAGACCATGAAGGTCTTGTAGTAAAAGCCCGCGGGCAGCATCCGATAGGCGTAATCGTTGATCGCGCCCACATCGAAAGCGAGCGTCGGCCAGTGGTTTTGGCTCGAAGCCACGGCACCGTTGAACAGCTCGGTGGTGGTGGCGCGCTGATCAGGCTCCAGCCGGTCGCCTTTGCCGAGGTTCAACAGCACGTTCGGCTCTTCCACGCCCGAGGCCACAAGCCCACGCGCACGGTGATATTTGAACGAGCGGCCCAACAGCGATTTGCCAGCCCCGAGCAGCGCCGAGGCGAGCGTGTCGCCCTCATAGCCTTTGTAGCGGGAATGGTTGAAGGTGAAGGTCAGTTCCTTCGAGCGGTCAACCAGACGGCCGCCCGTTTTCAGACGTTGGCTCATTTGTAGCCCTCCCAACCGGGGCGTTTTTCTTTGATTTTGGCAATCAGCTCGGCGGGGGGTTCGGTCGTTTGCGCCGGATAGGAGCCAAAAACCTCAAGCGTGGCGGTGCAGCGCGCGGTCAAAAACCACTTGCCGCAGCCATAGGCATGGCGCCAGCGTTCAAAATGCACGCCTTTGGGGTTTTTGCGGGCGAACATATAGGTTTCAAACTCTTCGTCCGACGAGCCGGGGCCAAAGCGTTTCAGATGCGCCTCGCCGCCGGGGGCCAATTCGGTCTCCTCGACGGTCACGCCGCAACAGGGGCAGGTGAGTGTCAGCATGTCAGCGGGCCTTCTTGATGACGCGCGCCGGGTTTTGCGCCCCGGCAAAGTGGAAAGAAGTCGGGTTGCAGCACAGCATCAGTGCGCCACCCCGGCGGCAACGCTCTCGTCGATGAACTGGCCTTCTTTGAAGCGTTTGAGGCTGAAATCGGCGGCCAAGGGCGAGTATTCTTTGGCGACAAGTTCCGCCATCGCATAGCCCGAACCCGGGATCGCCTTGAAGCCGCCGGTGCCCCAGCCGCAGTTGACATAGATGCCCTCGACCGGGGTTTTCGACAGGATCGGCGAGCGGTCACCGGTCATGTCCACAATGCCACCCCATTGGCGCAGCATCTTGAGCCGCGAGATCACCGGGAAGGTTTCCACCAAGGCACGGGTCGTTTGCTCGACATGGTGCCACGAGCCGCGTTGGGTGTAGTTGTTGAACCCGTCGGTGCCGCCGCCAATGACCAATTCGCCCTTGTCGGATTGCGACATGTAGCCGTGCACGAGGTTCGCCATGACCACCACATCAATGGTCGGTTTGATCGGCTCAGACACCCAAGCTTGCAACGCGGCAGATTCGATCGGCAGACGGAAGCCCGCCATTTCGGCCAGAACGCTCGAATGGCCGGCAACGACCATGGCGAGCTTGTTGCAGTCGATCTCACCTTTGGTGGTGTTCACGCCCACAACCTTGCCGCGCGCGGTGCGCACGCCGGTCACTTCGCAGTTTTGGATGATATCCATGCCCATTGCGGAGCATTTGCGGGCGTAGCCCCACGCCACCGCATCGTGGCGCGCGGTGCCGCCGCGTTCTTGATAAAGCGCGCCCAGAACCGGGTAGCGCGGCCCGTCGATGTTCAGGATCGGCACGAGGCTCTTGACCTCATCGCGTTCGATCCAGCGGGTTTCGACGCCTTGCAGGTTGTTGGCATACACGGTGCGCTTATAGCCGCGCATCTCATGTTCGGACTGCGCCAGCATCAAAAGGCCGCGCGGGCTGAACATGACGTTGTAGTTCAGGTCAGCGCTCAGCTCTTCGTAAAGCGAGCGCGCCTTTTCATAGATCGCCGCCGACGGATCTTGCAGATAGTTCGAGCGAATGATCGTGGTGTTGCGGCCCGTGTTACCGCCGCCAAGCCAGCCCTTTTCGATGATGGCCACATTGGTGATGCCATGCACCTTGCCAAGGTAGTAAGCCGTGGCCAGCCCGTGGCCACCCGCGCCGACGATGATCACGTCATAGCGTTTTTTCGGTTCAGGCGATGCCCATGCCTTTTCCCATCCGGAATGGTAGCGCAGCGCCTCGCGCGCAACGGCGAAGATCGAATAACGTCTCATCGGCCCTCTCTGGGTTGGGAAGCAGTGGCGACTCTGTCGCATGTTTTTTCTTAGATGAACCTCCCTGCCCCCCGAAAGCCCCCCTCAAGCGGCATCCGAGAGAAAAAAGCGACATTGCACGTGCAGCATGAACACGAGGCTGTGAGGAACGGGGCTGTGAGGAGCGCCCCGCGCGCTTGGCTCTTTCTGGAACGGTTCGAAACCGCTAAGGGGAAAGCGGAGAAGAGGAGACCCGATGCTGTTCTGGATCATCTGCGCCACTTTGGTGGCTGCCATCGCCTTTGCCCTTGCGATCACACTTTTGCGCCCACGCGGGGCCGAGGTGCCCGCCGCCGTGCAAGATATGCAGGTGTATCGCACGCAATTGGCCGAGGTGGAGAAAGACCGCGCGCGCGGCGTGCTGGCGCCAGAAGAGGCCAATCGGCTGAAAATCGAAATCTCGCGCCGCCTGCTCGAAGCAGATCGCGCCGCGCAAGCCGCAATGGTGCAAGCGGGCGGGCAAGCGCCGCGCGGGTTGACCGTTGCGATGGCTGGGATTGTGGTTGCCGCCCTTGCGGGCACCTTCTTCCTTTATGATTGGCTGGGGGCAAATGGCATGCCCGATGAGCCGATGGCGAAGCGCATTGCGGCGGCCAATGACAGCTACACAAGCCGCCCCTCGCAAGAAGAGGCGGAAAAGGTCGCCTTGGCCGAGCGCGGCCCGATGCCGGAGGTTCCGCAAGAGTTCCAAGAGCTTATGGAGCGCCTGCGCAAAGCCGTGCAAGATCGCCCCAACGATATTCGCGGGCTTGACCTTCTCGCCGTGAACGAGATGCAGGTCGGCAATTATCATGCCGGATGGGAGGCACAACGGCGGTTGATCGCGCTCAAAGGCGACAGCGCCACCGCAGAAGATTACGCGCGTCTGGGCGAGTTCATGTTCATCGCGGCAGGCCAAGGCATCATTACCCCCGAGACCGAAGCCGCCTTTGCCACCGCGCTCGACAAAGACCGCACCAATGCGCGCGCGCTTTTCTACCTTGGTCTGATGATGGGGCAAAACCAGCGCCCAGACCGTGCGTTTCGGCTGTGGGATGCAGCTTTGCGCGTCTCGGCCCCCGAAGATCCTTGGGTGCCGCTGATCATGCAAAATATCGACGCGCTTGCATGGCTGGCGGGCGAGGATGATTACACCGCACCGATGCCGGTGCCGCGCGGCCCGACCGCCGAAGATTTGGCCGCCGCGCAAGATATGCCCCCGGCAGAGCGCGCGCAAATGGTGCGCGGCATGGTCGAGGCGCTCAATGCGCGCATGGCGAATGAAGGCGGCACGATCGACGATTGGGAAAAACTGATCTCGTCTTTGCGGATCATTGGCGAGGCAGAACGCGCCGAGGCGATTGCCGGGGAAGCGCGCGAGAAATTTGTCAACCGCACCGAAGATCTTGCCCGGATTGAGGCCGCCGCTGCCACGCCCTTGGGCGAAAAAGTGGAAGACCCCGCCCCTGCCGCGCCGATGATGCCTGGCCCAAGCGCCGAGCAGGTGCAAGCCGCAGGCGAAATGAGCGCCGAGGATCGCCAAGCGATGATCGAAGGCATGGTCGAGCGCCTCGTGACCCGCCTCAACGAAGAAGGCGGCAGCGTGGAGGAATGGACCCGCGCGATTGGCGCGCTCTCCACCATCGGCAAAACGGATGAGGCGAAAGAGATGCTCGCCAAAGCCCGTGCCGCTTTGGCCGAGGATGCGCAAGCCCTTGCCGCGCTTGAAGCCGCTGCCAAATCCGCCGGGGTAAGCGAATGATCTGTGCTAGCATCGAAGAGTTCGCCACCGCCCTGCCCCGCATTGGCGGTTTGGCGGGGCTCGACCTTGGTACCAAGACGCTTGGGGTCTCTATCTCTGACGGGTTGCGCTCAATCTCTACGCCCCTGCGCACCATCCGGCGGCAAAAGTTCACCCTTGATGCGGCGGAGCTTTTAAAGATCGTGGAGGAGCGCGAAATTGTCGGGCTGGTGCTCGGCCTACCAATGAATATGGATGGCTCCGAGGGCCCGCGCGCGCAATCCACCCGCGCCTTTGCGCGCAACCTTGAAAAGCTCACGCCACTGCCGATCGCCTTTTGGGATGAGCGTTTGTCGACCGTCGCGGCCGAACGCGCGATGCTTGAGGCGGATTTATCTCGAAAACGTCGCGCCGAATTGGTGGACCATGTGGCTGCGGGCTTTATCTTGCAAGGCGCGCTCGACCGGCTCGGGCACCTTCGGAGACAGGCCAATGACGGATGACGTCTGGAAACGTGACGAGATTGAAAGCCCCTGCGTGAAGCTGTGTCAAATCCACCGCGAGGAACGGATTTGCATCGGCTGCTACCGCAGTTTGGATGAAATCGGCCAATGGTCGGTGCTTTCTCCCGAAGAACGCCGCGCGATCATGGCAGAACTGCCCGCCCGCGCGCCCCGCCTTGCCAAACGCCGCGGCGGGCGTGCGGCCCGGCAAAGCGAGTAAGAGAACGCTTACGCGCCCGGAACCACCGCATAGAGATCGAAGCTCTCGCCGAGATGGCCTGAGAAGACCTTATCGCCCAGACGCGCCTTTGGCGCGGCCCCCAGATAGGTGTTCAGCATCAAAACGTTTGTGGGCCAATCGGCAAAATGGGTCGCCTCAATCTGCGCGAGATAATCGCCCAACCGATGCGCCCCAATAGCCTCTTTCGCGGCGCGGTTCACAACGCCATCAAGATTGATGACCCGGATGTGCTTTTCCGCATAGGGCGCACTTCCCGCCCACCATCCTAAGGCCCCGGATTGCATCGCCGCCAAGACCGCGTTTGCGGGAAGCTGGTCCAAAATGCCTTCCACCTGCCGCGTGTACCCCCGATCGGTGCGCAACATCATCGGGGCGGAAAGCACGCGCAGATGGGTTGAGGCGCTGATCGCGATCAAAACACCCCCAAGCGCAAGTGCAGCAACGACCCGCCCTGCCCGGCCCTCTGCATGCGCGGCAAAGGTGAGGACCAGCAAGATCGTCGAAAACAGCAAAACCGGGTTCAAATAGCGATCAAAGAACCAAAAGGCGGGCAAATAGAACAGATAGAACCCCAGATAAAGCAACCCCGAAAGCGCAAGGACGCCAGCGAGATTCATGGCCCGTGCGCGCCAAAGCTGCGCCAGCCCCGCCAACAAGCTGCCCAGAACGATGACGGCACCAATCCCCAAAACACGATCCGAAAGCAGCGTATCAAGGGCGATCCCAATCCGGTTGAGCCCCATCATCGGGCCAAGTTTTTCAATCGTGTGATGAAACTCCACGATTTGGCGCACTGCGGCGCCACTTTCGGGCACTGGCGCGCCGAAGCGCAGGCAGTAAAGCACCCAAGGCAGCACAACGACCGCCGCCACCAAGGCCACGACTGCGGTGCGCAAGACCCCAAGCCGGGAAAGCCCCAATAGCCCGGCTGGCAGCAGGAAAAGCACACTGTCAATCCGCGCCAAAAGTGCCGCGCCCGCAACGCCACCAATGACTGCGGCACGCGCAAAAGACCCCTGCCCGTCCGTTCCCTGCACCAGCCAAAGCACCCAGAGCAGCAGCGCAGCCGCGAGCGAGGTTTCCAGCCCATTGAGTGCGTTGCCAGAAAGCCCGGGCGAAACAGCAACAAGTGCCGCCGTCACGAGACCCGGCCAAAGCGTGCTGCTTTCGCGTGCGGCCAGCATCCCCGCCAAGGCCGCCGTCAGCGCACCAAAGCCCGCCGAGACAACCACCGCCCCGAGCACCAGCGTTTTCGGGTCCGAAAACAGCAAAAACAGCGGCAGTTCAAACAACACGATCAGTGGCTGCAAGCCCGAGGTCTGAATAATCCCATCCGTGCTAAGGCCCCGGCCTTCAAACAGGTTCCGCGCGATGGAGAGCGTATAATAGGTGTCATCGGGCAAAAAGCGCCCGTCAATCTGCGCAAATCCAAGGCGCAGATAGGCAATGCTCAGCGCGAGCGACAGAAGCGCACCAAACGCGCCAACGAAGAGAAGCCGAGACGTTTTCATTGCCAAATCTTTTGAAACCGGACTGAGGCGCATAGGGCGACGGGTTATGGATATTTCTGCGAAACGCACCCCAAAGGAAACCCCAAGACGGCGTTAAACGAAAGGCATAGGGGCGGTTTTGCCGCCCCAAACTGTCTCAAATCGTTTGATTTGAAGCCCCGCCATCGACCAAAATGTTTTGCCCAACGATGAAGCCGGCCTGCGCGGAACACAGGAAGGCACAAACCGCGCCGAAATCCGCAGGCGATCCATAGCGCCCCGCCGGGATCGCGGCGGCGCGTTTGGCGGCGGCTTCCTCAAGGCTTATCCCTTCGGCTTTCGCCACAGGGCCATCGAGCGTCACCATCCGGTCGGTCGCGTGAATGCCGGGTAACAGGTTGTTCACCGTCACGCCCGAGCCCGCCACCTGCCGCGCCATGCCCGCGACAAAGCCCGTGAGCCCCGTGCGCGCGGTATTGGACAGGCCAAGCTGCGCAATTGGCGCTTTCACCGCCGCCGAGGTGATATTGACCACCCGCCCCCAGCCCCGCGCCTGCATGCCGGGCACAAGCGCCTGCATCAGCGCGATGGGGGAGAGCATATTCGCCTCGATCGCGGCCAGAAAATCGGCGTGATCCCAGTCTGTCCAGACCCCGGCAGGCGGGCCGCCGGCATTGTTGACCAAAATGTCCACGGCACCTGCGACCTCAAGCACCTTGGCGCGGCCCTCGGGCGTGGTGATATCGGCCGCCACGGGCGTGACCGTCACGCCATAGGCCGCCGCAATCTCGGCGGCGGTTTGCTCCAGCGCCTCTGCCCCACGGGCATTGAGCACGATCTCAACACCCGCTGCCGCCAAAGCCTCCGCGCAGCCGCGCCCCAGCCCTTTGGAGCCCGCGCAGACAATCGCGCGTTTTCCGCTCAATCCCAGATCCATTGATCCCTCCTGTTTGCGCCCCAACTAAGCCGCCGCGCCCCCGCGTCCACCCCGAAAGTCGGTTTATCTTGACCTATGGGCAGGCGCTGATTAACCGAAACAGAAGAAACACCGCCAAAGGCACCGTGCCTGACGTGCTGGAGCAGCCATGACTTCCTCGCCCCACCTGCCGCCGCAGGTTGTCCATGTTTATGAGGCGGACCTGATCTGGGTCACCTCGGGCGCCAATCATGGCGATGCGCTGGACCTTGCGGCACTCAGCGAGCCGGGCGACGTTTATCAACTCGACCGCGATGCCAAACCGCTGCGGCTGCTGCTCTCTGCCGACCCTGACGCCGGACAGATCATCTGCCCGGGCTCCGAGGTGGGCCAAGCGGGCGAGCAAATCCGCCTTGTGGCGCGGCATGTGATGATCACGCCCGAGGGCGACACGGTGGATATCTTGCTGATCCACCACGAAGAGGCGCATCAATTCTATGCGCTGCCGCTCTCGCCGATCATCCCGCGGGTGGATTACACGCTCTTGGAGGCGACCGACGATCCGGGCGATGTGCGGCTGTCCGACCTTGTCTGCATTGCTTTTACCACCGGCACGCTGATCACCATGGCGGGCGGCGCGCAGCGCCCGATTGAGACGCTCACCCCCGGTGAGCGTGTGCTCACCCGCGACAACGGCCCGCAACCGGTGCGGCTCGTGGCCAAAACCACGCTCCGCGCTTTGGGCAGCTTTGCACCGGTGGTGATTTCGGCGGGCACGTTGGGCAATGAAAGCGATCTGGTCGTCGCCCCGCATCACCGGGTGTTTCTGTATCGGCGCGGCGAGCGGCGGCTGGGCGACACCGCCGAAATTCTGGTGCAGGCAAAGCACCTTGTCGATGGCGAGCATGTCTGGCGGCGCGAAGGCGGCTATGTCGATTACTATGCGCTGGTCTTTGACCATCATGAAATCGTCTACGCCGAGGGCGTGCCGGTCGAAAGCCTGCAGGTGAGCGAGGCGACGCTGAGCCTGATGCCCGAGGAGCTGACCGCCGAAATCCGCGCCCGTCTGCCCGATCTGACCCACACGCCCCATTTTGGCACCGAGGCGGGCAAAGACCTGCTGGATATGGTGGGCCGCGAGGCGCTGTTTCGCAAAAAAGACTGACGGCGCTTGGGAGGCCGCGCGAAGGGGGCTCGCCGCCCCCTCTTGGGCTACGCCCAATTCACCCCGCAGATATTTGTGCCAAGGTGAATGGGAAGGACTTTTTTGTGTGGGGAGAGAGGGCCGCGCCCGACCCGGCGTGGGCGCTTTAAAACAGGTGTGCTGGGCAGTTTATGGGGCCAATAACTGGGCCGTCAGTTCTGTTTGAAACGGTGCAATGCGCCCGCCCATGTGGGGTGAGGTGCGCCCGGAAAACGCTCCAGTGGAGCGTTTTCAGCACCGAATGGTCGAAGCCCCACGGGGTCGGGCGCGGCCCGGGCTGATCGCCCGCGCCAAGTCTCGCTTCAACTCCCGCCCATCAGCGACTTCCCATCGGATGCCGCCTTCACGGCATCTGCCAGTTTCTTGCCGCCGAAGAGAACGCCAGCCAAGCCGGTTGCCGCAACCATTGGCACCCCACACAGGGTCAACCCCGCAACAGAGAGACCGGAAAGCCCAAGCCGCCAAACGCTATCTGTAATGTCGGCGGCATTATCGCGCGGCCAGCTTTTCAAATGGCCCGCATAGAGTTCCAACAAAGACTTGGTTTGCTCGGCTTCTGGCAAAGAAGGTTCCGTCGCGGCCTCCTCAACCGATTGGCGCAGCGTTTGCACTGCCTCTGCCATTGCGGTCAAGCGGCGGATCAGGGCGCGCGCCTCCTCGCATTCTTCATCGGAGGACCAGCAGTTGATCCCCTGCAAGCGACGTATTTCTAGGTCGATCTGGCCATAAATCGCATCAAAAGTCGGCGGCAATGTCAGGCGGTTGACCTTAATGGCTTTTTGAACTTCGACCACAGAGAGTTCGAGCGAAACCGGCTGCACAACCATGTCCCGTTTGTTGCGATACCGCGCCTCAATCTCCGCAATCAGCGCCGCGACATGCTCCGCGCCTTGTTTCCAATCCTCATCCGCAATCAGCGCAAGATCCTCATCCGCAATCAGCGCAAGATCGGTCAAAAGCTGCGCGTGACTTTCCCAATCGCCGGTCAGCGGGCGGCCCGCGACTGCGGCTTCATACCAGCGGATCCAGAAATCATGGCCGAGGTTTGTAGAGAACCAGCCTTGGGCAGCTTGCCATGCCTCCTCAAACCAATCTGGTTCTTGATCGGCCCAAAGAGGGGCGGAGCGCGGCAAGTCCCCCGCCTCAATCGCAGCAACATCCTGCAGCATCGCCTCCCATGCGGCGGTGGAGACGGCGGCGGAGTCGGCGGCGGAGTCGGCGGAGTCGGCGGCGGAGTCGGCGGCGGAGTCGGCGGCGGAGTCGGCAGATTCGGCGGAGTAGACGGCGGAGACGGCGGCGGAGACGGCGGCGGCGGAGAAGGAGTCGGCGGAGTAGAAGGCGGAGACGGCGGCGGAGACGGCGGCGGAGGCAGCCTTTTTGATCTCCGGGGCCGGGTGCGCCATATAGGCCCCCGAGGTCAAAGCACAGCGCAAGACTGGCAGGGCTGTCAAATCACGTTTGCGCGCCCAATCCTCCCCCAATCGGAAGACGAACAGCGGCAACACGCGCATCGCCGCGCGATGGGCAAGCGTTACTGCCTCGAGCTGACGCGTTTCCTCGGGCCGCGCCTTCAGCCACGCACTCAGCGTTTCTCTGTCTTTAATCTCACGCGCCTGCACCATGCGCCCACCCCTTGCCGCTTGGGTCAAGTTTGGCGGGGGTTGGGCTTTGGGGCAAGCGGGGCGTTACATGGAGAAGGAAATGCCACAGCCGCAAGAACTCGTCGCATTCGGGTTTTGCACCACAAACCGCGCGCCGATCAGTTCTTGCGTGTAATCAATCACCGCATCTTGCAAAAACGGCAGGCTCACAGGGTCGATCAGCACTTTTTGCGCGGCCAAATCGCCCTCGCCCACAATCACCAGATCTTCCGCGGCCGCTGTCGCCTCTAGTTTCAGATCATATTGAAAGCCAGAGCAGCCGCCGCCCTCCACCGCCACGCGCAAAGCTTTGGGCGCGGGCTCTTTGGCATTGATGGCAGCAAGGCGTTCAAAGGCGCGGGGGGTCACTTTGGGGGGCAAAAGCATGGGCTGGAACCTGTCGTTGGGCTGACTATAAGTATAGGAAGGACATGGGCCCACGACAAGGCGAGGTGAAGGATGCTGCAACCCTATGCGTGCCAACCGCAAGCAAGCCGGGGGCGGCTTCATGAGGAAAGCTATTCGACCTTTCGCACGCCGTTTCAGCGCGACCGGGACCGGATCATCCATTCCTCGGCGTTTCGTCGGCTCAAGCATAAAACCCAAGTCTTTGTGGAACATGAGGGCGATTATTACCGCACCCGGCTGACCCATACGATTGAGGTCGCACAGGTGGCGCGCACGATTGCGGGGGCGTTGGGGCTCAACACCGATCTGGCCGAGGCGGTGGCTTTGGCGCATGATTTGGGCCATCCGCCCTTTGGCCATACCGGCGAAGATGCTTTGGCGCTTTTGATGGAGCCCTATGGCGGTTTTGATCACAATGCCCAAGCTTTACGCATTGTGACAAAGCTGGAGCGCCATTACGCCGATTTTGACGGGCTGAACCTGACATGGGAAACGCTGGAGGGCATCGCCAAGCACAATGGCCCGGTCGATCCGCCGTGGAACTATGCTTTGGCGGGCGTGAACGGGATGTGGGATTTGGAGCTTGGCACCAATGCTTCGGCGGAGGCACAGGTGGCGGCGGTGGCCGATGATTGCGCCTACAACCACCACGACCTGCATGATGGCCTGCGCGCGGGGCTCTTTACCGAAGCCGATCTGTGCGAACTGCCGGTGCTGGGGGAATGCTTCGCCACGGTCGACAAGCTTTATCCCGGGCTGGACCCAATGCGGCGGCGGCACGAGGCTTTGCGGCGCGTCTTTGGGGTGATGGTGGAAGACGTGATCGCGGTGGCGCGCAACCGGTTGGAGGCGTTGCAGCCGCAATCGGTCGATGACATCCGCAACATGCAAGGGCCGATCATTCGCTTCTCCAAACCGCTTTATCAAAACATCAAAGCGATCAAGAGCTTCCTTTTCACCCGCATGTATCGCGCGCCCACCGTGGTGGTGGAACGCAAACGGGTGACGGGGATGGTCAATGCGCTCTTCCCGCTGTTTTTGGAGCGCCCCGAGCTGCTGCCAGATGATTGGCAAGAAGATGTGGCGAAGGCACTGGCCAAAGGCAATGAAGAAGGCCGAACCGAGATTGCCCGCGTGGTGCTGGATTACGTCGCCGGCATGACGGATCGGTTCGCGATTCAGGAATACACGCGGCTGGTGGAAAGCGCCTAAATCCCGCCAGCGAAAGGCGCGTCCGAAAACCGCGCCTTTCTCAAGCCAGGGATGGCAAGTCTTGCGGCGGCAGCGTGACAGGGTCCAGCACCGCAACCTCAAAGGTCGCGTCGCGCGCAAGTCTTTCCAGTTCGCTCATCAACGCACGCAGTTGCGCATCTTCGCAATGCAGGGCGGTGAAAACCTCGTCAAGATCGGCGCTGCCGCCCCGGATCACATCCAGAACGCCGAGGTCGCGCATCACCTCCAACTCGCAAGCGGCGATCCGGTCGAGCAGGCGACGGCGATGGCGCTGATCCAGCCACGGCAACTGCTGAACATGCAAGCGCAATTGTTCACAAAGGTCTTTTGCGCGCGCTTGCACCTGTTCAACCATGGAAAAGCGCGGCGTCAGATAAAGCGCACTGTGGCGGCGCAAAAGCGCATGCGCCGTTTCCAGCATCCGCGACAATCGCAGGAGGTATTCACTCCGCTCCGCCGGATTGCGATCAAACTGTGTCTCAAATTCATGCAAAAGTGCCAAAACGCGCGGCGGCAAGGCTTCTGGATCGGATTCCGCGAGACACAACATCACATCAACATCCGCTCGCCGAATACTTTCGCTCAACAAACAGGCATGAACCAAATCCCGTAACGCCTTAAGCATAAATCTGTCACCCTAAACAGTACCGCGTCGCGTGCACCAATACACAGAAGCGCCATGAATAAAATAAGGCGATATGACGCCCCTTTAATTGGCCCCACTCTTGCACGGTCTAAATATAGAAAATAAGGCAGTCAGGAAAAATTTCCGTGACGCCTTGCCCTACTGCATCATTTCCTTCGTCGCGCTCAGCTTCACGCCTTCATAGTCGCGGGTCACGCGGTCGATGTCCCATTGCAGGCGGGTCAAGAAGACAATGTCGCCATCATGGTCATGGGCGATGTGCTGCTTGTTCACGTTGACGAGCTTTTCGACCAGATCCTTTGGCCCCTGCACCCAGCGCGCCGAGGTGAATTGCGAAGGCTCAAACCGCACCGGGATGCCGTATTCGATCTCGATCCGGCTGGCGAGCACGTCAAATTGCAGCGCGCCGACCACACCGACAATGAAGCCCGAGCCAATTGCGGGCTTGAAGACCTTGGCCGCGCCTTCTTCGGCGAATTGCATCAGCGCCTTTTCAAGATGCTTGCCCTTCATCGGGTCGGTCGAGCGGACCGATTGCAAGAGCTCCGGGGCAAAGGACGGGATGCCGGTGAAGCGCAGCTTCTCGCCCTCGGTCAGCGCGTCGCCGATGCGCAATTGCCCGTGGTTCGGGATGCCGATGATATCGCCGGCCCATGCCTCTTCAGCCAATTCGCGGTCCGCAGCCAAAAACAGCACCGGGTTGGAAACGGCCATTGGTTTGCCGGTGCGTACATGCATCACCTTCATGCCACGGGTAAAATGGCCCGAAGCAAGGCGCACAAAAGCCACCCGGTCGCGGTGCTTGGGGTCCATATTCGCCTGCACTTTAAAGACGAAGCCGGTGACCTTTTTCTCCTCCGCCGAAATCTGGCGTTCGGCGGCGCGTTGCGGCTGCGGCTCGGGGCCATATTCCCCCATGCCGTCCATCAATTCCTTCACGCCAAAGCTGTTGATCGCCGAACCAAACCAGATCGGCGTCAGATGCCCTTCAAGGAAGCTTTGCCGGTCGAATTTGGGCAGCAACTCACGCGCCATTTCCAACTCTTCGCGCAATTGCGCGAGTTGTTCGGCGGGCACATGCTCAGCCAGTTTGGGGTCGTCCAACCCCTCGATCTTGATGCTTTCGGCGACCTTGTTGCGGTCCGCCCGGTCCATCAATTCAAGACGGTCGTGCAAAATATCGTAGCAGCCCAGAAAGTCACGCCCCTGCCCGATCGGCCAGCTGGCGGGCGCCACATCAATGGCGAGGTTTTCTTGGATCTCGTCGATGATCTCGAACGTGTCGCGGCTTTCGCGGTCCATCTTGTTACAGAAGGTCAAGATCGGCAGATCGCGCAGACGGCAGACCTCAAACAGCTTCCGCGTCTGGCTTTCCACCCCTTTCGCCCCGTCAATCACCATGATCGCGGCATCAACGGCGGTGAGCGTACGATAGGTGTCTTCGGAAAAGTCGCTGTGGCCGGGGGTGTCGACAAGGTTGAAGCGATAGTTGCGGAACTCAAAGCTCATCGCCGAGGCGGAAACCGAGATACCCCGGTCTTGTTCGAGCTTCATAAAGTCCGAGCGCGTGCGCCGCGCCTCGCCTTTGGCCCGCACCTGACCCGCCATTTGGATCGCGCCCCCGAAAAGCAGGAACTTTTCGGTCAGCGTGGTCTTGCCTGCGTCGGGGTGCGAGATGATCGCGAAGGTCCGACGGCGGGCGATTTCGGGCGGGAGGACGGGTGCGTTGCTCATGGCGCGCCTTTACCGCAAGGCCGCGCGCGGGGCAATGGGGCCGATTCTCGCAAAAGCTGTCACAATTGGGCCTTTGCCTTGATCCGCGTCATAGTGCGGGAAACGACTCGCGCTAAGATTGAAAGATGCTGCCTAAGGGGCAGTGCTCCGCAGGCAGCGCTTCAGGAGGAGGCAAAGCCATGCAAGACGACGACTATCGCGAATACGGTGGGCTGGGCGTGATGCAGGAGGATACCGCCAAGCGCCAAAACGTCAAAGATGCCGAACGTAAGGGCCGTGAACGCCGGGAGGGCTATCAAAACGGCAAGGGCGGCATGCCAAGCGATGACGGCTATGGCCACATGAGCCCAGAAGAAAAGGCCGCCTATAAGAAAGGCTATCGCGGCGATTGAGCCGCTGCGCGAGATTGGGCGCATCCTGGCAGACGGGATGCGCCCCGTTTGAGGGAGGAGACCATGACAAGCCGTTCGCCTGACCGCGAATTACCTTTTGGCAAGTTTGAGGAACACACCTGCCCCTATTGCGGGGCCCCGCTGATTTACCGCAAGGATTTCCGCGACCATCTCACCTTGAAAGTCTGCTGCCATCAGGCCGAGGGGAAAGACCCTTGGCCCTACCCCTATCCGCGTGGGTTTGATGGGCCGGGCGCGGATGACGAGGCGTTTGAGCCCCGCCACGACCACGAGCGCGCCTAGCTCGGCAAAGGCACCGCCCCTGACGCGCGCCCCGCAATTTGCGAGGCCTTGAGGGAATGCGAATCGCTCTTTGTGCGCGCGTTGTGCGCAGCACGGGGCGTCGCTTTGCGCGACGGCCCCCTTTAAACCTTCGCGATGATTGTATTTTTGCCCCCGGGCGCGAATGTCGCGCGCGGGATTGACGCGTGCGAAAAAGGCCTATTGATCCCGATCATAGATTTATTCACACTTATGGCTCAAACTGAGACAGGTTAGCCCTGCGTGCTTGGAGGAACACGTTGTGGCGTTTGGATGCGGGGCGCATGCTCACGCATCCGTGAAAGGAGTGCGCCATGGGAAGGGCTCAGACGACCACTGTCACTGCCGCCACTGCGGCCCGTGAAACCGTATTATGCCCCTATTGCGGGGTGCCCTTATTCTCCGCCCGAGACCGTGCCGATCATCTCGACAGCCGCGCCTGCTGCTTGGAGAACCGCAGCTGGGATTGCGCTGATCTGACCGATCCGCATGATCGCTGCTGCCGCACCAACACGCCCACCCGCCGTTCGACCCCGCGCCGCGCCTTCTAAGCCGCCGCGCACTTCCCTTCTGCGGCCCCGCCCCCTATCAAGGGGCAAAGGGAGGCCCGCATGAAGATCGCCAGCTTCAACATCAACGGTATCAAAGCGCGCGCTGAGGCCCTTCCGGCGTGGCTGAAAGCGGCCGAGCCCGATGTGGTGGCGCTCCAAGAGATCAAATCCACTGATGAGGCCTTCCCGCATGAGGTGCTGGATGGGCTGGGCTATCAAATCGTCACCCATGGGCAAAAGGGCTTCAACGGCGTCGCCCTTCTGAGCCGCTTCCCGCTTGAAGATGTGGTCTGTGGCCTGCCCGGTGACGATGAGGATGTGCAAGCCCGCTGGATTGAGGCCACCGTTGTGGGCGACCGCGCGGTGCGGATTTGCGGGCTTTACCTGCCCAATGGCAACCCCGCGCCGGGGCCGAAATATGACTACAAGCTGGCGTGGATGGCGCGGATGCGCGCGCGGGTGCAAACCCTGCTCGCCACTGAAGAACCGCTTGTATTCTTGGGCGATTACAACGTCATTCCGCAAGATGAAGATGCCGCCAAGCCCGAGGCGTGGCGCGAAGATGCGCTGGCCTTGCCGCAGACCCGTGCAGCCTTTCGGCGGCTCTTGCATCTGGGGCTGACCGATGCGTTTCGCACCCGTGTGGCAGGGCCGGGGCATTACACCTTTTGGGATTACCAAGCGGGCGCATGGCAGCGCAACAATGGCATCCGTATCGACCATCTGCTGCTGAGCCCGCAAGCGGCGGACCTTCTGCGCGAAGTCGGCATTGATAAAGAGGTGCGCGGGGGCGAGAAACCCTCTGACCATGTGCCGATCTGGATTGATCTGAACGCCTGATCACATCCCAAAACGGCGCAAGATGCGGCTGGTGGCAAGGTTCAAAACCAGCGTCATCGCGACGATCACAAGAAGGGCCGCAAACATCAATTCGGTGCGCATCCGGGCATTGGCCATCAGCATCAGATAGCCAAGGCCCTTGGAGGCGCCGACCCATTCGCCAATCACCGCGCCGGTGGGCGCATAGGTCACCGCAATGCGCAGCCCCGCCCCAAGCTGCGGCAGCGCGTGCGGCAGCCGCAGCCACCACAGCGCACGCAGCGGATGCGCCTTGGTGATGCGGGCCAGATCGCGCACCGGTTCGGGCGTGGCGCAAAGCCCGTCATAAAGGCCTGAGGCGACGGGGAAGACCACCAACAGCACCACCATCGCCACCTTTGGCCCCGCGCCATAGCCGAGCCAAAGCGTGAGGATAGGGGCGAGCACAAAGACCGGCAGCGCTTGGCTGGCACTGAGCAACGGCCCGCAAAGCTTTGAAAGAAAATCCGAAAGCGCCATAGAAAGCGCAAGGCTGACACCAAGGGCAAGGCCCAGCACCAAGCCCACCATGACCTCGCTCAGCGTGACCAATGCATGGGGAGCAATCAGCCCGACCTCCGCCCAGAGGGTGCGAACGACAGCCAGCGGCGCGGGCAGAATAAAGGGCGCCACAAGGCCAAAGCTGGTGAGCACCTGCCACGCGATCAGCGGCAGCAAAACGGGCCACACCCGGCTCATGCCACCGCCCCCCGCATCTGCCCCACCAAAGCCGCCGCCGCGCGGGCAAGCGCCGGGTCGCCCAAATCCACCGGATGCGGGCCAGCAAGCGCGGGCAATTCCTCCAGCCGACCGGCGCGCACCAGTAAAATCCGGTCGCCCAGACGCAAAGCCTCTTGCGGGTCATGCGTCACCATCACCACGGCGCGGCCCGCCAGCCGCGCATGGGCGAGGTCATGCATCATCGCACGGGTGGGAACGTCGAGCGCGGAAAACGGCTCATCGAGCGCCACCAGCGGCGCGTCTTCGGCCAGCGTGCGGGCAAGCGCAAGCCGCTGCCGCTCGCCGCCAGAAAGGTCCGCCGGGTAAGCCGCCCCGCGCCCGGCCAGCCCCACCGCGGCCAAAAGTGCCTTCGCCCGCACCGGGGGCAGGCTTTCGCCGCGCAACCGCGCCATCAGCCGCAAGTTCCCCAAGACACTAAGCCTCGGCTGCAACAGATCGCTTTGCGCCATCCAGCCAATCAGCGCGGGCGCGTGACGGGTGCCCTCAAGCCGCGCCGCTGTGGGCAGGCCCGCCAAAAGCCGCAAAAGCGTCGATTTTCCCGCGCCAGAGGCCCCAAGGAGGCAGGTCCAGCCCCGATCAAGGCGCAGGTCAAGCGCCTCGACCAAAACCCGGTCCCCCAGCATCACCCGGCCTTGCAGCCCCGCAAGGCTCATTGCGCGATCGCCTCCACCGCAGGGGCCGCCGCAATCAAACCGCTGTCCGCCAGAAAGGCCCCAAACGCAGCATAGCGTTCAGCATCGAGCGCCACGGGATCGCGCGCAAAATGCGGCCAGCTATCTTCCCAGGCTTTGGCATTCAGCGGGTCGTCAAGTTCAGACGCGTGGGTTTTGAAATCCGCCCAGCCCTGCGCTGGATCGGCGGCAATCTCTTGCGCGGCGCGCGCGGTGGCGGCCAAAAACCGGCTGATGCGCGCATCTCCCGCCAGATCAGCGCGCGCGACATAGATCAGCTCATCATAGGGCGGCACGCCGTTTTCCTCGGGCAAGAAGCAGCGCCCTTCATGCCCGGCTGCCGCCATTTGATGCAGTTCAAAATTGCGAAACGCGCCCGAAACGGCCTCGACCTGCCCCGCGACGAGCGCCGGCGTCAGCGCGAAATTGACGTTGATCTGCGTGGTCTGCGCCGGGTCGACACCATTGAACCGCAACATCCGGTGCAGCAAAGCCTCTTCAATGCCAGCGAGCGAAAAGCCAATGCTGCGGCCCTTCAAATCGGCCATGCTTTGCACCGGCCCCGCCGCATCGATCATCACGCAATAAAGCGGGCTATTGATCAGCGTGCCGACGCGTTTGAGGGTGAGCCCCACATCATGCGCCAGATAAAGCTGCGGCTGGTAGCTCACCGCGATATCCACCTGCCCGGCGGCGGCCATTTTGGGCGGGTCGGCTGGGTCTGCGGGCGGGATAATCGTCACATCCAGCCCAGCCTCAGCAAAATAGCCCCGCGCGTTCGCCACGATGATCGGCCCATGATCGGGGTTCACGAACCAATCTAGCATCACGGTCAGCGGCTCATTCGCTCGTGCCGGAAGCGCCGCACACAGGGCCAGCGCAAAGATTAAAACGTTTTTCATATCAGCCTCTTGCAGCAAAGAAATGATCTAGCGGGCCATGGCCGTGGCCCACTGAGAGCCCATCAGCCGCACAAATCGCGCGGTGGGTATAGGCGCGCGCGGCGCGGGCGGCGGTGATCAGCGTGGGCGCGCGCACAAGCTGGGTGGCGAGCGCTGAAGACAGCGTGCAGCCCGTGCCGTGGGTGTTGGCGGTGGGCAGGCGCAAGCCCTCGATCCATGTCTCGCCAGAGCCATCAAGCAGCAAATCCGGGCTCGCCTCGCCGCCCAGATGCCCGCCCTTGAGGTAAACCGCCCGCGCCCCCATCACCCGCAGCCCGCGCGCCTGATCGCGCATTTCGGACCGGCTTTGCGCGACCGCACAGCCCAAAAGATCCGCTGCCTCGGGCAGGTTCGGCGTGATCACCGTGGCGCGCGGTAACATCACTTCGCGCAGCGCGGTCACGGCCTCTGCCGCCAAGAGCCTGTCCCCGCCTTTGGCCACCATCACCGGGTCCAGCACGACGGGAACGCTGAGCCCCTTGATCGCCTCAGCCACGGCGGAGATCAGCTCTGCCGTGCCGAGCATGCCGATTTTCACCGCATCAATGCGGATATCTTCGCGGATCGCAGCGATTTGCGCCGCGACCATTTCGGGGCGCACCAAATCCACCGCGCGCACGCCTTGGGTATTTTGCGCGGTGAGTGCGGTCAGCGCGGCCATCGCGTAGCCGCCATTGGCCGAAATCGCCTTTATATCGGCCTGAACGCCCGCGCCGCCCGAGGGGTCCGAGCCCGCGATGGAAAGAATATTGGGGATCATCACAGGCTCCATTCTTGCAAAAGGGCTTGGGTCGCGGCTTGCGGGTCGGGCGCGCGGGTGACGGCAGAAACCACCGCCATCCCCGCCACCTCTGTCGCTTTAAGCGCGGGGATATCCGCCAACCCCAGCCCGCCGATTGCGTAGCAAGGCACCGAAACGGCGCGGGCGATCTGCGCCAGCCCATCAAAGCCAATCGGGGCGGCGGCATCGGGCTTGGTGGCAGTGGCGCGCAAAGGCCCCGCGCCGATGTAATCCACCCCCGGCGGCAGCGCGCGCGCCTGATCGAGCGTTTCGATAGAAAGCCCCAAGATCATATCCGGGCCGATTTGGGCGCGAATTGCTTGCACATCCCCATCGCCCTGCCCGATGTGCAGCCCGTCTGCCCCGGCGGCGATGGCGACCTCGACCCGGTCATTGATCACAAGCGTCGCGCCCAAAGCGCGCATCTCGGGCAAAAGCTGGCGGGCAAGCGCCAACAGATCTGCATCCGACGCGGTCTTGTCGCGCAACTGCACCCAAGCGGCCCCACCAAGTGCGGCGGCGCGGGCTTGGGTGGCCAGATCTAAGGGCGCTCCGGGGTCGGTGATCACATAAATCGGCCCGCTCATAGCATTTGCACCTTTGCGCCCGTGGTAAGCTCCTCGGGTGTGAGTGCGGCAAGCGCATCAAGAAACGCGGGTTGAAAGCTGCCCGGCCCCTGCGCCTTGGCGCCCGCCTGCTCCCCGGCAAGCCCGTAATAAGCAAGCGCCGCCACCGTCGCCTCAAACGCGGGCTGGCCAGCCAAAAACGCGCCAATCACCCCGTTCAGCGAACACCCAAAAGCGGTGACGCGGGGCATCAGCGCATGGCCGTTTGCCACCCGCGCCGCCCGTTTGGGCGAGGTCACAAAGTCAACCGGGCCAGAGACCGCGACCACACCGCCAGTGCGGGTCGCGAGGTCCCGCGCGGCGGCCTCTGCGGCAGCGACGCCATCGCCCGCATCCACCCCACGCGCCTGCCCGCCCTGCCCGGCCAGCGCCAAAATTTCCGACGCATTGCCCCGGATCACCGTGGGCTTGAGCGCGAGCAACCCCGCGCACAGCTCTTGCCGGAACGCGGTGGCCCCAACCCCCACCGGGTCCAGCACCCAAGGCCGCGTGTGCAGCGCCATCACCTTGGCTGCGCGCAACATTCCGGCCGCCCAAGCGCCATCAGCCGTGCCGATATTGACCGTAAGCACCGGGGCGAGCGCAGCGAACTCTTCCACCTCTTCGAGCGCATGCACCATCGCGGGCGAGGCCCCAATCGCCAATTGCACATTCGCCATCACATTCATCGCCACGAAATTGGTGATGTTATGAACAAGCGGTGCCGTGGCCCGCATTTGGGCAAGGTGCTGCCCCCAATCTTGATGTTCGCTTTGTGCCATTTTGGTCTCCACAGACGCAGGAGACCGAACCGGCAGCGCAGCGCAAAAGGCCGCAAGCCGGTTTGCGGACTCCCTACGCCAGCATGATCTGGTTCAGGTTCAAAGGGTGCTTCTCAGCCCGGTCGCCCGGACGCCCCTGTCGCGGTGCCCACTATGCACGGCGCGCAAGGCTTGTCCAGCGGCAGAAAACAGGCTACGCGCCGGGGCTGCTTGCTCGGGAGGCTTTCATGGACCACACGCTCGCCATCGACTTTGGCACGTCAAACTCTGCCGTTGCGGTCTGGGAGGCGGGCGCGGCGCGCCGCATCGCGCTGGAACCGGGCGGCGATGTTCTGCCCACGGCGGTGTTCTTTCCCGACGATAAGAGCGCGATGCAAATTGGTTCTGCCGCCGCGACCGCGCTGATTGAGGGCGAAGAGGGCCGCTATATGCGGGCGCTGAAATCGGTGCTGGGCACGCGGCTTTTTCATGAATCGCGGCTTGTGGGCGGCAAGCGGCGCACGCTGGCGCAGGTGGTGACCGAATTTCTGGTCGCGCTGAAAAAACGCGCCGAGGCGGAAACCGGGCGCTCTTTCACCCGCGCGCTTTCGGGTCGCCCGGTGCATTTTCACGCCGACCCCGCCCGCGATGCGCAAGCCGAGGAAGATCTGCGCGCCTGTTACCTTGCGGCGGGTTTTGAAGAGGTGCGCTTTCGCTTTGAGCCCGAGGCCGCAGCGCTCGCCAATCCCGCCCTGCCCGAAGGTCAACTGGGGCTGATCGTCGATATTGGCGGTGGGACCTCTGACTTTTCGCTGTTTCGTAGCGCGCCCGAAGGCGTGGAAATTGTGGCCAGCCACGGCATCCGGCTCGGCGGCACCGATTTTGACCGGGCGATCTCGCTCGACCATGCGATGGTGCATCTTGGTCAAGGCGGGCAATTGCGGCGCGAATTTGGCCCTGAGCTTCTGCCGATGCCCGCGGATATTTTTGTCGATCTGGCGACTTGGGCGAAGATCCCGTTCCTATACACCCGCGAAACGCGCAGCGCCGTGGCGAAGATGGTGAAGCTGGCCGTGGATGCCCGCGCCGTGGGGCGGCTTGCGACCGTGTTGGAAGATGAGTTGGGCCATGATCTGGCCTTTGCGGTGGAGCGCGGCAAGATCGAGGCGAATGCGGGCAAGCCCGGCGCGATGATCCGCATGGGTAAGATTGAGCGCGGGCTTTATGCCGATATCAGCGCCGCTTCGATGGCCGAAGCGCTTTCGCGCCCACGCGCGCAACTGGCCGAGGCTTTGCGCGACACGCTCACCCTTGGCGGGGTGACGCCTGATCAAGTCGGCGCGGTCATCCTCGTCGGCGGCTCAAGCCTGATGGGGCTGGTGGGGGAAGAAGCGCAAGCGCTCTGCCCCGCCGCCACACTTGAAAGTGGGGCCGCCTTTACGGCAGTGATTGATGGGCTTGCGCGCGCGATTGCGGAAGGTTGAGGGCCAAGCGGCCCCCAAACCGACTTAGATCTCGGTCGTCACGTCGTAGCCATGCACCCAGTCGTAGCGGTTGAGCACTTGGCCCGGCGCAATCAGCGAAGCCGCGCGCAAGGCCGCATGGCCCAAAGTGCGCTGGAAGCCCGACAGGTGATAGTTGCGCGCGTTTTGGTTCGCGGCTTCGACAATCGCCTTGCAGCGCCCCGCGCGCATGGATTGATAAACGCCCAAGGCCACCTCATCGCTGTCATGCTTTGAAAGCGCCTGCGCCAAAACCCAAGCATCTTCCAGCGCCATCACCGCGCCTTGCGCGAGGAACGGCAGCGTTGGGTGCGCCGCATCGCCCAAAATCACCGCGCCCCGGCCTTGCCAGACCCGCGCGACCGGGTGACGAAACAGCCCCCAGAGCCATGGCTCTTTGATCGCCTCAAGCCAGTCTTGCACCTGCGGGCAGAATTCCTCGAACGCCGCAAGCATCGTCAGCGGGTCGTCGCGCATGTTCCAGCTTTCTTCGACCCAGCGCCAGCGCTCTTCCACCGCCACGATGTTGCGCAAACCGCGCCCAAGCGGATAGGTCACAAGGTGCTTGCCTGCCCCCAAGAACACTTGCGCGGTTCTGGGTTCATCATCCGTGCTGGGCACCAAAGCGCGCCACGCCACCTGATGCGTGAAGAACGGGCGCGACTCGCCATTGAGCGCGCGGCGCACCCGCGAATGCAGCCCATCCGCGCCAATCAGCAGATCAGGTTCTAGCGTTTCGCCGCGTGCGGTGAGCAGTTTCGGCTTGCCCGAGGCCAGATCGACATCTTCGATCTTGCAGCCAAGTTTGATCTCTACGCCCGCTTCGCGCGCGCCTTGAGCCAAAATTTCAATCAATCGCGCACGGTGCACGAAGCGATATTCCGCCCCCGGCCGCAACTTCGCCAGATCCATGCGGATCACCCGGCTGCCGGTTTCGCCATCCAGCAGTTCCACCGCCTCGCAGCGCGGCCCGGTGGTTTCCAGCGCATCGCCAAGCCCCAAAGCGCGCAACACTTTGGCGCCGTTGGGCGAGACCTGAATGCCAGCGCCCACTTCGCGGATCGCATCGGCTTGTTCCAAAACGGTGACTTGCGCGCCGCGCAAAGCCAAGGCCCGCGCCACGGCGAGCCCGGCGATCCCCGCCCCCATCACTGTTACGCGTCGTCCGATCAGCACCGCCCGCGCCCTCCCAAATGCAAACACCGGCACCTTGCGGGCACCGGTGAGACCTGTCTGCAATTCGTGTTGCCGTATCAGGCCCTCACCCGGGCCCGTTGGTCCGGCTTCAGTCGTCGCGATGCACGCGCTCGCGGCGCTCGTGCTTTTCTTGTGCTTCGAGCGTCATCGTGGCGATCGGCCGAGCATCGAGACGTCTCAGAGAGATAGGCTCTCCGGTCATTTCGCAATAGCCATATTCGCCATTATCGATGCGGCGCAATGCCGCGTCGATCTTGGTGACCAACTTACGTTGGCGGTCGCGGGTGCGCAATTCAAGCGCCCGGTCGGTCTCTTCCGAGGCGCGATCGGCCAGATCAGGCACGTTGCGCGCCGACTCGGCCAAGCCATCCAGCGTTTCTTGTGATTGCTCCAGAAGCTCGGCTTTCCACGCCTGCAACTTGCGGCGGAAATACTCAAGCTGGCGGTCATTCATAAACGGCTCGTCTTCCGCCGGCCGGTAATCGTCGGGAAGGAATGTTTCGGCTTTCATCGCTTCACTCAATTTTTTGCCCTCGGTCGTAGGGGGCGTCACCCCCCCGGCGCCGCTTGGCCGCTCCCATACCCCAGACGAGGCGGGTTGTCACGCCCCCATTGCCGTCAGTTGTGCAAGCGCGGCATGATTTCTGCATTGCCCAGAAAGCGAGCAGACGCCGAACGCTTGCGCCATTTTCAAGGCGCGGCTAGGCTTTGCGCTCATTCTTCAGGAGGCGCCCGTGCAGACCGGTTCCGTGCAATTTTCCTCGACCGACAGCTATGTTGCGCCCCCCGATCTGGTGGTGGCGGTGAATGCGGCCGTGGCGCTGGAACGGCCACTTTTGGTCAAGGGCGAACCAGGCACCGGCAAGACGGAACTGGCGCGGCAAGTGGCACAAGCGCTCGGCCTGCCGATGCTCGAATGGGCGATCAAATCCACTACCAAAGCGCAGCAAGGGCTTTACGAATATGATGCCGTCTCGCGGCTGCGCGACAGCCAGTTGGGCGATGCGCGCGTCAATGATGTAAAGAACTACATCCGCAAGGGAAAGCTGTGGCAAGCCTTTGAAGCCACAGGCAAAGTGGTGCTGTTGATCGACGAGATCGACAAGGCCGATATCGAGTTTCCGAACGATCTGTTGCAAGAACTCGATAAGATGGAATTCCACGTCTACGAGACCGGCGAAACCATCCGCGCGGTGCATCGCCCGATCGTGATCATCACCTCAAACAACGAAAAAGAACTGCCCGACGCGTTTTTGCGGCGCTGCTTTTTCCACTACATCCGCTTCCCGGATGCCGAGACCCTGCGCGCGATTGTGGGTGTGCATTTCCCCGGCATCAAAGAGGCGCTGTTGAGCGCGGCGCTGACCCAGTTTTACGAAATCCGCGAGACGCCGGGACTAAAGAAAAAGCCCTCCACCTCAGAAGTTTTGGATTGGCTGAAACTGCTTTTGGCCGAGGATTTGGGGCCCGAAGATCTCAAAGCTGATCCGGCCAATATGCTGCCCAAGCTGCATGGCGCGCTTTTGAAAAACGAACAAGACGTGCAGCTTTTTGAACGGCTCGCCTTCATGGCCCGCCGCCAAGGACGCTAAGCCAAGCACAGGGCTCGGCGAACGATTTTGGGCGCGCAGCCTCCCCAAACGCTGCGCTTCACATGCAAAGATGCCGCAAAGCCGCGGCACGCTGTCGCAGCGGGGCTTTGCCTTCGCCGCGCCCTGCCCTAGAACGAGGGGGCAAACGGGGAGTGCGGCGATGTCGGACGATGCATTGGTGATTTTCACGCCTTCGGGCAAGCGCGGTCGCGTGGCGAAAGGCACGCCGGTTTTGGCGGCAGCGCGCGCTTTGGGGGTAGACCTTGATTCCGTCTGCGGCGGGCGCGGTATTTGCTCGAAATGCCAAGTCGCGCCGGGCTATGGCGAGTTCCCCAAACACGGGCTGCATGTGGGCGAAGATGCGCTGAGCCCGATCAACGCCGTCGAGGCGCGCTATGACCGTATTCGCGGCTTGAAAGAAGGGCGGCGGCTCGGCTGCCAGGCCTGCATCCAAGGCGATATAGTGATTGACGTCCCCCCCGAGAGCCAAGTGCACCGTCAGGTGATCCGCAAAAGCGCCTCGGAACGGGTGATGGAGATGGACCCGGCCACGCGCACCCTGTTCATCGAAGTGCCCGAACCCTCGATGCATGAACCGAAGGGCGATTTTGAGCGGCTTTCTGAGGCACTTGCGGCGCAATTTGGTCTGACGGGCTTGCAAGCCGGTCTGCCGGTTTTGGCACAACTGCAAAAGGTGCTGCGCAAGGGTCATTGGCAAATCAGCGCGGCAGTGAACGAGGCCGGCAATGGCACCCCGCCGCGGCTTGTCGCGGTTTATCCGGGCCTGCGCGAGGCGGCGCTTTACGGGCTGGCGATTGATTTGGGCTCCACCACGATCGCGGGGCATTTGGTGGCGCTGGATGATGGGCGGGTGCTCGCCTCTTCGGGGCTAATGAACCCGCAAATCCGCTTCGGCGAAGACCTGATGAGCCGCGTTTCCTATGCGATGATGAACGAAGGCGGCGCGGAAGAAATGACCCGTGCCGTGCAAGAGGCCATGGGAAGCCTAGCCGAGACACTCGCCACCGAAGCGGGCGTGGAGCGTGGCGATATTGTGGAAGCGGTCGTGGTTTGTAACCCGGTCATGCACCATTTGCTCTTGGGCATTGATCCGGTCGAGCTTGGCCAAGCGCCCTTTGCGCTGGCCACCAATGAGGCGCTCGATCTGCACGCCGCCGATATTGGACTTGCCCCCCTCGCTCCCGGCGCGCGCGCCTATATTTTACCGCTGATCGCGGGCCATGTCGGGGCCGATTGCGCCGCCGTGGCTTTGTGCGAAGCGCCCGAGGCGCGCGAGGATTTGTCGCTGATTGTCGATGTGGGCACCAATGCCGAAATTCTGCTCGGCAACAAAGAGCGCGTGCTGGCCTGTTCTTCGCCCACCGGGCCTGCCTTTGAGGGGGCGCAAATCTCCTCGGGTCAGCGCGCAGCACCGGGCGCGATTGAGCGTATCGAGATTGATCCCGCCACGAAGGAACCGCGCTTCCGCATCATCGGCAATGACTTCTGGTCCGATGACCCGGCTTTTGGCACGCCCACCATCACCGGCATTTGCGGCTCTGGCATCATCGAAGCCGTGGCCGAAATGCGCATTGCCGGGATTTTGGACCCATCGGGTCTGATTGGTTCGGCCGAACAGGTGGGCACGGCACGCTGCTGCGCAACCGGGCGCACACATGAATATGTGATCCATGACGCCAGCCCAGACGGGCCCCGCATCACCGTCACCCAAGGCGATATCCGCGCGATTCAGCTCGCCAAATCAGCGCTTTACGCGGGTGCGCGGCTGCTGATGGATGAAATGGGCGTTGATAAGGTGGACCGGGTCGTTCTGGCCGGGGCCTTTGGCGCACATATCAGCCCCAAACACGCGATGGTGCTGGGCATGATCCCCGATGTGCCGCTTGAGGCCGTCACCTCGGCGGGCAATGCGGCCGGCACAGGCGCGCGGATGGCTTTGTGCTCGCGCAAATCACGCCGAGCGATTGAGGCGCAGGTGCAGCGCATCGTGAAAATTGAAACCGCGATTGAGCCGCGCTTCCAAGAGCATTTTGTGGCCGCCAATGCGATCCCGCACGCCACCGCACCGTTTGAAGAACTGGCCAAAGTCGTCACCCTGCCCGATGTCGGCTTTAACGCAGGCGGCGCGCCCGAAGGCGGTGGCCGCAGACGGCGTCGCGGATAGCGCAACAATGCTTGACGCGCCCGGATGCTTGGCATATCTGGGCGCTCATGCGGGTGTAGCTCAATGGTAGAGCCGCAGCTTCCCAAGCTGAAGACGAGGGTTCGATTCCCTTCACCCGCTCCATCTCATCCGATGATAATAGAAAACCCCCTTCGGCTTTGGCTTTTAGGGCGCTTTGAGCGCGCAGGACTGCGCTTGTCCGGCGTGCCCCGCCCCAAGTTACCGCGCAGAAAACGCCCTCCTCGCCCGATTGCGACATAATGTCCGGGCGGCGTTTTTGTCGCAAAACGGACTGGTGCTCGCGTCGCAACGAGGCGTAGCAATGTCGCACCATGCCGCCTAATACCCTGATAAATAAAAATACATTCCCGAATTCAGGGTTTGGCATGTCTCCCCTCAAAATAATAGTAGGACAGACAGCTATGCTGTATCGAACCCGAGTTCTCGGAGGGCTTGCGCTCGCCTCAACGGTTTTGCCGCTCCCGGCATTGGCCGAGGTGAGTGGCCTCGACATCCTCAGCCGCGCGCCGGCTTATGATGGCCGAGTGTTTGGTGATGTGGGCGCTTATGAGCGTATCGATGCGATCGCCCATTTCACCTTGGACCCGAAATCGGAACGTGGCGCGAAGATCGTCGATCTCGACAAAGCGCCGGTGAACGCCGATGGCCTGGTTGAATTTTCGTCTACCGTGACGATCCTCGCCCCCGTTGACGCCGACAAAGGCGCCAAAACGATCTTTTATGAGGTCGCGAACCGTGGCCGGAACCTGTCGTTCGGGCTTTTGAACTCGGTGCAAAAGATCGGCAAAGATTTCACCATCGACGATCCGGGCGACGGGTTCTTGATGCAGCAAGGCTTCACCGTGGTCTGGAGCGGCTGGCAGGCGGGGCTTCCCGAAAACCTCGCCCATATGAGCGCGCCGGTGATTTCCGATTTCACCGCCCCCTCGCGTGAGGAATATATCTTTGACAAGGATGAGGCTGTCAGCACCGGCAAGCTAAGCTATCCGGCCGCCGATCTGGACCCGGCCAAAGCCACGCTGACCGTGCGCGCCAAAGCGGGCGATGAACGCACCACGCCCGAGGGGCTGACGTTCCGCTATGTCGATGAGAACACGATCGAAATCACCCGTCCGGCGGGCTATGATGCGGGCGCGATCTACGAGTTCATTTACCCCGCGAAAGGCTCCTTGCCCAACGGGCTTGGCTTCGTTGCGGTGGCCGATCTAGTCTCTTTCCTGCGCGGCAATGGACCTGAGGGGATCGAGGTGCCTGTTGGGCCGATCGAGCACACGATTGATATGGGAATCTCGCAATCGGGGCGGTTCTCGCGCGATTTCGTCTATCAAGGCTTCAACGCCGATGCGAATGGCAAGCCGGTCTTTGATGGCGTGATGGCGCATATCGCGGGTGCGCGCAAAACCTTCGTGAACTATTCCTTCGCGCAACCGGGGCGCTATTCGCGCCAGCATGAAGACCATGACATGCCGGGCGATCAGTTCCCCTTCACCTATGTCGATATGATCGACCCGGTGAGCGGGCAAACCGGCAGCATCTTGACGGCCTGCTCCGAAACCAACACCTGCCCGAAAGTAATCCAATCGGACACGTCGACCGAGTTCTGGCAGGCGCGCGGCTCGCTCGTTTCGACCGCCCCCGATGGCACGGCGCTGACCATGCCGGAAAATGTGCGGCTGTTCTTGATCTCTGGCGCGCCGCATTTCAGCGTTTGGGGGGCCGCTTCGAAAGAGGCCGCGACTTGCGCCTATCCGACCAACCCGCTGAGCGCAGAGCCGACGATGCGCGCTTTGACGGTGGCGATGAAGGACTGGGTCTTGGAGGGCAAAGAACCGCCCGCCTCGGTCTATCCGGCCGGTCGCGATCAATTGGTGGCCGCCGATGCCGCGGAAATGCCGATGATCAACGGCACCCGCCCACAACCGCCAGTCAATGGTTTGGAAGTGCGTGACTATAGCGTGCAACCGCCGAAAGCCGGTGGCGCCTATGAAGTGCTGGTGCCGAAAGTCGATGCCGATGGCATGCCGATTGGCGGCGTGCATGAGCTGCCGATGGCGGTACCGCTCGGCAGCTATCTGGGGTGGAACCTGCGCAAAGAAGGCTTTGCCGGGGGCGAACTTTGCGGCACGACGGGCAGCTATCTGGCCTTCCCCGAAACCGGTTCGAACGCTGATAGCCGTGCGCCGGTGAGCGCGCGTTATGCTGATGCGGCCGCTTATCACGCGCAACTGAAAGAAGCCGCAGATGCGTTGATCGCGCAGGGCCTTCTGCTGGAAGCCGACCGGGAGATGGTGATCTCCGCCGCCCCGGCCTATCCGGGCAACTAAGCCCAAAAGCTGCGCGCGCCATCCACTTGGCGCGCGCAGAATGCTTACTCCCCGCGCGGGTAGCGCTGGTTTTCTTCCAAGACGTTCAGATCCATATGGTTGCGCATGTAACGCTCTGATGCGCGTTGCAGCGGCTGGTAGTCCCACGGGAAATAGGCCCCATTGCGCAACGCCTCATAGACCACCCAGCGCCGGGCTTGGCTTTCGCGCACGGCGGTATCGAAAGCGGCCAGATCCCAGCGCGCTTTCGCCATCCGTGTCAAACGATCAAGCTCGGGGGCGTGATCGGCATCCATGGCGAGATTGCTGCGCTCCTGCGGATCTCTGTCCAGATCATGCAGCATCGGCGGGTCAGCGTCACACAGCGTCAGCTTCCAACGCCCGTCGCGCAAAGCGACCAGCGGCGCAATCGAGCCTTCTGCGGCATATTCCATCGGCACCGGGCCGCGTGTGCCCGTGCCTGCAACAAGCGGCGCAAGATCTTCGCCATCGGTCCAGCGCGCGAGCGCGGCAATATCGAGCCCCGCAAGCCCGGCAAGCGTTGGCACAACATCCAGCGTCGAAACAGGCGCCTCAATCCGCGCGGGCGCCCAACCCGGTGCCGCGATCATCATCGGCACGCGCGCCGAGCCCTCATAGAAGTTCATTTTGAACCACAAGCCGCGCTCGCCCAGCATATCGCCGTGGTCAGAGACGAACAGAATGATGGTGTTTTCCTCCATCCGCCCGCGCTTCAGGACATCGAGAATTTCGCCAATCTTCTCATCAATGTAAGAGATATTGGCAAAATAGCCTTGGCGCGCGCGGCGCACATGTTCGGGCGTAATCTCAAAAGCGCGGAAGTCGCTGGCTTCCATCAAGCGGCGCGAATGCGGGTCCATGTCTTCAAACGGGATCGGCGGCAGTTCGGGGTCGCGCTCCGGGCAATCTTCGTAAAGATCCCAAAACTTGCGCCGCGCGACATAGGGGTCATGCGGATGGGTAAAGCTGACGGTCAGGCACCAAGGCCGATCATCAAGCCGCCGCGACAGGTCATAAAGCTTGCGCGTGGCATTGTAGGCAACCTCGTCGTCATATTCCATTTGGTTGGAGATCTCGGCCACCCCTGCCCCGGTGACCGAACCGAGGTTGTGATACCACCAGTCAATCCGCTCGCCGGGTTTGGTGTAATCCGGCGTCCAGCCGAAATCGGCGGGATAGATGTCGGTGGTGAGCCGTTCTTCAAAGCCGTGCAACTGATCGGGGCCGACGAAATGCATCTTGCCCGAAAGCGCGGTGTGATAGCCCGCCCGGCGCAGATGATGCGCATAGGTCGGGATGTCAGACGCGAATTCGGCAGCATTGTCATAGACCCGCGTGCGCGACGGCAACTGACCGGACATGAAGGAGGCGCGTCCCGGCGCGCAAAGCGGGCTCGCGGTATAGGTATTGGCAAAGCGCACCGAGCGCGCGGCAAGCGCGCTCAGATTGGGGGCATGCAGAAACGGGGCCGGACCATCGGGAAACAGCGTTCCGTTGCACTGATCCACCATCAAGATGAGAATATTCGGCTGGGTCATATCTGGTCTGGCCTGTTTTCTGATTTGCATTTGCTAAGGTCAAAGACCCAAAGCCGCTTTCACCGCATCCGCACCGGGCGCGCCCTCAAGCGTGGTGACACCCTCAAGCCAAGGGTCCATCGCTTCCGGATGCGCCTTCAACCACGCGGTTGCCGCCACTTTCGCATCCGTCCCGTCAAGGATTCCGCCCATCAGCGTGTTTTCCATCTCAAGTTCGAACTGCATCTGCGTGAACAGTTTCGCTGCATTCGGGCAGGCCTCAGACCAACCTTTGCGGGCCAGCGTGTAAACCTGTGCCCCGCCGTAATCGGGGCCGAAATAGGCGTCCCCGCCCGAAAGATAGGTCAATTCATGCGCGGTGTTCATCGGATGCGGTGCCCACGCAAGGAAAACGATGCCCTCGCCTGCTTTTTCGGCACGTTCCACCTGCGCCAGCATCGCCTGTTCGCCCGATTCAACCAAAGACCAGCCCGAAAGCCCGAAGTCATTGGTGTCGATCATCTTCTGGATGCTGGCATTGGCCGGCGCACCAGATTCGATGCCGTAAATCTTGTGATCAAACGCATCCCCATGCGCGGCCAGATCGGCGAAATCCGCAACACCTTGCGCGGCCATATAGCTTGGAACGGCAAGGGTGAATTTGGCCCCGGCAAGGTTTTGGCCCAGAATCTCGACCGCGCCCGCTGCCGTCAGATCATCAATGAAATGCTGTTGCGCAGGCATCCAATTGCCCAAGAACACATCAAGATCGCCGGTTTTCATCGCCTCATAGCCGATTGGAACCGAAAGCGTGCGCACCTCGGGCGCATAGCCCAGCGCCTCAGTCACCACGCTGGCCACGCCGTTGGTGGCGGTGATATCGGTCCAACCCGGATCAGAGAGCCTGATCGCCGCGCAAGAGGGTTCATCGGCATGGGCAAGGCCGGTAAGCGCACACAGCACAGAGGCGGCCGCAAGGCCGTGCGCATGGAATTTCATGGTCATTGGGGTTCCCTGTTGGCTATTTATGACGTTAAGAAAATGGAGGATGTGCGACCTTGTGAAGCATGGTTTTCTTCATGCCTGCCATAAAGGGCTTTTATAGATCATGCGGCCAGTTGACGTTGGATGGATACGGGTTTTTGTCGAGGTGGCGGCGCGCGGCAGCCTGTCGGCGGCGGCGCGGCAGCTTAGCCTCACGCAACCGGCTGTCAGCTACCAAATGCGCCGCGCCGAGAACGAGTTGGGTGTGCCGCTTTTGCGCCGGGTACATCGCGGCACAGAGCTGACCGAGGCGGGGCGCCGCTTGGCCGAAATTCTCACCCCGGCGGTGGCACAGGTCGACATGCTGGCGCGGGAGTTGCGCCAAAATCCGGCCAAGCGGGTGCTGCGGCTTTACACCGATTTCGCCTTTTCGGCGCTTTGGCTCATTCCCCGGATGCATCGGTTTCGGGAACGGTTCCCCGATCTTGAATTGCAGGTCATTGCCACCCAGCACACCGCACTGCGCGACCTATGCCCCGGCGATACGGCGGTTATTTTTGGCGCGCTCAACCAGATCGAAGGCCCGTGTGAGTTGTTGCTGAGCGAATGCGTGGTCCCTGTCTGCACGCCCGCCTTTGCCAAGGCCCATGGCACGGCGCTTGAACGTGCACCGTTGATCCATCTTGATAGCACCCTCGCCCCGGCCAAATGGTTCGACTGGACGCGCTATCTGTCGGAAACGGGCAAAACGCGGCCAGATGCGCAAGAACGCGGGCTTCATTTCAACACCTATTCGCTGGTGATCGAGGCAACGCTCGCGGGGCAAGGTGTGGCCTTGGGCTGGCGCGGGCTGATCGACTCGATGTTAAGCCGCAAGATGCTGGTGGAAGCCGGAGCCTCGCTCACCAATGCCGATCAAGGCTATCTGCTGGTGCAGCACGGCGCGCACGACCCTGCCGCCGCACATTTGCGAACGTTTTTGCTTGAGGAAAGCGCCCGTTAAAGCGCCCCGATCAAGACGCTTTATGAGAGGGCATAGCGGTTTTTCGGCATCCGCTCCGCCACAAAGGTCTCGGGGCTGGCGCGGGTCCAGCGATCCAACCAGACCTGCAAATCTGGATGATCCGAGCCATCGACCAAGAACCCCTCCGGCAGGTCTTCAAAGACTTCATTTCCGTCTAGGAACTCATTGTTCTTGCTACGGAACATAAAATGATAAGGCAGGAATTGCGATGGATGCGACAGCCCCGCCGCCCCAACCAATTCGCCCAAAGCATGCAACGTGTTTTTGTGAAACCGCGTCACACGGGCGGTTTTATCACCCACATCCAGCGCCAGCATCCGTTTCGGGTCTTGCGTCGCAATGCCCGCCGGGCAGCGGTTGGTATGGCACGACTGCGCCTGAATGCAGCCAATCGCAAACATATAGCCGCGCGCGGAATTGCACCAATCCGCGCCCAAGGCCATGGCGCGCGCAATATCATAGGCCGAGACGATCTTGCCCGCTGCCCCAATGCGGATACGCCGCCGCAGCCCCGCCCCGCGCAGGGTGTTGTGGACGAAATGCAACCCCTCCAGCATCGGCATGCCGACCCGGTTCACAAACTCAAGCGGCGCCGCCCCGGTGCCGCCTTCCTTGCCATCAACCACAATGAAATCGGGCGCGATACCGGTTGCCAGCATGGCTTTGACCAAACACATAAACTCGCGCCGATGGCCGATGCACAGCTTGAACCCCACCGGCTTACCGCCAGAGAGTTCGCGCAATTGCGCGATAAAGCCCATAAATTCGCGGGGGCTGGAAAAGGCCGAATGCGCGGCGGGCGAGACACAATCTCGGTCCATCGGAATGCCCCGCGCCTCGGCAATTTCGGGGCTGATTTTTGAGGCTGGCAGCATCCCGCCATGGCCGGGCTTTGCACCTTGGCTCAGTTTCACCTCGATCATTTTGATCTGCGGATCGCGCGCTTGGGCCGCGAATTTTTCGGCTGAAAAGCTGCCATCCTCATTGCGGCACCCAAAATAGCCCGAGGCGATTTGATAGATCAGATCGCCGCCGCCTTCACGGTGATATCGGCTAATGCCCCCCTCGCCCGTGTCATGGGCAAAACCGCCCGCCTTCGCCCCGCGATTGAGTGCGGAAATTGCATTGGCCGACAGCGCCCCAAAGCTCATCGCCGAGATGTTGTAGATCGAGGCTTCATAGGGCTGCGTGCAATCCGGCCCACCAATCGTCACCCGGAAATTGCTATCCTTGATCGTTTTCGGCACAATCGAATGGGTGAGCCAGTTGAAACCAGAGGCGTAGACGGATTCCACCGTCCCAAAGGGGCGTTTATCTTCCACCCCCTTGGCGCGCTGATAGACAAGGCCGCGAATTTCCCGGCTGAACGGCACTTCGTCACGGTCGGATTCAAAGAAATACTGCCGAAACTCCGGCCCGACGCTTTCGATCATATAGCGCAAATGGCCGATGATCGGGTAGTTGCGCAAAATCGCATGGCGCGGCTGGCGCAGGTCATAGACCCCAAGCGCGCTGAAGCCAGCCGCGAGCAAAAACACCAAAAGCACCCAAGCCGACCCAGTGAACAGCAAGGTCACGGCAGAGAGCAGGGTCAGCAAAAGCGCAGCGGCAAAGGGAATATAGCGGGCGTTGAGGCGCAGGTTGGTCATGGTAGGCGCGCGGCTCCCGTTTGGCGGTTGAAACGGCTCGCCCCATTGGAACCACGGCTTTGGGTTCGAAACAAGCACAGAGCGTGGCAAGATCAGCCCTGAGAGAGCAAGATCACCCCGCCAATCAACACCGCGCAGCCAATCAGCCGCCAGCGCCCCACGGTTTCGCGCAAGATCAGCATCCCCATCAATGCGCCCACCATCATCGACATTTCGCGCATTGGCGCCACAAGGCTCAGCGGCGCGCCTTGGGTGAGCGCAGTCAGCACCAAAATGTAAGACAGCGGCGACAAAATCCCCACGCCCAGCGCCGTGATCCAATGCCCACGCATCGCAGCGCGCGCCCGCGCGGGGTTCGCAAGCACCATTGGCAACAGCATGAGAACCCGCAGCAGGTTCGACACCCAATCGAGCACAACAGGCGCAATGCCCAGCATCTTCACCGCCATAGCATCTGTCACCGTGTAGCTGGCGATAAAGCCGCCCGTCGCCAGGCCCCAGCGCACGCCCGCTTGCCCCTCGGGGCGGCGAAAGGCGGCGATGTTGCCTTGCGTGGCAATCAGGACAATGCCGCCCACCACAGCGATCAGCCCCGCCACACCCGCGCTGGTTGGGGGCTCGCGAAAAACCACAAAGGCGGCAAGGGTGGACAGCATCGGCCCGGTGCCGCGCGCCACGGGGTACACGACCGAAAGATCGGCCCGCTGATAGCCGCGCTGTAAGCATAGGTTATAGCCCAGATGCAGCACCGAACTGGCGAGCAAAACGCCCGCCCCCGTCCAACTGAGCGCAAAGCCGCCCCGCCAAATCAGCCAAACCACCCAAGGCGTATAGATCACCCAAGCAATCAAACTAAAGGCGAGCACAAAAACCGGCCCCGCCGAGGCAGCGCGTTTGGCGAGCAGGTTCCAACCGGCATGGATGAATGCGGCAAGCACAACAAGAAGCAATGAGGTAAGCGTCATAGAGACCCCCTTTTGCGCCCACCATTGCGGCGATGGCGCGGTTGATCTCGACGTCTCCTCCCCTGGGCTTTTGTCCCTTGGGTGCAGCCGGGAACACCCCGGTCTCTGCAACGCTCGGTCCAGCGGCACTGTGCCCGGAACCCTAGTTGCCACTCAGTCGATAAATGGAGCCTATGCGGGAAGGGCCGATAAGGGCAACTTCAATCTCAGAGTGCTGACCCCGCAAGCGCCCCCCAGAGGGGATGATGCGTCAATTCGCGCGGGAATAACCGTGGATCTGCCCAGCCTCTCGGCCCCGCGCTCTAGTGACAAATCGTCGAAAATCGGTATAAATTCAAATTCAACCTGAAGGCGAACTTATCTAAGCTATTGAATCGCAAAGGTGGTGCGCGATTCCATCCAAATAGATGTTTCGGAGATGCGGTTCTATGCCTTGGCTTGGGTGCGAGCCTGTGTGGCCTAGGACGCAGATCAATCGATCAGACGCACAGGATATGAATGTTTCAAACGCCAGCAACGGTACATAATACGATTGGCCTGCTGGGACGCGGCGGGAAATACCTGCGCGGGGCGGTGGGATTGACCGCACTTCGCTTTGCCTCGGTTGGGATGGGCCTGATCGTAACAGCGCTTCTTTCGCGTGGGCTCGGTGTCACGGAATTCGGGATTTTCGCTTTTGCGATCAGTGTCGCCACGCTCTTGGCGCTCCCGCTTACAGGTGGCCTTCCTACCTTATTGATGCGCGAGATCGCCATTGCAGAGGCAAAAAATACACCCGCCGTGAGCGCTGGCCTGAGCCAGTGGGGGTATCGTTTGATGGGCTTGGTGAGCCTCACCTTGGCTCTTTTGGCGGCGGCAGCGTGGTGGCTTGGGCAAAAAACCGGTCTTTGGCCGTGGGACCCAAAGGAAAGTATCGTTGTCGCCTTGGTCGTTTTGCTGGTCCCCGCGCTCAGTTGGCAGCAGGTGCAGCGTGGCATCCTATCAGGGCATCAAAAGGTCGTATTGGGCGGGCTCGGCGAGCAATTGTTCCGGCCGACACTGATGGTATTTTTGGTGATCACGCTTGGTGCATGGGTCTGGCCTTACGGCGCGCCGGGGGTTCTTGGGCTACAACTGAGCGCGACCTTAGCCGCCATCTTGCTGAGCTTTGCACTGATGCGGCGCAACCTGCCTGCGCGCATCAATACCGGTGCGGAAATCCATAATCGCGAATGGCTTATGGCCCTGCTCCCACTCACCGCGATTTCGACCACGACGATCCTCAAAAACAACACCGACATCTTCATGCTCGGCATCATCGCAACCCCGGCAGAGGTGGGGCTTTACCGTATCGCGGCGCAGATCTCGGTTATTTCAATGCTTATCATGCAAATCCTGCGGTCACTCTCCGCGCCCCGAATTGCCGCAGCCTTCGCCAAAGGGGATATAGCGGCGATGCAGCGTCACTTTATCAAGGTGGGCCGTGTCATGTTCGCGGCTTCAGCGATTTTTGTGCTGGTGTTCGCAGCTTTCGGCAAACCGGCTTTGATACGGATTTTCGGGCCGGATTATACAGGCTCCTGGGCGCCGTGCCTGATGCTCTCGCTAGCCGCGCTTTTCAGTTCCGCCTGCGGCTTGGTTGGTATGGCACTACAAGTCACGAAACATGCCAAGCTGGCGGCGCGGGCAGCCGCGTATTCGGCTGTGGTGAACGTGGTCTTGAACCTCGCCTTCATCCCGCTTTGGGGCGCGATGGGCGCAGCCATCGCAACCGCGATCACGACCATTGCGATGCAAACGCAACAATGGTTCATCGCCCGCCGCGTGCTGGGGATGCGCACCGATGTCTTTCAAAGGATGACGCCATGACACAAGAGCGCTTCCCGGATTTTTTCATTCTTGGCGCACCCAAATGCGGAACCACGAGCTTGTTTTCGTGGTTGCAAGCGCATCCCGACACATACTTGCCGGTGAAAGAACCAGGGTTCTTCTCGCCGGATATATTGGAATTGAGTCGGCATCCCGGCGCAATTCGCACATTAAAGCAATATCTTGATCGCCTGTGCCCGCCAGACGCCGCCGGGAAGATGACCGGGGAATCGACACCGAAATACCTTTATTCGGAGGCCGCCCTGCGCGCGCTCTCCCCCCATGCCGGACGGATCAAACTGATTGTCATGCTGCGCAACCCAGTGGATCTGGCCATTGCCATGCACGCACAAAACCTACGCCAAGGCAGAGAACGCGAACCGAATTTTGAGCGCGCCTGGTCACGCGGCCCTGCGGCCCTTGGAGATCGCCTCACTGATTACCGTTTTTGGGGGCAGCCCAGCGTGCATTTGGCGCGTTGGCGTAATGCCTTCCCCGCAGAAGACATCCATGTTCAGCTCCTTGAAGAAAACATGAAAAACGACCCAGCTGCAGCACATGAGGAAGTTTTGTCTTTTCTCGGTCTCGCGCCGCACCGTATGGACAGCTATGCCCCCCAAAATATTCGCAAATCTTATCGCTCTGCGCGACTGAAAAGTGCCAGCAGTCGGGCAAGACGCTCCGTCTATCGGGCACTTGAAGTGGTCGGAATAACGCCGCAAGGGACGGGCATACTGCGCATGTTAGAGGCATTGAACAGCAAGCCTATTGCTCAAACCAATTCTGCCGCAAGCGTACGAAAAGAACTCGCGAAAACCTTTGCCGAAGACGTCTCGAACCTTGCGCGCCTTCTAGGGCGTGAGACCCTCCCATGGCCTGACTTCAAGTTGCACCGCGCCCATCGGGCTGAAACAGAGGAAGCCTGACTCCATGACCCGAGCTTTGCGTGAAGCACAAATTATCGTGGCATTGGGTACCCGCGATGCCCAAGCCGCCTTGGAAATGCGAGGCGTCGAGGCCGATCAATCGTGGGCCAATGAATCGATTGCATCACTCGAGGCGGTCTCTTGATCGACTGGCCGATCATAAACAGTGCGCTCAAGCAGTGGCTGATCGGCATGCTCCTGGTGCTTGGCTGGTTTTTGGTGACCAATTTCACCTGTGCGGCCGGTGGCTGTAACGATGCGACAGCCAGCAATATGAGCCTGATCGGGTTGGGGGGAATTACTTTCATCGGCGCGCGCGCGGCGCATAGCTTGATGCGCGCAGATACACAGCTCCTCTTTACACCCTTGGTGGCTTACGCGGCAGCGAGCGCACTTTTTTTCGGCTTTGGCCCGATGTCGAGCTTTCTTGCGAGTGATGCGACGCTCCGCTTTCTTGCCAACTCAATCTACGCCACGACACCAGAAGAGGTTCTGCGCACTGGCCTTTTGTCGAGTAGCGGGATCGCTATTTCCCTCATCGCGATTGTTTTGCTTCTTCCGCGCTACGCAAAAGCGGTCCGATACCGCCCAGTGATCAATCTACGCAAAGTGACAATGATCCTCCTAATCACGGGATTGGCTCTAAATCACCTCGTGATCATGCCTTCGGTCTACGGCACGTTGAAATTTTCAGTCCCAGGCATGATAGGAAATCTGCGGTATTTACCCGATATTGGCTTTGCTTTGGTCGCGATGCTGGCCGCCCAAGGCAGCAACCGATGGAAACTTTTATTCTGGATGATTTGGCCGTGGCATTTACTACTCGCCTTCCCGGAATTTTCCAAAAAAGCGGTAATGCTCACCATAATCATGCCAGCCATTGGCGCCTTTATTGGTCATCGCTCTTTCCGGAGGCTCGCCCTTTGGATTGTGGCAGCAATGCTTTTGTTTGCTTCGCTACAAAATATTAATGCGATCTCCCGTTGGGCAGCCAGTGATGCTCAGGAGCATTCTGAGGTTTTAACACTCCGAGATCGATTTCAGATATTGTTGGCCTCCGGCATTTCGACCACAAACGTGGACGACCTGCTTCCTGAGGCCCAGATCGGCGTTGAAACATGGTGGTTGCGGCTGAATTATTCGGGTCCGCAGGCTGCCGCAATGGAGCTTTACGACAGCGGCAATACGTCAACCTTCACCACCAACATTTTAGTTTACTTGGTTCCGCGCATCCTTTGGCCGGACAACCCCCCCCTCCCAAGCCCCGGACAAGCGTTCAACGCCATTGTAAGCGGCAACCCCGACAACCAAACAAAGGTCGGTGTCACAGTCTTTGCCGACGGGTACTGGCAGTTCGGCTGGTTTGGGGTGTTTCTGTGGTCGGCCTGCGTCGGTGTGATTTTCGCGGTGATGACCCGCATGACCCTGATGCAGCTCGGTGCGGGTCGGTATCTTTACCTGCCCGCCGCTATCTTAGGGGTGCAGATGGGGGCGACCTCGATGACGGCATTTTTCCAAAACGGGTTTCTCGCGGGGCTGCCCGTCTATTTTGCCTACTGCTTCGTGGTCTACCTACTCTATCGCATCTTGGGTGATATCGGAAAAGCTCAGGCGCTGCGACGCGGTGCGCCGCCACCGAGGGTCGCGGCATGAGCAAATCAACCCTCATAATCTCCGCCTTGCGGCGCTCGGGGACAACCGCCCTTTGGCAAAGCTTTCGCAACCTCCCCGAGGTCGCTGCCTTCGACGAACCCTTCCACCCACAGCTTGCGGCTGGAGCACGCGAGAACCCGAAAGGCACTTGGCCAGAAATCGCCACGTTCTTACAACAATCGGGATCACAGCCAGTGGCCATTTCGCCGATAGGCGAACTCGAAGCCAGCCCGTCTGAAGCGGAAATCATCTGGATGCAAACGCTGCAAGCAGCCGCGCCACGTGTGGCAATGGATGTGGTGCGCTGTTGGAACCGGTTACCGGCCCTTTGTGCCAATCCGCAGGACATTCTTTTTGTGCTTTTGCTCCGCGACCCGGCTAGTTGGGTTACGGCACATCTGCGCCCTTCGGGGCGCGGCACATGGCGCAAACGCGTGATGGATGTCTGGCGCCAGCAGAGCTTCTTCTTTCGCAAAGGCCTGTTCGACAATTACCACTATGAAACGATCATAGCCGAGGCCTTGAGACAAAATCATCCCCTTTGGGGCGCCGTCACACTACCGATTGAAGACCTAAAACACGCGCCAGCCTATGTGAAGCTGTTGGCGTTTTGGTGGGGCAGCAACCTCGCCTCCTATCAATTTCTGCGCGACGGCCCCTCTCGCCCCCTGATCGTGACCTTGTCCGAATTTAGCACCACCCCGGCACGCGAGGTGCAGCGACTGCTCGATGCGGCTGGCTGGCATGATCTCTCGCCAAACCTATCCCATGTCGCGGCAACGCGCAGTTCGCACGGCAATGCCGATGGCCGCATCCATCCCGCATGGCTGCGCGCGGCACGCGATCTGGGGATCGAGGAAGACCTGTTTGAGGCCGGTGGTGCGACGGCTCAGGCGCTTGAACGCGCGTTCGAGGCGGCACTCGCGCATGGAAGGAGCGCAAGATGAGCAAAGCGCAGATCCTCTATATCGGCAATCTTCGCGAGGGCGGCAACGGGCGCGACCGGATCGCGATTTTTGAGGCACAGGGCTACGCTGTCGAAGGGTTCAACACCTTGCCTTGGCGCGAAGCGGGACCACGCGTCTTACGAAGCCTCACCGCGCGCTGGCAAATCGGACCGGCGGTTTCAGGGCTCAATCAGGCGCTACGCATGCGCGCCATGCAAGGAGGCTTTGATGTAGTTGTGGTGGACAAAGGCACCGTGCTTCACGCGGCCACTCTCCGTGCCCTCAAAGCCGCATCGCGCAAAAAAATCGCCATTCACTACACACCCGACGCCGGTTTTGCGGACAACCGTTCGCGTGAATTCTATCGCGCGATCGCGGACTACGACCTGCTCGTGACAACGAAAAATTTTGAACTGTCAGATTATGCACGCGAGGGTGCGCGCCAGACCTTGCTGATCCATCAAGGCTATGGCCCTCGCATCGACCCAAAGCTAGCCACCAATCAACGCGACTTGGACGTCGTCTTTCTCGGGCATTGCCAACCGCATTACGCCCGCATGTTGAAGGAGGCAGCACAAGCGGCGCCGCTCGCGATTTGGGGGCCGGGATGGCCGGATTACGCCAAACGCCATGCTTGGGCACGATCTGTGGTCAAGGGGCCCGGCCTGTACGGCCCTGATTACGCACGCACGCTTGGGCGCGCAAAAATTGCCATCGGCCTTCTGTCAAAACGCGTGCCAGAGACAACCACGACCCGTAGCTTTGAAATCCCCGCGATGGGCACGATGCTCTTGGCTGAACGCACCGAAGACCATGCCGCTTTGTTCGAAGAAGGGCGCGAGGCCGCTTTCTTTTCCACCCCCTCCGAACTGACCGAAAAGATTGTGCACTATCTGGCAAATGATGCGGCCCGTCAGGCTATCGCCCAGGCGGGCCAAGCCCGTTGCCAATCGTCAGGCTACGCCACCGCCAGACAATTCGCCCGGATCACCGACTGGTTGGATGAGGCCATCTTAAGCCCGACCGAAGGAGCCATCGCATGACCGACCCCAGATTGCCCAACTTTCTGATCATCGGCGCCGGGAAATGCGGCACGACCTCGCTTTGGTCCTACCTCAACCAGCATCCGCAAATCGGTATGTCCGCGATCAAGGAACCCTCGTTCTTTTCGCAAGACGATGTATTTCGGCGTGGCCTAGATTGGTATCGCAAGCTTTATACGGGCAAAGAGGGGCGGCGCGTGCGCGGTGAAGCCTCAAACTCCTATTCCGCGACCGAAAGCTATCCACAGACCATAGAACGGATCGCGGCAACGCTCGGCCACCCCAAGCTTATTTATATCACCCGCCATCCCGCCGCCCGCACCGAAAGCGATTGGATGCAGCGCAGTAATTTCACGGTAGTGCCCTTCGCGGAGTTCATCCGAAATGACCCCCTACATGCCGACAAAAATATGTATTTGCGCTGCTATGAGCGCTATGCCGCGCGGTTCGGTGCCGAGAATATTCTTGTGCTGTTCTATGAGGATTTGCGCAAAGACCCCTCTACCGTCCTGAGCAAGATCTGCACCTTCCTCGGCGTTGATGAGCACTTTGCCTTCGACACAGACACCCGTCACGGTCAATCGGCACGGGGGCGCAAGTTCATGTATGGGCTTGGGAAACTGCGCGAACTCGAACTCTACATGGACCTGAGCTTGATGCTGCCTGACAGCGTCAAATCTCGGCTGCGCGAAGCACTCTCCACCACGCAAGAAATCTCTCGCCCGGTCTGGAGCACCGAGGACCAAGCCTATTTCCGCGCACGGTATGAAGCCTCTTCGCGGGCGTTCTTGGAACGTGTTGGTCGCGCCCCAAACCTATGGGCATGGGAAGGCTGAGATCATGTCCATTTCTGACGATCTGATTTTTCTTCAACTGCAGAAGGCTGCGGGCACCCATATTGCCGCTCTGTTTATGGAGCATCTCAGGGGCCGAATGGAGGACAAGCATAGCGCGCTTGATTTTGAATCCGGCGAGCGACTGGTCATTGGTACGGCTTGGCGCGGGCCTGCAGGTTGGGGCCGCGCACTTCAAGACCTTCGTGCCCATGCAACGCGTGATGTAGCGTTCTGGCACGACGTCTATGCCGATCCACATGACCCAGTGCGGTTTCGGCGCTGGCTCACAGCCTTGCTATCCGCCAAGGGCCGCCGCTTGTTGGGTGCAGACTATGCCACGCGGCCATTGGCAGAATTTGCGGGATTTTACACCTACCGCTTCCTATCCGTCTTCACTCCGGTCGCCACATGGCGCGCCTATGCAGACGCGATCCGCCGCCCCGAAGACATTGCCCCGTTTTTTGCGCGCAATTGCGCGGTGTCGATGTTGATCCGCACCGAAAGCCTGGAAGAAGATTTGGCGCATGTCTTTGCGCGCATCGGACGCCCGGAAATCACCGCAGACATTTTACGCGGAGACCGCATCAACGCCTCCCGCCGCAGAAAGGCGGAAAGCTACTATGATGAGGCAACCCTCAAACTGGTGGCCGACAGCGACCCATTCATGGTCTCGCAATTTGGCTATGCACCGCCGGGGGGCGCCAAGAGATGAGCACGCGCCTCGCCTATCGCCCCGAAATAGACGGCCTACGCAGCATCGCCGTGATCCCAGTGATCTTGTTTCATGCAGGCTTCACGGTATTTTCAGGGGGATATATTGGGGTCGATGTCTTCTTCGTGATCTCTGGTTATCTCATTACGGGCATCTTGCTGCGCGAAATCGCCGAGCAGAATTTTTCGATCCTACGGTTTTATGAACGCCGCGCCCGCCGCATCTTGCCTGCCCTCTTCGTCGTGATGTTGACATCCCTGCCCTTTGCTTGGGCGTGGATGACCGCGCCGCTTTATGCAGATTTCAGCAAAAGCCTGCTTGCGGTGCTGGGATTCGTGTCAAACATCCTCTTTTGGCAACAAAGCAGCTATTTCGATGTTTCTGCCGAATTCAAGCCCATGCTCCACACATGGAGCCTCGCCATTGAGGAGCAATATTACATCTTCTTCCCGCCGTTGCTCTGGGGCGCGATGCGCTTGCTCAAGGTGCGGGGCAGTCTTATCGTTTTTGCCGCCTTGACCGCAGTCAGCTTGACGCTGACAGAGATGATGGTGCGAGGGCATCCGATTGGCGTCTTCTATCTGCTTCCCTTTCGGGCGTGGGAGTTGCTCACAGGCGCGCTATGTGCGTTTGCTCATCTGCACGGTAGGCGGCACGAAAACCAAAGCTTGGTCGTTGTCGGGATCGTCCTGATCCTTGGGTCGATAGTCTTCTTGGATGCAAGCACGCCCTTTCCATCCCTATTCGCTCTGGCGCCCGTTATAGGGGCCGCGCTGGTGGTGCTTTTTGGTTCCGCGACCGGGCTTTCTGGTGCACTGCTCGCCAACCCCGTGGCGGTCTGGGTTGGGCTCGTCAGTTATTCCGCCTACCTTTGGCACCAGCCACTTTTCGCACTTGCGCGCCTGCGCTTCGATTTGGCCTCCGGCACACCGATTTTCTTGGCGCTCTCGGGCGCAAGTCTTGCCCTTGCTTGGGCAAGCTGGCGCTATGTCGAGCGCCCCTTCCGACGCCAGCTTCCGCTCAAGCCCTTTATCGCGTTTACGGTCTCGACAGCGCTGGCGCTGTCTATGGTCGGAACCCTTGGCACGATTGAATATAACATGGGGCGCTCTCGTCTCGCGCCGATCCTTTACACGGATGCGCTGATCAATACCGAGCAAGAACGCGCCTTGACATGGAGCACCGTGCTAGAAAACCCTGATCTGGCGCAGGCTTTGACGCATTTTCCGAAAGATGCGGCGCAGCGGATATTGCTGGTCGGAGACTCCCACGCAAAAGACTTGTTCAATGCGTTGTATCTTACCGATGGCCCTGAAAATATTTCGGTGCGGCGCGTAACCATGGGCGGGGCCTGTACTTACCGTGTGAATGCTCGGTTTGAGCCGACCACACCGGAGCAATGCTTTCGCCAATTGGTCAAACGAGCCGGACCGTTGCTAAAAGAAGCAGATGCCGTTTTACTCACCAAGCGCTGGGTTTTAGAAGACGGCACGTTCTCCGTTTATTTGCCGGTTTTCATCGCCCGTCTCAAAACGATGGGCAAAACAGTCGCGATCGCCGGTAATACGGTAGAATACGCACCCGAACCGCCAATGCTATTGCGGCGGATGGCCAAGCACGGCGCCCTTGACACGGAAGATGTTGCACATCGGCTTTGGGCCGCCCGCCGACCACAAGTCTTTGAAACAAATGCCCGTTTAGCAGAAGTCGCGCAAAATGCAGGGATACCTTACTTAGATAAGACCCCCTTGCTTTGTGATATTTCGGAAATGGCATGCCCTGCCCTGACCGAAGACGGCCACGCCATCTATACCGATTACGGGCACCTCTCGCTTCAAGGCGCCATGGCGATAGGACGCCAAATCCGCGAAACCGAATGGTTGGGACCGCTTTGGGCAACCCGCAAAGAAGGTGCGCCATGAGAAGTGTGAAAACCGCAAAGAAAGGAACGATGCAATGCACATCGTGATGCAAGGCAGCTTCCTATGACCTCCCCGCTTCCCGTCACATTGTTGATGCGCGCATCGAAGGAGCGCGGCTTCTCGATTGAAGCGGTTTTTGATACGATCGTCGCGCATCTGCCCAAGGACATCTCCCCGACCTTGGCAATGTCTCCCTACCCAAGCGTAGGAGTTTTGCCTCGAATTATGGCGATAATTCACGCATGGCGCACCACCCGCAAAGCGGCGGTCATTCATATGACGGGGGATGCACATTTTTTGACGCTGCTCTTGCCCCGCAAACGCACGGTTCTAACGGTCCATGATTGCGAATTTCTTGACCGTAGTCGTGGGCTGAAGCGTTTCATTCTCTGGCTGATTTGGATCCGCCTCCCCGGGCAAAAGGCCGCGGCCATTACCACCGTTTCCGAAGCGGGAAAGGCGCAGCTTTTGCGCTGGCTCAAAATCGATCCGGCGCAGGTTGAAGTGATTGAGAACCCCCTCTCCAAAGTCATGCCGCGTGTCGAGAAGCCCTTCGCCGCGAAACCGCGCCTGCTGATGATTGGCACCGCACCGCATAAGAACGTTGACCGCGTCGCCGAAGCCGTTGCGGGATTGCCAGTGGTCTTGGAGGTGATTGGGCGCCTGCCCGAAGATCGGCTTGCGCGCTTGCGGCAGTATGTCGAGGTGATCTCACGACATGACCTAACCGATGCGGAACTGGCGGCGGCCTATGCAGAGGCAGATATTTTGGTGTTCCCCTCCCTGTCTGAGGGGTTTGGCCTACCGATCCTTGAGGCACAGGCGGTTGGCCGCCCTGTCATCACATCGAACCGCTCCCCGATGTCAGATGTCGCGGGGGACGCAGCACTGACAGTGAATCCAGAAGATCGCGCCGCGATCCGGGCCGCTGTGGAGCAGCTGATCACGGATGCCCCCCTGCGCGCGCGTTTGGTGGAGGCTGGGTTCGAGAATGTCACCCGGTTCACCCCACAACGCGCCGCCGAGGCCTATGCCGCGATTTATCGCCGCGTGGCACAGGAGGCAAAGTGATGCGCGTGGCCTTTCTTGCGGGGCAGTTGTCACGCCAGGGATCAGGTGTACGACAAGTGATAGAAGGCCTGTCGGGCGGGATTGCGCGACAGGGCAATGAGGTGAAGGTATTTGGCATCAGCGATGCGACCTGGGCGACGGATGCGACGCATTGGAAGGGCGCCCCTGCCGAAGTTTTTGAGTGCTATGGCCCCAGTAATTTCGGCTTCACCCCCGCCTTGGGCAAAGCGCTCATGAACTTCGCACCGGATCTGCTGCATTTGCACGGCATATGGATGTATTCTTCTGCCATTGCGGCCACTTGGGCTGAACGCACAAAGCGGCCACTTGTGATCTCACCGCATGGCATGCTGGCCCCGGCCGCTTTGAGCTACTCCAAGCGACGCAAACGCGTTGTGCGGGCACTCTATCAAGATCGGTGCTTTGCAAATGCAGCGGGCTATCACGCAACCTCCGCAGCCGAGGCCAGAGACATCCGCACCTTTTGCGGAGACGTGTCGGTGGCCGTGGTGCCGAATGGTGTTGAAGACACAAGCGTGACGCTACCTGATCTCGCGACGCGTGCCCATAAAGTCATCGCAATCGGGCGGCTGCATCCCGTGAAAGGGTATGATCGGCTGCTGCAGGCTTGGGCCCAGGTCGAGGCTCACTTTCCGGGGTGGCAGCTTGAGATCGCCGGACCAGACCCAGACGGTTATGGCAAGTTTCTACGCAAACTGATTGAGGACCTAAAGCTTCAACGCGCATCAATCGGCACCGCCAAATATGGCGAAGCGCGCGATCTGGCGATTGCTGATGCAAGGCTCTTCGCCCTGCCCTCTCTCACGGAGAATTTCGCGCTCACCGTCCCCGAAGCGCTGCTTTGTGCCACCCCAGTTCTGGCCAGCACCGGGGCGCCTTGGGCAGAGCTTCCCCAACGGGGCTGTGGTTGGTGGGTCGATCCGACGCCAGATGCGCTGGCCGAGGCATTACACGCCGCGCTTTCGTTGCCGGAAAAGCAACTGGCCCAAATGGGAAAATCAGGCCGAGACTGGGCACGAAGCGCCTTTGGCTGGGACCACATCGCACAAGATATGGTCGGTTTTTATGCTTCCGTGCGAGGTCCGACATGATCGCGCAGAAAGCTTGGCACGCTGGGGGTACACATCATGACCGGAATAGATAACGTCCCCAAGCTTGACATCGCAGGCAACCGAAAAAGCCGGAAATGGAGCCGAAGAGCCCAACTCGCCCGCGTGCTTTGGGCCGTTGTTTGGCCCCTCGCCTGCCTCCTGCCCCGCCCGTTATGGGGCTGGCGGCGCATGATATTGCGCTTGTTTGGCGCAAAGATCGCTGAAGGCGTACATATCTACCCGACTGTGCGGATCACCATGCCTTGGAACATTGAGATTGGCGAAACAGCCGCCATCGGGGACCGCGCCATCCTTTACGCGCTTGGAGCGATCTATATTGGCCCCCGCGCAACCGTTTCACAAGGCGCCCATCTTTGCGCTGGCAGCCATGACATTTCCAAACCGGACCGCCCATTGATCCGCCCGCCGATCAAGATTGAGCAAGATGCGTGGATTGCCGCGGATGCTTTTGTTGGCCCCGGTGTCACCATCGGCGCTGGAGCTATCGTCGGCGCACGCGCCGTGGCGATGCGCGATGTCGCCCCCCGAACGATCGTTGTGGGCAATCCGGCCCGCGTGATCCGAACGCAGCCCTCGGTCCCTTGAGCGGAGCGGTCTAGATGCCCCAAACCACAAACGCCATCGCGCAGATTGTGCTGTCTCGGTCCCTATCGCCGGAACTGCGCATCCTAGTGGATGTGATCCGCACGCTGGCTGCGGGGGATGTCGCCGCACAGTTCATTTCGGATATCGCAGACCGTCGGGTGCCCCTTCTCATCCGGCGCCTCTTGGGCTCCCCAAAGAAGGAGGCAGCGACATGCGGCTAACCGTGGTGATCCTGACCAAGAATGAAGCGCGCCATATTGAACGCTGCATTGCCTCGGTAGCCGATATCGCGCAGCACGTCCTTGTGGTGGATTGCGGTTCGACCGATGGCACGGTTGCACTTGCGCAGGCAAAAGGCGCGGAGGTTTTGACCAATCCTTGGCTCAATTACGCGACGCAGATGAACTGGGCCATCGACCATGTGCCCCCGGAGACGGATTGGATCATGCGGCTCGATGCCGATGAATTCGTAACCGCCCCCCTTGCGACACAAATCGCGCAACACCTTCCCAATCTCGAAAGCACGGTCAATGGTGTCTATGTCGCGCGGCGAATGAATTTCATGGGTCAGCCGATCCGCTGGGGTGGCGTGTTCCCCGTCCATCTGTTGCGGCTGTTTCGGCGCGGCAAGGGGCGCTGCGAGAACCGCTGGATGGATGAGCACATTCTCGTCGAAGGAGAGACAGCGAATTTCAGCGGCGAGATTATCGACGACAACCGCAATTCACTCACCTGGTGGACCGAGAAACACAACGCCTATGCCGGGCGCGAGGTTGTCGATCTGCTCAACCTCAAATACCACTTCATGCCGCATGAAACCATGGCAGACCTACGCGGGCGTCAGCAGGCGGGGCTAAAACGCTGGTTCAAAGAGCATATTTATGCGCAACTGCCGGGCGGGTTGCGAGCCTTCGCCTATTTCTTGCACCGCTACGTGCTGCGGTTTGGGTTCCTTGATGGTCGCGCCGGGACCGCGTTCCACGTGCTTCAGGGGTTTTGGTATCGGTATCTTGTCGATACCAAGCTCTATGAGGTGGAGCTTTACATGCGCGAAAACGCGGTCGATGCGGTGACCGCGATCCGCGATGTCCTCAATATCGACCTGGAAACCTCCGGCGATGCGGTCCCAAAAGCCGCGTGCTGAACACGCACCGAGGCAGTGAAGACTGTTCGTCGCCGGCGGCGCCAGACCAACTTTCGACCGCACACTACCCCTCAAGTGCCCCGGAAACGACGCTTGAGAACGGCTCAATCAAATCCGCCCAGAAGGTTTCCGAAATCGCGCCCTCTTCCGCGCAAGCGACCCAGACGGTTTGCGCCCAATGATCCGCGACGGACCTAAGCCCTTCAAAGTCCACAAAGTCGCTCTCACCCCCGCTTTCGGCCAGACTGGTTTCGAAAAAGACGAAGAAATCCTCGGCCATCGCATCAAGAACGAGGCTGGTGTCGCCAATCACCGGGTGGGCGGCCTCGTCATATACCGGCTTGATCCCAGTGCCGCCGGGCGGGTCTGTGTCGCCCACCGGGCGGGCGAGATTTTGCCAGGTTTCGCTTGGCCCCGCCCAAAGCGGAACATCGCCCTCAGGCACATTCCCAATCGCCAACAGCCCGGTTTCCAGCGCGTCGACCACCAAACTCTCAAGCGCGACCTCACCCAAGCCTTCCTCGGCGGCATAGGCGGCAATTTGTGCCCCGATTTCAGCATTCCAAGCCTCAGCGGCCCCCAAATCCTCAGGCGCCACAAGCGCCTCGGCAACGCCGCCCCCCAGTGCCAGCGAAAGCTCGGCACTCGCCATGGCTTGTGCCGCAGCTTTTGCTGCATCATCACTTAGGTCGAAATCCGCAAAACGGGCCAAGGCCGTTTCCGTCAGCGCCCCGACCAAGTCGACACGCACGGTTTCGGCCAGCGCCAAGGCGGCCTCTTTTTGATCCATGAAATCAACGCTCATCATTCGCGCCCTTATGCTTGAGGTCATTGGAAAATCTTCCAGCACGACCGCGATAGCTGCGGCAAAGCAGGGAAAGTCTGTGGTGCACGGTTTTTAGCAACACCAACGGCATTCAACCTACGCGCGAAGCCCCTTGAGAACAACAAAGAACACAGAATGAGCGGTTATGCCTCAAACAGTAAGGCGCATCATCACCCTGGCTCTCACCACAGCCAGGGTGAATCCTGTTCTCAATCCACTGTCGAGACGGGCTACTGTCGAGACAGGCCGATTTCATCGGCTCAAGCGGCGTGACTTTCGGCGGAAACCGCGCCTTCAAGCCCGGTTGAGCCATAGAGCCAATCGACGATGTCATACCAGTTTTCAGGAGTTTTCGAACTCATAACTGCGTTGCGCAGCGCCGCGTGGGCTCCCGCGGGGTGGTAGACATGCTGGCCAATTTCGCGCGACTGGAGTTGCACCCGTGCGGTGCGCAAGGCGCGCAGGCGTTGATATTCGGCAAAAGCCGCATCCAACCCGGCGTGATGATCTAGGCAGTGCGCCAGCGCGACAGCATCTTCCATCGCCATACAGGCCCCTTGCGCGAAATATTGCAGCATCGGATGCGCCGCATCGCCCAAAAGCACCACCCGCCCGTCGATCCAGTTTGTCACCGGGTCACGGTCGCACAGCACCCAGCGCTTCCAATTCTGGCCGCGGTCGATGATCTGGCGTGCCACGGGCGCGACATGGGCAAAACCAGTGCGTACCTCGTCATGGTCCACTGGCACGGCGGCCTCGGGGCTTGGCGCATCATTGTGATAGGTGACGACAAGGTTGAACATCTTCCAGCCCTTGAGCGGATAGTGCACGATATGGCACTTTGGGCCGGCCCAGAGCGTCGCCGCGTTCCAGCGCAGATCTTCGGGCATGTCATCGGTGGGGATCACCGAGCGATAGGTGGTGTGGCCCGAAACGCGCGGCGCGCCATCGCCCACCAGCTTTTGGCGCACCTTGGACCAAAGCCCATCTGCCCCGATCAGTGCCGCACCGCGCAGCCGTTCGCCTGAGGCCAGCGTTGCCGTGACGCTTGTGGTATCTTGGTCGTAATCCACCACCTCGGCCGAGGTGCGCAAATTCACCAGCGGATGCGCCTCGCAAGCGTGCAGAAAGGCGGCGTGCAGATCGCCCCGGTGGATCACCGCATAGGGGTTGCGAAAGCGGGTGCGAAACGCTTCATCAAGCGGGATGCGGGTGATCTCACTGCCCGAGATTGCATCCATCAGCCGCAGATTATCAATATAGACGGCAAGCGACCGGGCGGCATCGCCCACGCCCAGATAATCAAACGCGTGAAAGGCATTTGGGCCAAGCTGAATGCCCGCACCAATTTCGCCAAGCTGATGCGCTTTTTCCAGCACCAGCGTGGCAATGCCCTTTTGCGCAAGGCCAATGGCGGCGGCCAAACCGCCAATGCCGCCCCCGGCGATCAAAATGGGAAGGTCTTTGGTCATGGCAAGTCTCCTCCTGTGGCCACGACGGGGTCGGGCCCTGATGATGATGGGATGGGTGGTGTGAGGATGGCCCGCCTTAAAACGGGTGGACCATCCAAGGCAAAAAGATCGTGGCAAGGATCACAAAGACCGCCGCGCCGACATAGGGCAGCACCAAGCGTGAAAGCCGCATGATCGTGACCTTGGAAAGCGCGGCCGCGATATAAAGCCCCGTACCGACAGGCGGGGTCAGCAGCCCCAGCACCAAGGTGAGCGAGATCATCACGCCAAACTGGATCGGGTCGATCCCATATTGGCCAACGGCAACCGGCAAAAGGATGGGCGTGAGGATGATCAGCGCCGCGATCCCGTCGAGGAACATCCCGACAGCGGTCAGCGCCAGCATGATCAACAGCATGAAGATCGTCGGATCATCGGACAGCCCCGTGATGAAGGCCGCCACCGCTTGGGGCACCTGATTATAGGTCAGAACCCAGCCAAAGACCTTGGCGGTCATGATCAAAAACAGCACGATGGCCGAGTTGGACACGGTGCGATCAAGAATTTTCGGGATCGCGCGCAGCGGCAATTCCCGAAACACGAGCGCACCAAAGATCAGCGCCAAAACAATTGCCGCTGCCGCACTTTCTGTGGGGGTAAAGACGCCAGCGGTGATGCCGCCCACAATGCTGAGCGGGATCAGCATCGTTACGAGCCCCGGCAAGGTGGCCTTCCAGCGAGACACAGGCACCTGCCCCGCCTCTGCGGGCGGCGGCACATGGTTGCGCCCCGCCTGCCACAACGCGATGCCGATCATCAGAACGAAAAGGGTGATCCCCGGCACGATCCCCGCGGTGAACATATCGGCAATCGAAACCTGCGCGATCACCCCATAGATGATGAACACCATTGAGGGCGGGATGATCGGCCCCAAAAGCCCGGCCGAGGCCGTGAGCGCCGCCGCATAGCCGCGATCATAGCCATCACGCTCCATTTCCGGCACCACGACGCGGCTCATCACCGCCATCTGTGCCGTCGCCGAGCCCATGATTGCCGCCAGCGCAAGGTTGGAGATCAGGTTCACGATCACAAGGTTATGCGGCAAGCGCGTCAGCCAGACCCGCACCGCCAAGATAATCCGCCGGGTCAGGCCACTTTCATTCATGATCTCGCCCAACAAAACGAAAAGCGGGATCGCGAGCAGATCGAAATTTTCCACCGAGCCAAAGGCGATCTGCGGGATCGCGTTCAAGATCGGTGTGTTACCTGTCAAGGCCACAAAGGCCAGCGTCGCGCCAATCAGCACGAAAGCGATGGGCATTCCGGTCAGCATCAGTGCCAGAAAAACAGCCCCGGTCATGCGGATGCCCCCCGCAAGGCCGCGACTGCCGTGCTCAGATGCGCCAAAACATGCACCAGCGCCGTCAGGCAGAAGATCGGAAAGATCCAAAAGAACGGAGCCTTCGCCCAGCCTGTGGTGATCACCTGCTCAAACCCCACCGAGGGCGAGGTGACCCAGCCAAGCCCCGCTTGCAGCAACAGCGCCAGCATGATCGCGATCAGCGCCCAGATCTGCAGATCGACCCACATTTGCACCCGACGCGGCAGCATATTGAGCAAAAGCGTGACGCCAATCTGGGCCTTGTCGCGGATCGAAATCGACACCGCGACAAGGGTCAGCCAAACAAGCAAAATCGCCGCCAATTCTTCGGCAAAGACAAGGGGCCGCCCCGCGAGATAGCGCATCGCCACATTCACGGCGATAAGCCCCACGAACAGCACCACAAGCCCGCGGCTGGCCCAGCGTTCTAACTGGACCAGCACGTCAGAAAGCGTGCCAAAGAGGCTCACTTGCCTTGCTCCGCGGTAACTTCGGCCTGAAACTGCGCGATCAGCGGATATTGCGCGAAGCTTTGCGCCACGGCGTCATTGGCTGCGGCAAAAACCGCGGCACCGTCGGCCAAATGCACGATCTCAAGCTTGCCTTCGAGCGCCGCCAAATTGGCCTTTTCGGCCTCCACCTGCTGATCCGCGCCCCAAGCAAGCGCTTCGTCCACCACTGCGGTGAAAGCCGCCTGCTCTTCGGACGAGAGGCTCATCCAAGTCGGGTTTGAGACCATCATCACCGAGGGAAAGGCCATGTGATTGGTGACCGTCAGCCCCTTTGCCACCTCGTCAAATTTCAGCCCGACGAGCGCATCAAGGTCGATGTCGATCCCATCCAACAGCCCAGTTTGCAAGGCTTGATAGACTTCGGTCAGGTTCACAGGTGTCGGCACCGCATCAATTGCCCCCCACCAAACTTTCATCGCCGGAAAGGGCACGATGCGAATTTTCTGGCCGCTCAGATCCGCAACTGACTGGGCTGCGGCGTCCTTCATCAGGATTTGGCGCATCCCGGCAAACGTATAGCCCATGCCATGCAGGTTCGCGGCTTGAAGCTCATCAAGCATGGCTTGCGCGGCGGGCAGGCTTGACGCCTGCACCGCTTCGCCCACATCGGCAAAAAGATAGGGTGTGAACCAGCCCTGCATCGACGGGGCGCGCAGGCTCGTGATGGCGGCGGTCATCAGACCGGCATCCAAAAGCCCCGCTGACATTTGCTGAAACATCTCCTGTTCCGAGCCAAGCTGCCCGGCCGGAAAGACAGCGAGCGTCAGACCTCCCTCGGTCGCTTCGGGCAGTTTTTCCGCAATGCGATTGGCTACCTTGGTCCAGACATGGCTTGGCGGCGTGATCACCCCCATGCGCAATTCACGCGCCTGCGCGCCAAGCGCGACCGTGCTCATCAACGCGGCCAAAATTGTGGCGCGGCTTACTTTGGCAAATGTCATAGCTCTCCTCCCTGTATGACGGCCTGCGGAGCGAGGGGCTCTCCCTAATCCTCTCGGTCCGGCTGATTTTTTGGATGGGCCTGTGCAAAGGCCGGCAGCGCTTCGCAGGCGCTGGAAATACGGTTGATGCGCTGCAAATCGGCGATATCGACACCAAAGCGCGCCGCAGAAAAGACCTGTGGCACAAGGCAGATATCGGCAAGGCTCGGGTGATCGCCAAAGCAAAACGGGTGCTCGGGGCCTTGCTCTAAAAGCGCCTCACATGCGGCCAATCCATCGCGAATCCAACGCCCACACCAAGCATCGAGCGCGGCCTGATCGGCCTCAAAATTGGCTTTGAGATAGTCCAGCACGCGCAGATTTTGTAGCGGATGCACATCGCAAGCGATCACCTGAGCAAAGGCACGGACCTGTGCGCGCAGGTTCGGGTCCTCGGGCATAAGCTTGGGGCCGGGCTGCGTTTCATCAAGCCATTCGATGATGGCGAGCGATTGCGTCAGCCGGAAATCCCCCTCTTGCACCACCGGCACCAAAGCCTGTGGGTTCAGCGCCCGAAACGCCGGGGTTTTCTGTTGCCCGCCGTCTTTGCGCAGATGCACCGAAGTGAAGTCCGTTTCCACGCCCTTCAGGTTCAAGGCGATCCGCAACCGATAGGCGCTTGATGAGCGGAAATAGCCGTGAACCTTGATCATGTTGCCGCTCCGATCACCAGTTCCACGGGGGTAAGCCCGTCAATACCGCCCTTGATCACATCGCCCGCGACCACGGCACCCACGCCTGCGGGTGTGCCGGTCATAATCAAATCGCCCGGCGCAAGGTGATAGTAGTGGGACAAATGGGAGACGATCTCTTCGACCTTCCAGATCAGATCGTCGAGCTTCGCATCTTGCCGGATTTCGTCATTGACGGAGAGATGAATCCGTTGGCCACCAATCGGCCCGACGGCGGCGGCCTTTGTGATTGGGGCGAAAACGGCCGATTGTTCGACATCTTTGCCCAAATCCCATGGCCGCTGTTTCGCCCTTGCCTCAAGCTGCAAATCGCGCCGCGTCATATCGAGCCCGCAGGCATAGCCATAAATCGCCCCCGCTGCGGCGGCTTTGTCACCTTTGAAAAGGGGCGCTCCGATGGCAATCACCAGTTCCATTTCATAATGAAAATTCTCGGTCCCCGGCGGATAGGGGATGGTGGCCCCCGAAGCCGTGGTGGTGAGCGCGGATTTGGTGAAGTAAAATGGGGCCTCGCGGTCCACCGCCACGCCCATCTCGGCGGCATGGGCGGCATAATTGCGCCCCACACAAAAGATCCGATGCACCGGATAGGCGGCGCCTTCACCCAAAACCGGCACAGTGGGCCATTCGGGAGACGGGAACAGGTTGGTCATCGTGGTATCCTTTCAATGCTCGGGCAGGCCTTGGGCCTGAAGATCCTTGGGCAGGTCGCGCAGCCTTGCGCCATTGGCGAGATCAAGCGCGCCAAGCCAAAGCACCTCGGCGCGCAATTTAGGTGTCTGCGCGATCCCGACCGCCCCGGTGGAAAGCTGGACCGTTTCGGCCCAAGCATCCGCAGGCAGATCGCGCCACACCACTTCCAGATGCACCGCAGCATGGGCAAAGAGATGGCGCAGAGCGCGCGGCGGCAAGGTCTCGGCCAGTTCCAGCGCGGCGAGATCGGTCTCGGCCCAATCCTCGGGTCTCTGCCCGCTGGCGGCCTCAACCAGTTGCGCAATCTCGCGCGCCTGTAGCGCCACCGAAGCCACCACCCGCGCCCGGCTCCACCCCGCGCGCGCTGAGGCTTGCCCCAATGCCCGATCTTCGAGCGCATTGAGCCGCCGCGCGAAATAGGCCGTGCCAAACCGGGCCAGTTCCAAGGCCCGCGCGGGAGCCGTGGCCGCCTGATAACGCGCACCTGTCCCTTACCGCGCGATCAACGCGGCGCGGGCCATGTCCAAATCGCCCGCCATGATCAAGGCGTTTCTTCGATCAAGCTGCGGTCAAAATTCAACCGCTCCATGATCGGCGCATCCGAGAAGCGAAAGAGATCCAGCATCGTCTCGGCCTGAAGCGACCATGCGATCCAAGACGGGATCACGAAAATATCGCCCTTTTCAAGTTGATGCGTTACCCCGCCCATAACCACGGCACCACGCCCTTCAAAGACTTGGAACACCGTCGAGCCCACATCGCGCCGGGTCGGCGTTTCGATGCCCGGACGCAGGCGATGGAACTCGGCCCGGATCGTTGGCATCACATCGCCGCCGGTGGTCGGGTTCACATATCGCACCGCTGCATGGCCTTGCTCCACCGTCGCCGGATGCCCCTCTTCTTCCAAAAGCAACTGCTGGCTCAGCGCGGCATCGGTATAGTCCCAACGGTAGGCCCCAATCGGCGACGAGACCGTATTGGCAAGCTGCGAAAGCGGGCGCAGCCCCGGATGACACCAAAGCCGCTCGCCCCGTGAATATTGCGGCGTGGCGTAATCGGTCACCCGATCCGAGCCAAATTCAAAGAACCCCACATCATTTTGGAATGAAAACGGAATATCGAGCCCGTCGATCCAAGCCATCGGCTGATCGGTCTCATTGTGATGGCCGTGGAAGTTCCACCCCGGAGTGAGCAGAAAATCGCCGCGCGACATCCGCACCGGATCACCATTGACCACCGTCCAGACCCCCTCGCCCTCCACCACGAAGCGGAACGCATTTTGCGAATGGCGATGTTCCGGCGCGGTCTCTTTCGGGCCAAGATATTGAATCGCGCACCAGAGGGTTGGCGAAATATACGCTTCCCCGCCCAGCCCCGGATTGGCGAGCCCAATGGCGCGCCGCTCCCCGCCCCGGCCCACCGGCACAAGCTCTCCCGAAGCCTGTGCGAGCGGATAAAGATCGGCCCATTTCCACAGATGGGCCTGCGCTTTTGGGCGTGGATGGCGCGGCATCAGATCCCCAAGCTGGGTCCAAAGCGGGTTCAGATGCTGTGTTTTGAAATCAGAATAAAGCTGACGCAGCGCCGGACTTTCCGCCGGCTGCATGGCGTTTTGCATCGTCGGTCCTCCCTAAACCAAGACGATTCGATATTTGTAAGTGTGCTAATTATAAGTATACGTGTCAATAATGATGAATCTTAGTCATCGTATTTGTCTCGCATCAGCCTTTGCTTGAGCCGCACAACCCCATGCCGTAAAAGGAAAAGATGGAAACGATCAAAACCCTGCCCGGCCACCTGATCCGCCGCATGCAACAGCAGGCGGTGGCGACCTTTACGGCAGAGACGCAGGCAGCGGGGTTCGACCTGACACCGGTGCAATTTGCGGCGCTGGCTACGCTTGAGCGCAAACCCGGGATCGAGCAGGCCACCTTGGCGGCCGCAATTGCCTATGACAGGGTGACGATCGGCGGCGTGGTTGCGCGGCTCGAAGCGCGCGGGCTGGTTGAACGCAGCGTGTCAAAAACCGACCGACGCGCCCGCAACCTACAGCTCACCGAACGCGGGGCGGCGCTTTTGCGCACGGTTTGGCCCGCAGTGCGGCGGGCACAAGATCAGATGCTCGACAATCTTGATGCGGCGGAGCGCGCGCAACTGAACGCGCTTTTAACCAAAGCAATCCACCGCGACGACGCCTCGTAAAATCGGCACCGTCGCGGTTTTGTCAAAGGATCACAGGCCAAACCGCCCGTGTCGCATGGGGGCAGGAAAGCATGACCGTTTCCGGGGCACGTTCCACCGCGACACCTCGCCCGCCTTTTGAAGACGTGGGCAGATGCTGCGCCGCCAGACGGCGGATTTCCGCAGGATCGTGAGCGTGATCGGCCATCATCGCCATGCGATGCCACAAGGCTGTTTGGAGCAGCCGCGCGGAGAACTGGGCAAATTCCCACGCCTGTGCCCCGGGATCTGACGCAATCAGCAGTTCGGAGCGCATCTCTCGCCACTGCGCGAGCTTTTGCATGACCTCCGGGACCTCTGGCGCCAAGTCACACACAAGTTCTGCGAAAGCGGTGGCCGCAGCCCCACCCTTCCATCGCAACAATCGTCCCGCCAAGGCACCGGCATGCACGCCATTCGCGCCCTCGTAGATCGAGGTGATCCGGGCATCACGCCACGTTTGCGACACGCGATATTCGGTCAAATAGCCATAGCCTCCGAGGATCTGGATGCCGAGATCGGCCGCCTCGATTCCAGCCTCGGTCGCGGCAATTTTGACAAGCGGCGTCAAGAACTCAAGCAATTCGGGCCGGGTGCCACGCGCCATTTCGACCAGCGCCAACTGGCACATGGCCCGGCTAGACAGTTCAAGCGCCCGTTGTCGATCCAACATGCGGCGCACATCGGCATGATCTACCAGCCGCGCGGGGCTGCCATCGGGGCAGCGGCCCTGCTGGCGTTCCAACGCATGTGCCAAGGCGATCCGATGCGCCCGCGCCGCATGGGCCACGCCCTGCAAGGCCACGTCCAACCGAGCATGGTTCATCAGCGTGAACATAGCGGTAAGACCCGCCCCCTCTTCCCCGATCAATTCCGCCGCCGTGTTGTCAAACACCATATGGCAGGTCGGAGAGGCATGCAGGCCAAGCTTTTCCTCAAGCCGGGCCACCGCGATCCCATTCGCCCCAAAGGCCCCGCCAGAGCGCGCAAGAAACAGCGATAATCCCTTCACCCCCGCCTCGACTGAACCGGTACGGGCCAAAATCAGATGCAGGATGCTCTCAGACATATCCTGCCCCCCGCCCGAGATGAAAATCTTCTCCCCAGTGATCCGCCAGCCCTCCCCCTCGCGCTTGGCGCGGGTGCGGATGGTCGAAAGGTCTGATCCCGCGCCGGGTTCGGTCAGGCACATCGTCGCCAGCGCTGCACCTGAAGCGAGATCGGGCAGATGCTTGGCCTGCTGCGCCTCTGATCCGAAACGCAGCAACACGCGCGCGGCCCCCGGCACAAGGCCCGTCACCATTTCGAGCGCATGACAGGCCCCCGCAAAAATCTCTGACACAGCGCCGCTGAGGGGCGCGGGCGCCGCCTGCCCGCCCAGCGCCTCTGGCAAAGACAGAGCGTGCCAGCCTTGGTCCACGTAATTGGCGTAGACATGGCCAAAGCCATCGGGCATGCGCACCTGCCCCGCCTCCAGGCGGCACCCTTGCGCATCGCCGAGCGCATCGAGCGGCGCGATCTCGCCTTGCGCAAAAGCGGCGAAATGATCGAGCACAGCTTGCGCAAGATCGCCATCCCACTCGGGCAATTGCAGCGCGCCCGCCACCTCTAGCGCGAAAAGAATATCTTCCACCGGAGCTGAAAACGAGGTCATGGCGCGGCCCCCAGCAGTTTGAGCGCATTATCCTTGAGGATGCGGGGCCGGACATCATCGCGAAAGCCCGCCTTTTCAAAAGCATCAAGCCATTTTTCGGGCGCGATCATCGGCCAGTCAGAGCCAAAAAGCATCCGATCCTTCAAAAGCGTATTGGCATACCGCACAAGGATTTCGGGGAAATACTTCGGCGACCAACCGGAAAGATCAATCCAAACATTGGGCTTATGGGTTGCCACCGAAAGCGCCTCTTCCTGCCACGGGAAAGAGGGATGCGCCAAGATGATCGGCATATCTGGGAAATCGACCGCCACATCGTCGATATACATCGGGTTGGAATATTTCAGCCGCATCCCGTTGCCGCCGCGCATCCCAGAGCCAACGCCGGTCTGCCCGGTATGGAACAGCGCGGGCTTGCCGGTTTCGGCAATCGCCTCGTAAAGCGGATAGGCCAAGCGATCATTGGGAAAGAAGCCCTGCATCGTTGGATGGAATTTGAAACCCTGCACGCCGAACTCTTCCACCAGCCGACGGGCTTCGCGCGCCCCAAGCTTGCCCTTATGCGGGTCAATCGAGGCAAAGGGGATCAGCACGTCAGAATGCTCTGCCGCCAGTTCGGCCACCTCTTCATTGCGATATCGCCGATAGCCGGTCTCGCGTTCGGCATCGACGGGGAAGATCACCGCAGCGATGTTTTGCGCACGATAATGCGCGGCGGTTTGCGGGATTGTGGGCGGGTGGTTCCAAGGCGCACCAAAGTATTGCGCCATCGAAGATTGCAGATCGTCATAGCCATCATCATCGTGGCAGCCACAGGGCTCTTCGGCATGGGTATGAAAGTCGATCGCGCGGATATTGGTAAAATCGAGCATGTCAGCCTCACACCCGGATCAGACCGGGATCTTCGTTGTCATAAAGCCGCTCCAGCAGATCGGCGCGGCGGGTGATGATCTTGCGCACATTAAGCGAGCCCTTGTCGGTCACCTCACCATCCTTGAGAGAGGGCGGCTCGGCCAAGATCAGGGCGCGTGAAATGCGCTTGGCCGACCCCGTCGCCTTTCGGGCCATTTCGCGCATCACGGCCTCGATCTCGATTTGCAAAACCGGGTCAATGACCGCCCCTTCCGAGGTGTTGTCGCCATGAACATGATCGGGCTTGGGGAAGATAAAGAGCCCGATCTCACCCCGGTCATGGCCGCAAATCACGACATCCTGCACAAGGTCGCGCAACTGTTCGAGTGCCTCCATCCGCAGCCGTCCCGCTTGCACCCACGTGCCAGTGGTCAGTTTGAAATCTTCTGACACGCGTCCATCGAAGACGAGCCCGCGCTCAGGGTGCTGTGGATCGACAAAGCGCACCGCATCGCCGGTGACAAAGAACCCTTCATCATCGAAAGCGGCGGCAGAGCGTTCGGCATCTTCGAAATAGCCGGGCATGATATTGGGGCCCCGCACCCGAATTTCGCAGCGCAGATCCGGGTCGGGCAAGAGCTTCACCTCGACCCCCGGCAAGGGCACACCAATCAGGCCCGAGCGCGTGACCGGCTCATGCAGCATGACGCAAGCGGGGGCGGTTTCGGTCAGGCCCCAGCTTGAAATCATCAACGGCACACGCCCGCTCACCTCGCGTGCGAAGTCTTCCAACCGGGTCCAAACTTCTTGCCGCAACGACGCGCCCGCGTAGAAAATCAGATCGAGGTCTTGGAAAAACGCCTCACGCAGGGCTTTGTCTTGCTCCATCTCATGCACCAGCATGGAATAGCCAACCGGCACATTGAAGGACATCGTGCCCATCCGCTCGCGGATATTGGCGAGCGTGGTCGGCAAGCCAGCAGAGGTGGGTTTGCCGTGATCAATGCAAAGCGTGCCGCCATTGGCCAGCATCATGTTGAGATTGTGCGATCCGCCAAAAACATGGTTCCAAGGCAGCCAATCCAGAATGCGCGGCGGGCGGGCCTTCAAGAACGGCAAGACCGAGGCAATCTGGGCCTGATTGGCGCACATCATCCGCTGTGTGGTCAAAACCCCCTTCGGATCGGAAGATGAGCCCGAGGTAAAAAGGATCTTGGCCACCGTCTCCGGTCCAACCTTTGAATGGGCGATATCAAGGCCAATATCCGGCTCCGCCGACAGCAGATCGGCAAAGGGCGTGACGGCCCGCCCCGCGCCTTCGGTTTGGGAGGCGACGATCTCAACCCCATCCAGATCGGGCAGCGCCAAGGCCGCGGCGAAGGTTTTTGCATTTTCCACAAAGGCCATCGCCGGGCGCACCTTGCGCAAGACATAGCTCAGCCGCGAATGGGCCTCGGGGATCAGGGAATATTGCTCGGCCACCGGCACGACCGGCACGCCTACATATTGCGCCCCAAAGGCGATCAGCGCGTGGTCGATGCCATTGCCGGATAGGATCACGATCGGGGTTTTCGCATCAAGCCCACGCGCCAAGAGCGCCGCACCAATCGCCCGGACATGCGCCAAGACCTGCGCATAGGTCAGTTCGCGCCATCCCGCGCCCGCGCGTTCAGACAAAAACACCCGGTCCGGCGTCACGGCGGCCCAGCGGTGCAGCCAATCCCCGGTTGAGGCCACCGACGGGTCCAGCGCATGCGCGGAACGCAAGATCATCGCGCCATCGTCGCGGTACTCGAGCCGGACACTATGCGGCAGATGGGCGTCAGAGAGCGTGCAGTTCTGAGTGACGATATTCATGTCGTTTCTCCGGGTTCTGCGAGGGGGGCGGTCTCGATGCGGTTGAGCAGGTCTTTGAGCAAAGTCCGCTCTTGCGGGCTCAGGCCCGCGAGAATGAGATTGTCATGATCTTCGACCATTTGGCGCGCACGCGCCCAAAGCTTGCGGCCCTTCAAGGTCAGTCGCAAAGCGTAAGAGCGGCGATCGCCTTCCACCTTGTTGCGGGAGATCAGATCGGCGGCTTCCAGATCATCAACGATCAGCACCACGCCCGAGCGCTCGATATGCAGCGCTTGGCCCAGCATGGTCTGGGTGATGTCCGGGTTATCGACAATCACCGCCAAGGCCGAAAAGGTGGCCGGTCGCAGGCCAAGCCCCTCCAGCACAGGGCGCAGCCCGGCATCAATCGTCAGATAGGCGCGCTTCATATTGTAGCCCATGAACCTGCGCAGGTTCGCATCCTTTAGCGCGGGGGCCGAGGCGGGGCTTGTTTTGATGCGTTTCATTCAGCGGTCCTTTCAATTCATAATTTGCACGAGCCAGTAGCTCAGCCCCGGGAAAGCCACCAAAAGCGCAATCCGGCTGAACTCTGACACGATGAAGGGGGTCGTGCCGCGGAAGATCTGGCCCAAAGAAATCTCGCGCGACATGGCGCGAATGACGAAAAGGTTCATGCCAACAGGGGGCGTGATCATGCCCAGTTCCACCACCACGAGCGTTAGAATGCCGAACCAGATCGCCTGCGCCTCGGGCGTCAGCCCAAAATCGAGCGACATCACGGTCGGAAAGAAGACCGGCACCGTGAGCAAAATCATCGACAGACTGTCCATCACGCAGCCCATCACAAGATAAAAGACGATCATCAGCATAAGCACGGTCATCGCACCGAGCCCCATCGCCCCCACCCAATCCGCGAGCGCGACCGGCATGCGCGACAAGGTCAGTGCGACGTTGAACAGATCGGCGCCAAAGACGATGGCGAAGATCATCGCGGAAGAAACAGCTGTGTCGATCAGGCAGTCGAGCAGCACCTTGGGGCCAAGCGAGCGCGTCAGAACGCCGGCCAAAGCGATCACCACCACCCCGACCGAGGCGCCCTCGGCGGGGGTAAAAAGCCCGCCATAGATACCACCCAGCACACCGCCGAAAATTGCCACCACATACCACACGCCCGCCAAGGCCCGCAGCCGGGTCTTGAACGAGGCACGCGCGTGGCGCGGGCCTTCTTCGGGGAAAAGCCGCACCCAGACCATGATCGCCAGCGTGAAGCCGATCACCGCCAATGTGCCCGGGATCGTCGCGGCCAAAAACAGTTTGACGATGTTTTGCTGGGTCAGCATCGCATAGATGATCAACACCACCGAAGGCGGGATCAGGATGCCAAGCGTTCCCCCTGCGGCGAGCGAACCGGCCGCCAGCGCCCCCGAATAGCCGCTGCGGCTCATTTCGGGCAAAGCCACCCGCGCCATGGTTGAAGCCGTCGCCAGCGAGGAACCCGAGATCGAACCGAACATCGCACAGCCCGCGACCGAAGCCATGGCCAGCCCGCCGCGATAATGCCCAATCCAAGCGTTTGAGGCGGCAAAGATACGTGCCGAAATGCCCGTGCGCGTGGCGATATTCCCCATCAGGATGAAAAGCGGCACGATGGCGAGCTCATAGGACATGAACTTGTCCGGCCAAGCCGATGAAAGATAACTCAAAAGCGCGGGCGAGCTAGAGAGCGCCATATAGCCAGCCGCGCCAATTCCACCCATCGCAAGCGCCACCGGCGCACGCAAAAAGACGGCTGTCAGCATCGCGGCAATCATCACCAGCGCGATCAGGGTCTGATCCATCACGCGCACTCCGTTTGCGGCTCGCGCCCGCGCAGCAGGCAAAGCGCGCTATCAAAAGCCACAAGCGCGGAAAGCCCGGTGCCAAAGATGGCGGGACAATAAACCCACCAGACCGGCACGCCCAAAAGCATGGTGCGATCGCCATAGGCGCGCATATCTTCAAGCCCGAGGCAGAGCCGCCAGGCCACAACCGCCCAAAACAGCGCAAAGAGCAGCGTCCAAACGCCATCCAGCGGCAAACGCGCGCGGCGGGGCAACCAGCCTGTGAACAGATCAACCATCACATGCCCGCGCCGCAACTGGCACAAAGGCAAAAACAGGCTGGCGCAGGCCGCGCTGGCGATCTCTGTCATCTCGAAATCACCGCGCAAACCGCCAAGCCCCAGATTGCGCATCACGACCGAAGTCGTGACGCCGAGCGAAACGGCAAAAATTGCCGCCCCACCCAGTCCCGCCGATAGGGTGCAAAGCTGCCAAAGAGAGCGCCGCAAGGGCGGCGCCTGCACGTCATAGATTGTGTCTGCCTGCGTCATAACGTGGACCCGTCCAAAAGCGCATTGGCACGCGCCATGATGGCGGGGCCATCCAGCCCGGCTTGTTCCAGCTTGCGGGTCCAGTCTTCATGGATCGGCGCGGCAGCCTCGCGCCAGCGAGCAATCTCTTCTGCGGGGATCTCGTGGATAGCATTGCCCGCCGTGAGCACCGCTTGCCGCCCAACCTCTTCGGAGGTGTCGAAATTGCTGCCCATCCGGTCCGACAACACCGGCCCCGAGGCGGCATCAATCACGCCGCGCAGATCATCGGGCAGGCGTTCATAGACCCGCTCATTCATCACCAGCGCAAAGGTGTTGGTATAAAGCCCCCGCGCCCCGGAAGCGGCGGCCGAATGTTCATGCGTCAGCTCATGCAGTTTGAGCGCGGGAACAGCCTCATAGGGGAGACAGCAGCCATCAATGACCCCGTTTGAAAGCCCCACGACCATTTCGGTCACCGGAAAGAACACGGGCTCCGCCCCAAGGCGCGCCAAGAGATCGCCCGTCGTCTTATTGGGGCTGCGCACCCGCAAGCCCTTCATATCCGACGCCCCCATAACTGCCGCTTTCGACATGTGAAACTTGCCCGCAGCATGGGTATGGAACGCCAGCGGCTTCACGCCCCGATATTCGTTTTGACCAAATTCGCTCATCAAACTCTGCATCGCCGCAGAGGTTTGCTTGGCGCTCGTGGCCATGAAGGGCAAAGACAGGGTCTCGGCCACCAGATAGCGATCGGGCGTATAGACGGTCAGCGTCCAAGCCATGTCGCAGGTGCCCCCCCGGACCTGATCGACCAATTGCGGCGGCTTGCCGCCAAGCTGCATCGAGGGAAAAATCTGCACCTCGATCCGCCCGTCCGAGGCCTCGGCCAGCTCTTTTGCCCAAGGTTCAAACACTTGGGTCTGGGTCGAGGTCATCGCGGGCATGAAATGGTGGAGCCGCAGCGTCACCTCCGCGGCGGCCGCGCGGCGGAGAAAGGCGGGCGTGGCCAATGCCGCGCCAAACGTCGCGAGCATCCCGCGACGGGTCATTCCCGTGGTCATGTTGTCCTCCCTTCAATGACGCCCGGCCCTCCCAAGCCGAGCGGTCGGTAGCCGTGCCCCTCCCCGAGGCCGGACCTACCTAAACTTCGGCGACCGTTTTTCGAGAAAGGCGCGCAGCCCCTCTTCGGCATCAAGGCTTGTCTGCGAGACCGCAGCGCAAAGACTTTCGGCAAAAAGCCCGTCTTGGCGCGGCATATCGTCAATCCGCGAGAGCGCTTGGATCATCATGAAATTCGAAAGCTGGGCGTTTTCGGCAATGCGTTCGGCCAAGCGGCGCGCTTCGGCCAAAGCCTCTCCCTCACCAACCAGATAATGCGCAAGACCAAGCCGCAGCCCCTCTTCGGCGCTATAGCTGCGCCCCGTCAGCATCATTTCGCACATCCGATCGGCCCCCAAGATCCGGCCCACCCGGACCGTGGCACCACCGCCCACAAAGATGCCCCGCCGCCCCTCGGGCAGCTGAAACCGGGTCGAGGGTTCCGCCACCCGCACATGGGTCGCGGTCGCCAGTTCAAGCCCGCCGCCGATCACCGCGCCAAACAGTGCAGAAACCACCGGCACACCCGAGAATTGCACCATATCCATGACGCGATGCCAGTTGCGCGAATGGCGCATCGTTCCCTCGGCGTCGCGCTGAACATGCTCTGAAAGGTCCAGCCCGGAACAAAAATGGCCCTCGGTTCCGGTCAAGATGATCGCGCGCAAGCCCTTCGGCGGGGTCGCAAAAAACGCCTCAATCTCGGCCAAAAGCCCGTCGCACATCGCGTTGCGTTTGCCCGGGCGGTTCATCGTCAACGTGGCGATTGGCCCCTCAAGGGCGATGTCCAGAAGTGGGCGGGTCATGGGGCGGTTCATGGTCTGTCCTTCTTATGGGTGTTGAGGCTGCGGCCGGAAAACGGTCGCAAACGGCATTCAGCGCGCGGCAAGGCGCACTGCGCCATCAAGCCGGATCACCTCGCCATTGAGAAATGGATTTTCAACGATCTGCGTGACCAGGCGCGAAAATTCCTCTGGCGCGCCAAGGCGTTGCGGAAACGGGATGGATTCAGAGATCGCCGCGCGCGCCTCATCTGGCAGGCCTGCAGTCATCGCGGTTTCGAAAAGCCCCGGCGCGATGGACATGACGCGAATGCCAAGCCGGGCCAATTCTCGTGCGGCGGGCAAGGTCAGCGACGCCACCCCCCCTTTGGACGCGGCATAGGCCGCTTGACCGATCTGGCCATCTTGCCAAGCAACCGAGGCGGTTGTGATGATCACCCCGCGCGCGCCATCGCTCCCAACGGGATCAAGCTGGGCCATCGCCTGCGCCGCATGGCTCATGACGATATAGGTGCCAAGCAAATTGACCTTCAGCGTGCGCTCAAAAAGCGCGATCGGCAGAGCTCCGTCTCGCGGCAAAATCCGCGCAGCGGTGCCGATCCCTGCGCAATTCACAACGATCCTAGGAGCAGCACCAAACGCCTTTGTCACTTCGGCGAAGGCGTCCGCAACACTCGACGAGGATGACACATCTGCCGTCAGCCCCACGCCGCCAATCTCGGCGGCCACGGCAGCGGCTTGTTCTTCGGATCGGTCCAAAACCGCGACCCGGCACCCTGAGGCGGCAAGCCGTTGCGCCGTCGCACGCCCAAGGCCGCTGCCTCCGCCCGTGACCAGTGCTGTTTCGAAACCTGCAAACATCGTCACCACCAAAACTGTTACAGTTAATAACAATAAGTATGCGTCTCTTTATGTCAAGACACTTTGGAAAGAGCTTTCGCGCGGTGTCTTGCGGCAATCAGGGACAGGGATGTCGTCTCAGCACGGCTCAAAAGGCATGGATGCTGTGGATCGAACTTCCCGCCGGCAGCACTGGTAGAGGGCCCGAGGCCGCACGCCTACGGCCTGCGCCCCGCACCATTGCGGCGGCCGATGCGCGCCAGTGCAATGACCGGCAAAATCCCGGCAGCGACAATGGCAAGCGCGGCGATCGCGCCATCTTCATAGGTGCCGCGCGCGGCCTCGCTGTAAAGATGGGTGGCCAGCGTCTCGACCCCCAGCGGGCGCAACAGCAGCGTCGCGGGAAGCTCCTTCATCGTATCGACAAAGACCAAAAGGGCGGCAGCCACGAGCGCGGGCCGCAAAAGCGGCAAATGCACATGCCGCAGGCTGGCCCCGGGCCCATCGCCAAGGCTGCGCGCGGCATGGTCCAGCGCGCGGGGGATTTGCGCAAAGCCACTGTCGATCCCACCCACAGACATCGCCAAAAACCGCACGACATACGCATAGACCAAGGCCGCGCCGGAGCCGATCAGCACAAGCCCGGTGCCAAAGCCCAAAAGCATTTGCGCGCCCTGATCAATCATCCGATCCAGCCCCGCAACGGGCACCAAGACGCCCAAGGCCACCACGGTCCCCGGCATCGCATAGCCAAGGCTCGCCAACCGGCCCAATGTCGCGGTGGTGCCCCCCGGCCATAGCCGCGCGGCAAAGGCCACAACCATGCCGCCCGCCAGAACCGCCGCCGTCGCCGCCGCAGCCAAGCCAAGCGTCGCGCGCATCTCGGCCCAAAGCTGTGGGGAAATGCCCGCCTCCCCGATGCGCCCAACCGCTTCTGACAACAGCCAAAAAAGCGGGGCGCCAAAGCCTAGAACCACCGGCAGCGCGCCAAGCAACAGTGCCGCCCAACCGCGCAGACCCGTCAGCCGTTCCGGCACCAGCGGGCGTATCCGCTGCGCGCCCCCCGCAAAGCGCTGTTTGCGCCGCGCGAAGCGTTCGAGCGCCACCAAAGCGGCTACCACGACCAGCATCACCAGCGCGATCTGTGCCGCCCCCGGCAGGTCTGACCGCGTCACCCATGTGGTGTAGATCGAGACGGTGAGCGTGCGCACGCCCAGAAATTCAGAGGCCCCTATGTCATTGAGCGCTTCCATCAGCGCAAGGCTGGCGCCCACCGCGATGGCAGGGCGCGCCAGCGGCAAGGCAAGGCGCGCAAACAGGTGCGTGCGCGTGCAGCCCAGCATCCGCCCCGCCTCCAGAAGCCCCGCCGCTTGCATCGCAAACATCGCCCGCACCGGCAGATAGACGTAAGGATAAAGCACCAACCCCAGCAGCAAGATGGCCCCGGGCATGGAGCGGATATCGGGTAGGCGAAAATCGCGCGGGTTATCATAACCAAGAATCGCGCGCAGCAGCTCTTGCACCGGGCCAAGCGGATGCAGCAGTTCGAGATAGACAAAAGCGATGATGTAACTGGGCACGGCAAGCGGCAGCAAAAGCGCCCAATCCAGCACCTTGCGGCCCGGAAAGTCATGCGCCGCAACCAGCCATGCCAATGCGGTGCCCAGCACGATCACAATCAGCCCGACACCGAGCAATAAGACCGTGGTCTGCCCCAGCGCGGGCCGCAGCACATAGGCCCAAAGATGCGCCCAAAGCCCGTCAGAACCCTGAAGCGCTTGCCAGATCAGCGCGAGAACAGGGGCCAGAACCAAAGCCGCGACGAACCCGCTGCCCCAGACCCAATGGCGCCCGCCCCCCAGTGATGGGCGGGATTTTCTGCGCGGGAGCAGGCTTTGCATCAGATCGGTCGCGGCCATGATCTGAACGACCTCAGTTGTCGAAGCCGACCCGTTCCACAAGGGCACTGGCCGCCTTGCGGTTGGCCACAACTTCGGTCAACGGCAACGGATCAATCGCAAGCGGGCCAAAGGACGCCACCACCGGCGACACTGCCGCCCCCGCATTCACGGGGTATTCGAAATTCGCCTCGGCATAGATTTTTTGCGCCGCGTCGGAGGTGAGGAATTCCAGCAGCTTCACCGCCTCGGCTTTGTTCGGCGCGTGTTTGGCAAGCGCCGCGCCCGAGATGTTCACATGCGTGCCGCCGTTTTCGAAAGTGGGCAGCAAGACCTTGATCGCCGCACCCCAAGCTTTTTGCTCGGGGTCCTTTTCATTCGTACGCATCAGCCCGACATAATAGGAATTGGCCACCGCAATATCGCAAATGCCGCCCAGAATATCCTTTGCGCCATCGCGGTCACCGCCCCCCGGCGTGCGCGCAAGGTTCGCCTTGATCCCGCTCAGCCAAGCTTCGGTGGCCTCGGCACCATGATGGGCCAGATAGGCGGCAAAGAGCCCGGTGTTATAAGGGTGCTGGCCCGAGCGAATGCAAATTTTGCCCGCCCATTTCGGATCGGCCAGATCCTCATAGGTGATTGCGTCAAGGTCCAACTCTTTGGCCGCATAAACCACACGGGCGCGCATCGACAGCGCCACCCATTGGTTTTGCGGATCGCGCAGGGTCGAGGGCACGGCGGCGAGAACGGCTTCTGACGTAATGGCCTGCGTCAGCCCTTTTTCAACGAAATCTGCCATATTGCCGACATCGACCGCCATCAGAACATCCGCCGGGGAAGAGCCGCCCTCGGCCGCCACCCGTTCTGCCAGACCATCCTTCAAAAACACTGTGTTCACCGCAATTCCGGTCTCGGCGGTGAAGGCCTCCAGCAGTGGTTCAACCAATTTTGGCTCGCGCGAGGTGTAGAGATTGAGTTCTGCAGCGCTCAGGGCTGCGGGCAGGCACAGCACAGTCGCCAGCAATGTGGCACGCGAGGAAAGGGTCATGGCAAGGCCTCCAAGGCTGGAAAGGTCGTGTCGCCCGGGAACGGGCTCCCCCTCGATGCCATGACCAACTAATTCAATCAAGAATTATTTCTGACTTTAATACTCGTATTTTTATCCCTCTGCCGCGAAGACGCGGACCGCCGCCGGATCGAGCCGCAAGCCCACCCGCTCGTGCAGGCGAAACTGCGCGGTCGCGGGCAGATCTAGCTGTAGCGGCGCGCCCCCCTCTTCCAGCGTCAGAAAGACCCGTTCCTGCGCCCCCAGAAAATCATGCCGCAGCACGCGCGCCGCCGCCCCCTCGGCAAGGTCGCACAGCGTCAGGGCTTGCGGGCGAAAGAAGGCAAGTGCGAGTTGCCCCTGCGCGAGGTCGGGCGCCGGAAACACCCCCAAGGGCGTTGCAATCTGTCCCCTTTCCGCCACGCCCGGCACCACATTGCCCGCGCCAAGGAACTGCGCCACATAAAGTGTTGGGGGAACATGATAAAGCTGGCGCGGCCCGTCCAGCGCTTCGATCTGCCCCGCATGCATCACCGCCAGCCGATCTGCCACGGCGAGGGCCTCGCTCGGGTCATGGGTGACGATGATCGCCCCCACCTGCATCTGCCGCAAGAGCGCCAACGTCTCGGCCCGGACCGTTTCGCGCAAGCCTTGGTCGAGGTTGGAAAACGGCTCATCCATCAGCAAAAGCCGCGGGCGCGGGGCGAGCGCGCGTGCCAAGGCCACGCGCTGGCTTTCGCCCCCCGACAGCATATGCGGAAAGCGATCCGCCAAATGCGCCACACCCGCGACAGTAAGCACCTCGTTCACCCGCGCCTGCACTTCGGCGCGCGGGCGGCCTTTCAACCCGAAGGCCACGTTATCCGCCACATTCAGATGCGGAAACAGCGCGTAATCTTGAAACATGAAGCCGATGCCGCGCGCTTCGGGCTCCACGAACGCTCCGGGCCCAGAAAGAACCTGCCCTGCCAAGGTGATTGCGCCTGTCTCTGGCCGTTCCACGCCCGCGATCAGGCGCAACAAGGTAGACTTTCCGCAGCCCGATGCGCCCAGAAGGCACAGAATTTCTCCGGCCCCGAGCGCGAAAGAAATATCCTTCAGCGCGGCAACACCATCGAAACGGCGGCTGACGCCTTCAATCGAAAGCCAAGGAGGCGGCGGGGGGGCGGCTCGTTCTGTCATGCGCCAAAGCTAAACATTCGGCGCATGAAATCCAGTCTTTCCTGACGGTTTTTCTTGGCATGACCGAACACCTCGGGCGCGGGTCAGTCCAGATCACCAGCCTTCGCAGGCATTTTCAGCCCCGTCACCGTGGCCCGTGCCAGATTTTCGCGATGCCGCACAGAGGCCACGGCCACGCCGCCAATGGGCGACGCAGCGACCGGCGTCGCACCACGGGGCGACCGGGTTCAGCGATGCGCCAGATAGTCCGCCGAGACATATCCCGAGACGCTCGGTTTATCTGTCAGGAACACCCGGCACCAGACTTTGCCATCAGTTGTGACGCAGTTCTGACGGGTGAGAGGCGTCCCGTCGGGCAAGCCGATGATGATTTCATGCTCAAGGCCCGGCCCTTCGCGCAGCTTCAGAAGATCATTTGGTCCGGCACCTTTGACAACGGCGCCAGAACCGGCTGTGCATCCGGTCGCGATCAAGAGGACGAGAAGGGCAGCAAAATGGGTTCGCATTGTCAGTCCTGCAGTGTTTGAGCATCCTTACGACACCATCACGCCAAATGACAACGGGCACTGACGGGGCTGGCGCAATCGGCGGAGACCTTCAAAAGGGGCCGCCTCCCAGATAAGCTTTCCAAGCCGCGCGGCGCATATTTTCCGGCCCTTGCGTTAATATGCCTCATGTTTTAACGACTTCCTCATGCCCTAAAATGCGCATCTGCAAGTAAGGTATTCCTGCCTTTGCAGGGTAGAGTGCCACTGGCACAATACCCCATGCATTTCGATCAAAAAGAAAATCGGCCCGTTGAGTCGGAAGCCGCGCGCGATGGGTCTATCCCGCAAATCGCTCGCTCCCTTCCTGATGACACATGGCATGCTGCGCTTGGTCGACTGTATGATGTGGCGCTTGATCCCTTGCACTATGAGACCCTCATCGACGTCTGGGAAGATGCCGTTGGCCCAATGCGCAAACGCGCGGATGCTTTCAACACGACTTTACTAAACGACCCCGAAATCGCCGAGCATTTTCGCCGCGCAGGCGAGGTGCTTGATCGGGTGATGCCGGAAAATATTGAAGAAGAAATCACGAGAATCCTGCGTCCCTTCGGGCGCGTCCCCGCCTTTGCGATTGATGGGCGCATGCGGATACGCGCGGTGAATACCGTCGCACGCGTGCAATTGGGTGCGGTCGACGGCGGCATATTGACGGACCTTCCTATACTCGGCACCGAAATCGCCTCGATCCGCAATGCCGTTGCCGGACTAGCGGCAGAACAAGATCACACCGCGGCAATCATGCGCGTGCGCACGGGGGAAGACGGTCGGTTTCTGATCCTGCGGTTGCAACGTTTTCTTATGGCAGACCAATCCCCGATTGTTGTTGTGGCCGCAAACGACCTCAAATTTCCCGCTCAAGGCCAAGCCGTGTTGCGCGATGCCTTTGCGTTGACGCAGGCCGAAGCAGAGGTCTTGCACGCCTTGGTCGATTGCGGGTCTCTGACAGAGATCGCAACAAAGCGTGGGCGCTCGCTTGATACGATCCGTTCGCAAATAAAAACGATCATGTCCAAGACGGAGACCCGGTCGCAGGTGGAGCTTGTACGGCTGGCCCTGTCGGTTGTGGAAATCTCGCAGGTCTCCCCGCCGGATGCAGCGACCGAAAGCAAGGGACGCAGCGTCAAAAAGCTGACCTCGTTCGCCTCCAAGACCCTGACCACCCCTGAGGGGAGGCGCATAGACTATTTTGTACTGGGCGACCCAATGGGGCGACCGATCCTCTATTCCCATATGGCGCTCGCGATGCCGCGCTGGCCCGCATCCGCAGAGGCATTTGCGCGCCGCCGTGGGCTGCGGATCATCGTCCCGATCTATCCAGGTTATGGGCACACGACCCCGGCGCCGCGCAAATCGGACTACGATGCGGTGCTCCTCAGTGACGCGCGGCGCGTGTTATTGGCCGAAAACGTCACGCGCTGCCCCTATGTCGGCGTTGCGGGGGGGGCGTATTTTGCGTTCCGGTTTGCCCATGAAAACCCCGAATTGATCTCGGGCATTTTGTGTGGCGGGGGCATGTTGCCCGATCTGGACCACACGACCTACGACGGTATGGGCAAATGGCATCGGTTCATCGTCGGTGGGGCCAAATACACGCCGCATCTTCTGTCTTTCATGGTGAAAACAGGTTTTGCTTTGACCCGGCGGATCGGAAAAATAGGGTTTCTCAACGCCATTTACAGCGGCTCTGAGGCCGACAAGGAAACCTATAGCGACCCCGACGTTCTTGAGGCATTGCTCATTGGCTCCGAAGTCGGCCTATCTGAAGGGATTTCAGCGCATGACTCCTATGTCAGGTCGATGATCGGCGGGATGTTGAGAGATTGGAGCGCGCTCATCGCTCCGGTGACTGCGCGGATCCCCGTCATCTTTTTCAACGGCTTGCAAGATCCCCAAGTGCCTCCTGCAGCCATCGAACAAATGCTCCGAAACCATCCCCAGATCGACTTCCGCGTTTATCCCGATGCGGGGCAACTGATCCTATTCCGGCATTGGCAAGACGCGCTGGAGGTTCTTAACGACCTCACTCGCGCTTGAGTGTGAGAGCGATTGGCGCAACGGCTGGCACCGCGCCTCTCAAGACCACTTTCCCCCATTTGCGGTATGACCGTGATCCGCCTCTCGACGTAGCCTAACCGAGTGTACGATTTGAGAGGCGCGGATGAGTGTTTTTATTTCCGTCGAGTTTCATGCAATTCTGGCGGCCATTTGGTCGCTAAGGGAAATCCCGGCCTGCTGCGACAGGGACCAAGGCGTATGAGCCTGCTCGACGTCGAAACCGTTTTTGGCCAGCCCGAAACCAGACTGCGCATAAAGCTGGCCCCCGGTCGGATCGGCGCCGCATTGGCCTTGGCGTCCGCCGCCGCGATTTGGGGGGGCAATTTCGTCGTCGCCAAACAAGCCGTGACGGATATCAGCCCGTTATGGCTGAACTTCTTGCGTTGGCTAATCGCAGCGGTTTGCCTTCTGCCCGTGGCCCTCGGGCCGATGGTACGGGATTGGCGCACCTTGCGCCAAGCGGCAGGCCCACTTCTTTTGATGGCGCTTTTGGGCATCATCGGCTCGAACACTCTGGTGATGGTATCCCTACAAACGGTTCCTGCCTCGGTCACGGCCATTGGCTACGCGACGTCGCCCGTTTTGATTTTGATGATCCTTGCTCTCATCTACAGACGATTGCCTGCGCCCTCTGTGGTGTTGGCTGCCCTCGCATCCCTTGCAGGCGTGGCATTGGTGTTAAGCGGGGGGGATTTGAGCGGGCTGGCAGGAGGGATGCGGGCCGATCCATGGCACCTAAGCGCGATGATTGCGGCGACTTTGTGCTGGGCAGCGTATAACGTCGTTTGCCTGAAATTCGAAATTCGTGCGGCACCGATCAGCATTTTGATGGCGCAGATCCTTGTGGCCTTGGCGATAGAACTGCCCGTCGTCGTTCTTTTCGCCGAACAGCCCAGTGTTCAAACGCTGGATGGCACGACACTTCTGCACCTGTTTTACTTGGGGGCGATCGCCTCTGCTCTTGCCTATTCTTGCTGGCATTTCGGCGCAAGGCGCGCGGGGCCGGAGGGGGCTGGCATGTTCTCGAACCTCGTTCCCCTATTCTCCGTAGCCTTCGCAATGATTGCTTTGGGAGAAAGCCTGAGCGCCCAGCAAATGACCGGCGCATGCCTGATATTTGCCAGCCTGTTCGCCGTGCAGCTACGGCGCTAGTGATCCGAGGCATCCCTTGTGCGCCATGCGTAACGACCAGCCATTCGGGAAAGTCTCTGCCTCCCCAAAAGGCACGCTTGTCAGACCGGCCCTTTCTAACAGATGATTTCTCCGCATGCGTCCTGTGGCGCTGCAATCGGGCCCGGGTTGCGCGGGCCGCAGCGCAAATTTTGGCGCGTGTAAGGAGTGACGGGTTTGGGGTTTGATTTCTTCTTGGCGGGGTTTGGCCTGATGGCAGGCCCCGTATTTGTTCTTGCAACCGTGATTTTGGCGCTGGCCTGTTATGGCGTGACGCGGTTCCTTTTGGGGCGCAATCTCGATCTCGATCACCGGGACCTTGCCAATTCCGTCACGTTCCGGATTGCGGCCTTGCACGGGATGATGCTCGCCATCGTTTTTGCCACCGAACTCAACAACATCCAAAAGACCTATGCAGCGACCGAGCGCGAGGCGGCGATGGTCTCGGATGTATATTATGATCTGCGCCGCTACGATGCGGAGGCGACACAAGCTTTGCGGCAACGGCTGGCACAATATGCGCACCGCGTTGTCTCCGAAGAATGGGCCACACTCGCACAAGATAAAACCTTGTCGCTTGAAGCGTGGCACGATTGGGAGCGCAGTTACGAAGCGGTGCTCGCGCTTGATCCTAAGACCGAGGTGCAACGCTCTCTGAAGCCGATTTTGCTGTCGCATGTGCGCGAAATCTCGACACTGCGCCAACAACGCGAGGCCGCCGTGCGCGAAAAGCTGGATTCCATGTTTTTTATTGCGGCGGTGGTTGGGCTTGTGATGATGGCCACCACCTATTTCCATTTTCCGCCAAACCGGCTCAACTTGCTGCTGATCAGCGCTTTTGCCGCCTACACTGGGTTGATCACTTTCTTCGTTTTGGCGCTGTCAAACCCCTATATCAGCCCAGGCTATGTGGCACCGGCCGCGTTTCAAACGATCTTGGACGGAGGTATGTCCAAAGCGTTAGACCAGATCGAGGCCACAGCATCACCAACGCAATAGCTTGCGCCCTGCCGCGGCCCCAAGAACCGTGCTAAGCGCGATGCCCGCCCCGTACCACGGCACGTAGAACATTGGGGAATCTTCGATGCAGTGCAGCGAATAACCCACGACGGCAAAGGCCCCCACAGCCAATCCCGCCAATGCGCCGGTCAGGGTTGGCTTGGTTGCCGCCCCGCGGCGCAGCGCGAAAAGCCCAAGCCCAAGCGGCAAGAGCGAGAGAAGCGAGATCGAGAGCAGGCAAGCCCCCACGGTCTGGCCTAGAAATTCCGTCTTCCATTGATCGGCGGGCGTAACAAGCACGCGGGCCACAAACAGACCCAGCGCGACCACCAGCGGCAATGCAAGCGGCCACAGCGTAACGCGCTGCGCAGGGCGCGTGCTCGCAAAAACCGCCCCAAGCGCCAACACACCAAGTATGAGCGGCAAGAGCGTTTTGGCCGCGATCAAGGGATGCACGAGCGCAAAGACAAGATCGGCCCGGAGCCCCAGGATCGCGTAAAGCACGCAAAGACCCGCCAGCAGCCCCGCAAGGGTCAAGCCAACAGCACGCGCCGGGCGCAAGGGTGCGGGGGTCGGCTGCGCCGCCAGTTGCGCGATAAAGGCATCGGTCTGATCAGGCGTGGTCATCGCATCATCCTTTCACGATCTGGCGCAGGCGCTTGAGCGCACGATGCAGCGCCACCCGCGCCGCGCCCCCGGTCAGGCCAAGCGGCGCACCGGCGGCTTCGGCGCTTTCGCCTTCAATCGCCACCGCCCGCACAAGCGCCGCCGAACGCGGGTCGATTTGGGCCAATAGCTGCTCTGCATCGCGCCCCGCAAGCGGCACGCGCTGGTGCGGGTCTGCCAACGTTTCCGCGAATGGGTCGATCGGCACATGGATCGCCGCACCGCGCCGACGACAGGCGTCAATCAGCTTATAGCGTGCAATCGCATGCACCCAAGGCCGCACAGGCGCATCTGGCTGCCACGTATGGCGTTTGAGATGGATCGCCAAAAGCACCTCTTGTAGCACATCTTCTTGCTGGTCGACGGGCAATCCCGCCCCCCGAGCGCGCAAAATAGTGCGGATCGACGGGCTGACCGCGCGCAGGAATTGCGCCAATGCGGCGCCGTCGCCTGCATTCGCGCGACGCAAAAGCGTCTCCCAATCATCGTGCTCGACCATGCTGTCCTCCGGCCGCGCGGTGCCGCGTTGTTCAAGCCTAGCCGATGGGTGTGGCTCCCGGCAACGCAGCGCAGGGGCGACAGTGGTCATGGCGGCGGGCGTGGCAAGCGCTAGCGCCATTTCACCGCCCCCCAGGTGCAGTTTCAAACCCAAACAAGCGGTCCAGCGAAAACCGCCCCGGGCCAAGCACCACCAAAGCAAAAAGCGCCGATGCCCAAAGCCCGTGGGTGATCCAAGCCTGCGGATAAACAAATATCTGGATCACCGCCGTCATGCCCATCAAACCCAGCGCCGAAAACCGGGTCAAAAGCCCCAAGATCATCAGCATTGGCAGCAAATGCTCCGCCGTGGTGGCCATCACCGCCGCGATTTCGGGCGGGATCACTGGCAGAGCATATTCATGCTCAAACAGGAAATAGGTGGAGGGTTTTATGGTGACCCCCTCCACCTTGGTGCGGCCCGATTGCAGGAACACAAACGCCGGAAAGAGCCGCAACCCGAGCGCGACAAGATCCAGCGGCACTTTCCCGGCAGACCGGGCGAGCCCTTGGGTAAGACGTGCAACGAAGGTCATGGCTCGGCCCTTTCACATAAAGCGCCCGCTTGCATCAATTGGAGCAAAAGCGCGGTTGGGTCAAAATCATCCATCTGGGCCGCAGCTTGCGCCAAGGTCTCACCTCGCTTCAGCCCGGCAATCAAGGCAGCCTCGGGCGCAGAGATGGCGCGCACGGGCACCTGAAAGGCGCGATCACGCAGGATCAACGCGATTTCCGCTGACTGGCCAATGGGTTCCCCCTCCCCACCCGGCTGGTTACGCTGCCAGATCGACACAGCAGGCGTTGCAAGATGCAGCACGAGAACTGAGGGATGCAGCGCCAGTTGGAGCCGTTCTGGGTCAGCGCCTATCAATTGCGCGGGCGAGATTGGCAGCGCGTCAGCTGCATGGAAAGCCTGCCCCCGCGCCCATTCGATCCGCGCCACGTCGCCCATATAAGGATAGGCTGCGAGCGGGGGAAAATGCTCCAAAAATGCGGGAAAGCTCTCACCCCATTCGTGCAAAACCGGGCTTTGCGGCGGATGCTTGGCAATAAATTCGTGCGCCATCGCGGCAAAGAACGCCTCCCCCACCAGACGCGCGATAACAGCAAAGCGTTGCGCAAGCGCGGCACCAAGGCTGACCGCGACATTGTTGCGATAGACATTGAAGCGGCGCTCCGCCTCTTCTGGCGGATCGGCCGTCACGCCTTGCGGCACCGCGCCGCCCGCCAAAGCTACCCCGAACCGGTCAAGGGTCTGACTATGCGGGCTCATGGGCGGCCTCGCATTGCAATATTTCCGTGGCGCGTTCGGCTTCTGCCGCCAGCACGGGCCAAGCGGGCACGTCATTATCCCATTCCACCAGCGTCGGCAGCGGGCCAGCCCTGCGGATCGTTTCCGCGTAAAGCGCCCAAACCGGGTCAGCGACCGCACTGCCATGCGCATCAATCAAAAGCGGGCCAGAGGGCAGGTCTTCCACCGCATGACCGCCAAGATGAACTTCGCCCACCGCATCAAGGGGGAAGTCGGCCAGCATCTGCCACGGATCGCGGCGATGATTGGTGCACGACACGAAGAGGTTGTTCACATCCAGCAAAAGCCCGCATCCGGTGCGCGCAGCAATGCAGCGCAGAAACTCCGTCTCAGGGATGGTTGAGCTGGCGAACAATACGTAAGTCGCTGGGTTTTCGAGCAATATCTGGCGACCAAGGGCGTCTTGAACCTGATCAATATGAGCGCAGACGGTGGCGAGCGTTTCTTCGGTATAGGGCAGCGGCAGCAGATCGTTCAGATAACCGCTGTCGTGGCTCGACCACGCAAGATGCTCCGAAAAGCTTTCTGGCGCGTAACGGTCACATAGGGCTTTCACGCGGGCGAGATGGTCCCGATCAAGCGGACGCGCTGCGCCAATCGACAGGCCCACCCCATGCACCGAAAGCGCGTAATCAGATCGCAAAGCGGCGAGTTGCGCATGCGGCAGCCCGCCTGCGCCGAGATAATTCTCGGCATGAACTTCAAAAAAGCCAACACGGCGGCGATCTGCACGGATCTGGTCAAAATGCTCTGGTTTGAAACCAAGCCCCGCCGTCGCGGGCAGGTTGGTGGGCAGATGGGTCATGGAAAAACCTCCCAAGAAAGGGAGGCGCAGAGGGTCCCGCGCCTCCAATGCGCAGGTTTAAGAGGCCATGTCACGGTCAAGCGCCATCAGCCCACCATGGCGCGCCATACCATCGGCATCGGCGGGCAGGTCCATCGTCATGCAGGTGCCCGCCGGAACGAGCTTCCACGCATTGCCCTGATAATCGACCTTCGAGGTGCCCGCGCAGGTCGTGCCGGGGCCGGCAGCGCAATCGTTTTGCCCGGCAAGCGCAACGCCATAGCATTTTTCCATGTCCTCGGCCTGTGCGGGCAAGGCCGCCATCGCGCCAAGCGCGCAAACCAGCGTGGCCCCCAAAGCAAGTTGCGTGCGGCGATGCGAGGTGGATGCGGTCATGATCAATCTCCCTATTGCTGAAGAAAGGCTCCCTTGCCCTTCAAAGAACAGTTCGCAGCGGGGCATGCATTCGTTACAGCGCTCACGCATCCGTGATCACAGGAGGGGTAACAGCACAGCCCGGGGACCAAGAAATGATAGCATTTCAATATCCTGAGAGCTTACCCTCACAATCGGAGCGGCTCTGGGCTGGCGTTATCGGAGCCAACAACACCAGAGTTGAACCGTTTGCGATGGCCTTGCGGGTGGACGCGCGACCAACGCGCCGATTTCGCGGTGACCGGAGGACATGGACATCACCCCGCGCAAACCTAGCCAGCCAAACTAAGACGCTCGCCCGCAAAGGTCACCCCTTACGGCTGCGTAAGCCCCCAAAGGATCAGCCGCACTGCCACCGAATAGGATTTCGTGAACGCCTGTACCGCAAAGGCTTGTTTCAGGTCATCGGGCACGGTTTCGGGGTCGCGCTGGGTGGCAATGTCAAATTGCGCCGCGCCTTGCATCGTCAGCATCAAGACCATACTCGCCCCGCGCGCTTGCTCTTCGGGCGCGCCGGTGAGCCGCGCGATCACATTGGCCACACGCAACCCCATCTCCCGCATCCGGCGTTTTTCTTCAAACAGCGCCTCATCCGAGACATTGGGCTCAATCACTGCAAAAAGCCGCGCGAGCAGAGCGAGGAACAACGGCACCTCGGCGGGCGCATGGGTCAGCACCTCGGCCAAGGTGTCTTCGGTGGCGGTGTCCTCGATCCGGCTCACCACCTCTTCCATCGTTTCAACAAAGAGCGCGAGGAACAGCTCTTCCTTGCTTTGCGCGTAAAGATAAAGCGTGCCCTTGGAGACGCCCGCCTCATGCGCAATCGCATTCATCGTCACCTTATCGAAACCATCTGAGTCGATCTTGCGCCGGGTTGCGCCCAAAATCGCTGTGCGCCGCGCCTCTTTCTCACTGTCAGAGCGGGCCCTTTTTTTGTTTTGCGGCAGCGTCATAGCGGATTTCCTCCCACAGAATCCTTTTAGGGCTTGATAAATGACCGGCGGTCACTATTTATCTGACCGCAAGTCAATTATAGGCAAGGCCGCCACGAAACACCAGCCTTTGGGGGTCTTTGACCCTTTTGACAGATGAAACCGAAACGGACGAGAGACATGAAGACCCCCCTTTTCACGAGTGCCCTCTTGATGACGAGCGCGCTTTGCGCGGCACCAGCACTGGCCGATAGCTGCGCGGCGCTCACCGGGCTTGACCTTTATGGCGTGCAAATCACCAATGCCGAAGCACAATCGGCGGGCACCCTGCCCCCTGATCCGATGAGCGCGATGACGGGCGGCTCGCCGCGCCCGGTTGCAGTGGGCGCGCATTGCCTTGTCGAAGGCAAGATCGAAGACCGCGAGGGTGTGAACGGGCGCTATGGGATCACCTTCCAACTGCGCCTGCCCGAAGACTGGAACGGGCGATTCCTGTTCCAAGGCGGTGGCGGCACCGATGGGTTTATTGCCCCTGCCACGGGGGCGGTGCCCTCGACCGGGTCGACGGCGGTGCCTGCGCTGCAACGCGGTTATGCCGTCGTCAGCATGGACAGCGGCCACAACGGGCTTGGGCTTGATTTTACCGCCGATCAACAAGCGCGGATTGATCTGGCCTATGCGGCGATTGGGAAAGTGAACAATGCCGCCAAAACGTTGATCCGCGCCTATTATACGCAACTCCCTGAAAAGTCGTTCTTCATGGGCTGCTCGAACGGCGGGCGCGAGGCGATGATGGCGGCAGAGCGTTTCCCGCTCGAATTTGACGGTGTGGTTGCGGGCAACCCCGGCTTCCATCTGTCGCGCGCGGCTTTGGGGGGCGTTTGGGATGTGCAGCACCTGCTGCCGGTCGCGCCTGAAGGCCAGCTTCATGCCGCTTTGACGCAAGATGAACTGGACACCGTTTCGGCAGAAATCCTGAAGCAATGCGATGCGCTGGATGGTCTGGAAGATGGGATCGTTGCCGCTTACGGCCAATGCGATTTCAACGCCGAGGCGCTGCGCGGCCAACTGCCCGACAATAAGCTTGATGCGCTGGTTGCGGTGATGGGCGGGGCCAAAGATCTGAATGGAAACGCCGTTTACACCGGCTGGCCGTGGGATCCGGGCATTGCCTCGGCGGGCTGGCGCGCGTGGAAACTTGGCAGCGCCGATCACCCCGGCCTGCATGAAACGCTCACTCTGCCCTCGACCGGGGCGGTCTTCATGACCCCGCCGCAAACGGTGCCCGACACCCAAGACTTTGGCGCGCTGGCCGAGGCCGTGGCCGATGTGGGCGGGTATTTTGATGCCGATGACACCTATCTGAGCAGCTTTGTCGCCCGGGGTGGCAAGATGGTGATCTTCCAAGGCGCGGCGGACCCGGTCTTTTCGGCCACCGATATCACCCGTTGGGTGGAACAATCGCGCGCCGATACTGGGGCCGATTTCGCGCGGCTCTTCGTGGTGCCCGGCATGACCCATTGCGGCGGCGGCCCGGCCTTTGAAGACTTTGACCCGCTGACGCTTCTGGAAAACTGGGACGAAACTGGCACCGCGCCCGAGGTGATGCCCGCCAAGGCCCCCTCGATGCCGGAACGGGAAATGCCGATCTGCGCCTATCCTGCCTATGCCGCTTACACCGGCGGGGATGTGAACGCGCTTGAAAGCTACACCTGCACCCAGCCCTAACACCCTCAACCGCCGCCCTTCGGGGCGGCGGCTTTCTATCTGGAGCCCCTCATGTCCCCTTCATTTCAAAACACAAACCTTCCGCGGCGCACCGTTTTGCAAGGCAGCTGCGCCGCCATTTTGGCGGCAGGGTTGCCCCGCTTCGCCAGCGCGCAGACCGAAGCAGCGCCGGTTGTTGCAACCCGTCAGGGCCTCGTCCAAGGCGTGACCGAAAAGGGCGTTTCGCGGTTTTTGGGGCTGCGCTATGCGCAACCGATTTCCGGCGCGAACCGCTTCTTGCCGCCGCAACCGGTGGTACCTTGGTCAGGCGTTTTTGTTGCCGACCGCCATGCTGATACCGCCCCGCAAGGGCCGGAACCTGTCTCCGGCACGCCGGTCACCCCCGCCTTTGCCCCGCCTGCTTACGTGAAGGCAGGCGAAGATTGCCTCGCGCTCAACATCTGGGCACCTGAGGGCGCGAAAGACCTGCCGGTGATGGTTTGGCTGCATGGCGGCGGCTGGCAAAGCGGCTCGGGCTCTTGCGCGATTTATGACGGCACGCGGCTCGCGTCGCGCGGCGATGTCGTGGTGGTGACGCTGAACCATCGCCTTGGCGCGCATGGGCTAACCGATTTCTCGCGCATTTTGGGTGGGGCTTGGGCCGAGAGCGCGAACCTATCCGTCAAAGATATGGTCGCCGCGCTCGAATGGGTGCAGGCCAATATCGCGGGCTTTGGCGGCGACCCGAACACGGTCACAATCTTTGGCGAATCTGGCGGCGGCTGGAAAGTGAACACGCTTTTGGGCGTGCCCGCGGCCAAAGGGCTGTTTCACCGTGCCATTGTCGAAAGTGGCCCGTTGACGCGCTTCCACACCGCAGAGGCCGCCGATGAGATCGCCCGCAAAGTTTTGGCCGCGCTTGGCATTTCCGAAACCGCACCAGAGGCGCTGAACACCGTCACGATGGAAGACGTGCTCGCGGCAGAGCGCAAAGTGATGGCAGAGACGCCGATGTCTTTCGCTGCGCCGGGTTTCCCCTCGGGCTTTTGGCCGGTGATTGATGGGCGCTTCATCACGCGCCATATCTATGACCCAGACACCGCCGAAAGCGCACGCGATGTGCCGCTGATGGTGGGGCAAACGGGCACCGAATTCACGCTTTTCATGCTGCAAGACGAAGCCGCTTACACGCTGGATGCAGAGGGGCTCGCCGCGCGCGCAAACCAAATGTTCGGCCCTGAAAATACGGCTTGGCTGTTGCAAAGCTACCAGCGCGATTTCCCGGCACTTTCCCCCGCGGCGCTTTGGTTCCGGCTCTTTTCCGATTTCGCGATGGGCGCTCTGTCGAATGAGATTTTGGATCAGCGCGCTACCTCAGGCACTGCCCGGGTCTACGCCTATCGGTTTGAATGGATGAGCCCGATTGCCGGGGGCAAGCTGTTCTCGCCGCATACGATGGAAATCCCGTTTGTGTTCGACAATGTTGCGACCGAAGCGGGGCAGGTGATGACGGGCGGCGGCACTGAGGCCGAAGCGCTTGCCAAAACCGTGTCAGAGGCGTGGGTGCAATTTGCGAAAACCGGCACGCCCGCCGCGCCCGGCCTGCCGCACTGGCCGCAATATGATACCACCACCCGGGCGGCGATGCATCTCGACCGGGCAGCGAAAGTTGCCCCCTATATTGATGCCAAGGCGGTGGCGCTGTTCCGGCAAATGCTCTGGGCCCGCGCCGGACTGAACTGATCCCAACGCCATCCCGGGGGGCGCGCACGGTTACCCGTAGCTTGCCCCGGGATCGAGCGCGATGAAGCGGGCGGGGTCAATCCCGGCCGCTTTGACATGCTCAACCAGCAAATCACGCGGTTCTTCGCGCGGCTCATCGGTAAGCTGAAAGGTGCCCCAATGGATACCATAGGCTTGGCGTGCGCCGACATCTTCAAAGATCTTCACCGCTTCATCGGGGCCGACATGTTGGGGCTCCATGAACCAGCGCGGCGCATAGGCGCCAATCGGAATGAGCGCGATATCGGGGCTGCCGTGGCGCGCGCGGATCTCGCGGAAAATCGCACCATCGCCATAGCCGGTATCACCCGCGAACCAAATCTGCCCGGCAGGTGTATCGATCCAAAACCCGGCCCAAAGTGCCATGCGCCGGTCCCGCAGTCCGCGCGAGGACCAATGGTTGGCGCGCGTCAGCGTGACCGAAATACTGCCCGAAAGCGCAACCGTTTCATGCCAATCCGCCGTGGTGATGCGTAGTGCCCTGCCCGCCTTGCGCGCCGTGGCATCGGTGCCCAGCGGCATCACCATATGCGGCGCATCGCGGCGATGCAGCTTGCGCAAAGTGGCAAGGTCCAGGTGGTCATAGTGATTGTGGCTCAACAGCACCGCATCGATCTTGGGCAAATCGTCAAAGGCGATCCCCGGCGCGGTAGTGCGTTTGGGCCCGGTGATCCCCAAAGGCCCCGCCCGGCGCGACCAGACCGGATCGGTCAGAATGTTCAAACCCGCCACTTGGATCAGCACCGAAGCATGGCCCACCATCGTGATCCGCGGCGCCTCGCTGCGCGCGGGCGGAACGGCGGGGGTAATGGCAACCTGTTTTGGCCATTGCGCCCGCTCGCCCGCCCGGTTCCAGCGCCAAATGTCCAAAAGCGAGCGATCCGGAGAGGGCTGACCCGGCGAATGAAACCGAAGGCCATCAAAATGATCGGTGATCGGGCCAGAGTGGTAGGGGTTGCGGGGCATGGGCGTCCTGTTTGTTGTTGGGGCAGAGATAGGCCGGCTGGCAAACCGCAGCAACGGGACAGGCCGGGTTTATTGATGAGTAGGGCTCATAGAAGCTAGCCGCTTTCGCGCATTCCCCTCTCCCGGCCAGCGGCCTAGCTCTAGCGCAAAGACGTTACGATCAACAAAGCCACCCAAAGCGGTGGCGCAGGAAGGCCTTCATGTCCCGCCCCGAAATTATTTGTCACATGCTCACCACTTTGGATGGGCGGCTCGAACCTGACCGCTGGCCCTATACGGTCGCGGAGTTGCTGGCCGTCTATGACCCCGTCGCCGCCAAGCTGGAAGCCGAGGGCTGGATCGCCGGGCGCCGCACGATGGAGCATTACCTGCCGCATGGGGAACCGCAGCTGCAAGACGCGCCGCAGCCGCGCGCAGACCACATCGCGGACAGCGCAGGCCGCCGACTTGGGATCGCCTTTGACCGCACCGGGCGGCTACGCCCGGAAAGCGGGGATCTGGATGGCGAGCATTTGGTGCTGGTGGTCTCAGACCGGGTGAGCCAAGCGCATGTAGATGATCTGGCGGCGCGCGGGGTGTCGGTCATTTTCTCCGGCCCTGATGGCGAGGATATCGCCGGGGCGCTTGCACGGATTGGCACCGCCTTTGGGGTAACGCGGCTGTTGCTTGAAGGCGGAGGCGAGATCAACGGCGCCTTTTTGGCAGCGGGTGTGATTGATGAAACAAGCACGCTCCTTTACCCGATCATCGACGGGCTTGCGGGGGAATCGGCGATTTATGACCACCGCGCCCCCTTGCCCGCGCAGGCCTTGGCGCTGATCTCAGTCGAAACGCTGACCGATGGCATTGTGTGGCTGCGCCACCGTGTGAAGCGGGGCTAAGCCGATGCCCCCTCACGCCGAAGCCCCGCCCGTTTTGCCGCTTGTGATTGTGGCGGCAGCCACCTGTCTTTCGCTCATTGTCTTCACCCAACCGCTCACCACGCTCGAGGCGATGACGCAGGCGCTTTCTCTTGGCGCGGCCGAACAGGCTTGGGTGATGAGCGCCATGCCTTTGGGCGCGGCCTGTGGGCTTCTGACGGCGGGCGCTTTGGGCGATACGACCGGGCGCCGTCGCACCTTTTTGGGCGGGCTTTGGCTCACCGCCATTGCCTCGGTCTTGGCGGCGGTTTCGCTCAATGGGCCGATGCTGATTGCGATGCGCATTTTGCAAGGCTTGGGCAGCGCGGGCATTATGGCCTGCGGGCTGGGTCTTTTGGGGCAGGTCTATCACGGGGCGGCCCGGCAACGCGCCGCCGCAATTTGGGCGGCGGGTCTGGGCGCTGGCGTGGCGCTGGGGCCGATCCTTGCCTCGCTTTTGCTTCGCCTTGGCGGCTGGCCCGCGATGCATTGGCTGCTCGCTTTGGTGTCGGCCAGTTTGGCGCTGGCTGCCGCTGCGCGGCTTCCAGAAAGCGCGCGCACGGGCGCCAAGGTCGATCTGGCGGGGAGCCTTGTTTTGATGCTGGGGCTCGGCGCGCTGCTTTACGCCCTGACCGAGGCGCGGCTGGGCGCGACCCCAACGGTTGGGATAATCGCCGCTGCGGGTGTGGTGCTGATGACGATTTTCGTGGTCATCGAACGGCGCGTGCCGAACCCGATCTTGCGGGTCGATCTGTTTGGGCGTGTGGATTTTCTGGGCGCGACGCTCGCCGCCTTTGCCTCTGGCGCGGGCGTGCTGGCGCTGATGTCGCTTGTCCCCACGGTGCTGGTGCGCGGCTTTGGCGAAACGCCCTTTGAAGCAGCCTTGATCTTGCTTGCTTGGTCGGCGGTGACGGTTTTTGCCGCCCTTGGAACGGGCTATTTGCCGAAAGGGCTCACCGCCCGCCAACGCGCGATTGGCGCGATTTTGGGCTGCACCTTGGGCCAGCTTTTGATGCTGCGCGCGGCTCCCGGGGCCAGTTGGGCTGCTGTGCTGCCGGGGCTTTTTGTGGCCGGGGTATCGAACGGGCTTCTGAACACCGCGCTTGGCCATGCGGCGGTGGCCACCGTGCCGCCCGAACGTGCCGCGATGGGCTCTGCCGCCAATAACACCGCGCGTTATTTGGGCTCCGCGCTCGGGATCGCGCTTGTTTCGGTGCTGATCGCGGGGCGCGACGGGGCGGATTTCTTTGCGGGCTGGCATGTGGCGGTTTTGGCCAGCGCCGGGCTGAGCCTTCTGGGCGTGCTCGCGCTCGCGGCCCTACGCGGCAAAGCGCATCCGGTTTCATGAGCCCCATTCATAGCCGCCGTTACGAACGCCACGCTAATCCGTGCGGCCCATTGCCCTAAATCTGTTTCAGACGCGGCGGGCGAAGACCCCACGCCATTGAAAAACAAGAGGATATCATGAGTAAGCTTTGGAGCACGGAGGAACAAGCGCAGATCGCCGCGACAGACTCCTTCCGCATCGCGCCTTACCGCGCGGATGGAAAGACCCCCGGCACGCCGACCTATATTTGGTTCGTGCAAGTGGAAGGGCGGCTCTTCGTGCGCGCCTATTCGGGCGAAAGTTCAAGCTGGTTTCAAGCTGGGCGCGCGCAAGGCGCGGGCCAGATCGTGCTTGATGGCACAGCGGTCGATGTGACCTTTGCCCCGGTTGACCCCGCGCTCACCGACGCGATCGACGCCGCCTATCGCGCGAAATACACCACCAGCCGCTACCTTGCGCCGATGATTTCGGCACGCGCCCAAGCGGCCACATTGGAAGTGCTGCCCCGCGCCTAAGCGGGCCAGAACGCCTCCCCCATTCAAACAGCACCAGCGCGCCCTTTGGCGCGGCTGACTGCGCATATCCAAGAAAGGACAGATCATGCAAAAGATGCTTGAAGGAAAAACCGCTATCGTCACCGGAGCCAGCCGGGGGATCGGCAATGCCATCGCCACGCTTTTCGCCGAAGAAGGCGCGAATGTCGTGATCACCGCACGCCACGAAAAAGGTGTGAACGACGCTGTTGCGGCCATCAAGGCCGCAGGCGGTTCGGCGATTGGCCTTGTGGCGGACTCCGCCGACCCCGAGGCCCCGGCCCGTGTTTTCAAAGCCGCGATCGAGACCTTTGGTCAAGTCGATATCATGGTCAACAACGCTGGTGTCGGTGAGATGTATGCGGTGGAAAAAACCACCGATGATCATTTTGAAAAGATCATGGGGATCAACCTCGTCGGCCCGTTCCGCTATTGCCGCGAAGCGGTGAACCACATGATGCCGCGCGGCGAAGGACGGATCATCAACATCTCTTCGGTGAACGGCATTTTGCCGATTTGCGGCGTTGCCTATACCTCGACCAAAGGCGCGATCAACACGATGACGAAGAACATCGCCATTCGCCTTTCGGGCACGAAAATCCGCGTCAATGCGATTGCACCGGGCGTGACCGATACCGATGCCGCGCGCGCTTGGGCCGCGGGCGAGCAAGAGGGCGGCGGCGAGATGCTTGAGTTTTCGGACAAATACACCAACACCACCGTGCCTTCGACCGACCCGCGCGATCAGGCCTATGCCGCGCTCTATCTGGCCTCGGAAATGGGCCGCGCGGTCACGGGCCAAGTGATCCAAGTGGATAACGGTCAGTTCCTCTGATCGGGCCACAAGCCAAAGCAGAGGGGCGCAGATATCCCTCTGCGCCCTTTTTTATGTTTGGGGTCTGGAGGATGCGCGGACTTCCCGCCCCGCGCCACTTTACGCGCCGGGCGGGAAGTCCGCGCCGAGCGTGACCTCTTTCCACGCTTCGGCGCTTTTGCGCATCTCTTCCACGCGCTCAAGCGCCCGATCATAGGCTTGTCTGCTCAGCAGCAAGCGCAGCGGCGGGTTTTCCGCCGCCGCCACCATCAGCACCGCCTCGGCAAGCTTTTGCGGATCGCCATCTTGGTGGCCCGACGCCGCGCGCAGGCCATCGCGCAGGGCACCCGAGGTCGCCTCGTAATCGTCAATCCGGGTTTGCGATTCAATCACCGAACGGCCCGCCCAATCGGTGCGGAAGCCACCCGGCTCGATGATCGTGACCTTCAATCCAAGCGGGGCCACCTCTTGCGCGAGCGCTTCCGACAGCGCCTCGACCGCGAATTTCGTGGCGCAATAATAGCCAAGCGCCGGGTAGGAAATCAGCCCGCCAATCGAAGAGAAGTTGATGATATGGCCTTTGCGGCGCGCCCGCATGCCGGGCAGCACCTTTTGCGTCAGCGCATTGAGCCCAAAGACATTGGTTTCAAACTGACGGCGAATTTCGGCATCTTCGCCTTCTTCGATAGCCGAGAAATAGCCGTAGCCCGCGTTGTTCACGAGCACATCAATGCGCCCAAAGCGCGCCTCGGCCTGTTCCACAGCCGCCGCGATTTGCGCCGCATCGGTCACGTCCAAAGACACGGCAAGGGCGTGGTCTTCATGCCCTTCGACCAATTCGGCCAGCGTTTCGGTGCGCCGGGCCGTCATCACCACGGGCCAGCCTTTTGCCAGCACCAATTTCGCGATTTCGCGCCCAAAGCCGGTCGAGCAGCCGGTGATGAACCAAACGGGAGTGTCCGTCATGATATGTCCTTTCCGTTGAGGGGATCGTTAGCCGAGAGCCTTGGCAAGCCGGGTCAGCCCGTCTTCCAAGCGCGCCCGTGGGCAAGCCATATTGAGCCGCAAAAAGCCTTCGCCCGCCGCGCCATAGGCAGTGCCAGCGGTAAGCCGAAGCAGGCCTTTTTCTTGCACCTGCGCGGCCAGCGCCTCGGCGCTTTGGCCATAGGCGTGGGCATCGAGCCAAGCGAGATAGGTCGCTTGCGGCGGGGTGAAGTGCAGCTTGGGCAGGTGGGTAGCCAGATACTCCGCCAAAAAGCGGCTATTCTCGGCCAAATAGTCCACAAGCGCCGCGTGCCACGCGGCCCCGTCGGTATAAGCCGCGATGGTCGCGGCAATGCCAAAGGGGTTCACATCGCAAACCTCATGCACATTCAACGCCTTGTCGATACGCCCGCGCAAATCGGGATCGGGCGCGACGATGGAGGCAATTTGCAGCCCGGCCAAGTTGAACGCCTTGCTCGCCGCCAAACAGGTAACGGAATTGGCCGCCACCTCCGGCCCCAGCGCCGCATAACATTGATGGCGGTGGCCCGGCATCGTCAGATCGGCGTGGATCTCATCGCTGACCACGGTCACGCCGTGACGCGCGCAAATCTCATGCAGGCGACGCAGTTCCTCAGCGCTCCAGACCCGGCCGACCGGATTGTGCGGGTTGCACAGCAAAAGTGCGCGGCAATCGGGATGCGCGGCGCGGCGCTCCAGATCGGCGAAATCCATCTCATAGCGGCCATCGCGCAGGATCAACGCGTTTTCCTCGACCCCGCAGCCCATGTTGCGGATCGAGGAAAAGAAGCAGTTATAGACGGGCGGCTGCAAAATAACCCGGTCGCCGGGGCGCGTCAGTGCGCGCAAAATCGCCGTCACCGCAGGTACGACGCCCGAGGTCACGAGCATGTCTTCGCGCGCAAACTGGTGGCCGTGGCGGCGCGCTTGCCAGCCCGCGACCGCGTCATAATAAGCCGCGGGCAGATGCGCATAGCCAAAGACCCCATGCGCAACGCGGGCGTGCAGCGCCTCCACAACGGCAGGCGCGGTGCGGAAATCCATATCCGCCACCCACATCGGCAGCACATCGGCGGGAGTATCATCCCATTTGGCGGCCCCCGAGCCGCGCCGCTCTACCAATTCGTCAAAATCGAAGGTCATGGCTTAGCGCGCTGCGGTTTCGATTTTGCACGCACCGGGGTTGCGGCAGTTTTCATCCAAGATCACCTCGCCAATACGCGGCGCGCGAATATGGCCCCCCGCCGGGTTCTTGACCGAGGTGATGGGCGTGGTGATCTCTGCCTGCAGCGTCGAATATTCAAACGCCAGATCGGCGTTTTCGTCCATCCGGCAGTTTTCCATCACAAGGTCGGTCGCATAGCAAAGCGGCTGCGTGCCCCGGATCGTGCAGTTCACCAGCCGCAGGTTTTTGGAATGCCAGCCAAGGAATTCGCCATCGAGCACACAATCGGTAACGGTGACATTTTCCGCCCCCCAGAACGCGTCTTTCGAGGCCAGATGCGAATTGCGCAAGGTGACATTGCGCGCATCTTGGAAGGAGTAATTGCCCTGAAGCGTCATCCCCTCCACCTCAAGGTTGATGCCGTTCATCAGCACATAATCGGCCCGATCCAACACGACGTTGCGCAGCTTCACCTGTTCGCAGTTCCAAAGCGTTTCCGCCGCATCGGGGAAGCGGCAGTTTTCCAACGTCAGGCCCCGCATCCGGCGAAACATCTTCGGCGCTTCCACCGTGCAGCCCCGCATCAGCATGTTTTCGGAATACCAAATCGCGGCGCGGGCACCGGGGCGGAACAGGCTGTGCTCCACCGTCACCCCATCGCAATGCCAAAACGGATATTTGCCCGCAAACTCGCTATTGCGCACCAAAAGGTTCTGCCCATGCTTGAGCGCGGATTCCCCAACGCCAATGCGCAGCCCCTCCAGCACCGTGTCATGAAGCGCATAAAGCGGGCGCTCCCCTTCAAAATATTGGTCCGTGATCGTGGCGGGAAAGGCGGCTTGCGCGGTCATGGCGTGGCTTTCTGTTCAGATGCGGCGACTATGACCCGAGCGGGCCTGCCCTTTTCAGCAGGGCGCGCCTTTAAAGATGTCTGACAGATAGCGCCCATGCCCCACGACAATTAGAGGGCCGCCAAGACAAGCGTTCATGAAAACCACTCATCAATCGGTGTGAAAAATCAGGGCCAAAGCCGCGCCCACTCGCGAGGGGGTTCGGGCGCGGCTTAAAAGGTGTTAACCGACGCAAACAAAGAACAGGACGGTTGAGACAGGCGGGGAAGCTTGGCTGTGGAATTTCCACAGCCCTACCCAGCCATATCTGAACCGCGCCTTAGGCCCGCAATCCGAACCCTCAGAGCAGCGCCTCGATTGTGGCTTCCACCCGGTCGTGGTCCGAAAGCGGTCTACCATTGGCATCGAGGCTTGAGTGGATCAGTGTTTCCCCTAACCGCAGCCCGCGCGAGAAAAACCAATCAAGCTTCATCGCGCGTTCGGGAAAGCGGGTGATCAGGCTCGGGCGTGTTGTCGGCTGAGTTTCCGGACCGCCGTGCACCTCAAACCCGGCGGCGCGGGCCAAATCGAACAGCGTTTCATCGCGCCAATCGCCGCCGATGTGGTTGCCAGTGTTCAAATCGCCCCCCATCAAAACGGGCCGATCGGAGAAATGGGTATCAAGCGCCGCGATAATTGCGGCCACTTGCGCGGCACGATGCGCAGCATCGCATGCGCTTTCAAGATGGGTGGAAACAAACACGATCGGCCCTGCCGTCGTGGCGATTTCAGCCCCCACCGCAATGCGCCCGCCCAAACGCGGTTGGCCCGCATCGCCATACCAATGCCCCTGCCCCGGCAAGCGTAAGACGAAAGCCTGGTTCAGCGGTGCACGCGCCAAAAGCGCGTTGCCATGAAAGCCATGCGTGTTGAACGTATCGGTACAAAAGCTGTGCTCTATTTCAGACCCCAAGCCTAGCTCAAGGAATTCAAGCCCATAGGCATAGGCCATGCCAAGCTGCTGGCCGATATCGGCTGTGGTGTGGCGTTGCGCGGTGCGCGCCATGCCACAATCCATCTCTGACAAAAGCAGCACATCCGCCCCCGCCAGTGCTTGCGCCGAAGGCGCGGAGAACAGGCAACGTTCAAGGTTCCACGCCGCGACACGAAGCGGCAGCCCGAGCGGCGCGCCGGGGGCGGTGCCACCCACCTCCACTTGCGTGAAGGCGGGCACTTGGCGGGCGAGGTCATCATGGGCTGTGCCCGCGCGCGCAGCGGTGACAAACTCTGCGCGGAGCGCCTGCGTAGGGACATCAAGCGCCGAAGTCTTTTCAAAAATCATGCACGCACCTTTGCGCTGCGATGGACCGTTTGCGGCAAACGCTTGCCGGTGATCGCATCGAACAAATGCAGCGCTTCAGGAGCCACCCCCAGATGCAGTTGCGCGGGTAACTCCGCCCCCGAGGGCAGGCTCACGCACAGAGGTTGGTCTTCGACAAAGCCATGCACCACGCGGCCCGCGCCCAATTCCTCAATCACATCAATGCGGAACGGCAGCCCGCCCGAGGGCAAAAGCTGCAAATCCTCGGCCCGAATGCCGAGCGTGACGGCCCGCGCCTCGCCCTCGACCCGGCCCAGATCAACGCCCGCAAGCCGCAGATGCCCGGCCTCAATCCGCGCATCAAGCAGGTTCATCGCCGGCGCCCCAATGAAAGCGGCCACAAAGGTGGAGGCGGGGCGGTGATAGACCTCAAGCGGGCGGCCCACTTGTTCGATTTGCCCGCCATTGAGCACGACCAAACGATCCGCCAAGGTCATCGCCTCGAGTTGGTCATGCGTCACATAAAGCGCGGTGGTGCCGAGCCGCTTTTGCAGCTTACGGATCTCGCCGCGCATGGTGACGCGCAGTTTCGCATCAAGGTTCGACAGCGGCTCATCGAACAAAAACGCGGCGGGCTGGCGCACGATCGCACGGCCCATCGCCACCCGTTGACGCTGACCGCCCGACAGGGCACGGGGCTTGCGGTCAAGGTAAGGGTGCAACTCCAGCATCCGCGCCGCTTCTTCGACCCGCGCGGCGATCTCATCTTTCGGGATGCGGCGGTTCTTGAGCCCCCAAGACATATTCTCCCGCACCGTCATATGCGGGTAGAGCGCGTAGTTTTGAAACACCATCGCAATGTCGCGCTCGGCGGGCTCAAGCCGGTTCACAACACGCGCACCAATGGTCACCGTGCCTGCGGAAATGTCTTCCAGCCCCGCCACCATCCGCAAAAGCGTGGATTTCCCGCAGCCCGAAGGGCCAACCAGCACGATAAACTCGCCATCGGCCACAGAAAGCGACACATCGCTGACCGCTTGCGTGCCACCCGCATAGGTCTTGCCCACGTGTTCAAGAAGGATTTCGGCCATCACTTATCGCTTTCCGTCAGGCCCTTGATGAAGAGGCGCTGGAACGCGAGCACGACGCCCAGAGGCGGCAGCATCGCCAGCACCGCAAGGGCGAAGGCTTCGTTGTAATCGGGGATTTGGCTGCCGATCCAGACTTGCAGGATCGTCTTGATGCCGCGCATCAGGGTGAAGAACCGCTCATCCGTCGTCATCAGCATCGGCCAGAGGTATTGGTTCCAGCCATAGACGAACATGATGATGAAGATCGCCGCCATCATCGGGCGGGAAAGCGGCACCAGCACGCCTAGGAAGAACCGCACCGGCCCGGCGCCATCAATCCGCGCGGCTTCCAGCAGCTCATCGGGGACCGATTTAAAGAACTGCCGGAAGTAGAACGTGCCAGTGGCCGAGGCCAAAAGCGGGATGATCAGCCCCCAATAGGTGTTGAGCGCATGAAGCTGGCTCATCACCTGATAGGAGGGCATGATCCGCACTTCGAGTGGCAGCAAAAGCGTGGTGAAGATCATCCAAAAGATCGGCGTGGCGAACCGGAACCGGAAGTAAACCAGCCCGTAAGCCGCCAACATCGACACCACCACCTTACCAAGCGCAAAGCCAAGGCCAAGGATGGTGGAGTTCATCACCATCCGCGCGCCGGTCACGGTGCCGGTAAAGCCGCCTTTTTGCGTCAGCACCTTTTCATAGGTGGCCATCCCCTCTCCGCCGGGGGAGAGGAAAAGCCCGTTCATATGGATTTCGGTTGCAGCATGGGTCGAGGACATGAAGGCCATGACCACGGGCGTCACCAGAAAGGCCGCGCCCAAAAGCAAGATCAGGTGGTCGAAAGGTCTGAAACGTTGCATGGCTTATCCGTAATGAACCCGGCGCTCAATCAGCCGGAATTGCGCCACAGTGAGCGCGGCGACGACCACCATCAAAATGACCGATTGCGCCGAGGAACCGCCGATATCATTGCCTTTGAAGCCATCAAGATAGACTTTGTAGACCAGTGTGATCGGGTTGTTGGCGGGTTTGTCTTTCACCATCACGTCGATGATCCCGAAGGTATCAAAAAGCGCATAAGTGATGTTGATCACCAGCAAGAAAAAGCCGGTGGGGGCCAAAAGCGGCAAGGTCACATCGCGAAACCGCCGCCAGCCCGAGTGCGCATCAATCAACGCGGCTTCGCGCACGCTTGAAGGCACGGCCTGAAGGCCCGACAGGAAGAAGATGAAGTTGTAGGGGATTTGCTTCCACACCGCGACGGTGATCAACGCCACGGCGGTATCACGGTAATCAATCCCCACCCGCATCTCCCACCCAAAAAGCGCAGCGGCTTTGGTGAAAGGGCCGATATGCATGTCAAACATCATCATGCCGATCAGCCCCACAACCGGCGGCGCGATGGCATAAACGGAGATGAGCGCGGTTTTATAGGCGCCCGAGCCGCGCATCACCGCGTCCGCCTTCACCGCAAGCAAAAGCCCAAGGCCGAGCGAAAGCGCTGTGACCGTGGCTGCAAAAAGCGCCGTGAACCCGGCGATATTGCGATATTCGGTTGAGGAGAGCGCCTCGCGGTAATTGTCCAGCCCAACGAAAGCCGCGCCAAAACCAAACGGGTCCTCAAGGTAAAACGAGGAGGTCACCGCCTGCACCGAGGGCCAGTAAAAGAAGATCGCCACAATCAAAAGCTGCGGCGCCACAAACAGCCAAGGCGCCAGCGGGCGGTCAAACTGCGCGACTTTGGCAGGATGCGCGGAGGGCCGCGTCCACCATTGGCGCAGCCGCAATAACGGAGAAGGGACAACAGGCGAAGCGGTCATCGGCGTCTTTCAATGGGGAAAGCTCCGGAGGTGTCCCTCCGGAGCCAAAGTCAGTTGAATGGGGCTCAGTTCGCGGTTTTGGCGAATTTCGCCAAGAGCGCATTCGCTTCCACTTGGATCGTGTCGAGCGCGTCTTTCGGGCTCACTTCGCCCGAGAAGATGCGGTTGAATTCACGCTCTTCGATGGAACGGATTTGCGGGAAGAAGCCCAGACGATAGCCCTTGGTCCATTCGCCACCCGGCAGCATCAGCTGTTGGATGCCGACTTCAGCGACCGGCTTTTCGTCATACCAGCCCTCGGCTTTCGCCATTTCGTAAGCCGCCGTGGTGATCGGCACATAGCCGGTGTTTTCATGCCAGTAGACTTGGATTTCCGGCGAGGTCAGGAAGCTGAAGAATTCCGCCGTGCAGGCATTTTCTTCCGCGGGTTTGCCCGCCATCGCGAAAAGCGCCGCGCCCCCGATGAAGGATTGAGTGCCTTCGCCAAGCGAGGCCCAATAGGGCAGGAACTCTGCCGAGAACGACATGGTGGCGGTTTTTTGCAGACCGCCGAAGCTGCCCGAAGAGCCGATCCAGAAGGCCACTTTGCCCTCTTCGAACGGTTTTTGGTTGTCCGCCCAACCCGCGCCATAGAAACCAAAAAGACCCGCATCTGCCCAAGCTTTGAGCTTATCGAACATCATCACGGTGTTGTCGTCATTGACGATGATCTCGGTGCCTTCGATCCCGTCATAGCCGTTGTTATTGGTCGCGAATTGCTGGTTGTTGCGGGACTTGAAGTTCTCCATGAACATCCAGGTCAGCTGCGAAGCGGTCAGCGGAATGTAGCCCACTTCTTTCAGCTTCGGCGCAACGGCTTCAAACTCTTCCCAAGTGGTCGGCGCTTCAACGCCCGCGGCTTCCAGCGCCTCGGTGTTGATATACATGATCGGCGCGGAAGAGTTGAACGGCATGCCGACGAATTTGCCATCGGCATCGGCGTAGAAGTTGCGCACGCCCGCAATGAAGTCTTCACGGTTGAAGGGTTTGCCCGCTTGCACGATCAGATCTTCAGCGGCAATCGTCGCGCCTTTGGCGGCCATGATCGTGGCGGCACCCGCGTCGAACACTTGCAAGATGTTGGGCTGTTCGCCCGAACGGAACGCGGCGATGCCCGAGGCCAGCGCCTCTTCATAGGTGCCTTTCGAAAGCGGCGTCAGATGACAAGCCTGCTGCGCCTCGTTGAATTTCATCGAGATTTCGTTGATCACTTCGCCATTACGGCCCCCCATGCCGTGCCACCAGCTGATTTCGGTTTGGGCCAGCGCCGAAGTGGTGGTCAAGGCGGCAACAAGCGTTGCGAGGGAAACGGTTTTGAGCATGGGTCTCTCCGAGGTTCAGTTCGCGCGGACCCTGCCCCGAGGCAGTGACAAAATGTTAACCTTTGCGTAACGGTTCGATGAAATCCGCCCAAGTGCAACGGCGGCGACAGACCTGCTGCGGGTCTATCCCGCTGTATCGGCACCGGTTTTGGCCGCTCAAGATCACCAATCGTACCAAAGGTGGGCTGGCGGTTTGGATCACATTGCCATCAAGTCACGAAAGCTGAACCGTCGCCCAAGCCAGCACGAGATAGCGGCCGCCTTTTGCCAAAGTCACCACGGCTAAAAACCGCCACAACGGCTCGCGCAAAAGCCCCGCCGCAAAGGTGAGCGGATCGCCGACAATGGGCAACCAAGCCCCCCAAAGGCTCCAATGCCCCCAACGCGCATAGGCCTTGCGCGCACGTTCTAAAGCTTTGGGCGAGAACGGAAACCAACGCGCGCCAGCGTGATGGGCCAAAAAGCGACCGAGCCCCCAATTGATCAGCGCGCCCAGCACATTCCCCGCTGTCGCCACCACCAGCAGCCCCCAAAGCGGATGCGCCCCCGCAAGGATCAGCCCAACCAGCACCGTTTCCGATTGCGCGGGCACTAAGGTCGCGGCCAAAAGCGCGGCGAAAAACAATCCGATCAGTGCAAGCATTTAGGGTCCTGTGGTGATTGTGACCGCGTTCACCACAGGCAGGCCGCCAAAGGCAATTGGATCAAGCTGCGCGGCTTATACCCCGATACAGGCCGCTTTGTGCGACCCAATATCCTCGGTTTGCTTTGGTCGGGGAAACATCGCCAATTTCGGGGGGCGCAGCGGCACCAATCGTCCCGCTTCCAGCCGTAATACTCGGTCGGCAAGGCGCGCCGCCTCAGCCGGATCGTGGCTTGTCATCAGCGCGGTGGCGCCAAAATGGGCATGCAAGGCGCGCAGATCATCTTGCAGCCGTGCCCGCGTCTCGGGATCCAGCGCCGAAAGCGGCTCATCCAGCAACAGCAGTTTCGGTCGCCTAGCAAGCGCGCGGACCAAGGCGAGCCGTTGCTTTTGCCCGCCTGAAAGCTGCGCAGGCCGTGCCTTCGCAAGCCCCAAAAGCCCTGCGAGCGCCAGCATTTCATCCACCCGCTCTGCGCGCTCCGCCCGGGCCATACCGGGCAGCGCATAGGCTATTTGCCGCGCCGCGCTCATGTTCGGGAAAAGTGCGTAATCTTGAAACACGAAACCCAAGGACCGATCCCGCACCGGGCGCATCACCCCCGCTTTCGTATCGCACCATGTCTCGCCGCCCATCGTGACATGGCCGCTTTCGGGCTTCATCAACCCGGCGATTAATCGCATCAATGTGGTCTTTCCCGCCCCCGACGGTCCGGTCAGCACCACGAATTCCCCCGGTGCAATGCGCAGATCCACATCGAGCAAAAACCGCCCCTGGGAGCCGGAAAGCCCCTGTCGCAGGGTGGCGTGAAGGGGGCGCGGACTTGGCACGAAGTTTGGCATGGGCAGGCTCCGTTTCGCTGTATAGCCTGACTACATAGCGAAACGCTCCCTGAGTCCACCCCCACGTTCTGACAGGAGAAATCCATGCGCAAGAAGCTTGCCATCTTCGCCCTTTTGACGGTCTGTGCCACCTCTGCTTGGGCCGAAGGGCTTACTGTGGCCTCTGGCGCGGGCTACCGCCGCCCGATGGCGCAGGTCTTTGCCGCCTATGAAGCTCAAGGCGGCGAAAGCATCGGCCAAGTCTATGGGAATATGGGCCAAGTGCTTGGTCAGGCGCGTGAAAGCGGGCAAATCGCGATGGTCTGCGGCGACCGCAAGGTCTTGGCGAAGGCCGAGGGGCTCACGTTCACCCGGTTCGTGCCGCTTGGCGCGGGCAAGCTGGTGGTGGCCTATGCCAAAGGGCAAAGCCTGCGCGCGGCGGAAGACATTGCGCAAGCAAGCGTCACCCGGATCGGCATTCCCGATGCCAAGGCGGCGATTTATGGCAAAGCGGGGCGCGAATATCTGGCCGCTTCCGGCTTGGGGGATCAGGTGGGCGCGAAGCTGATCTCGGTCCAGACGGTGCCGCAGGTGACCGCCTATCTCACCACCGGCGAGGTTGAGGCTGGATTTCTCAATATCACCGATGCGATTGGCGCGGGCGAAGCCATCGGTGGCTATGTGCCTGTGGATTCAGCGCTTTATAGCCCGATTGAAATTGCCTGCGGGCTTCTGAGCGATGAAGCCAAAGGGTTTGCCGCCTTCCTTGAAACCCCAGCGGCCAAAGCGATCATGGCCGCGAACGGGCTTTGATATGGTCGGGCTCGTCGAGGTTTTGGGCGATCCGGCACTGGCCTTTCCCTTGGGGCTCAGCCTGCGGATCATGCTCGGCACGCTTTTGGTGCATGCAAGCCTTGGTGTGGCCCTTGGCTGGGCGCTTGCGCGGCGCGGTTGGTGGGGGCGTGGGGCGCTTGATGTGCTGGTGACCTTGCCGATGGTCTTCCCGCCCATCGTCTTGGGGTTTGGGCTTTTGTTGCTCTTGGGGCGGCGCGGCTTTGGCACGTGGATCGAGGCGCATCTGGGCCAAGGCTTTGTCTTCACCGAAGCGGGCGTCTTGCTGGCCTCGGTGATTGTCGGGCTACCGATGATCGTAAAACCGGTGCAAGCCGCGATCGCAGCGCTGCCCACCAACCTTGCTGAGGCCGCGCGCACGTTGGGCCATGGCGAGGCCTCGATTTTCGCTTGCGTGATCTTGCCCAATATTGCGGGGGCGGTGGCGGCGGGGCTGCTGATGGCGACCGCACGCGCTTTGGGCGAGGTCGGCGTCACGCTGATGCTCGGCGGCAATATTCTTGGCCGCACCAACACCGTTTCGCTTGAAATCTATAACGCCGTCACGGTGGGCGACTTCCACCGGGCCTTGGTCCTGTCTGCCGCTTTGGGCCTTGTCTCTGTTGCGGTGCTTTTGGTGCTGCGCCGTAAGCCCGCCCCGCTTGTTTGAGGATTTGCCATGAATGAACGACCGCTGACCGCCTCGCTCAGTTTGCATCGCCCCGGCGAAGCCCGGATCGGGCAAGACCGGATCCGCCTTCTGGCCGCGATTGAGCGCTTGGGCACCATCGCCGGGGCCGCGCGCGAACTGGGCCTGTCTTACAAAACGGCTTGGGATGCGGTGGGCACGCTCAATAACCTGTTCGACCGCCCCTTGGTCGAAGCCGCGCCGGGAGGCCGAACGGGCGGCAATGCACGGGTGACGGAGGCTGGACGGGCCTTGATTGCGGGTTTTGAGCAGCTGGAAACCACATTGGCGCAGGCGCTCACAACGCTGGAGGGCGGGGTTTGCGCCGCCCCCGAGCAGGTCTTGGAGAAACTTTGGAGCATGACAATGCACACCTCCACCCGAAACACCTTCCGCTGCACGGTCACACGGGTGACGATGGGGCCCGTCAACGCCGAGGTGGAATTGGCGCTCACCGACGGGCATCACCTGACCGCCGTCATCACCGAACGCTCGGCGGCAGAGATGCGGCTCGCACCCGGCGTTACGGTGTTTGCTTTGATCAAGGCAAGTTTCGTGATGCTAACGGCGGGGGGCGACCCGGGGCGCGTCTCGGCAAGCAACCGGCTCACGGGGCTTGTGGCGGCCCGCACCGATGGCCCGGTGAACAGCGAAATCGTGATCGACCTTGGCGCCTGCAAATCCATCACCGCTGTCATCACCCACGCCAGCGCCGAGGCTTTGGGGCTAGCGCCGGGCGTTCCCGCCACGGCGCTGTTCAAGGCGAGCCATGTGATCTTGGCCCGCCCCTAAGATTAGGCGATACCGATGATCACATCGCTCGATTTGATCACCGCGCAGGCTTTTTCACCGACCTTCAGCCCCAGATCGGCTGCGGCTTCATTGGTGATTGAAGCGGTGATCGTCGCGCCGCCGATGTCGAGTTTGACATGCGTCGTTACCTGACCCACCTCGACCGCGGTGATCGTGCCATCAAGGATATTGCGTGCGCTGAGTTTCATCGAAAAACCTTTCTTACTTCATCAAATCATCAGAGGCGCAATCGCCCCATATCCGTTTTCCGCCCACGGCAAACCTTTGACAATATAGGATGAATTTACATAACGCCGGGTAGCCTCCGGGAGCATGTAAGGCGAGGGCCTAGGGGATTGGATGGCGCAAATTCGAAGATAGCCGTGGCCCGCTTTCCCGAGCTGGCCATGATGCTACGCAGCACATTGACCTCCCGATCGCGTTTTTTTGCGCGCACACTGCGTTTCTCTGGATTTCGCTTCTGCGTGATAAGGGCCACAAAAGGGCCACTGGCACCCCCGCCAAGCCCAATGTCTTAGCGCGTTCTCTTCACAAGATTGCAGGCGGCCCCAGCGCATGAACGGCTTCCGCTACGCTGTCGAAGACGCGGTCCTTGCCCAGCACCTCCAGCACACCGCCTTGGGCAAGTTGCGCATAGGCGCGGTCGGACTCCACCCTTGCCAAAGCCACCGCCGTGCCATTGCGATGGCATTCCTCGATCAACGCGATCAAGGCCCCTGCCCCGGTCAAATCGAGCGACAAAAGGCCCGCACATTCCAAAACCAACCGCGACGGCGGCTTTGGCGCGCAGGCAAGGAAGGCGCGAATTTCCGCGACAATCCCCTCCGCCGTGACGAAATTCATCGGCGCGGTGATGCCTAGCACCAGCAGAGCGGGCACACGACCGGCGGCATCGGCCTCGGGACGGTGCCACCAAATTGTCGTGCCCGGAACCTGCGACAGGCGCACGACCTGCGTTGCGAAAAGTGGCAGTGTCGCGTGCAAGAAAGAAAGCAAAATCGCAAGTGGCAGCCCGCTTTGCAAAGGCAGCACCGTCACCAGCGCCGTGGTCGTGAGGGCAATACCGGCCTCGATCCGGCTGTGGCGCAAAAGCGTAACAAAGCTACGCAGCGGAAAGATGTGCAGTGCAACAAAGACCAAAATCCCGGCAAGCGCGGCGGCGGGCACCCGTTGCAATAGATCCGGTGCCAAAACCATGACCGCAAGCGCGACCAGCGCGGCAATGACCCCCGCAAACTGGCTCGTCGCACCGGCGTCGCGCAAGATGGCGGTGCGTGGCGGGCTGGCATTCACCGCAAAGCCACCAATCGCGGCGGCAGCCAAATTCGACAGGCCGAGCGCGCCAAGCGCATTGCGGCGGTCTTTGGGCTGATCCGCGCGTCCCTCGCGCAGCACCGCCGTGGTCTGGAAAAGACACAGGAAGGCGATCACCAGTGCCACCGGCAGCAAAGAAAGGATCGCATCGGGCGAGACCGTGAGCGGCGTAAGCCCCCAACTGCCGCCAAAGGTTTCCACACGTGGCCAGAGTGTTGCGTCTGGATCTGCAAAGGCGGCAATCGCCACAGCGGCCGCCAAGGCAACAAGCGCTGCGGGGAAGCGCGCGCTCCACGCCCGGCCAAGAACGCACAGCCCCGTGACAAGCACCGTCAACGCGAGTGGTTCAAAACGGATTGCATCGCTGGCCTGCCATAGTGCTTCAAGCGTCGCGACGGGGCTTCGCGCAGGGATCTCTATCCCAAGCGCGATGGGCAGACGGCCCACAAGAATATGCAGCGCAATCCCCGCCATCATTCCCGTCGCGACAGGCAAGGACAAAAGGCGGGCAATCCCCTCTAGGCGCAAAAGAGCCACGATGCACAAGATCACCCCGACCAGCGCCGCGATCAATGGCGCCGCCCCCGGCACGGTCGCCGCAATCAGCGCTGAGGCGATGATCGGCGAAATGCTCGAATCCGCACCGACCGAAAGAACTTTGTTCCGCGAGACCAAAACCATCACCAGCGATGCGACCGCGAAGACCGCGATCCCCTGCGCCGCGGGCAAGCCCGCCAGACGCGCAGTCGCCAATTGCTCGGGCAGAGCAAGCGCAGCCAAGGTCAGCGCGGCGATCAGATCATGGCGCAGGCTTGCCCCGCGCAGCGATACAAAGAGCCTCATGCTCATGTCTTGATCCTAAGAACGCACCGCTTCACACCAGTTTCGGCGCGATTTTTGGTCCGCAAATATAGCGCTTGGCGATCAAAGACTTGTTTTCTATCGGTTTTCATTTTGCGCGCCGCTGGTTGCTGCCCCTGTTTTGACAATAGGGCACTAAGCGCCCGCGTGAAGTGGAAACACGGCGCGCAGGGCAAACTGACACCGAAGAGAATTGGCCCCAAAGGCCGCCCGCTCGATGGGCAGAAACGCCCATTTACAAAGGCCCCAATCGGCAAAACTTGACGCAAATAAACGGAAAGCCTACGCATAAGCCTTGGGGGATGGGGTTGCACCGCAAATTATGGGCAAAGCGTGACGCCTTGGCATCCAGCCCAAACACGATTGGCGCAAAGGAATATCTAGATGGCACTCATGACTGGTTCCCATGTTAAAGCGCTGCTGCTTGCGGCGCCGTTTGTCTTTGTTGCTTCGATCGCCTCTGCCGGGGGGAGTATCCCGACGACGGTCACGACCACCAATAATGACCCCTCGCTGTTTTTGGGGATGTCTTGGACTTTTGGCAGCGGCGGCGCTCCGGGCACGCCGGGCATTACCCTGAAAGCGCTCTCGACCAACAAACGTGATAGCGGCGCGTTGACGGGCGGTGTGACCTACAACTTCGATGGCACGTTCGGCTGTGACATTGGGGTGGCCTATAACACCTCTGGCGCGACGATCACCTCGAGCTATGATATCTGCAAGCGCGGCTTCCAGATGGGTCTTGGCGCCACCAAATCGCCGACCACGACCACGACAACAAGCTACATGTACCCGGAAGAGAACCGGTAAAAACCCTCGGCCTGCCCGATGACGCCCAAAACGGTTCATACGCCGTTTTCGCAAAACAAGACGACCCGCCGCGAAGCGCTGGCACTTGCGCTTTCGGCGGGCCTGTCTGCTTTGATCGGTGTGCCTTCCACGGCACGGGCGCAAAACACCTCGGATGAGGCGGCTTTCGCCTCTCTTGGGGCTTTGCTTGATACGTTCTTGCCCGAAGATGAGCTGTCTCCCGCCGCGACAGCGGTCGGGGTTGCCACTGACTTGCGGGCCTTTCTGTCCGCAAATGGCCAACTTGAACAATTGTTCATCATCGCGCTGAACTGGATGGATGGCTTGGCGCAGGTTCCGTTCTGGCAGCTTTCCTTCGCCGAAAGAACCGAGATTCTGACCCATATGTCGGCGGCGGATTACAATCAGATCCCGGGCCGTTTTTATCATATCGCGCGCGCACTCGCGGTGGAGTTTTACTATGCGACGCCCGAGTCCCTTGCGGGGTTGGAGTTGAACCCAAGCCCGCAACCCGAGGGATACCTCCCCCCATGGAGCTAAACGGTTTACACGATGCTGTGGTCATCGGCTCCGGTGCGGGGGGCGCTGCGGCGGCGTGGCAATTGTGTGACCTTGGGTTGCGCGTGCTTTTGCTGGAAGCGGGACCGGCCTTTGACCCTGTGGTGGACTATCCGCTTGATACGCCGGGCTGGGAGCGCCGCCCGTTTCCGGTCAAATCCGGTAGCCGGGCGCAGGTTTCATGGGGCGATCTTGGAACCCTCGCGCCGGAAGACGAAGATCTGGCGGATTGGTCTCAGGCGGGGTTTCCTTGGCGCCTGCCCACTGGCAGCGCCCGCCCACCTTTAAACGAAGGCTATTTCCATGTGATGGGCGTGGGCGGCAGCACTTTGCATTTTGTTGGCGAAGCGCACCGCTTTCACCCCGATGCATTTCGGGCGGGGAGCCTGACCGGAGACGGCGCAGATTGGCCGATCGCCTATGCCGATCTGGAACCCTATTACACGCGCGTCGAACAGATGATTGGCGTCGCCGGCACGCCTGAAGACAACGGTCGGTGGCGCAGCCAGCCCTACCCCCTTCCCGCGCATCCGCTAAGCCCCGGCGCCCAAGTCCTGTTGGAAGCGGGCAAAAAGATTGGCCAAGGCTGGCAGGTCAATCCGCATTTCACGCTTTCCGAACCCTATGATGATCGCCCCCCGTGCAATTATTGCGGCCAGTGCGCGCGCGGCTGCCCCTTGGGCGACAAAGGATCAACCGATGTCTCTTTGCTGCGAAGAGCGCATGCAACCGGGCGCCTGACGCTGATCCCCTATGCAACGGTGACCCAACTTCATCCCGGGCCGGGGGGGCGCATCGAACGGGCAACGGTGATCGTGGGGGACGTCGCACAGGATGTGGAAACACCGATGGTGTTTCTTGCAGCCGGTGCCGTCCAGACGCCACGGCTTTTGCTGGCTTCGGCAAATAGGGATCATGCAGAGGGTCTTGCGAACGGCTCTGGGCAACTCGGGCGCAATTTCATGGAAACCCTGTCGCTGCGCAGTGTCGGCTTGGCAAAAGCGCCCATCCGCAGCCAGTTTGGCCTTCCCGCCGATGCAATTTGGTGGGGACCGGGGGCGCAAGGCGGGTTTCGGCTGAACCATACCACCTCCGAAACGGGGCTCAATGGCCCGATCGCCTATGCAAACCGCCTGTTGCCTGGCTTTGGAAACGACCTAAAAGCGGCGATGCGGCAGAATTTTGGGGCGGCCATCGCGGTCGGGGCCATCGGCCAAGTGGTTCCCGATGCGCGCTCGCATATTCGGCTTGATCCGCAATTGCGCGACGCGTTCGGCCAACCGATCGCGCGGATCTCCTCAGTGCTGACGCCGCAATCTATCGCCCGCCTGCGCGCCATGCGCACGGCAGCGCGCGCCGTTTTGGCCGCCGCCGACACCACGCTTGTTGAGGAAGCAAGCAGCCGAGACACTTTCTCTGCAACGCATGTTTTTGGCACGGCACGTATGGGACGCGCGGCAGAAACCTCTGTGGTCACCCCCCTCTGTCGCGCGCATGATCACGAAAATCTTTGGATCACAGATGCCTCTGTTTTCCCGTCTTCGGGCTTTGGCGAGTCGCCCTCCCTGACCATCATGGCCCTTGCCCTACGCGCTGCGGAAGCTGCTGTGACATAGAATTGCCAAAGTAACCAAAGCTTTAGCGCTCGCTCTTCATCCGTCATCCAGACCCGATCACACGCGCAAACCAACACATAGTATGGCACTGACTGGCATGCGAAAAAACGTTGGACTGCCCCATGGGCAGTCCAGATCATCAACAACAGATCCTGCCAAACTCAGTTCGAAGCTGCATTCACCGAGGAGACGATCAGCGAAGGCGTGATCGCATTCACCACATTGCCCCAATGGCGCACGGGCTGGGTCGCGACGAAAATCACATCGTTGGCGTGCAGTTCGAACCGGGTGGCCAGAAGCATTGCCGCCGCATTGCGGGCATCGAGATGCCAAGCAGTGATGGATTCGTATTCCATCGGATCGCTCGAGCCACGCAGAACGTAGATTTCCTTCAGGTTAGAGCGCGCAACGTCAAGCCCGCCGCCCGCATCATAGATCGCATCGGCCAGTGTCGCCTTGCGGTCATAGGGCAATGCATAGCGGGTCTGTTTGCTGATTTCGCCGGTGATGTACGCGTAGTCGCGCGCCTCAGCGCCCAGTTCGAGCCGTGTCGCGAAGGTATCGCGGCGCTCCTGCAATTCGCTGCGGCGCAGGCCGATCTCGGTCTGAAGGGCTTGCAGGCGCGATTGCCGTTCGGCCTGCTTGAACTCGGCCAATTTGATCTGCTCTTCGAAATAGGCCGCCGCTTTATCAAGCTCATAGGCCGTATCGACAAAGAGACTATCCCCCGCCAGAAGCGACATCCGGCCAATTTCGGGCTTCTCATAGACCGATTTGAGCGGCACTTGGTAAAGCTTGCCGGAGCGGTAAATCCGCACCACTGCCGTATCGAGATCCGCGGATTTCACGCCGCCCACGGCCGCGAGCGCTTCATCAAGATGCAGCGGTTGCAGCGTGACTGGCACGATCCCCGGATTGGAGACATCGCCGCCGATCGCGACTTTCTTCGAATTGAACTCGGTGATTTCAAGCGAGAAGGTCGGGTCAATTTGCTTGTCGAGGAAGCGTTGGAACAGCGTTGCTTCCGCATCATCCACGGTTTGGCCCGCAATTTGCACGCGCCCCACGGTGGGCACGGAAATCGAGCCATCATCTTGCACTGTATAGCCTTGCCGGGCGGTTTGTGCGGCAAGAATGCCGGTCAGTTGTTCCACCGTCGACCCCGCTTGCGGCGTGGCCAGAAGCACCACGTCGCCAATGCCGATCCGGTAGTTGGGCGTGGTCGCGGGCGGCGGCAGCCGGGTGTCGAGCCGACCCGGGCGGGTCACACGGTCAAACGCGGCGTCAGGGGCCGCGATTGGCGCCGACATCGAGCCGCTCAACCCTGCCGTTTGCCGAAAATAGCTTGGCAATTCGCGCGGTTGGTAGGGGGCCGCATTCGCCACCATCACCGATTCAGCGGTGAGGGGCAACACGCGCACCTTACCCTCGGCCGAGACCCCGGGCGAGACGGAGGAACTGTGATAGACGACGCCGCAGCCCGACAACGGGCCAACAAGAACGGTGCCCGAAAGCAGGGCGGTCATGATCAATCGCAAGTGTAACTCCAATCGCAAAACGCTCGGGCGGGACCAGTCTTCAATTACGGACGCAGGGAACCTTACGCAAGGATATCTTGCCTAACAGCGGGCTTGCCCATCGACTTGATTGTACGATCTCGCCGCGATGCGGCACAACCCAATAATAGTTAAAGAAAGCGACCAATCCGCCGCGGCACTGCGCGGTTATCATCCGCGTTGAAACCGGCGTGTCGCCAACCACCGCGCGATCTGGCCCGCCGCGATAGATCGCCACCTGAAACCTTCGCCAAAAGAATCAAAAACGCCGCCCCCGAAGGAGCGGCGCGATGTCTTCTCGCTGAGGGAGGCTCAGGGCGTGAAGACGAGTTGGACCTTCACAGCACAGCTGCGGTCTGCGGCGACCTTGATCGCCTCAAGCGCCTCGGCCCCGTCGAAGACCTGCGTGACCACCGGGGCGAGGTTGAGCGCGCGGCTGTTGATCAGTTCCACCGCTTGCGCAAACTCGGCATCAAAGCGGTGCGTGCCGATGACATTGAGTTCTTTCGCCACCAGCATGTTGAAGGGCACCGGCGTGTCGCCCATCACCCCCACCTGCACAATGGTGCCGAGCGGGCGCACGCAGGCAATCGCACTGCGCAAAGCGGGTTGTGCGGCGGAGCATTCAAAGGCGAGATCAAACTGCCCTTTGTTTTCGCCCCAAGGCGCCAAAGCCTCGGCCTCGCGCGCGACATTAATCACCTGCGTCGCGCCGACCTGACGCGCGACCTCAAGCGTGGCATCATGCAGGTCGGTGACAACGATCTCGCGTGCCCCGAAATGACGCGCGAGTGCGACGCAGAGCACGCCAATCGGCCCGGCGCCGGTCACCAGCACGCGTTTGTCCGTCAGATCGCCCGCGACCTCCAAAGCGCGGGTGATCGCGCGGCGGCACACGGCCAAAGGCTCGGCAAGTGCTGCTTCGGTCACTGGCACGCCTTGCGCAATTTTGTGGCATTGCGCGGCCCCAATCACCACGCGGTCGCGCATGAAGCCCTGTTCATGCGGCAAGAACATGGCCGAGCCTTTGAAGCGCATGTTCAGGCAATGCTGATGCTGGCCTTTGGCGCAAAACTCACATTCCCCGCAGGGGTGCGAGGGGTTCAGCGCGACCACATCGCCCTCGGCCAAGCCCTGCACCCCCTCGCCAAGCGCGACGATGCTCCCCGCCGCCTCATGGCCCAAAATGATCGGCTCGCGCACGCGGATCGTGCCGATGCCGCCTTCGGAATGGTAATGCAGATCGGAGCCGCAAAACCCTACGGCGCCAATAGCGACCATCACCATGCCCGGGCCGGGCGTGGGCATGGGTTCGGTTTCAAGGCGCAGGTCGTTTTGTCCATGCAGCCGGACGATGCGGTTGAGCGCTTGGGTCATCGGGAAAGCCTAGTTGGAGAGAAGATTGGGGAGCCACGTGCTGAAGAAGGGCACGTAAGACACGAGCATCAGCACGATGAGGTTGGTGAGCAGGAACGGCCAGATCGCCTTGGTGATTTGCGCCAGCGAAATTCGCCCAATGCCTGCACAGATGAACAGGCACACCCCCACCGGCGGGGTGGTGAGGCCAATCATCAGGTTTAGCACGGCGAAGGTCGCGAAATGGATCGGGTCAATGCCGACACCTTGCGCCAGCGCGAGCAGCGGCACGAACAAAATGATCAGCGCCGCGATCGTTTCCATGAACATACCCATGAACAACAGCACGAGGTTGATCAGCAAGATCACCACATATTTGTTCGTCGTGATCGACAGCACCGTTTCCGCGATCATCTGCGGGATGCGCTCAGAAACCAAAATCCAGCCAAACACATTGGCGAGCCCAACCAAGAGCAAGATCGAAGCGGCAGAGACGGCGCTGTCGATCAAGATGCGCGGCACGGCGCTCAGTTTCAGACCACGGTAGATGAAGGCCCCGACGACAAAGGCGTAGATCGAGGCCACAACGGCGGTTTCCGTGGGCGTCGCAAAGCCCGAAAGCATGCCGCCAATGATCAGAAGCGTCATCGACACGGCCCAAAACGCGCCAAGGAAGGCTTTGCCCAACTCGCCAAAGCCTTGCCACGGCTGGCGCGGGAAATTGCGGCGCTGCGCGATGATCCAAGCCGTGATCATCATGGCAACGCCCATCAAAACGCCCGGAAGCGCGCCGGCGATGAACATCTTGCCCACCGAAATGCCCGAGAGCGTGCCGACAATGATCATCGGCACCGAGGGCGGAATGATCGGCCCCACGGTTGAAGAGGCAGCGGTGATTGCCGCTGAAAACTCAACCGGATAGCCCGCTTTCTTCATGCCGGGGATCATCATCCCCCCGATTGACGCCGCATCGGCGGCAGCGGTGCCCGAGACACCGCCAAACAGCATCGAAGCGGCAACGTTGGTCAGCCCCAAGCCGCCGCGCATCCAGCCCACCATGGCTTGCGCCAGCCGCACGATCCGGGTGGTGATGCCGCCTTCATTCATCAGGTTCCCCGCAAGGATAAAGCCCGGAATGCAAAGCAAAACAAAGGTGTCGATGCCCGCATACATTTTTTGCGGGATCGTCACGAGCGGGATGCCCGCCTCAAGCAGATAGGCGACCGAGGCCACCCCAAGCGTCACCGCCACCGGCACGCCCAAAATCAGGCCGAGCACGAAAACGCCCAGTAGAAGTGCAAGGCCCATCAGATATCCTCCAGATTGTCGGGGCGGCCCTTTTCCGTCCCGGCGAGCATGCCGATCACGCGCAAGGTGGCGACCGTGCCAAGCACCGCCAGCGTCACCAGCGCGGAGGCGTGGATCCAGTTCATGTGAATGCCCAGGGCCGGCGCGGTTTGGCGCGCGCCAATGCGCATGAAGAAGGCCGCAGAGGGCAGAAGCGAAAAGGCGAAGACCGCCGTTAGCGCAGCCGAGAAAAGCCGCAGCCGCCACGGCCAAGGCTCCGGCAACGCCTCGCAGAAAATATCAACATTGACGAGCGCGCCAGAGCGCAGCCCAAGCCCGGCGCCAAAGGCCACAAGCCACAAAAGCGCAAAGCGGGTCAGTTCTTCGGACCAGATCACCGAGTCGATCACGCCCGAGCGCCCCAAAAGCTGGATCACCACAGCGATGATGATGACAAGAAAGGCGAGCCCGGTGGCGATACGCGCCACCCATGTAAGGCCAAGGCTCAGTGTTTTTATGAGGCGTTGCATCGGGGGTCTCCTGCCCGGTCCGAAAAACGGGGGACGCGATGCGCCCCCCGCTCATGATGCCGGATCGGCTTACTTGTCGAAGAGTTTCTCAACCTCGGGACGGATCTCATCGGAAACCGAGGAGAGAACCGCATCTTTGGCGGCGGCGGCGAAGGCCGGGCCATCCACATCGACGAAGGTCACGCCAAGCGCTTCCAGTTCCCCCACGAGTTGGGCTTCCTGCGCGGTGAAAAGCTCGCGCTCATAGGCTTGCGCGGCGGCGGCGGCATCCATGACGGCGGCTTGATCTTCGGCCGAGAGTTTTTCCCACGAAAGTTCCGAAATCGTCAGATAGATCCACGAACGCACGTGCTCGGTCTTGTTGATGTATTTCTGAACTTCGTTGAAGTTGGCCGATTTGATCAGCGCGAGCGGGTTCTCTTGCGCCTCGATGGTGCCGTTTTGCAGAGAGGTGAAGACTTCCGAGAAGGCCATCGGCGTCGGGTTCGCGCCAAGCGCTTTCCAAACGTTGAGGAACAGCGGCACGTTCGGCACGCGCATTTTCAGCCCATCAAGCTCGGCGGGCGAGGTGATCGGACGGTTCGAGGTCAGATCGCGCGGCCCACGGGCGAAGTAAGCAATCGGGCGGATGCCCACGTTTTCAACGATTTGCGCTTCAATCCGGTCGCCGAGTTCGCCCGAGGCGATGGCATCCATTTCTTCCAGCGAGCCATAGGCATAGGGCACGGCGAGCAGCGCGGCCATCGGCGCCCAGTTTTGCAGCGATTCCCCGGTGATCGTCATATCGGCCGTGCCAAGCTGCATGCCGTTGATGACATCCATCTCTTTGCCGAGCGTTTCGTTCGGATACACTTCCACAGCCACACGGCCTTCGGTGCGCGCAGCGACTTCTTCGGCAAATTTCACCGAGGCGAGGTGCCAGGTGTTTTGCTCGTTCGCCGGGTGACCCAGCTTGAGCGTGACATCTTGCGCAAAGGCCGCAGCCGAAAGGGCTGCAGTGGCAAGGCTGGCTGCCAGCAGGGTCTTAAGCGATTTGGCGACGGTCATGGTTTCCTCCCTTGGGTCGCTTCGGGGTCTGGCCGGAGTGGCCGGTTTTGGCTCAGGTCAGGGTTATTGTCCTGAGGTTCGAAAAACTGCGGGCAGGCTTCGCGGATCGCGGGCAGGTCCGACAGGATCATTTGCAAGTGGTGGCGGATGGCGCCTTCGGCGGCGTTAGGGTCGCGCGCATCAATCGCCTCCACCACGGCGGTATGCTGGGTCACAAGGTGATCGACGGGCATCCGTGCGGTGGTCAGCTGGCGCACCCGGTCAAGCTGCGACTTCACCCCATCAATCACGCCCCAAGCGCTGGGGCGCCCTGCCCCTTCGGCCAAGGTGCGGTGAAACAGATCGTCGAGCGTGACGAAAACCGCCGGATCATCACCGCGCGCGCGTTTTTGCGCTTCGAGCTGGCTGCGCAATTCTTCGACCAAACCGGGGGCCGGCGCACGGGCACAGGCTTTGACGATATCCGCCTCAATCGCTTCCCGGACGAAACGGGAATCCAGCACATTGGCGATATTGATCTTGCGCACGAAGGTGCCGCGCTGCGGGCGCACCTCCACCAAACCCTCTTCGGCGAGTTTGATGAACACTTCCCGCACAGGCTGGCGGCTCACACCGTAGCGCAAGCCGATTTCGGATTCAGACAGCCGCATACCGGGCTCTAAAGCATTGGAAACGATAGACCAGCGGATCAGCCGCGCCAACTGCGGCCCTACAGGCGCAGTCGGATCTAGGCGTGCCGGGTCGGGGCGCGTCTTGGTCATTCTCTCCTCCTGAGGCAGACCATGCGCCATACTTCCATACTAGTCAACACATTCCCCAGCATGCTAGGAAAAGCGCGAGGAACGCCCCATCCGGGCGACGACATAGGGGAGGAGAAGACATGCGTCAGACCTGGCGTTGGTTTGGGCCGCAAGACCGTGTGAGCATTGATGATATGATGCAAGCCGGGGTCGAAGGCGTGGTTTCGGCGCTCCATCATGTGCCGACTGGAACGGTCTGGACCCCCGAAGAAATTGCCCACCGCCAAGCTGAAATTGCCACCCGGCGCGATGGCCGCCCCTCGGGGTTAAACTGGGAAGTGGTCGAATCTCTGCCCGTGTCGGAAGACATCAAAAAGCAGCAAGGCGATTGGAAAGCCCATATCGCGGCGTGGAAAAGCTCGATGCAGAACCTGCACGCCGCCGGGATCGAGGTGATCTGCTATAATTTCATGCCGGTCTTGGATTGGACGCGCACCAATCTGGCGTGGGAGCGCCCCAATGGCGCGCGTTGCATGCGCTTTGATCTGATCGACTTCGCCGCGTTCGATATTCATATCCTCGCGCGCAAAGGCGCTGCCGAAAGCTTCCCGCCCGAAGTGGTTGAAGCGGCGCAAAAACGTTTTGCAGAGATGACCGAAGCCGAGAAAACCTTGATCGCGGGGAATGTCGTCTTTGGTCTGCCGGGCGCGGCAGAGCGATTCACGCTGGAAGATGTGCGTGCGCATCTGGCCGAATATGATGCGATTTCAGAGCCGCAATTGCAGCGCCACATGATCGACTTCCTCTCTGAGGTCGCGCCGCTTGCGCAAGAACTGGGCATGCGGTTGTGCTGCCACCCGGATGATCCGCCCTTCCCGCTTCTGGGCCTTCCCCGGATCATGTCGAGCGAGGCGCATTACCGCACCATTCTGGAGGCTGTCGATCTGCCCGCAAACGGGGTCACGCTGTGCACCGGCTCACTCGGCGCGCGGCCCGACAATGACCCGGTGAAGATCTTTGAGGCTTTGGCGGACCGGGTGCATTTCTTGCATCTGCGTAATGTCCGGATCGAGGGCACGGCGGTGATGAACTCCTTCTTTGAGGATGAGCATCTGAGCGGGCACACCGACATGGTGGCAATGATGCGCGCCGTGGTGGCGGAGGAAGCGCGGCGGCGCGACGCTGGGCGGACAGATTGGTCGATCCCGATGCGGCCCGACCACGGGCAAGACATTCTCGATGACATTGGCCGCGAAGCGCAGCCCGGTTACCCCGCGATTGGTCGCCTGAAAGGCCTCGCAGAACTGCGCGGCCTCTACCACGCCTTCACGCGCGCGAGCGCCTAAGAAGGCCGATCCTTCAAGCGCGGCAGCGGGCGCCATAGACCCTGCGCTGCCGCGGCTTTGTGGATATTGGCAAGGCCCCTACTCTCCCCTAGCCTCGCTCTGCGCTGGGGAAGGATACCGTTTATGAAAACCTTGATCGCGGTTCCGGCGTTCAACAGGCTTGATCGCCTGCGCGACACGATGAGCACGGTGTTTGAACTCGACGGGCTCACCCATGCGGATCTGGTGATTTTCAATGATGGCAGCACAGATTACAGCCATAGTGACCTTACGCAAGAATTCGCCCCGCAGGCACAGATCGTCTCTTCGCCCACCAACAGCGGCCGCGCGGATTTCGCGGTTCATGCGATTTTCAACCATTTCGCACAGAGCGACTACCAGCGCCTATTTCTGTGCGACAGCGATCTGATCGTCTCCTCTTCTGCGCTTACCTTTGTGGACGCGCATTTTTCCCAAACCGAGGGCATTCTGTCTTTGCTCAACGCCTCGGCCCATCCAGCCTACGCCTCAACGGATGCCACCGACATGGTTGTCAAACACAGTATTGGCTTTGCAGGAACCGTTTGGTCGCAAGAGGTGGTTGCCGAGGTTCTGCGCCATGTTCCCCAATCAACCTGTTATGATTGGGACATCTGTACCTACATGCGCGGAAGGCGGAAAATCTACTGCGCCACAAAATCTCAGGTTCAGCATTTTGGCACGCATGGGCAGAACTCCACCGGCAGTTCCTTCGATTTTGGTGAAGGCTTCACACCAACCGGTCAGGCCGCCATTTCGCGATCGCTCGCCAATCTGGAGCGTCTTGTCTTTGAATTGAAAGCGCAAACACAGCAGCACACCGCCGAGAATACCGCGCTGAGGAAACGGCTGCGAAGAACGGCCAAGCTACAAGCGCTCGGGCTGGCTCTAGGGGCCACCGCGATCACAGCCGTGGCGCTTTGGGGAACCCTCTAAAAGCTGAACAGTCCCCGCTGATCTCCGGCGTTTTAGCCCGTCGCCCCACCACCGATAACATGGCAGGGAAACAGGAACGGGGCCTCGACCTTGGGCAGTTCTTCGCCCTTCAAGAGCCGGTCCATCATATCCACGGCATTTTGCGTGATCTGCTCCAGGGGCTGGGCAATCGTGTAGCTCATGTCCCCCCGGGTGATGCGCTCTTGGGCCTCGAAAGTGCCATCAAAGCCGCCAATGATCACGAATTGCGCCCGATCATAATTCGCAAGCGCATCAATTGCGCCAAGCGCCATCGTATCATTGGCCGAGAGCACGCCATCAAAATGCGCCCCGGTTTCAAGCAATGCAGAGACTTTCCGAAACGCGGTCTGTCTGTCCCAGCCCGCGCTCATCGCTTTCAACCGCTGCAATTTGGGGTATTCCGGCAAAACCGATTCGAACCCTTGGCGGCGCAGTTGTGAATTCAGATCGCTATCGGGGCCATCCAACTGCACGAATGTGCCCGCCCCCTGCATTTCGGTCACGAATTGCTGCGCGGCCAACCGCCCGCAAGCCTCGTTATCTGACAGAAATTGCGCCGTAACGCTGGCAGAGTTCAGCTTGGCATTGAGTACAAAAACGGGGACACCGCGCGCGACCACCTCGTCCACCGCGCTGGCCGAATTTTCCAGATGCGCAGGGTCCAGTAAAATCGCGGCACTGCCGCTTTCGACCGCGCGCTGAAGCAAGGCCGTTTCCGTGGTCAAATCACCCGAATGCGCAAAAACACGCACGTCATAGCCCAGTTTCCGCGCGTAGCGTTTTGCCAATTCCCCCTCTTCGAACCAGAACTCGTTCGAGGGTTCATTGACGATGATCGAGATTTCAACGGCCCTCACCGGGGCGGCAAAAACCGCTGCACAGGCCAGCACCGAAGCAAAGAAAAACTGCCGCATGGTCCCCCCTAGGCCGATTTTGCAAGGTTTTGGGCGGTATCAAGCACCCGTACAAAATTGCCGAAACTGCGCCGCAAGGCATCGGCATAAGACAAGGCCATGATCCGCGATGGCTCTGCGGCGCGCGCCTCCGCTTCGAGCAACTCGGCCACTTCCGCCATCGCCATCGCCCCAACCATTTTTGAAGAGCTTTTCAACGTGTGCGCGACGAGCCGGACATTGTCATAATTGCGGGCGTCAATGTCGAAGTCGATCGCGCCCAACTGCCCCGGTACACCATCTAGGAATGTCTGCAAAAGCTGCACGAAAGCCTCCCCCAACATCTCTTTCGTTTCAAGCATCACCGCAGTGGCAACGATCTCGGCGCGCGGGCGATATTCGGGGAGTGTCTCTTCCTTCGTCGCTTCGGGCGCAGCTTGCACGGCGTTGCCCTCCAATTCATCGAGGGTTTCTAACCCTGTCAGCGCGGGGGGCGGCTCCGCCACGGGCACCGCAGGCGGTATGTCGTCATCGTCGATCAGCACCTTCTGCGCGTCGATGGGTTCCACAAGCATCGGGGGCTGTGGCGGCGGGGCTTCCGGTTCTTGAGCTTCAGGTTTTGCAGGGGATTTCGCTCTCCAGCCGCGCAAAAGCTCTTTGAATTTGGCTTCCACATCGCCTTGGCGCACAGGCTTGGAGAGGAAAGAATCCATTCCCGCGGCGAGGCATTTTTCACGGTCGCCTTTTTGCGCATTGGCGGTGAGCGCAATGATCGGACGGCGCTTCACCCGCCGCTCCTGCATTGCCTCGCGCAGTTTTCGCGCCGTCTCATAGCCATCCATGATCGGCATCTGACAATCGAGCAAAATCACATCCCAGTCGGCCCCAGAGCCAAAAGTCTCAATCGCCTCTTGCCCATTCCATGCCGTACCAACCTCGCAGCCCATTTTGCCCAAAAGCGAGGTGCCATACATCTGGTTGACCTTGTCGTCATCCACCAGCAGCACCCGCAGCCCGTCATAGCGCACTTTCGGCGGTTGGATCGGCTGGGTCATCGCCGTGTCGGGGCCAGAACTAAAGAACCAATGCTGGAAGGCAGAGGCGATATTTTGCGTCAGGGTCACTGCCGTATGCGGAGAGGCCACAAAGAAATCCGCCGCCGCTTGTTCTTCTTTGCTCAAGGGTTGCGTGTTGCGCACCGAAGAGCGGACGATCGCGATTTTAATCTTGGAGAATTCTTCACGCCCGGCGCAGTAAGCGCGGATTGCAGCGGCGGTTGGCGCATCGCCCGCCAAAACAAGACCGATGGGCTCGTTCCGTTCCAACGCGCCCTCCAAAACATGCCGCGCCGCATCGACCGTGAAAGCGCTGATCGGCTGCGCGCCCACCGTTTCAAGCTCGATGATCGCCGCCAATCTGCGTGGCGTATCGGGCATCACCACCAGCATGTTTTGCAGCCCCAGAATGCAGCGCTCCTTACGCAATACCGGGGTGTGGGTGTCGGCCTCAAGCCGCAGTTCAAACCCAAAGGCCGACCCTTTGCCAACTTCCGAACGCACACGAATATCGCTGTCCATTGCCAGAAGCATTTCGCGCGTGATCGCAAGCCCAAGCCCGGTGCCCCCATAATTGCGCGTGGTCGAACTATCGGCCTGCTCAAAGGGTTTGAAGATCGTCTCCAGCCGCTCAGCCGGAATACCAACACCGGTATCTTCCACCGTAAACCGGAACACCGCGCGCTCATTGCTGTCTTTCTCGATCACATCCACCCGCAGCGTGACGCTGCCCTCATTGGTGAATTTGATCGCGTTTGACATCAGGTTGGTCAGGATTTGGCGCAGCTTCATATCGTCCACCTGCACCGAGATACAGGCGTCCAACGGCATAATTGCCACCAATTCGATCTGTTTATCTGAGGCCAACACGCCAACGGCATTGATCACATTCGAAACCAATTCCCCCAGATCCATGATCTGCGGGTCCAACACCACTTCGCGGGCCTCAATCTTGGAAAAGTCGAGGATCTGGTTGATCAGTGCCAGCAGGTTCTCGGCCGAATGGTTTAGCGTTTGCACATTCCTGCGTTGCTCGTCATCCAACTTCGTATCAAGCAACAAATCCGACATGCCGATAATCCCGTTGAGCGGCGTGCGCATCTCGTGGCTCATCGTCGCCAAAAAGCGGGTCTTTTGATAATTCGCCTCGGCCGAGATTTGCGCCGCTTTACGGCTCAACCGGATTTGGCGCAGCGTCAGATAGGCCGAGGCCGACAAAAGCACCATCATGGCGACAAAAACCAATTGGTTCGCGAGCTTCTCTTCGACGAAAAAGGTCCAAAACGGCGTATTTTCGTATTGCACCGCAAGCGAAAACGTCATCGGGCCTTCGGTCAGGGTCAGCGGTTCTTCTGCGCTAAAACCGGGCATCCGCGCATGCCGGAAAAGCGTTGTCTCTCCACTCTCTTCAACCAGTGCCACACGCGTGATCCAGCTTTCCAGCGGCAGCGAGGCAAACAGCAAGAACCGCCGAATGCTGAAGGTGGCAAAGACAATCCCCTTTTCGTCGCCGTTATGGGAGCTGGTGGAGACTTGGCGCAAAAGCGTGACCAGATCGGTATTCGCGCTTTGCTCGGCCAAAACGCCGCCCACAAGCACATCACGCTGAAGGCCGCGTCCGGCCTCAACATCTTCCAATAGCTTCCGAACTTGGGGGCTTAAGTCTTTCATTTCGAATGTTGGCGCGTTCGGCATATTGCCAACCATCATGATCGGCCCGCTCCCCGCACTGGGCAGCCAACCATAGCCATGCGCAAAATCGGTCCCATGCGCGACAGCTACGGCAGAAAACGCCTCAAACTCTTCTAAAGTCACCTCATGCGACGACATGATGAGCGAACGCAGGGCCAAAACCCGCCCGGATGATTTTTGAAAAGGGTCTTCAAGCTGCTTCGATATTTCTTCTGAAATATGAACGTTCTGACCTGCTACATATTCCTCGTAATCGGCTCGTAAAAAGTAGACATTCAAGCCAACAATCGTCAACACACCCAATACAGCGACCAAGGACCAACGCAACCACCATGTATCGGCGTATTTTCCTTTATTTGCCGCAGCGCCAGCAAGGCCTTCAGAAAAGGGCATCGAACCGCCTCACCACTCAAAAGTCGCATTATACCGCATGAAAGCGATGGCGCGGTTCCCGGCCTCGTTGAATTTCAAATCATCGAAAGCCATGGCCTTTGCTCGCGCGATGCCCCGACCATGCGATGCACTTGAACGCGACAGGTCCAGCGTCGTAAATTCGCTCCAATTGAAGCCCGCGCCCGGGTCATCGACGATCAGCATCATCCCATCGTCCCGGCGCGAAATCGCGGCGGTTGCGCGGGTATCGGGGTTCTGGATCAGCCGTTCCTTGATGCTCTGCGAAAGCTGCCCTTCCTCAAGCAACCGCCCCTTTTCCTCAAAACCGATCGCGCAAATCCCATGCTCTACCGCATTGAGCAAAAGCGCCCCAATGCCATCGACACTGCGATCAGGATCCGGAAAATAATTCGCGATGGTGGCAGCCAATGCCGTGGCTTCGCGCGGGGTGCGGAACGTCCATTTCGCGGCTTCGCACAGGTCAAAGCCAACTTGCGGCACCGTTTCATGCACGAGGGCGGTGCTTTCGCTTGCCTGCCGCAAAGCTGCCGCCAGAACCGAAGACAAAACGCCCACATGCGCCGGTTTGTGCAGGTAGTAAAAGACCCCCGCATCAATGCCTTCGCGGATTTCTTTCGGATCATCTGAGCCCGTCACCATAATCACAGGAATCCGAGCGAACTGCTTCTTTTCTTTCAGGTGATGGACGACATCCATGCCGCTCAAGCCGGGCATTTGTCGATCCAACAACAAAACTTGCGGCACAGAGCCCTGCTCCATCATCTCAAGCGCCGCCGAACCGCTGGTGGCGGTAAGCGTTTGATAGCCAAGCTTCTTGAGAAGCTCGGAAATCATCAACAATGCCACAGGATCATCATCCACCGCCATAATGGTGGAGGCGACCTTAAAGCTCTCTGATCCTGCTTCCAACATATTCAACCCTCGTGAAACGCACCATACACCGCTTGATTTATTGGATTAAAAAGGTATTCTAGAATGGTTCGCGACCCATTAATAAGACCAGCCTCCACAGTCATTCCCGGAATCAATGTTAATTTTCGGCCTTGATATTCAATATATTCAACCTTAGGCGAAACTTCCGCCGTAAAGTAGACCGCCCCATTTTCGGCCAACATCGCCGCAGGCGATAAAGTCTCTAAAATACCAGAGATCGTTCCAAATCGCGTGTAATCTAGCGCGGTTATTTTAAGTTCGACCGACATCCCCGGCGCGATATTTGCAATATCTTCCGCCGGAATTCTAACCCGCGCAACAAGCCGATCCGTCGTCGGGACAATATGGCCAATCGGGCGCCCTGCCCCGATATAATCGCCCACAGCCAGCCGCTCTGGCAGCTTGACCGTGCCATCAATCGGCGCGCGAATGCGGCGCATCTCGATAGCAGAGGAGAGCGTCGCAATCCGCACATCGGTTTCCGCAAGCCCGGCCCGCGCCACCTCAAGGTCTTGCCGCGCAGAGGCTTGCCGCTCGCTTGTCACCGCCAAAAGCCGGGCGTCCAACTCTCGGATCGAATTCACACTACGCTGAAACTGACGCTCTAAAATCTCCAGCTCGGCCTTGGCCGAAATCACCGCCTGCCGCGCCTCGATAATCACCGGATAAGCGACCAATTCTTTGGCAAACAGAACCTCCTTACGCCCAAGCAGGTCTTCCATAGACGCCAACAGGCCCTTTTGCGCGGCGATCCGGCTGGTAACGATGCCTTGCTCGCGCACAGCCTTCGCCAGCTGTTCCGAGACGATTGTGGTCTGATCGTGCAGCGCGGTTTTCATCGCCGCCCATGCATTACGCGCGGAAACAAGCTCTTCTGCCGCAAAAGGCGCAGACGGGTTACCCGTGCGAAAGTCGGGGTCGCGCGCCTCCACAAAGGCTGTCAGGCGTTCAATCCGCAACAAAAACGAAAGCCGCTGGCGCGCCTGCAACTGCAAATCCGCCACCAGATCGTCGTCATCAAGCCGCGCGATCAATTGCCCCTGCGCCACCTTTTCACCGGGACGCACCGCCAATTCAACCAACCGCCCAGCTTCACGATGCACCAATTCACGTTCAAAGCTGGCGGGCATGATTTGCCCCGGAGCCTGCACGACAATCGGCAATTCTGCCCGCCCCGCCCAGAGGGTGATGGCCACCAACATGGCCGCACAAAGCCAAATCGCCGCCTGCAAACCAATCCCATCGGTGCGCTCTTCAAGGCGAATGCTTTCGGCCAAATGGCGCAACTGGATATTGCGCTTGCGGCGACGGCCACTTTTCGCGGCCCCCAAAGACACACCACCCGCGGGTTGAAGCCCCCCAGCCGAGGCCGACACAGCCAGCGCAGTTTGATCCGAATAGCTCATGCTGTCCTCATGATCTTATCGAGCGGCCCCACCTGCGCGCGCCCGTCTCCGGTCATCGCAATCACCCGATCCGCAAGGCGCAGAAAATCGGTGCGCGAACTGACAAAAAGCGTGGTTTTATGACCCCGGCTTTGTTTCAAAACCCGTTCGATATCCCGATCCAACCCGGCCAAAAGCGCCATCGCGGGCCGCTCATCAATCAAAAGCACCTGCGCCGGGCGCAAGAGCGCGCGCGCAAGGCCAATCCGCTCGCGCAACAAAGGTTGGCTGGCCGAAAGCCGTACCGGGTCCACCACCGTTTGCAGCCCATCGGGCAAGCTGCGTAACTGGTTCAAGGCACCAGCTTCTTCAAGCGCGGCCTCCAAATCGGCATTGCGGGCAATCGGCATCGCAATCCGCAAATTGTCGGCCAGCGTGCCGCTGAACAAATCCACCGTCTGCGGAAAATAGGCGACCCGCTCGCGCAACTCTGCCGCGTTGAACTGGCGAATATCAAACCCGCCCAATTGCACCGCCCCAAGCTGCGGCGTGCTCAGCCCCAGCGGCAGTTTGAGCAAGGTGCTTTTGCCACTGCCATTGCCGCCGGTGATCCCGATCACCTCCCCCTCGGCAATATCAATAGAAAAGCCCGAGAGAACCGCAGGCACCTTGGGGCCATAGCGCAGCGAAACATTGCGAATGCGGATCTGTCCGTTCAGCGCCGCCGCATTCACCTCTTCATGGTCATTGAGGTCAATTTCTTCCGCCATATCCATCAGCCGGTCGATCTGCTCAATGGCATTGCGAAGTTGTTCGATGCGCGGCAGCATCCCAACAATCGCATGCAAGGGCGCCAAGGCCCGCAATTGCAACATCATCGCCGCGATCAAGGCTCCAGCGGCAAGCTGCCCGGCCCAGATCTGCTTCGTGCCAATGAAAAGCAGCCCAAGCGTCGCCAGCCCCACCGTCAGATGCGCCAAAATCTCCGCCGTGGCGGCAAGGCGGCTCATCCGCAGCATGGCGAACTGCTCACGCCCCGACAGATGCAAGAACCGGTCCATCCAGATCCCTGCCAGCCCATCAAGACGAATGCTTTCAAGCCGCGTGAAGGTATCCAAGATGAACTGCTGCATCTTCGAGCCTTCGACCGCGCTTTGGCGAATGCGCACCGCAATGCCGCGCCGCGCAACAAGCGCAATCGCCACAAGCAAGATAATGGCGACAAGGATCGGCACCGCGAGCGTGCCTCCAATCCAGAACAAGGCGACCAGCGCCAAAACCGTGACCGGCAGCTCTATCGCCGAGAGGATCAAGGGCCCGCACAGAAAATCGCGCACCGCCTCAAAGGTCTTGATCCGCGCGATTTGTGACGACACGCCCGCCGTATTCAACGCCTCGGCGGAAAGGCCCAAAAGCTTGTCATAACTGCTGACGCCCACAAGATAATCGAGCCGCGCCATCATCCAGGTCAGCACCCGAGAGCGCAGCCGCCGCAGCGTGAACTCAAAGCCCAAAAGCAAAGCCGCGCCCGCCGCCAAATATTGCAAAGGCGCGATCTGGCCGCTGTCGATCACAAAGGCATAAACGGCCAAGATCAGCGCGGGCACCAAAAGCGCCAACAGATTGAGGCTGATACCCATCAAAACCACGCTGCGCAGATGCGGCCAGAACCGACTGAACAATGACAGGAACCATGCCTGCTGCGTGGCCTCACGGCGCGTTTGAGAGGTCGCCAAATCGTCTGGGTTCAGACGCGAAAACAGATAAACCTCAACCTCTTGCCGATATTGCGCAGGATCGACGAGCTGGCGCGTCGCACCATCAAAAAGTGCGATATCATCGCCATCGCGATAATAGACCAAGGCCTGCCCATCGCGCCCCACAATCAGCGCCGGCAGCACACGAATATCCAGATCCGTCAGCATCAACCGCACACGATCATAGCGGTAGCCCAGCGCGGCCATCGTGTTGACCAAGGCCATACGGTCAAACCCGTGATCTGCGGACGCATTGATGATTGCCGCCAAGCTGCGCGGATGCAGGGTTGGTTTGAGCCGCAAGACCAGCATGCAAAAACAAAGCGCCAAGGGCTCGGCGTCTGGCGACACATGCCAATCGGCCCCCTTCAACCGCGCATAAAACAATTGCGCCGCACTTTCAGCATGGCCGAGCTTTGGTGCGCTTGGCGCCCCATGGCGCAATTGCGCCAGCATATCGAGCGGCAAATCTCTCATAGCCGCAACTCACGATAGCGCGTCTGCGGTCGGCTCGGCGGGCAGACCCCTTCGTTCGCACGCAACCCGCCGCCCTCACAAACAAAGCAATGCTGCGCAAGCGAGCGCAGCGTTTCATCATCGCTGGCCATGATAATCGTTGCGTGACCACGCAGTTTGGCCAGCAATTCGTAAAGCGCGGTATAACTGCGTCGGTCCAACCCGCTATCTGCATGATTGAACAGGATCACCCGCGGCCGAGGCGCCAAGCTGCGCGCCAGCGCAATACGTTCGCGCAGGCCCGGCGGCACCGGATCGCCGCCATCGCCCCGCAAAACGGTTTGCAAGCCCCGCGGCAGCACGTTCAGATCTTCATCCAACCGCAATTGCCGCATCACGAATTGCGCATCGGACATTTTCACCTGTCCAAAGCGGGTCAAATTTTCCAAGATCGTGCCACGGTAGAGCACCGTTTCAGCTTGCAGATAGGCAATCTGCTGCGCCCGGCAGGCTTCGGGCAGTTGCAGCAGATCGGCATCATTCAGCCGTACCGCCCCCCGTTCTGGGCGCTGCAAGCCGGACAGGGTTTTGAACACCGTCATCGCCTGCGCATGATCCAAACCATCCAGCAGGCTGAATTGACGGGCAGGAAAGGCAAAATCGACTGTGTCGAGAAGCGGAGCCTCCCCCTCGGCCTCCATGATCCGCACGCCGTGCAGCGCCAGCTTGCCCTCGTTTTCGGGCAAGGCCGCAGAAACGGTCGTCACTGTAGCGCTGGCAGGGGTGGCGAGCAGCGCCTCGACCTGCTTGCGCTCACTGCGCTGCGCTTGGCTGCGATGCAGCGCGCCCAGCGCCTTTTGCATCGGCACGACCGAGCGACCGGAAAGAATGATCGCCGCCAAAAGCGCACCGACCGTCAGGTCTTTATCAAGCACCATCCCCGCGCCCACAAAGACTACGGCCAAGATCATCACCGTGCCGAAGATTTGCGTGATGTCGAAAACTAGCGTTTGGAAACGGCCCACCTCAAACTGCCAACGCGCCGAGGTGTATTTTAGCCCCGCATGCCGCGCAGCCATGACCCGCTCCGCCGAAAGCGCCTTGATCGACTGCGCCGCCCCCAGCGTCTCCACCATCATATCAAGCCGGACAGCATCCTCTGCCCGGCGCGCATCGCGGGCATCGCGCAAGGACCGACCCGCGACCACCATAACCACACAGAAAACGGCAATCAGCGTAAGCGATACCAGCGCCAGCTTGCCCGCGATCAGCGCAATCAGCACCAGCATCAGCGGGATCATCGTCAATTCGGCAAGCGTCACGGCTAAACTGCCCCCGCCCCCGGCATGATAACCGCGCACCAGATTGATCAGCGCAAGCTTTCCGCCGATGTTGTTCCGGCTCGGCGCCACATTCCCTTGCAGCAGCGCGTCAATCATCCGGGTGCCCGCGGCATGCGCCCGCCGTGCGCCCTGCCATGCCTGAAGATTTGCCCGCGCCCAGCGCAAAAACGCATCCACCAGCAAAAAGCCGACGGCAGCGGTCATCAGCACATTCAGGGAGTCGAGCGATTGGTGTGGAATGAACGTGTCATAGACCTGGCGCACCGTGACCGGAATCACCAGTTCCAGCGCGACGATCAGAAGCGTCGCGACGACCAACGGGACCACATCCCACTTCAAACCTACCCTTTGCACTCGTCACTCTCACACGCCAACCGAAAGGTCGGGCTTCAGAAAAAATTCACATGCGGTCCATGGTCATGCGCCATATCCAAGGCCGAGCCGACATCGGAATCGAAGCCGTCCATATCGTCGCCCATGAAGACGTTGTCTTCGCCCCCATCCGCAGCGAAAGGTATGGATAGGTCGTCTAGCTCGGCCGCTTTTTCATTCCCCCGGCCATTGCCATTGCCATTCCCGGGTGCCCCGTCCTTCTCCAGATTGGTGAAGTCCCCAAACAACCCATCCACATCAATGTCGGGATCAAGACCACCATCATCGCCAGTCTTGCCACCGCCCCGCTTGTCGGTGGGCGAGGTGACCGTGGTCACCCCATCCTCATCGGTGATCACCTTGTAAACATCGGCGGGGCCGGGCTCCGCACCATCACGGCCACTATTCGGGTCAACATAGGTTTTCTTGTCCCCGTCCTTGCCCTGACCGTTTCCTTTGTCCGGATCAGACCCGGCATCGTCCTCTGGGTCGCCGGTGCTGTCATTGGGAGTGGGATCGGTGTCCCCATCCCCCGGCTCATCCTCCGGAGAAAGATCATCGACAGGCGGATCGGCGGTGGGATCATCGCCAGTTCCATCGGAATCCGTATCAGGCACTGGGTCATCCGCAGGCGTCGGGTCATCGCTCGTGTCATCCACAACCGGGTCTGACGGCGGCTCGGGCTGCGGAGGAAGGTCATCCGTATCTGGCTCAGGGTCGACACCATCATCGACCGGGACATCCGTGTCACCGGGCGGAAGACCGTCTTCCCCCGGATCTGTGTCCGGCATCACCGGGGTGGACCCATCATCGACCACTGGCGGCACTGGGTCATCCGCAGGCGTCGGGTCGTCGCTCGTATCGTCCACAACGGGGTCCGACGGCGACTGGGGCTGCGAGGGAAGCTCATCCGTTGCGGGATCAATCGCGGGCGGAGAGACAGGTGGCCCCGGATCCAGCGTGACGAAACCGCCCTCATCCATCGTCACCGACTGGCCATCCGCAAGGCGCGCGGTCGGCGCATTGCCAATGGGCGGCGCATTCAGCGGCCGAATAGACGCATTCGCGGGCCCCATATCGGCGGAGGCGAAGCTCCGCCCCGGCATATCCGTTTCCAAAACGGAAAGGGGGGCTACGGGTTCACTGACAAAACTGGTTTTGCTTTCGGAGGCAAGCGCGGCGGCACGCATCACGGACACCTCCGCAGCATGTCCGCCGTTTGGACCTGCGGCAGAGGTGCCCATCAATGCGGGACGATCCCCTTGAACAGCGCCCGCAGTCACGCCATCGCCAATATCGGCTTCATCGGCGTCATACCGCTTGGCATTCAGGCCCTCGGTATAGGCAACTTTGGCCATTTCACCCTCCCGATCACTCGTACTTACGCTTCAAGGGTGTGCCCGAAGTGTTGTCAAAACGTAAATTGACGTGACGATAGCGTCCCAACCCCGCCCGCAGAGAGAGCCGCGATCACGACAGCGCATCTCACTCGCACGACGCACAATCCAAAATTTTCCATTTAAAAATAAGGCGCTACAAAAAGCCCCAACGCAAACCGCGCCTGAGACCATGTGAAATGAGGCACCGAGCGCCTATTTGCAACGTGCTTAACGTCATTTTCGCACAATCGAATGTGGTCGATCACGCATCGCCGCCGCGCCTTTGGCTGCGCGGTACACAGAGATGACATTTCCGCCATTTTGCGCCACCATACACACTTAGGGAGACCCGCGTCGGGGAGGACGCATGGAGATCACGCCGCTACTTGACTGGATCGCAGAACCGATCCTGTCGGCCCTGTTTGGGGTGCTGACGGGGGCGGTTTTCGGCGTGGCGGCACAGCGGTCTTCTTTTTGCCTGCGCGCGGCAACGATCGACTTTGCCCGCGGCAACCTAGGTCGACCGGTCGCGGTCTGGCTGCTCACCTTTTCAACCGCGCTGATCTGGGTGCAATCGGCGCAAATGCTTGGGCTGTTTCGCGCCGAAGATGCGCGGATGATGGCGGTTGCGGGCAGCTGGTCCGGGGCGGTGATCGGCGGGCTGATGTTTGGGGTCGGCATGGTGCTGGCGCGTGGCTGCTCTGGGCGGCTTTTGGTGCTCGCGGCCACCGGCAATTTGCGCGCCGTGGTTTCGGGGCTGATTTTCGCCGTCACGGCGCAGATGGCACTGCATGGCTGGCTCGCACCTTTGCGGCAATGGCTGGCCGGGCTTTGGGTGACACCGGGCGGGCGTAATCTTGAGCTTTTCGCGGCCCTTTCGTTACCCAAAGGCAGCGCTTTGGGGCTCGGGGCCGGTTGCGCAGCGCTGGCACTTTGGCTGGCGCGGCGCAACCAGATCGGCTTTTCCACGCTCACCTTTGCCTCAGGTGTCGGCTTTGCCGTGGCCTTGGGCTGGGTATTGACCTTCGCGCTGTCGCAAGTGGCCTTTGGGCCGGTTTCCGTCACCTCGGCCACGTTTTCCGGGTCTTCGGCCAGCACCTTGATGTTTTTCCTCGAGCCCACCCCGAAGCTCGATTTCGATGTTGGGCTGGTGCCCGGCGTGTTTCTTGGGGCGTTTTTCGCCGCCGCGCTGACGCGGGAGTTAAAATTTCAAGGCTTTGAACGTGAAAGTCAGATGCGGCGCTCCATGTTCGGCGCGGTTTTGATGGGGTTTGGGGCGATGCTGGCAGGCGGCTGCGCGATTGGTGCGGGCGTCACTGGCACGTCTATCGGCACGGCAACGGCATGGCTTGCGCTTTTGTGCATGTGGATCGGCGCGATGGCGACCGATCGGCTGGTGGATCAGCGCTAAAAGTCCAAAGCAAACCGATAGCCCCGCCCGGCCCGCTCCACCCGACCGATCCCCCCGCCGGGCAAATGGTAGCCAACCAAGGCGATCTCTTCGCTGACAAGTTCCGCCAACAGCGCGACCCGCGTGGCGGCGGCGGTTTCCCGATCATGGTCCGAGCCGGTCAGCCATTCTGGCCGCTCAAAGGCAACGTGGTGGTTCGAGAGACAATCGCCCAGCACCAGCGCAGGCTTTGGCCCTTCGATACGAAACGCCATATGCCCCGGCGTATGGCCGGGGGTGAGTTGCGCGCTTATGCCGGGCAAAGCCTCCTCCCCCGCTTCCAACAAGCGGATCTCGCCAAGCGTCTGCAACCGCCGCAGTGCTCCCACCGCATAGCCTTGGCGCGGCGCGTCGATACGGTTCACTGTCTCGGGGTCGGCCCAGAAGTCATGCTCGATCCGCCCCATCATATGCAGCGCATTGGGGAAAACGGGCTCATCGAACTCATCCAAAACACCCCACAGATGGTCTGGGTGCCCATGGGTAAAAAGCACATGGGTGATGTCTTCAGGCGCAAGCCCCAAAACCGAAAGTGCCTCGGTCAATTTGCCTGCTGTAGGCTGAAAATCGGGGCCAGCCCCCACATCGAACAGCACCGTATGCATGCCATCACGGTAGAGCGTCACATTACACGGCGGATCAAAGCGATCGAGCGGCGCGTCATAGCGGGTGAGGATTTCATGCAATTCCGCCTGCGGCATCGCGCCAAATAAAAAGCCGGGCGAAAGCATCAAAGACCCGTCCGAAAGCGTATCAATGCGCGCCGCACCTTGCTCTAGGCTGGTATTGGCCCAAAGCCGTGGCGGCGCGGCAAGCACTGCGGCGGCGGTCATTAAAAAGCGGCGACGGGCGATCATGGTGCTCCTTTCCGGCTCAACCAAAGATGTCTTGCGTGAAGGCGCCATACCATGTTTGCGCCTCTTCATAGGTGGCTTGGCGGGTGGCAGCATCTTCGCCCGCCGCCGAAATAACGCTTTCGGTCTGGGTGATGCCTTCGGCGCGGGGCATATAAATCCCACCAAGCTTCACCGCATCCCTCGGGGCAAGCACGGACCAACAGATATTGCTGTAATGATCTGGCAGATCCCCTGCCCCGAAAAGGTCGCGCCGGATTGCGGCTGCGGCCATCTGCGCCTGCGAATGCGCAGCAAAGGCGCCTTTGGGCATCGCTCCCTGCGCGCTGGCATCGCCCAAAACCCAGATGTTGGGATCGGCCAAAGAGCGCATCGTGAACGGGTCCACCGGAGCCCAACCCGTCGCATCGGTAAGCCCAGCAAGATGGGCAAGTTTTCCCGCCTGCTGCGCCGGGATCACATTGCAGACATCGACCTTTTCAGCCTCCCCCTCGACCAAAACCTCCATTGTCTCGGGGCGCACTTCAATATCCGCCGCGCCAAATTCGGGACCGAACCATGTCACCATACCATTGGTGTATTTGCCCCAGCCGTTTTCAAAGAGCGTCTGTTTTGAGAAATGATCCTTGGGATCAAAGATCAAGATCTTTGCCGTGGGGTTCACCTGTTTGAGCCGATGCGCGATCATGCTCACCCGTTCATAGGGGGCGGGTGGGCACCGATAGGGCGCGGGCGGCGCGATCAAGGCGAAAGTGCCGCCTTCGGGCATCGCCTCGATCTGGCGTTTGAGCAAAAGCGTCTGCGGCCCCGCCTTCCATGCATGCGGCATGATCTCGGCCACGTCCTCAGACCAGCCGGGCACCGCATCCGGGACAAAATCAATCCCCGGCGAGACAACCAACCGATCATAGACGAGCCCCTCACCCGTGGCGAGCCGCACCAACCGAGCCGAACGCTCCACCGCCACCGCTTCGCCAATCACAACCTGAACCCCGGCGCGCGCCAGACCCTCATAGCCAAATTGCAGGCTTTCAAGCGGCCGCAGCCCGCCAATCACATGGTTTGAGAAAAAGCAGGTCGTGTAGCGGGGAGCGCGTTCTAGCAGCGTCACGGCCACGCCCCCCGCTTCGGCAAGGGTACGCGCACATGACGCGCCGCCCGCTCCCCCACCGATAACAAGCACCCGTGGCAGGCCCTGCCCGCGCAAAGTCGGGGCGGCCAAGCCGACCGCGAGCCCCGCGCCCGCAGCCAAAACGCGGCGGCGTGTCAGGCCCCCGCGCATCGGCTATAGCCCCGTAACACGGACAGTATCAGACGGCGCGACCCGCACGGTGCCGAGCTTTTTCACATGCGCCTCGATCACATCCCAAATTTGCGGCCCCTCGGTGCCCTCATTGACCGAGGCCCAGCCGGCGACCGTATAAGAACTGGCGGCATCGACCGTCGCCCCCGTATCGGTCAGCACCATCTCAGAGATGCGGCTTCCGATCGGTTTGGCCACGTCGCAGGTAAAGCCGATGCCGCCCACTCGCACCATGTCACCACCCTGCTGGTAATAAGGATCTGTGTTGAAGATGTTGTCGGCCACGTCCTCAAGGATCGTTTTGATCACCTCACCCGTCATTTCGGTGCGGTAGCACTGCCCATAAGTCATTGAGGTGACGTTATGAATGTCTTCGCGGGTGATCGCATCGCCGGGCAAGAGCGAAGGCCCCCAGCGCACCCCCGGAGACAACGCGATCTGCGCATCCCGTTCGGAGCGGATCGCATCGCAGATCAGATCATCCCACGTGCCTTGGAAATTGCCCCGCCGATAAAGCAGGCTCTCGGTGGTGCCGATCTTCTCTTCCAACTGCGCCTTGAAGGGGGCGCGTTCCGCCTCGATCAGCGCCGCCATCTCGGGTTCGGGCGTAATGACATCGGCAAAGATCGGGATCAGCTTGTGGCGAAAGCCCATCATCCGCCCGTCGCGCACATCGAGATCAATGCGCGAGACGAATTTCCCGTTGGAGCCAGAGGCGATCAGGATCGTTTCGCCAATCAGTACAGGTTCGGGCACCGCGTCATGGGTGTGGCCGGTCAAGATCACATCAATGCCCTGAACGCGACTGACCATCTTGCGGTCCACGTCAAAGCCATTGTGGCTTAGGCAGACGACAAGATCGGCGCCCTTGGCGCGCACTTCATCGACCATTTCCTGCATCCGTTCTTCGCGGATGCCAAAGCTGTATTCGGGGAACATCCAGCGCGGATTAGCAATCGGCATATAGGGGAATGCCTGCCCGATCACCGCCACCTGCACCCCGCCACGCTCAAACATCTGATAGGGCTCAAAAGCGGGCTCATCCCATTCCGCATCAAAGATATTCGCGCCAAGGAACGGAAATTGCAGATCGTTTTCCACGATTTCGCGCACTCGATCCGCGCCATAGGTCCATTCCCAATGCGAGGTCATAGCCTCAACCCCGAGCAGGTTCATGGCGTTGACCATATCCTGCCCCTTGGTCAGGAAAGAGGTCATCGAACCGTGCCACGTGTCGCCGCCATCAAGCAAAAGCGCCTCTGGCCGTGCGGCGCGAATGGCCGCCACCACGGTCGCCACCCGATCCAGCCCGCCCATTTTGCCATATTCCCGACCGAGCGCGGCAAAATCCTCATAGGTCAGCGCATAGGCCTCGGGGCTTTGCGGCGCGATCTGGAACATCTGCAAGAACTCTTTGCCGACCACATGCGGTGGCTGGCCCTGCGCCGCGCCCACACCAATGTTCCATTCCGGCTCCCGAAACCAGATCGGGCGCATCTGCGCATGGATATCGGTGATATGGATCAGCGTCACATTGCCAAAATCGTCAAATTCCAAAAGCTTATCTTGGCTCAGCGCCTGCTGTGCGGCGAGCCGCGACCAGTTACCGATGCCCGAAGCCCCCCAAAGCATTGAGGTGGCCAGCGAGGCTTGAAGAAATTCGCGCCGGGTAATCATCCGGTTCTCCCCACAGATGAAAGCGCGGCCGCCTTCGGGACAAACGGCCGCGCAAGGGTCAATGGCGCACCGACACGCCCTCGACCGAAAGCCCATTGCCACGCGAGGCAACGTAAAGCTCCAAGGCTTTGAACTCTGGCGAATTGGGTTTGAAGGTCTCGGCGCGGGTGTCGCGCACACAGCCAACAAAACGCTTTTGCGCCGACAACAGCGCCGAGTCCTTGAGCCGATAGACCGGGAAGCCGTTGATCTGCCCTTGGCTGAGATGATCTGCGCGGATCATATGGCCGTAATATTGCTCGTGGCAGTTGGCGCAGGCCATCTCAAGCTGACCAAAGCGGGTGTAGTAGATTTCCTTGCCCTGCTCCCAATAGGGTGCGGCGGCCCCATCAATCGCCACATTGACCGGCATGCCCCGCGACTGCATGGAAATCAGCGCGAGCATGTCGCTCATATTGGTCGAGGTCCATCCCCAGCTTTCCAGCCCCATCCGCTCGGTCAGGCAGGTGTCGATGTAGTTTTCCATCGTCATCAACGCGCCGGTCTTTTCATCGACACGCGGCAGCACGGCGCGCAGCCCTTTCAGGCTTTCCGGCCCGCCATGGCACGAGGCGCAACTTTCCCCCTTGGCCCCGATCTCGGCGTTCCATGTGTCGCGCCCGCGATCAACAAAGACCATGCCGGGATTGTCGAAATCATCCCGCTCCAAATCGCGCGTCTCGTCATTGCGAAACAGCCAGCCCGAATAGATCGTTTCCAACGCGCCCTGAAGATGCGCGGGCGCTGTGGTTTGGGTAACGATCTCAACCGGCCCGTCGTCGCTTTCGATCACCAGCGTATCTTCGACCGGGGTCGCAAGTGCTGGAAACGCGACCCCAACCGCCAGAACGGCGGCCAATATGCTTGTGCGATGCATTGGCTTTCCTCCCTACGCCATGCCGCTCAGGCCAGTGCGATCGGCTTCGTCTCGGTGTAGACCGAGCCGTCGTCGTCGTACCAAGTGAAGACAAATTCCCCCGCCGCATCGACGCGCGCGTCAAATTCGAAATAGGGGTTGGTGGAGACCGATGGGTTGATCGCCACATCAATGACGTTTTGCCCGTTCAGATCACAGGTGAAGCGGTGAATGATCGACCGCGGGATCGGGTTGCCAGAACTGTCTTTGCGTTGGCCAGATTCCATCGCGTGACTGATCAGCGCCTTGAGCGTGACCACCTCACCCGCCGCGGCGGATTTGGGCACTTTCACGCGCGGTTTTGCATTATCTGCCATGGTGTTTCCTCCCTGCCTCAGCCGCCGCAGCCGCCGATGGTGACCTTGACGGTCGATTGCGCCTGCACGACCGAGCCATCGGCCATTTTCGCCAGCGCCAAGACATCTTGCGTTTTGGCAAGCCGGATCCGCGTGGCGGCGCGCTGGCTGCCTGCCGCAGGGCCAAAGGTGAACGTGGCCACCGAAGGTTCGGGGTTGCCCGGCGCAATCAACATGATCGCCACCGCCCCCGGTGCGGACACCTCGATCGGGACGGTGTTGCCATTTTCAGCGATCTCGGGCGCGGTGAGCGTAATCCCGCCCGTGCCCGGTGTGGTACCGCCCGCGAAGCCCGCAGTCAGTTCTTCCACCGTGGCAGCCAGCCCCGCGCCCGGCAGCACGGCTGTCGCCAAACCACCCAGTCCGAGCCAAAGCGTGTCGCGTCGTGTCAGTTTCATGGGTCTCTCCCTGTTGCTTGGGCGCCGCGTCACTCGTCGGTGAGCGTCATCACATAGGCCAGCACATCCTCGATTTGCTGCGCGCTCAGGATCGGTGGCAGCGGCTCAGCCGCCCCCTTGCCGGTATAAGCATCGCCGGGGCGGATATAGCCTTCGGTCTTGTAGAAGGCGGGCATGAAGCTGCCCTCAAACGTGTGTTTGGAATTGGTGATGATGCCGCGCAGTTGCGCCTCGGAATAGCGGCTCGCTGCCCCATCCAGCGCGGGGCCAATATCGCCCGGGAAGGGCACATCGGGCAGCGCCGAGACAAGATGGCAAGCCACGCAATTGCCAAGGGCACGCGTGGTCATCACCTTGACGCCCGCGGTCGGATCGCCCGGCACACCGGTCAGCGATTGCGCCACCGCGCCCCCGTCAAATTGCACATCATTGGGTGAGGTTTCAGACATAGCTGGGGACGCAGCAGCCAAAGCCACTGCGACCGCCAGCGCAAGCTGACGTGTCATTTTCATCCTCCCTGAATTCTCCCTAAGGTTACGATAACCAAGGTTTCACAACTGGAGCAATAAAAATATTAGCCTTCGCGAATATTCATATATACCCTGCAGTTTCAAAGGCTTGCAGCCTATTCCTGCACCGTCATGCGGCTTGCGACATATTTTTGGAAATTCTCACCGCTCTCGTAGCCGTGGTCTTTCACCCATGTCAGCAGCGCCTCGGTCGTGCCCTTGCCAAAGGCACCGGGCATCATTGCAACGGCGGCTTGCGCGGCGCTTTCGCCCTCGGGCACCTCTTCGGGCAAGAAGATCAGCGTCGGGGTGAACATCACCCCCCAGCGCAGCGCCATGTCTTTTTCGCTCGCTGTGGTGCCGTCAAAATCTGTCACCTCAACATCGCCAAACAGGTTGAGCTGCACGACGAAGTAATGCTCGCGGATCAGCGCGTCGATGGCGGGGACCGGAAACACTTCTTCATGCATTTTGGTGCAGTAGATACAGCCGCGCTGCTCATAGATCAGCATCAGCCGTTTGCCCTCTGCATTGGCCTCGGCCAGGTCTTCGCGCAGGTCTTTGAAGGTTTCGCGCAGCCAATCGGGTTTATGCAGCCCATCATCGCCCAAATCGGTGGCAAAAGCGGGCATCGCGACCAAGGCGAAGGCGGCGGCAAGCGTGGTCCAGTGGTTCATCTCAAAGCTCCCCTTCGAGCGTGGCACTCCAGTCAAACGTCTTCAAAAGCCAATCCGAAATCAGGCTGACGGAATTGGTGGCGATCAGCAGCGCAAAGACCAAGAGCATCACCCCCATCGCCTTTTCGACATAGCCCATCACCGCGCGGTGGCGGGCAAACCAGCCCAGAAACGGCCCGGCAAAAAGCGATGCCACAACAAAGGGAAGCGTCATGGCGAGCCCATAGATCAGCAGCAAAAGCCCGCCGCGCAGCGGATCGCCCATGCCAGAGGCCACAAACAAAATCGCGGCAAGCGGCGGGCCTGCGCAGGGGGTCCAGCCAAAGCCGAAGGCCAGCCCCATCACATAGGCGCCAATCAAGGTGGTAGGCTTCATATCGGATTGCACGCGCGCCTCGCGATACAGCAGCCCGATCCGCAAAATGCCCAGAAAATGCAGCCCGAACAGCGCCAAGATCGCGGCCGCCGCCCAGCTCAGCACCTCTTTAAAGGCCCCGAAAGCCTGCCCCAGAAAGCTGGCCCCAACCCCAAGAAACACGAAGATCGTGGTCACCCCCAGTGCGAAGGCCAGCGCTTGGATCAAGATGCGCCCCTGCGCCCCCGGAGCGACAGCGCCCCCAGACCGCAACTCCCCCACCGAAAGGCCCGTCATGTAAGACAGGTAAAACGGCACCATCGGCAAAATGCAGGGTGACAGAAATGACAGCAGTCCCGCTAGGGCTGCCCCTCCAAAGGTGATATCGAGCACCGTCTCCTCCCAAAAACCATGCTCTGAAAGCCCCTTGAGAAACGCTCTCCTCCCTGAAAGCGCGCCTTGCCGAAGTGGCGGGGATTTATTAGCATATTTCTATGTTCTAATGAGGCTGTCAACATGCTCGTTCGCCTTGCGGTTGCGTTCTTCCTTGCCCCCTTGGCCGTCAGTGCAGGCGAATTGCGCTTGCTGATGGTCGAACAACCGGGCTGCGCCTATTGCGCGCGCTGGGAAGAAGAAATCGGCCCGAAATATGCACTTACGGCTGAAGGGCAAGCAGCGCCGATCACACGCGTGCAATTGCGCGCGCCCCTGCCTGAGGGGCTGACCACGGCAAGCCCGGCCAGTTTCACGCCCACCTTCATCTTGCTCGACGACGGCACCGAAACCGGGCGGATCGAAGGCTATCCGGGGGAAGATTTCTTTTGGCCCATGCTCAGCGCGCTGATCGCACAAGCACAAAGCCCCGGCGCAGAAGAGATAGGCGAGTAGATATGACGCAACGCAAAGATAGGTTGTAGGTAACGGTTTTCCGTTGCGAAACATGCCGCGCTGCGGCAGGAAGGAGCAAGAGGACGGTAGGATGAACGTGGCGGAACCCCGCAGACAATTTGAGGATGAAGTCCCTCCACCATGGCCCCTTCCTGAGGGGCTGGACGGGCTAATCGGCGCGGCGGAACCCGCCACGAATTTCCTCAAAGCGCTGGGGCATGATGGTCGCCTTCTCATCCTGTGCCATCTGCTGCGCGGCCCGCGCAGCGTGACCGAACTCGAAAACCTCCTTGCTGCCCGGCAGGCCGTGGTGAGCCAACAACTGGCGCGGTTGCGCCTTGAAGGGTTGGTTAGCGCACGCCGCGAAGGACAGACGATCATCTATTCCCTGCTTGACCCAAAGGTCGCAGAGATGATCGGATTGCTGAGCAAGCTTTACGGCGTACCGGCACAAGACCGGGCCGAGGGCTGACCCCCGCGGGGAGGCGGGGAGCGAGGGAGGAGTGATGGAGGACCTGCCTTACGGCGGGCTGGCGGCCTTGATTGGGCTGGCAGCCGGGATCGTTCTGGGCCTTGCGGCCCGGCCAGGGGATTTCTGCACCTTGGGCGCATTGGAAAGCGCCGCCTATGGCCGGGACCAAAAGCGGCTGCGGCTTTGGGGGGTGGTGCTGGGCACCGCCATTCTCGCCACCCAAGGGGCTGCGGCGCTCGGTTGGGCTGATCTCGATGCAAGCGCCTATCACAGCATCGCATGGAACCCGCTCGCTTCGATCTTGGGCGGGGTGATCTTTGGCTATGGCATGGCGCTTGCGGGCAATTGTGGGTTTTCAGCCTTGGTACGGTTCGGCGGGGGCGATCTGCGCGCGATGATCGTGGTGATCGTAATGGGGATTGCTGGTTTCATGACCCTGTCAGGCCCCCTCGGCCCAGTGCGGCAAAAGCTCTTCCCGCAGATCGCCGCGCCTGCCCCGCAAGGTATCGTAGCCGACCTTGCTACGCGGGGCGTGCCCGGCTGGGTTGCGGTGATGGTTTTGGGGCTCGTGCCGCTCGCCGTTGCGCTGTTTCACAAACCGCTGCGGCAAGCCCCGCGCATGGTTTTTTGGGGTGTTGCGGCGGGGCTTGCCGTGGCGGGCAGCTTCATCGGCACCACATGGCTCTCGCAAGACAGCCTTGGCGCGGTGGCGATTGAAGGGCCATCGTTCACCGCCCCCGTGGGCCGCACCTTGATTTACTTGATGACCTCGACCGGGGGCGGGCTAACCTTCTCGGTTGGCTCGGTCTTGGGCGTTTTGATCGGTGCCGTCGCAGGTTCGGCCCTGCGCGGGCTTTTCCGTTGGGAGGCCTGCGAAGACCCCCGCGAATTGGGTCGCCTTGTAGGCGGGGCTGTCTTGATGGGCGTGGGCGGGGTGATCGCCATGGGCTGTTCTGTCGGGCAAGGCATCACCGCCTTTGCCACGCTTGCATGGTCAGGCCCGGTGACGCTCGCGGCCATCACCTTGGGTGCACTGATCGGCTTACGGCAATTGATGACCGGGTTCCGGCTTGGTTGAAAACCTCGGAGCGGGAGCCCGAGGTGCATGAGTGAAAGGGAGAGAGATGAGTTTACTGCGCAATATCCTTGCCCTCTTGGGCGTCGTCGCACTTTGCAGCCTTGGCTGGGCGGCCTTCACCTTCCGGGGCTTTGACCCGGCAGCGGGCGGGCTTTACCTCAGCCTCGTGCAAGACCTTGCGAAAAACGGCAACCCTGCCGAGGCTATGGTCTGGAAGCGCAAAGTCGCAGAGGATCTTAGCTATGAAGAGGTCGATGAATCGATCCGCTCGCTGGCGATGGATCTCAATATCCGCGACGTGGGCGCGCTGCCCTTGGGCGACCAGGTCTCCTCGATGAAGGGGGAAGACTGGCGCAAGATGAAGGTCTACCTTTATTGCAACCCGCTTACAGCGGCGGCGATGGTCGATTATTCCACCGCTTTTGCCGCCTGGCTGCCCTGCCGGGTGAGCCTTGTCGAGGATGAGACCGGGGCGCTTTGGCTCTATACGCTCAATATGGATTACATGCTGCACGGGGGCCGCCCGCTGCCCGATGCGGTGGCCGCAGAGGCCGAGACAGTGCGCAATTCGATCCTGTCACTGATGGACAAGGCCGCCGTCGGGGATTTTTAAGCACAGCCTTACGTTTCAAAGCGTGGCAAATGCTTACGGTGCATTGGAAGAATTTCCTCTGGCCGCTTGTCGTCACGAATTCAATGGAAACGCGGCCAAGCGGATGATGCCTGCGCCGCTTCTGATTGCCTTCCCGTGCATTCAGCGCCAGTTTGTGCAAAGCGTCCTGCGCGCTCCTATCAAGTTGAAATCAAAGGACGGCCCCCATGACTGCGACGCCCCTCCCCCTGCTTGGCACCGCGCTGTTGATCGACCATTTCACCCCGCTGCGCGATTGGATTTGCGAGGCGGGCCGCGCGATTGAAATCCAAGATTTCGTCACCCCCAATATGAGCGAGGCGGAGACCGCAGAACTCATCGCGCAATGGCAAAAACTGCTGCCCGCCCACACCGGCCCGCGCGGCATCCATGGGCCGTTTTTGGGGCTCGACCTTTCCACCGCAGACAAGGAAATCCGCGCGCTGGTCACCAAGCGACTGTTGTGGGGGGTGAACGTGGCCGAGGCGCTCAGCGCCACACATATGGTGGTGCATTCCCCCTTCACCTATTGGCACCTGCTCAACCGCGCCAATTACCCTTTCATCGAGCCCGCGATGTTCGACGCGATGGCCGATTGCTTGGCCCCGGTGCTGGCGCGGGCGGCCGATGTGGGCTGCACTGTGATGCTGGAAAATATCGATGACACCGACCCCACCGCGCGGGTGCGACTGGTGCAGCAGATCAACCACCCGAACCTGCGCGTTTCGATTGATACCGGTCATGCCGAATTGGCGCATGGCCGCTATGGCGCGCCCCCCGTGGTCGATTACATTGCCGCAGCGGGGGCAACGCTGGGCCATGTGCATTTGCAAGATGCCGATGGTTACGCCGACCGCCATTGGCACCCCGGCGATGGCCGTATTCCGTGGCGCCCGGTGTTCGAGGCATTGGCCAAGTTGGAAACACCGCCGCGCTTGATTTTGGAAGTCCGCGAGGATCGGACGCGGCTGCCGCAAACCGTCGCGCGGCTCGAAGCCTTGGGCTTGGCGCGCTAGGTCAACTTCAAACTGCAAGGCTTTGTTCGCTCATGGTAAAATGCCACAACCACCTCGCAGCATCGCGGCGTTTTCTATGCGGAGCGCCCAATCTATGGCTCTCGCTCTTTTCCTAAAATGCACCCTTTGCGACGGCCCCACAAACTTGCCGTGTGGTCTGCGCGCAGGTCGGTTAGGGCGTGCGCCACGGCAAGGTGCCACGCGGCAGGTTACGCCCGAAACGATCCACCATCAGCACAAGCACGCCGACCAAACCGAGCGCCAGCACCGAGATCGCAGCGGCAGAGGTGGAGTTGCCCTCATATTGCATCGAGAAGATTTGCACGCCGATCGTCTCATGCCCGGCAGACCACAAAAGCGCCGAGACGGTAAGTTCATTCAATGCCGTCATGAAGATCAGGAGCGCTCCGGCGATGGCGGTTGGAGCGAGCGTGGGCGCGGCAATAAAGGCAATGCGGCGGGCCACGCCCACACCCGCTATCCGCGCCGCCTCATCGAGCGCAGGGTCCGCGCTTGCAATTTCGGCCTCGACCGGGCGCAGAACGAGCGGCAAAAAGCGCCCCAGATAGGCCAGCAACAAGATCGCGGCGGTGCCGTAGAGCGAGAGGCCAACAAGCGGCAGCGGGCGCAGATAGACCAAGATCATCGCAAGGCCCAGCACCGTGCCCGGCACCACAAAGCCCGCATCTGCCGCCCAGCCAAGCACGCGCCCCACGCGGCTGCGCCCCACCCCGCCGAGCCAGCCGAGCAAGATGGCAATCCCCCCGCTCAGCGCTGCGGCAGCAAGGGAGAGTGAAACAGAATTGAGAAAGGCGCGGCGCACCGCTGGGTTCGCCAGCACATTGGCAAAATTCTCAAATGTTGCGGTTTCGAGGCTCAGCCCTACGCCCAGTGCGGGCACCAAAGCCGTGGCCAAAAGCGCCAAAAGCGGCGCGAGACATAGCATCCCCAACCCTGCCCAAAGTGCGATGGAAAGCGGCCAGCCCGCGCGCCCCGGCGCAAACCCTGCAAACCCCACGCCAGAGGCCATTGGCACCGACCAGCGCTTTTGCAAGATGTGGCGCAGCACCAATGCGGCCAGTGCCAGCGCCACCAGCACAGCAGCAATCGCCGCGACTTTGCCAATCACCGCCGGGCCAAAACCATTGAGCCGTTGGTAGATAAGCGTTGTCAGCACCGAAAACCGCCCCGGAATACCAAGCAATGCGGGCACACCAAAATTCCCAACCGCCGCCGCGAAAGAAAGCATCGCGCCCGCGACCAAAGCAGGCAAGGTGAGCGGCAAAAGCACGCGCGCGATGATCCGCCCAGTGCCCGCACCGCCAATCCGCGCCGCCTCGACCAAATCTGCCGGGATCGCTTGCAGCGCTGCGCGCACGGCGATGAAAACAAGCGGCATATGCTCGATCCCCATCAGCCACACGACGCCACCGCCGGAATACAGTGGATTGGGTCGCCCCGGTGGCGGCGCGAGGCCCAGCGGAGAAAGCACGGGCGAGCCCGGCCCCATCAGTTCAATCCAGCCAAGCGCCATGATCTGTGACGGGATCAGCACCGGGGACAGGGCCAAGAAAGACGCCAAGGCCCGCCCCGGCAGACGCATCAACCCGGTGGCAAGCGCCAAGGCGAGCCCCAGCAAGACAGAGACGACCACCGAACCCGCAGAAGACCAAAGCGTGTTCCACAATGCACGGCGAAAGCCAAAGCTCGCAAAGGTCTCGCGCAAAAGCCCAAAGGGCGCTCCATCCGGCCCCGGCCCCAAGGCCAAAGCAAACAGCCGCGCCAGCGGATAAAGCGCCGTCACGGCGAGGTAAAAGGCCAGAAGGGCGGCCATCCAATGGAGGCCGCCCAACCGGATCTGCTTTGTGCGAAAATCAGCCACCGAAGAGATCAGCGAAATGTTCTTTGTTCGCCTCGCCCTCGGCCATGAGCTTGTCGGCATCCAGCGGCAAAATCGTGAGGCTGGTCAGATCCGGGTAACCCGCGGGCGGCGCCACGCCTTCGATGATCGGGAAATACCCCTGCGCCACAGATTGTTCCTGCGCGGTTTTGGAAAGCTGCCAATCGACAAAAGCTTTCGCGGCTTCGGCATTGTCGGTGGTGTTCACAATGGCCACAGGCTGGGTGATCGCGCTGACGCCTTGCGCGGGCCAGATGAAATCAACCGGCGAGCCTTTGGCTTTGGCGTTCATCGCCATGTATTCGATGATGATGCCATACGCCTTTTCACCGCGCGCGACAGCCTCGATCACCGTGCCATTGCCTTGGCCCGCAACAGCGCCGTTTTGCGCCAATTCTTCATAATAGCCCCAGCCAAGGTTCGGCTGTTGCGTCAGCGTGCCGACATGGATCACCGCCGCGCCGGAATAAAGCGGGCTCGGCATGATGGTTTGGGCCGCCACTTCCGGGGCCCGCAGATCGTCCCAGCTGGTGGGCGCGGTCTCGACCAAATCGGTGTTATACACAATGCCAGTGGTGATCAGCTTGGTGCCGAAGAAGGTGTGATCGGGGTCAACCACATCCGCCGGGATGCCCGCGAGCGGCGCATCTTCATAGGCAAGCAGATGGCCCTCGTTTTTAAGCTGCGTCATCGCCACAGCATCGGCAATCAAAAGCACGTCGGCGGGGGTGGCGCCCGCCGCGAATTCGGCTTGCAGTTTGGTCATCAGTTCGGTGGTGCCGGTGCGGAAAATCTCCACCGTCACATCGGGGTAGTCTTTGTTGAATTCGGCCACCACTTTCGCCATCTGCTCTTGCGGCTGCGAGGTATAGACCGTGATCTCGCCCGAGGGCTGCGCCAGCGCCGGAGTGGCGAGCGCAAACAGCGCGATCGTGGCGTTGCGAAGGTGGGACATGGAAGACTCCTGTTCTTGGAGAGGGGAGAATTTACCCCCTCCTAGCCCGCCGGTTTGAAACAATCGTGACAGTGCCAAGTATTTGGCAAAACTTCTCTATCTGGCTGCCAAAGGACTGTTTCGGCATTCCAAAGGCGGCGATGCGGGGCCTGAGATAAAAGCGCATGAATTTCGCGCGCCGTGCCCGAATGCGCAACGATCAGCACCGGCTTGGAACGGTCGATCTGGGCAAATCCTGCACGAATGCGGGCGCGAAACGCTGCGGGAGCTTCGCCGCCCGGCGGGGTTTCCTCGCGCCGCAAGGCGCTGCGTGGTTGCCCCTCAAGCGCGCCCCAATTGCGCTCCGCCAAATCTTCGATAACCTCAGGCACCAGCCCACAGCGCGCCGCCAAAGCCTGAGCGGTTTGGCGCGCACGCAGCAGCGACGAGGTGACGATACGGGCCAACGGCAAATCCGCCAAAAAGGCTGCGGCCTGATCAGCTTGCGCGCGCCCGCGCGCGCTCAGCGGCAAATCGGTCTGACCGCAAATGATGTCTTGCGCATTGGCCGCAGTTTCGCCGTGGCGCATCAGCCAAAAGGCGCCAGGCGGCAGGGCTACCATGTCAGGCTTCCGCTCTGCGCCCACGGGGCCGGCAGCGCAGCAGCCAAATCTGCGCGCAAAGCGGCGGGGGCAAAGGCGGGCAATACCGTTTCGGGCATCACCTCAGCCAGCATCTTGCGCAAGGTGGCAAGGTTTGGATGCACGTTCCAGCGCAACCGTTGCGCGCGCCCCTCTGCCACCCAAGCCGCAGCCGGTGCCCCCTGCGCGAGATGGCCGGTAAAGATCACCGCAACGCCTTCTTGCAACGCGCGCGGGCCAAGTGTTGCCGCAAGACCCGCGTTGCAATTAGGCCCTCCAGCCACCATCACCCCACGCAGCGGGGCTGCGGGTTCTAAACGCCGCGCCTGTTGCAAAAGCCGGTTCAGAGCATTGGCCCCATTGCGGGCGAGCCAGTCGGGGTTTTGCGCCACAAGGTCTGCCACCCGCCATGTCTCGGGGCACAAAGCCACCGCATGCCCGGCTTCAAGGCAAGCAAGCGCGATCTCTAGCCCTCGTCCAGCGGTTGGCGCGGGCAAAAGACATGGCCCCGCCGCGATGGCCGACAAAACTGCGGCACGTTGGTCTGCAAGCTGCGCGGGTTCCGCACCATAGGAACAATCAAACACTGCCGCCCGCGCGCGCGGCAGCGGGGCGGCCGCAAAAAGCCCGCCTTCGGCACAAAGATCACCGCTGTAAAGCAGTCCCCCTGCCCCGCCGATCCGCATCCAGACCGCACCGGGGGCATGGCCTGCGGGACCGATCTCAACCGCAAGACCCGCAATGTCTTGCAATGCGCGCAACGGATTGGCCCAGGCCAGCACCGGATCACGCGTCAGCACGCGCACAGGTGCCGTGGCATAAACGGGGGGATCGCCAAGCCGACCCAACCAATCGAGCGAGCCGACATGATCGGCATGGCCATGCGAGATCAGCACGGCATCTACGCGCCCTACGCCTTCAAGCGGAATCGCGGGGCGCGCATCATGATCGGGGCCGATGCCAAGATCCAAAAGCAACCGCGCCCCGCCCATTTCCAACAGGAAGCAGGCCGGCCCCTTGGCATCAAACCCACCGAGTGCCGTTAGTCGGTTCATGCGGGCACCGTTTGAAACGAAGGCGTAGAGACTTCCGCACGCGGTAAAACCCAACCGCCGCGCACCGTAACCCGCACCTCGGCCCCAAGCACAAGGGGATGGTCGAGCCGCAAGACCAAAGGCGCGGCCTCGGGCAAATCCTCAAGCCAAAGATGCGCGACCTGATACCCGTCTTCAAAACGCAAATCGGTAACCCGCGCCACAAGCCCGGATTTATTGGTGCTGAGCGTCAAATCGGACGGATGCAGGCAAAGCCACGCCGGGCCGGGTGGCGCAATTCCGGGCAAGGTGAAAGTACATCCCCCGATCATGAAGCGACACCGCCGCGTGCCGCGCAACACCACCGTCACCGGCAACGTGCGTCCATGGCCCACAAACCGCGCGACCATTTCATTCGCGGGGCGCTGGAACAGGTCTTGCGGCGTACCAAGCTGCATCAATTGCCCGCGATCCATTACCCCGATCAAATCGGCCACCGCCATCGCCTCGCTCTGGTCATGGGTGACAAACACCATCGTGCAGCCGGTCTCGGCATGAATACGGCGAAACTCCGCCAACATTTGCTGGCGCAAATGAGCATCTAGATTGGCAAGTGGCTCATCAAGCAACAAAACGCGCGGGCGCGCCGCCAAAGCCCGCGCCAAGGCTACGCGCTGCCGCTGCCCGCCCGAAAGCTCATGCGGGCGCCGTCCCGCCATATCGGACAGCCCAACCGTGTGCAGCGCGCGCTCCACCCGCGTGGCACGATCCGCGCGCCCAAGCCGGTTCAACCCAAAAGCCACATTGCCCGCAACCGTCATATGCGGCCAAAGCGCATAGGATTGAAACACCATCCCAAGCCCACGCGCTTCCGGCCCAATGAACTGCTCTGGCCCGGCCACCAAAGTTTCTCCGATGTGCAAACTGCCGCCATCGGGTCGATCAAGCCCCGCGATCAAGCGCAAAAGCGTGGTCTTGCCGCAGCCAGAAGGCCCGAGCAAAGCCAGAAAGCTGCCCTCAGGAATGTCGGCGCTGACGCCATCAAGGGCACGAATATCGCCGAAGCTTCGGCTTAGGTTTTGAAACGATAGAGCAGCCATGGGGCTGCTGATAGTTTTGCCCCGCGAAGCTTTTGTGACAATGCGCCGTCACGGAACTGTCATGGCGCGGCGTTAACTTTTTGCGGTGATGGATTTGACCCCGCAACCCCCGCTTTCGACCGCTGTTGTCGACACCCCCGCCGCTTTCGAGATGGCGGGTCTTTCGTTGCGGTTGGGCGGCACCCCGATTTTGCGGGACATCGACCTCAAACTTGCTCCCGGGCGGGTTTTGGCGCTTTTGGGGCCCTCTGGCTCCGGCAAAACCACGCTCTTGCGCCTTGTGGCAGGTCTTTTGGTCCCCGATGCGGGCACCATCCACCTTGCGGGCAAACTTGTCGCCGCAGCGGGCCAAGCGCTGCCGCCCGAAGCGCGCGGGCTTGGCATGGTGTTTCAAGATTACGCCCTGTGGCCGCATATGAACGTGGCAGGCAATGTCGGATTTCCGTTAGAGATGCGCCGCATGCCTGCGCCCGAACGCGCCAAACGGGTCGCGCGGGCGCTGGACCGGGTCGGCCTTGCCGCTTTTGCCGAGCGCCGCCCCTCAGAGCTTTCAGGCGGTCAGCAGCAGCGCGTGGCGATTGCCCGCGCGATTGTGGCCGAACCCGCGCTTGTGCTGTTTGACGAGCCGCTCTCCAACCTTGATCGCGAATTGCGCGAAACCATGGTGGGCGAGATTGCCGGGCTGGTCGAGGAATTGGGCCTGACCGCGCTTTACGTCACCCATGACCATTCCGAGGCGTTTTCGCTCGCCCATGAGGTGGCGGTGATGGAAGCGGGCCAGATCGCACAAATCGCGGCGCCCGAGGATCTGGTCGCCGACCCTGCCTCTGTCTCGATTGCACGGTTCTTACGCCTTGGCGCCTTGTTGCCCGTGCAGCGCGGGGCGCAGGGCTGGTATTTGCGCGGCGGCGCGTTTTTGGCTCCGCCAGAGGCCGCGCCGGAAAAGACCGATACCGTCCTTCTGCCCAGCCGCGCGCTAAGCGTGACCGAGCCCGGCGCGGGCATGCTGACGGCCACGGTCACCCGTACGCTTTTTCGCGGTGACGGGCATTGGGCCACGCTCGCGCTCGACGGCGGGCATGACATTCAACTCCTGCTGCCGCACCGCCCCACACCGGGCGCGGTGCTCGGCTTGCAGATCTCGCACGGGAGCCTGCGCTGGTTCCCCTCTTCCCCGTCAAAAAGGACGTCCCCATGAAGAAATTGCTGCTTGCCACCGTGGCGCTGAGCACGGGCCTTTGCGCCCAAGCGGCCTTCGCCGATATCACCGTTTATTCGGCTGGCCCCGCGAGCCTGATCGAAAAGCTCTCGACCGGGTTCACCGCAGAAACTGGGATCAAGGTCGATGTGTTCCAAGCCACGACCGGCAAGGTGATGGCGCGGCTAGAGGCCGAAGCGGCAAACCCGGTCGCCGATGTGGTGATTTCGGCCAGTTGGGGCACCGCCACCTCGATGGCGGCCGATGGCAAATTGCTGGCCTACACCAGCCCCAATGCCGAGATGGTGCCCGACTTCCTCAAAACCGACTACGCCGTGGCGCAGGGCATTTCGGCGCTGGCGATTGCATGGAATCCGACCTCGGGCCTGCCCAAACCCACCGATTGGGCGGATTTGACCACGGCGGAATACAAAGACATGGTGACCCTGCCCGATCCCGCGAAATCGGGCTCGATGTTTGAGCTGGTTTCGGCGCTCGATGGCGTGATTGGCGCGCAAATCTTTGACGCGTTGGCGGCCAATGGCGCGATTGTGGCCGGGGCCAATGCCGATGCGCTCAACCCGGTGCTGCAAGGGGCCAAAGGCGCGGTTTTCGGCGCGGTCGATTACATCTCGATGGCGGCCGCCGCGAAGGGCGAAACTGTTGAAGAGATCTTCCCGACCTCGGGCACGGTGGTTGCGCCGCGCCCCGCGATGATTTTGCAAAGCTCGCCTCAGCCCGAAGAAGCCAAGCAATTCATTGATTACATGCTCTCGGAAGAGGGCCAAGCGATGGTCGCGGCCACCTTCCTGATGCCTGCCCGCACCGATATCGAGGCGAAACGCCCGCGCATCAACGAGCTTACGCTGCTCGATTTTGATGCCGAAGCTGCTTATGGTGCGCGCGCCGAAACGCTTGACGCTTTTGCCAAGAGCTTCGGCAACTGATGCGCAGACAGGGAGGCGCGCCACAGGGGCTTTTGACCGCGCTGGCCGCAGTTTTGCTCACCGTGATCGTGGCCGCCCCCTTTCTCTTCATCGCGCTACAGGCGATTTTTCCAAAGATCGGGGCGGGCTCACTGGCCGCCCCTTTCAGTGCCATGGCAGATGTGCTGAGCGCCGGGCGGCTCCCGCGCGCCACGCTTAACACGCTGATCATGGGCGTGGGGACCGTGATTGTCTCGGCGCTGATCGCGGTTCCTCTGGCTGCAATCCGCGCGCTTTATCGGCTGCCCGGCGCGGCGCTTTGGGATGTGATCTTTCTCGTGCCCTTCATGATCCCGCCCTATATCGCGACGCTGGGCTGGGTGATGACGGGGCAACCGCGCGGTTATCTTGAACAACTCACGGGGCAAAACATCGCCGGGCTCTTATTCTCGGTGCCGGGCATCGTCATCATTTTGGCTTTGCATTGTTTTCCCGTCGTTTACTTCGCATTGTCACGCAGTTTTGCCGCGATTGGCGGGCGCTTTGCAGATGTCAGCCGGGTCTTTGGCGCAGGCCCTTTGCGGGCCTTTTCGCGCGTTACCCTACCGCTGGCTCTGCCGGGTTTGGCGGCCAGTTTGATCCTCGTCTTCGCCATGGCGATTGAGGAATATGGCACGCCCGCCGTGCTTGGCACCCGGATCGGCTTTCGCGTTTTGGTGACGGGGATTGACGAGGCAATCGGAGATTGGCCAGTCGATCTGCCCGGCGCCTCGACCTTGGCGCTGGTGCTGGTGGGGATGGCGACTGCAGCCTATCTGGCGCAGCGGCGCTTGCTTGCGCGCGGCGGATTTGAAACCACCGGATCGCGCCCGCTACAAGCTGACCGCCGCCCGCTTGGACGCGCCACGTTGCCTGCGCTTTTGCTCTTTGGCGCGGTGGCGCTGGTTTCCACCGGCATTCCCTTGCTGGCGGTTTTGGCAACCGCACTGGCCAAAACCATTTCTGGCGGGCTCGCGCCAGAAAACCTAGGGCTGCAAAACTTCACCGCCGTTTTGGCCACCAGCACCACGGCGCGCAGTGCGCTGCTCACGAGCCTTGGTCTTGGGCTGGTGGCGGCGCTCCTCACCGGATTGCTTGGCGCCTTTGCCGCTTTTGTAGTGCTGCGCACCCGCGCGCGCGGGCGATTCTATGTGGATTTGCTGGCCGCCCTGCCCAATGCCGCACCCGGCGTTGTGGTGGCGCTTGGGATGATTTTGCTTTGGAACCAACCGTGGTGGCCCATCACCCCCTACAACACGCTTTCCATTCTGGTGCTGGCCTATGTGTTGTTACTACTGCCCCAACCGGTGCGGTACACCACTGCCGCATTGCAACAGATTGCCCCCTCTCTGGACGCGGCGGCACGGGTCTCGGGCGCGTCAGAACTGACCATGGCGCGGCGCATCCTGCTACCGCTGATCGGGCCGCATCTGCTGGTCGCAATGCTGCTCGTCTTCGTGGTTGCCGCGCGCGAGCTGGTGGCATCTTTGCTCATCCTGCCGGTTGGGCATCAGACCATTGCCACGTTTATCTGGCGTCAATTCGACCAAGGTTCGGTCGGGCTTGGCATGGCGATGGCCTTTGTCACGATCTGCCTGACAACGCTTTTGCCGCTGGTCGTATTGATTGCCGCAAGACGCACCGAAGAGATCGGTTAGCCCAGCGCCAGCCGCAGAGATAAAAAGCCCGCCTTTCGGCGGGCTTTTCACTGCGATGCGTTTAGGCGTGTGAGTTTAGACGAAGACAGTGTCGTCCAGATCGGCCAAGCCGAAGTTCCGCATCAAGATCGTATCGGCCCCGAAATCAATCTCAAGGTGAGCGCCCAGTTCGTTGAGCGTCGCTGCAGCCTGAAGCGCGGCCAAGCTTCTGATCCCAAGGCCGGACATATCGAGAAGATCGCCTTCGCCCGCATTGAAATCGTTGATCCGGTCATGCCCAAAGCTGCCAGTGAAGACAAAGGTATCCGCCCCTGCCCCGCCGCTCAGCGTATCATTGCCCACATCGCCCGTGATCACGTTATCCAAAGCGCTGCCCCGCACGGTCATCGACCCATTCGTGGCGATGGTCTGTGTCTGATCAAGTTGCCCGTCGATGAAGACCTTCTCGGTAACCCGGCCGTCATCATAAAGGATGCGTGTCTGGGTGGGCGTGCCCATCGTGTCATAGCTGTAATCGATCCGCGCATAGCTTTGCGTATCCAACACATCGACGGTCGATTTGGTGCTGATCACCCCATCAACATAGAGCGCCTCCACCTCAACCCCGGTGTCGTAGATGGTCATCTGCGAGGCGATGCGGCCCTCGTCGTCATAGCTGATCTCGATCCGGTCGTAGCTTTGCGTATCTAGCGTGTCGGTGGTCGTCCGAGAGGCCCGCACCCCGTCGATATACTGCGTCTCGACCTCGACCCCGGTGTCATAAACCGCCAACTGCGAAGTGATGCGACCCTCCATATCATAGGTGGTCTCGACCCGGTCGTAGCTTTGCGTATCCAGCGTGTCGGTGTTCGTCTGGGCGACCCGAACACCATCGACATAGGTGGTCACCACCTCAACGCCGCTCTCATAGCTGATCGTGCGACTGTCGCGTTCCCCCTCCGTATTGTAGGTATTGACCGAAGACGCCAGCGGGCTGGCCGGATCGTTATATACGCGGCGCGTGACGCTCAGGGTGCCCGTTTCATCAAAGATCCGCGTCGACAGATCCCCATTGTCATAGTCCCGCACCTCTTCGCGCAACACATCATTGCCGTCATAGGTGCGGGTGATCTGCGCCCAATCTCTGTCTGCCGTATCAAACCGCACATCTTGGCGCGCATAAGCCAGATTGGTGATCCCCAGATCGCTGCTCCGCCCGACATCGGCAACATCATAGGCGGTTTCCGCCGTTCCGTGATGGGCGGCCAGATATTCGGCGAAGGCATCTTGCTCGGTGCCGGTATCGGCGAAAGTCGCTGCGCCATCGCGCGTGCCATCGGCAATCATGTCGCCATCAAGATCGTAAAGGTTCACCCGTTGCGCATCGGCAAGCGCATTGAGTGGATAGCCGTCGCCGCCCTCAACCATGAAGTTGAGCGCCACCGCGCGCACCGTCAGCGCCGGGTCGGCCACCATCACACCGTTACGCACCAGCGCAATGAGCGATGCGCCGTTTTCATCGACAATATCGGCTTGGGTGATGCGGGCACCGGCATCCAAGCTCGGATCGAAGCTGAAGGAAACCCCGGCAAACTGGCCAAAGCCACCGCCCCCCGCATTGGCCGCCGCATGTTCGAGCACTGCGACCAGTTCAGAGGCGCTCAGCGTGACAAGCGACAAACCGTTGTTGAAGGCGAGCGTTGCGGCAATGTCGGTCTGGCTGATCGCACCTGCGGGTTTGATCACATTGCCTGCGCTATCGACCATCTCGGCATTGGCATAGCGTTCCGCTTCGGTGCCGCCCGGCGGCACCACCACCTCCCCAATTGAGGCGCGGATGCCGCCCCCGTTCTTGATCGAGACCATCACCGTGTCGTCAAAGCCCTGCGCATAGGCAAGGTTCGCTTTCGCGGTCAAATCCCCAAGGTTGGTTTCTTGGCTGCGCACGCCATCGGTGTCGGTCGCGGTATCCGCGCCGGTGCGGTTGCCGTTAAGGAAGACATTCGAGTAGCCAAAGATATTCGACTGGGTCGAGACGATCTCCGCCTCGATCAGATCAACGATCTTCTGCACTTCGGGGTCAACCAGCGCTTCGGCACCAAGATCGGTCACGCCTTGCGCATCGGTGGCATAGGCCCCCGAGACGGTTTCATCATAGCTGTCGGTGATGATGTGACCGTTTTCGTCGAAATCGACCACAAGGCGGCCAACATATTTGTAGCTGCCATCGGTGTTGACCACCGCAATCGGGTTGCCATCGGCATCGGTGGTGAAGAACGGATATTGACCCTGATCGGTATCGCCATCGCGCATCCGGTCATCATCGTCGAAGAGCCGTGTGTTCGAGCCCCCCGCAACAATCACATCCACCCCCGAGAGCCGGGTCGCCAGCGCCTCTTCAATGCCGATCATCTGCATATGGGCGAGCAAGATCACCTTGTTCATCGAGGTGTTTGCCGCCAGCAGCGTGTCGACCTCCGCCTGAATTTCGGCGGCAAGCGCGTCCAATTGCGCGGGCGTCGGTTGGTTATCAAAGCTGTCCGGCGAAATACCCACCCCGCCGGGCGAGGAAATCCGCCCCAGGGTCGGCGTGGTCACCCCGACAACACCGATCAATTCCGTGGTGCCGGTTTGCGCACTATCGACGGTGAGCACCACCGAGGAGGTCACCGTGCCCGCTTGCGGTGCCTGACCGCCCGCCACTTCAAGGGGCGCAAGGTTTGCATCGGTCGAAAAATCGAGGTTGGTCGAAAGATAGGGATAGGCCGCGCCGGTGAAGTCATTGCCATCCAGATCGGTGCCGCTAGCCGAGCCAGAGATCAGACCCGCCAGATTGGCGGTGCCGAAGTCAAACTCGTGGTTGCCAAGGCTCATCGCCTGCACACCCAACTCGTTTTGGATCAAGATGTCGGCGATCCCGTTTGAGCCAAAGACATTGGCCGAGGCGGTGTAGAAGGGCGACCCGAGATAGGCATCCCCCGACGAAAGCACCAGCGTGTTGTCGGCCACACCGTCATTGCCCAAGTCTTGCGCTTTGAGCGCATTGAGAACCGCCGAAAGCCGCGGCGCATCCGCAAGCGCCGAAGTCGAGGCTTCTTGGTCCGAGAAATGCAGCAGTTCGAGGGTGAAGTTTTGCGCGGGCGGCGCCGCCTCCCCCACAATATGACCGGGCGAGCCCACCGCAGGCTCGGTGCCATCTGTGCCCGCCGTCCGGTCTGTCGCCACAGCCCCCGACGCATTGCCCACAGTGCTTTCTGCCCCCAGCAACACATCATAGGACGCGCCACTGACCACCGGCCCCGGAACAACCACGCTTTCAATCAGCGTGCCAGATTGCTGCGGGTTGCCCATCCACAAGGTGACGGTATCGCCGTTTTGGCCAAGGCCAGCCCCATCGGTCCAAACGATTTGCACTGCGCTAAGGTCGATACTATTGCCCCAAACCTGCGCGAAATGCAGCGCGTCAGCCTCGGTGCCGATCACCACAATTGCCTTTTCCCCCGGCGCCAAGGTGGAAAGACCTTCCACCATATCTGCCGCCGCAGGATCGGCGCTGTCGTCATCGTAATAGAGCGAGCCCATCGTCGCCGCGTCATAGGCAATGTCGCTGGAATTGACGATTTCAAACCAATCAGCGGTCAGATCCTCGCCTTCTTGGCCCACCCACACCTCGCTGACGTGCAAGGTCGCCGTTTGCGCAGTGTTTTCCTCGATCTGATAAATCCCAATCGTGCCGGAACCTTCGTTGCTGGCCACGTAAAGCGCGGTGCCGGTCGGGCTTTCCACCGCCGGAATAAAGAGCGTCCCTTCTGGGCTGGTGTCCCCCACAGTGCCTGCGGCCGTGACAAAGCTGACATCTGCCGGATCGGTGACATCAAAGATCAGCGTAGTGTTTGCGCGTTCCAGCCCGACAAAGGCATAGGTCTGGGTGCCAATCACGCCGATGGTCACGCCCTCGGGCTCGGCGCCCTTGTTATCCGAGCGGCCATCATCCCAAAGCCCCGGGAATTGCTCGGCGATGATGCGTTCAATCGCATCGCCCGAGTCAAAGATCATCGCGCCGGTTTCATCAAGGATCGAGAAGGACCGCGCACCATAGGTCAGGATTTGGTCGATATCACCATCGCCATCGGTGTCGCCGTTGAGCAGCCCAGAGGACGAGACATTGAGCCGGCCCAGCGCCTCATCCGCCAAAAGCGCGGCTTCATCGGGATAAGTGGCATCATCGAGGTCGAGGTCTTTCAGCCGCGCGCTATCCACGGACACGAAATCATCGCGATCATCGCCCTCATTGGCGATCACGTAATAGGTCTTGCCATCCAGCCCGAGATAAGAGGCAATCGCATCGGGCATGAACTGGCCGATCACCGGGTTGCCCGTGGTCAGATTGATCCCGCCGTCTTTATCCGAGAAATCGGCGAGCAAGCCCGAGAAATCTTTGCCGCCGAGCGGAATGATCTGGGTGAAAGTGTTGGTGGTCAGATCCAGCACCGCAATCGCATTGGCTTCTTGCAGCGTGACCATCGCCGTCAGCCCGTCTTTCGACACGGCGATATATTCGGGCTCCACATCATCCGAAACGCTTTGGCCTTCAAAGATCCGAACACCCGCTTCGCGCAGGGCATCTTCTTGGCCGTCAAAGGCGGTGAAATCGACCTGCGTGGCCACACCGGCATCTGCCCCGGCGGAAATGTCGATCACCGTCACGCCCCCTTTGGGGTTGAACGTGTCGATATCAACCGGTTCGCCCTCGTTCGCCACAAGGACTTTGGTGCCATCGGGCGAGAAGGTCACCGCATCGGGATGCGAGCCGGTGGTGTAGATCCCAAGCGCGTTGGTCTCGATATTGAGGATCGCCACTTGCCCCGGCGCGGTCGGATCGGCGCTGATGACCGCCACAGCGATCAGCGAACCATGCGCCGCAACCGAGGAAACATCATTCGACGTCAGGCCAAAATCGGTCACGAGATCAATCGACATCACAGGGGCCGGGGTCGCAGGATCGGCGATATCGGTGATATCGACCAATTGCAGCCCGTTCCCCGAAGAGACGATCAGCGTATTGGCGGTAAAGGCCGCAATCTCGGCCCCGTTCAGGGTGAGCGACGCCAGATGGGTCGCATTGAGCGCACCGGTCGCGGCAATCTCGCCCGTGTAGCTTGGCCCGGCATAAGTCGTGACCTCAAGCGGGCTCTCGGGCAGCGCGATGCCAAGGATCAGCGGATCATGGTCCGAGGCACGATAAGGATCGGTGCCATCGAAATAGCTGCCGTCGCGGCCATAATCGAGGTTGTAATCAAGCGCGTCGGCCTCATCGGCGTTGATGTTCCATTCCGCCGCACCGACAATGGCATTGAAGAGAGAGACCGAGGCCAGCGCGTAATCAAGCGTGCCAAGCATCGCATCAAAGAGGTAGGAATAGCCCGCCTCCACAAATTCCGCGACAACGTTCACAAAGCCCGCGTCGCCAGTCAGATAGGCAATCGGATCTTCCGAGGCATAGGCGTTGAAATCCCCCAAAAGCAGCAGGTTTTCGGTCGCCGAACCGGTCGGGTTGGTGTCGAGCCAAGCATCAAGCGCCTGCGCCGCCAGCAGGCGCTGATTGTTAAACGCGCCCGCGCCATCGCCCGCATCGGCATCCGCCCCCATGCCACTGCCCCCCTTCGATTTGAAGTGGTTCACGACAACAGTCATTTCCGCCTCGCCCTCCAGCGTCGCGAAGGTCGCGGCAATCGGCGCGCGCGAGGTGCTGTCGCCATTAAAGATACCGCCAACCGTGCTTTGGCCGATCAGTCCCGGATCGACCTCGGCATCGGTCAAGATCGCGGTGGTGGTGCCCGCAGCCAACATCACTTTGTCAGTGCGGTAGATCATCCCAGCCGCGATGGCATCATCCCCGGCGAACTCTTGGCCGGGATCAACCCATCCCCAAACCTCGCTGCCTTCTGCGGCATTCAGTGCGGCCACCAGCGCGGCAATGGCAATGCCCCGATCCCCTTGCGCCATGCCATCAGCCGGTGCCAAGCCGCTATCAAAGAAGTCGTTTTCCAACTCCAATAGGCCAATGATATCAACCCCAAGCCCCGAAATTGCCGAAACCAATTTCTGCAACTGGCGGTCATATTCTTCGGTGCTGTCGGCGCCACGGGCCTGCTGGTCGAGCGTCTCCCCCACGCCTTCAACGCCGCTGCCATCAATCGAGGTGAAGAAATTCAGCACGTTGAAGCTGGCAACTTTGATATCACCCGCAACACTCGCCACCGCATCAGGGCGGGCATTGGTATCTTCGAAGGTGTTCTCGCCATCTTCGGTGGAACGGATGCGCCATGTCGCACTAGAGGCAGAATTACCCGCCCATTGATAATCGAGCACCCCGCTCAAATCGGTGATCGTATCCCCCATCGACGGCGCGGTGGCCGCCGAATAGCCTTGCAGCCCATCGAGCAGGTCAATGGCTTGGTTTTGCGCGTTCAGCCCATCATCATAAACGATCTGGCGTGCAGCGACCGCGGCCAGATAGGCATCATAGCCCGCCGCATCGGGGTCATTGAATTGGGTATATTGGAACGGCCGCGCGCCCACCAAGGTCGTGCCCCCCGGCCCGGTCTGTTCAAACCCGTTGGTGTCAAACAGGGTCATCTCATTGAAACGGTCGAGGTTATATTGCTCGGTAATCGTCAGCGTGTTGGCCACGGTGACGCGCATCCCTTCATAGGCCTCCAGATCGGCCTGATAGCCCCCATCTTGGGCCAAGCTCACATCGCCACCAAGCGTAATCACCGCCGCTGTGGGCAGCGTATTGCCCGAGGAAAGTACCTGCACCGAACTGACCGAACCAATCTGGGTCTGGCCGAAATATTCCCCCACAACACCGGTGACGCGCACTTTGTCGCCAATTTGCACATCAGTGCCAAAGCTGCAGTCGTAGACGAAAATCCCTTCCGAACTCAGCGCATTGCCATCGGCATCGGTATCTTCTTCTTGCAGGTAAAAGCCGCCCAGATTGCGCGCCGTGTCGGCATCGCCGTTTTGGAAATCCCCCACCACAATCGCTTCAATAGTGACAGTCGGCCCCAGCAAGGGGCTGGCATCGCCATTGTCATTGCCGCTCACAAGGTTCGTGCCCTGCGTCGTCGGCGTGCCCTGAATTTCAGAGATCAGGGTGATCTCATCATTCAAGATCGTCCCCGTCGCGGTCGCCACCGAAATGCCAAAGCCCGCCGACGGATTTGACAGGGTGACGGTGAGGGTTTCATGCGCCTCCCGCACCGTGTCGCCAGTGACGATGACACGAAGCTGCTGTTCGGCCTCCCCATCGGCAAAGCTAACCGTGCCCGCAGCGGCAACATAATCCTCGCCCGCGAGCGCGGTGCCATCGGCACTCGCCCAATCGACCGTTGCACCGCCCGTGGCATCGCTGCGCGTGACGGTAAAGACCATCTCGACGGTGCCCGCATCGCCCTCTGTCACCTGCGCATCGGCGATTGAAAATACCGGCGTCATGGCGCCGCCCACGAAACTCTGCCCGGCATTGATCGTTCCCGCAGAGTTCACCGCTGGCGCGGTCCAGCTGAAATCTTCATAGACCGCCCCTGTGCCCGTAAGCTGCAAGGACTGCCCCAAAGGCGTGTTGCCCGTTTCCGCAACGCCAATATCGGTCGAGGTCAGCCCCGCTGCCGGGCCATCTGCTGCGGTCATTTCACCTTCATAGCTGAGGAACTGAACCACTTCGCCCAAGGCATTGACCAAGGCAATCGCATCGCGAGGACCGTTTTGCAGCCCTGACGCGGCAAAAGACCGGGTGCCATAGCCAGCGCCCTCATCGGCAAGACTACCGGACAGTGCAATCGTAACGTAAGCCGCCCCACTGCTGGCGTTATTGCCATTATACAGAACCAGCGACCAACCTGTGAGGTCGGTCCCAGCCGGACCAGCAATCTCGACGAACTCGTTCTCGTCACCTGCCAAATTGTCGTAATGGATTTCGTTGATGAAAACCTGCGTGACGGAACGAACCATGTTATCCCTCGCAATATGTTTGATTTACGCAAGCCAGCGGGTGCGCGTTAGAAGCGGTGCTAGAGCGAAGGAAAATCCCGAGCGCTCCAAATATTAAGCAAAGGTTTACCGCGAATCTGTAACGGGTTTATGGCCCACAAAAGCAGGCAACCTCCCCATTGCGGCCCCTTGGCGTCGGTGCGACGGGCCTAGCGTGGCGTTTCAAAGCCATTCCCACAATTCCCCCGTTGGGGAATGGACGGACAGGCGCGCAAGCACTGCCAAGCGATTCCGCCTTAGCGCTTGCCAGAGAACAGCCGCTCAACCAATGGGCGGCAGGCGGGCAGAAAAGGCCCATAAACTAAGGTTTTCAGTAATTGACAGGAATCAAGAACCCTCACAATTATGTTGATGGTTGATTTTGCGTAAACCTTTGGCGGCTCGGGAGGGGCGGCGGTGCGCGACAATTGCTATTAGGCCGATTTCCGGCTGTCGAAAGAATTCGAGTGGCGCGCCGCGCGAGGTGCAGAATTTGACCAGTATCTAAGGGCGGCCTTTTGCTGCCCTAAGTTTATTAGGGGCTACTCGTTCGATGAAAGACACCGTCACTTTTGACCGCATAACCGTGGCTGCGGATCAGTCCGCGCTTTTCTCTTCGATCGAACCGATCGTTGCAGCCAAAACAGACGGGTCCGCGCTGCGCGCCCGCCCCACCCCTTTCAAGGCGCAACGTCGACTGGCCCAAGGCGGCATGGCGACGGTTTCGGTGCTCGCCTTGGCCGCTTGTCAAGGCGGAGGCAGCGGCGGCTCCGGGTCTTCGGCCAACGGAACCAGCGGCGTTGTTGTCAAGGGCCCGGTGGAAGGGGCCTTTGTATTCTCGGATAACAACGACAACGGTGTCTTCGACGAAGGTGAAGCCTATGGCATCACCGGCTCCGACGGGAGCTTCCTGCTGGCCGATGGCGACATCGACCCCGACGCCCCCATCATCGCCAATCTGGAAGGGGCGGTCGATACCACCTCGGGCCGTGTGTACGGCGAGGGCGAGACCTTTACCGCGCCGGCTGGCTCGACCGTCATCAGCGCTTATACCACGATGATGCAAGAAGAGGGCTGGTCCGCAGACGCTTTGGGCACGCTTTTGGGGCTTGAGGCAGGGGAATTCGATCCGACGACCTTCAACCCCTATGCGGACGGAACCGACCCCACCCTCGCGTTGGTGGCGGAAGGCCGCGCCCAACAGATCATGGCGATTGTTGATACCTTGACCGCCGTACTGGAAGCCGCAGGCCTTGAAGGCGAAACCGCATATGACCTTGTGCAAGAAGTCGTGGCCGGTCGATTGGACGACGATTTTGGCTCGATCGGCGCGATGATCGATCAGGTGATTGACGATCTGCTCGCCAAGGAAGTGGTGCAAGAAGCCGAAGGTGGCGTAACACACCAAGTTCTTTCGGGGTTGCAAGCTGACCTGATCAATGCCCTCGAAGAAGTCTTGATGCAAATTGCGGCCGTCACAGATTTGGGTGATGGCGAGATGGTCCCAGCCTATCAACTGGTTGTTGAGTTGATTGAACAAGCCAAAGCCGCAGCTTTGGCTGAAGCAAATCAATCCGGCTCAGGGAATATCCCTCTTGGGGATGATGGGGTTGCCGCCGCCATGGTGCAAGACATTGCCACCAACGCCGCCCCCGAAATGACCGATTGGAGCGGTCAGGTGACGGTCTCGGAAGATACCAGCACGCTTGTCGTTTTGACCGCCGCCGCGACAGATGCCGATGGTGATACGATCACCTACGGCTTAACGGGCCCCGATGCGGATAAATTCTTCATTGATGAAGCCTCCGGCGAAGTGACCTTCCTCGACCAACCGGATTTCGAAGAAAAGGCGAGCTTCCGCTTCACCGTTACCGCCGATGATGGTCTGGAAAGCACCGCGCGCCAAGTGACCGTGACGATCACCGACGCCAATGACGCGCCGCGCTTTGGCAAATTCGATAGCAGCCCCGAAATCGCCGAAAATACCGTTGACGCAGAAGTCGTTACGGTCACGGCGCGCGACCAAGATGGCGATACGCTGAATTATGCGCTCACCTCGGGCGGTGACGCGGATGCTTTCACCATTGATGCCGCGACCGGTGTGCTCCGCTTCAACGGCTCCCCCGATTACGAAACGCAAAAAACCTACAAAATCCAAGTCGAAGTCACAGACGGCACTGCCACCGAGACGCAAGAGATCACCGTTTCGGTGACAGATGCCAATGATGCCCCCGTGATGGAGCAATGGCAAAGCAACCTGACCGTTGATGAAAACATCGCCGATCTGGCCTTGGTCACGGCACAAGCCAGCGATGAAGATGGCGATACGCTCAGCTATGCGCTTTCGGGCGCCGATGATACGGCCTTCACCATTGATGCGGCGACAGGCGCAATCAGCTTCAAAGATACGCCCAACTATGAAGAACAGGCGAGCTACAGCTTCACGGTGACCGCCAGCGATGGAAACGGTGGTACGATCGACCAAGCCGTGAGCGTTTCCATTACGGATATCAATGAAGCCCCGGTGTTTGGCGCTTGGGAAAGCGCGCTCTCGGTCGCGGAAAACACCACCAATCTGTTGCTGGTGAATGCGACCGCCACGGATGAAGATACAGGGACCACGCTGGCCTATGCGCTCACCTCTGGCGGTGACGCAGATGCCTTCACGATTAACGCCGAGACGGGCGCGATCAGCTTCAAAACCTCGCCCAATTACGAGGCAAAAGACAGCTACAGCATGACCGTTGCCGTTTATGATGGCCAGAACACGGTTACGCGCGATATCACGGTCGATATCACCGACATCAACGAAGCGCCCACATTGACCCTGTCGGCCACGAGCGCGACGCTATCTGAGAATCTCGGAGACAATAGCATCGTTTTCAACGCGCAGGCGAGCGATGAGGATGCCGGTGATACCGTCACCCTTTCCCTTGAAGGGGCGGATGCCAAATATTTCCATATTGATCAAGACACCGGCGATATCGAGTTTAGCGGAAAGGCGCCCTATCCGGATTATGAAGCCAAATCGGACTACAGCTTTACCGTTGTGGCCACCGATGATGCGGGTCTGAGCGACAGTCAGGATGTGACGGTGAGCCTCACCAATGTCGATCCGCTGGTGCATCTGACGGTGGATACTGCGCTTTTCGCAACGGCGGGCGCAAGTTATGAGGCGGCTCTCTCAACTGTTGAAGCGGCGACCGCCGAGTTTTTTGCAGATCACCCGGCGTGGGGCATGGTGCTTGATGACGTCTTCAGCACCAGTTTGGCCTATTTGTCGCCCACCGTGTCCTCTAACGGGATTACGGTCACAAGCGATTTTTCGGGCAATTCCGTCGCCTTCAACTTCGCCAATTTCAGCCCCGATTCCGTTGAAAGCCTGGTCACCACCATTCAAAACTTTAGTGCGAGCGGTGACTTCAATGATCTGACGATTTCGGGTGGCTTTGTGTCCATGGAGATCAAGGATTCAAATGGCGATCTTCTGGCCTCACTGTCCAATACCGCCAATGGGATGGAGTTCTCCATTGAAGGCGTGACCACGGGCCAAATGGATACGCTGGTGCTCAACGGCAGCTTCGGCAACCAGATCGTTGATTATATTGCGCTTTGGGAAACGGTCGAAACCGTTGCGTTGGACCCCTCCGCAACCGATCTGGACGGGGCCTTGACCCTGCTCTCTGGGCTCAATGACCTGATCGACATGACCGGCATTTCGATGATGGCACAGGACACAACCCTTGCCACCGTCAGCCTTGACAGCACCGATACGGCACAGAGCCTGACATACACGCTGGGCGATCATATCTTCACGATTGCGGTCGATGGCCTGCCCGGCTTGATCGAGGGCATGATTGACGCCGCAGGTGGCGCCGAAGCCTTCATCGATGCCGCCATGGCCGGGTTCTATGTGGAATCAGGAGAATGGAACCCGGGCCAGCAACAGATCGGAGGTACGACTGTTAACTACACGGAGACTTACGAGGAACTCTCTATCTTTTATCATTTTACCTCAACGTATTACGAGTACGGAGACGGTCCCTCTTCCGGTTATTATTGGATTGATGAAGAGAGCAATATCCTAGGCTGGAGCGAAACGTGGGAAGGCGGAATCGATCCGGAGCTAAGCGGAGAACCAAGTTATATTGACGGCTGGGGTTTCGATGGCTTTGGCAACTGGCTAACCGAAGCAGAATATGTCGCGCTTCATGACATCCTCTCGAATATCCAAGACTATCTTGGCGATTTGGATGATGGCATCAATGCGCTCGCACTTAGCATCGACTACAGCATCGCGGGTGATAGCGTGTTGTCGCTGGATGTCGACAAAATCGCTGATTTCTTCGCAGCTGTTCAAGACTCGCAGGTCGGTCCGGGCGATGCGGGCCAGCTCATCGCCGAATACACCGCAGACGACGGCACCACCCCGGTGACGGAACTGAGCAACCCCGGTGAAGATTGGGCGATCACGCTTGTGGGCTTGGAAGCGGATGATCTTTCAAGCTTCGCGGGTGGGTTCCTCGACAGTCAGGTGCTTGCCACTTCATGAGACTGAATTTCGCCTGCCTTCTTGGCACAATCCTTCTGGCGCTTGCGGGGAAACCCGCAGGCGCTTTCGAGCTGTTTTTGGGGGCCACGTCTGACCTCCGCCTTCCGACCTCTGGCTCTGGGGGCGCGGGCAGTGATTTCGGCTTCTCCACCTCTGGCTCAGAGAGCAGCACCCCAAGCAATACCCGCGTGCGTCCAACGCTGTTTGTGGCCGCGCGGCAGGGCTTGCGAGACACTGGCGCAATGCGCTTTGGCCTTGCCGGAGAACTTCACAGCGTTTCTGGCAAGGTGAATTATCCGGAAGGGTTTTACGTCGGGGCGGTGCATTTCACCGATCCCACGCAGGCGCGCCTGACGGGCTGGGATCTGTCTGTCGGTCCCTATGCCACTTGGGCCCCCAAACCTTGGATGGAGTTGGAGGCCGATCTGTTTGTGACGCATCAGCGGCTCAAGCTGAAAACAGATATGGGCAACTGGCACATGACCGATACGCTGACCCGCACCTTCCCGCAGGCCCGGCTTGCCGCAAGTTGGCGGGTCGCGGTTCCGCAACTGGGCGATGGGCGCGAAATGCGTTTGCGGCTGGATTACACCGCAAGCCGCTACGACCGGGCCGTGAACCTTGCCCTTCTGGCGAAGGTGTTTTGATGCCCTGTACCGCCCCCAATACGCGCGCATGGAGCCGTGCCGAGACATGAGCGACAAGATCACGCTTGAGGGGCAGGACTACGAAATCGCGCATCTGAGCACGGGCGGCCAAGCCTTGGCCAAGCAGATTGCTCAGGTGCAACATCACCTTGATGAGCGGATGCGGATGCGCGAGGTGCTGCTGAAGGCGCGCGCCGCCTATCTGGCCGAGTTGCGCGCCGAGGTGGTCAAACAACAGTCGGGGGTCGATCTGTCGCGGCTCCTTGATGACATCTAAAGCTCCGGGAGGGGGCGCATGCCACGCATCAAGATAGAGGATCTCGATTTCAATTCAGAGGATCTGAGCGATCTGGGCAAGGCGCATCTGGCCAATCTCGATTTCGTCGAAAAGCAGTTGCGGCGCTTGCAGGGCGAGGTGCTTGCCTTCCAGACCGCCCGGCAAACCTATCTGGCCGCGCTGAAGGCCGAGGTCGCCAAAACTGCGGCGGTGAAAGGGTAAGGCATGCACAGCGCAATACGCTTGATGACCGGCGCGCTGGTGCTTGCGGCCTGTGCGCCGCAGACCGACGGGCTGCAACTGATGCAATCGGAAATAGATATGCGGCTGGCTGCTGGGATTGCAGAGCCCGCGCCGACCACCGCACTTTCGGGCAAGGTGGCGCAAGATTTCCCCACCGCGCTGCGCAATGCCTTGCTGGCCGATCCTGGCTATCGTGCCGCGCGGGCCAGCGAAGCACAGGCAGAGGCGCAAATTGCGGTGGCCCAAAGTGGGCGGCGCCCGCAACTTACGGGCTCGGCAATGGCGGGCCGGATCGAAGAACATGGCGGCACCACCCCCGACAAGACCACTGGGGCGAGTGGTGATCTGACCTTGACGCAACTGCTTTACGATGGCGGCGCCAGCACCGCGCAGGTGGATCGCAGCACCGCCGAAGCCCTTGTCGCGCGGGCAGAGCGGCGGGTGCAGGAAAACGCGGTTTTACTAGAGGCCGCGCGCGCTTGGATTGATTGGCAATCGGCGGCGTCGCGGCTTGCCGCGCTCGACCGTCGGGCAGCGCAGATGGATGAGATGATCGGTCAAATCGAACGGCTGGCGAGTGCCGGGACGTTTGACCGTAGCGCGCTAGATACTGCGCGGGGAAAAGCGCTTGATGTCAAGCTGATGCGCCGCGATCTTGCCGCAGAACTTACCGATGCACGGATCCGGTTCGAACAGCGCTTTGGGGCCGCCCCCGCACGGCTTGGCGCGGCGCAATTGCCGTCACAAAAACTGCGCCAAGCCCAGCGCGAAGATGCGTGGCGGCAGGCGCCAATTTTGCAACGCGCCGCCGCAGCCTTGATTGCCGCGCGGGCGGGTGTCGCGGCAGCCCAAGCCGGGTTCCGGCCCGAAGTCAGCTTGCAGGTGGGCGCGACCACGCCCATGCAAAGCGACGACAGTTCGGATGTGATGGCGGGGGTCCGGCTGCGCTATACCTTCCACGATGGCGGGCGCCGCAAGGCGCAACTAGAGGCCAGCACGCAAACCGTCGCCGCGCGCGAAGCGGCCCTGGCCGATGCGCAACGCAGCGCGCGGGCAGAACATCGCGCTGCCGTTGCGCAACTGCAAACCCTGCACAGCACAACGGGCCTTCTGGCGCAAAAGGCCACGCTGCTGGCCGAACAGGCACGTACAGCGCGGTCTCAGATCGCCACCGGGCAATCCGATCTGGGGGCCCTGATCGCGACCGAGGTCGAAGCCTACCAAACTGAGGAACGCAAGATCACAACGCAGGCCGCCCTCACGCTGGCGCAGATCGAGATTGCCGCGGGCACCGGTGATCTGGCGCAGATTGTTGGGGTGGACGCCCCATGACTTTGGCGCCACGCATGAAGGAGCGCCGCACATGACCGCTGTGACCAGCCTCTCTGCGGAAGATGCGCAAAGCGCGGGAACCTCAGACCCGATGGCGGAAAAAACGCTGATCTTGGCCGTGCAAAAGCTGCTCGCGCTGTCGGGAAAAGCCTTTTCCGAGGGTGCAGTGCGCGATCTGCCAGACCTTGTGGGCGAGCGGTTTGACCCACGCGCCGCCGTTTCCGCGCTGGCACATCTGGGCCACGACGCAAGCTTTGGCGAAATGCCCCCTGCCGATCTGCGCCCCGGTCATTGCCCGGCGATTGGCTTTGACGCCGCGCAACATGCGGTGCTGATCGTGTCGATTGAAAAAGATGGCAGCGCGCGCGTGATCCGGTTCGAGGGAGAAACCACCGAAGAGGTGCTGCCCGCAGACCTCTGGCGCAGCCTGCTCTCCCCCTATTTCCTGTTGTCTCGCAAAGGCAGCGCCTCGCCACAACGCAATGGCGACTGGTTTTGGGGCGCGCTCAAACAAAGCCGCTGGCTTTATGCGCAAGTGATCATTGCGGCGATGGTGACCAACTTCCTTGGTCTCTCCGTCTCGCTTTTCACGATGGTCGTCTATGACCGGGTCGTGCCAAATGCCGCCACAGAATCCCTGATCGCGCTCACCATCGGCGTGCTGATCGCGCTGTCTTTTGACTTTATTATCAAGACGCTCCGCGGGCAGTTTGTCGATCATGCCTCCAAGCGCGCCGATCTGAGCGTGTCACGGCAAATCTTCGAGCGGATCTTGTCGATGCGGCTCGATACACGGGTGCGCAACTCGGGTGCGATGGCCAGTATCGTGCGCGAATTCGACACTTTGCGCGAGTTTTTCACCTCGGCCACGCTTTTGGCGGTGGTCGATCTGCCTTTCATCTTCTTTTTCATCTGGGTGATCTGGATGATCGCTGGCCCCTTGGCGCTGGTGCACTTCGTCGCCGTTCCGGTCGTCATTGGCGTTGGGCTGGTGCTGCAACCTTTCTTGGCGCGCATCTCTGAAGGCACGATGACCAGCGCCATGTCAAAACAAGCGGTGCTTGTCGAAACGCTCAACGGGCTGGAAACGGTGCAGGCGACAGGCTCGGGGCGGCTGATGCGGCGCCGGTTTGAAGAAGCGGTCGACGCCCAATCCGATCTGGGCTTTCGCAACCGGATGCTGTCGCAACTGGCGATCAACTCGGCGGGCTCGACCCAGCAACTCGCGCAGGTGGCGACCATCTTCTTTGGCGTTTTCCTGATCCAAGAAGGCAGCATCACGATGGGGGCGATGATTGCCGCCGTGATCCTTGGCGGGCGGGCTTTGGCGCCGCTTTCGCAATTGGCCGCCGCTCTGTCGCGCGCCAATGCGGCGCGGCAAGCCTATCGCTCGCTGTCGGCCTTCATGGCCGAAAGTGAGACGCCCGAGGCATCGGCCACCCCCCGGCTCAGCCGCCCGGTCTTGCGCGGCGAGATTGAGCTGCGTGGGGTGAGCTATACTTTCCCCGGCACAAAAGCCCCCATCCTGCGCGATCTGAGCCTAAAGATCCCAGCCGGGCAAAAGCTTGCTTTGGTGGGCCGCATGGGCTCTGGCAAATCCACGCTTTTACGACTGCTTGCGGGGCTAGTGGAGCCGACAGAGGGCTCTGTCTTGATTGATGGCGTTGATCTGCGCCAGATCGACCGGTCGGACCTGCGCCGCAATCTTGGCGTGATGCTGCAAGACAGCTGGCTCTTTTCCGGCACGCTCAAGGAAAACCTGCAAATGGGCTTTTACGAATATGACGACGCCCATCTTTTGCAGGTCGCCAAAGTGGCCGGGGTCGATGATTTCGTCGGACGCCATCCGCAGGGATATGACATGGCGGTGAAAGAGCGTGGCGAGGGGCTCTCGGGCGGGCAGCGCCAATCCATCAACCTTGCCCGCGCCCTTCTCCATAACCCCAATATGTTGCTGCTCGATGAGCCCACGAGCGCGATGGACCGCGCCACCGAAAGCGTGGTTCTGGAGCGGCTGGCCGGTTGGGCGGCGGGGCGCACGGTGGTGGCCGCGACGCATCGCAACAGCCTCTTTGATATGGTGGACCGGGTGTTGGTGATCGATCAGGGGGCGGTGATCGCCGACACCACCCCCGATAAGCTGCGCGCCGCGCAGCGTTAGGAGGCACCATGTCTCAGGCTGATTTCAAAACACTGTCGCGGCAAATGGCGGGGCGCGAGGGCTTTGGCGGCTCGGCGATCTTGGCAGTGGTCCTCGTGTTGATCGTGGCGCTTCTGACATGGGCCAAATTTGCCGAACTCGACAATGTCACCCGGGGCACGGGCCGCGTGGTCTCTGCCGCGCAAAACCAGCTTGTGCAGGCCGCAGAAGCCGGGGTGATTTTGCGCCGCTATGTTACGGAGAACTCTGCCGTGCAAAAGGGCGAATTGCTCTTTGAGCTTGATCCGGTTGAGGCCGAAAGCGAATTCAACCAAGCGCGCCAACGCGAGGCGGCGCTGTCGCTGCGCGAGGCCCGGCTGAAGGCGGAACTGAACGAAACAGCCTATAGCGTCGCCCCGGATCTGGCCGCCCGTTCCCCAGAGGTCGCACAAAGCGAAGAAAGCCTGTTTCGCGCCCGCCAGACCGATTTAGCGGGCCAAATCGCAGTGCTCGAACAACGCCGCGCTCAACGTGTGCAAGACCGCCAATCCGCTGAAGCGACGGTAGAGGCGATGGCGCGCACGATGGCGCTTTTGGAAGAAGAAATCACCGTGGTGGAGCCGCTGGTGCGCGAGAAAATTGCCCCTGCGACGCGGCTGCTGGAATTGCAGCGCGAATTGGAACGCGCGCGCGGCGAACATGACCGCGCGAAAGTGGCGATTGCACAAGCCCAATCCGGCATCAATGAAATCGACAGTGAAACCGCGCATGCCCGGGAAAGCTATCGGCTTCAGGCGATTGACGAACTCACCAAAGTGATGGCCGAGCGGTCAGAGTTGGAAGAAGCGCTGCCGCAACTGCGCGAACGGGTAAGCCGCACCGTCGTCACCGCGCCGATGGATGGGATCGTGAACCGGCTCAACTTCCGCACACCCGGCGGCTACGTCAATCGCGGCGATGTGTTGCTGGAGATGGTGCCCACCGGCGAAGGGCTGATTGTGGAAGGGCGCATTGAGCCCAAAGACATCTCAAGCCTGCGTGTCGATGACCAAGTGCGGATTCGCTTTTCAGCCTATGATTCAGCCAAATATGGCGCTGTCGATGGCCGTCTCACGCGGATCAGCCCCGATGCGATGGTCGATGAACAAGCAGGCGGGCAAAGCTATTATCTGGTGGATGTGGCGATTGAGGGCGAGCTATTGGTCAATGAAAAGCCCGTTACCTTCCTGCCCGGCATGACCGCCACAATCGACATTCTTTCGGGCAAACGCACCGTGTTGGAATACCTTTGGCAGCCGATGGCGAAGGTGCAGGAACTCGCTTTGCGCGACTAAGGCAAAGTGGCGGCCAACCGCACAGATTTGTTGCACAAAGTCCATCTCTCCGCCCGCTTTCATGCAGGGTTGGGGCCAACTGTTCGTGCGGCAAATAGTTAGCTAACACAGCTAAAATTATATGGCTAGATTTCCCCATTACGGCTTGCCATTCGGTAAGCGGTGTCCCGATCACACGTTGGCTGGATAATTCCACGGGAGCAGATCATCGATCAGGCTTTGCTTGTGACCTTTGACGATGGCGGTAAGCGTGGATGAGAGCCATGCGTTGGGATCGACGCCGTTCATTTTGCAGGTCTCGATCAGCGAGGCGATGACGGCCCAGTTTTCGGCGCCGGCATCGTGGCCCGCGAAGAGGGCATTCT